>JAFGQN010000165.1 GCA_016935665.1 Deltaproteobacteria bacterium | reverse complement strand
CCCGGCCGAAAACTGGTTGCGGCGGCAGATAAACTACCGCCCTACAATTTTTTTCTATCAATTTCGACTTTGCGATTGCCCTGGGCGACACGAGGTCGCTTTTGTATACTGTTTGACGTGAAGAGATTTGCGGTTAAACCCGGCGTTTCACCGCCCGTATTCCAGGAGGCAGTTTTGATTATGGTGCAACCATGCAGGACTGAAGCCCTTTCGACAATGTATCGAAGAGCATTTTTTTTCTCTGAGTGGAACCGTGGGGGGAAGCACTCCGGATAGCCGAAATCGGGATAGGGCCAGAATGAAGTGATATGCCTCTCACGCATTTTGCAAAGCAAAACAAGATGCCGGCGTCGCGAATTCGTCTGTCAGCATTGGCAGCGCTGTGGAGGTCGGCCATTCCCTGACTCATCTCGGCGGCAGGTTCGAGTTTATGGGTTTCGAAACCGACAGATTTCAGCAAGTCAATGTCCTCCCTGCCTATGACGACCAGATCGAGCAAATCCTGAGTCATATCTGCGTTGGAGTTACCCTCCGCCACGCTGCAGGATTGAACGCCAGCGTATACACTGCCCCCAACTGTTTCATGGCAGAAGACAGATTCCCCTTTGGCGTCCGGATCAGTAGGTGGAAATGATTGGTGCAATAAAGAATAGGTGTGCACCGCGATGCCGTATCGTTCAATTGTAGAGTGATCAAGCCCCCCCCCCCGAGTTTCCTGGTTGCTAAAAAATATGCTTTGAATTTCCTGTATTTGGCCAAAGATGCCCTCTGTGGCCTGCCCCCAGGCCACTTGCCTGATTTTGACCTGTATCTGGATACCTGACAGCTACTCGAGTACCGGCCAATTGAGCTCTTTGCACTGGCCGTCGTCACATACAAGGGGTTCACAGCAATCCGAGTCTGTGACACAGGCATCGCCGTAATTCTCACAGGAACCCCCGGGATCGCTATCGGTATCAACTTCGCCGGAATCGCTGTCAATGTCACTGTCGAAAACATCCGGGGGGCCGCAATCATCGCCGCCTCTATTAATGTCCCTGTCGAAATAGATGGCAGTATCCCCCATGGCGAGGAAGTCTCCGGCGAAGATGGAACCGTAAATGAACGATGCACCGGTAAGAATCACGTTTGCGTTGGGGGCATAGAGATTGCCCACAAAAGCGGTGTAGCCGGTCAGGGTGACATCATTGGCGCCGCCAACATAAAAACGAAGCGCCGACGGCCGCGTAACGCTGCCAAAGTTATTGGCGCCCGCTATCTGAAAATCACCGGCAATAAAGATATCCAGCGTCGCGTTATCGCCCATTTCTATATCCAGATCTCCTGCAAGCAGCATGTCCCCGTCTACAAACAACGCAGTGTGTCCCGTCACTTTCAGGGTGAGTTTGCCCGCACCGGCAATGTTGGAGAAATAGTAGCGACCAGGTGGCAGATCAAGATTCATGTACCCGACAATCGCTGTTAACCAATCGGGATTAATAGATATGATATCATCCTGGTGATCCGTTCGGGCATCTGCAACGATACCCTCGATGTCCAGTATCTCATCGGCGCCACAGGCACACGGGGGTAAAACATCCGATTCTTTTTTGATGATTTGCCCTTTGGGAACAGTGAGCAGCGGAATGGACATGGCGCCGCCAAGATGAATATCCCGACCGATGTTGGCATATCCGAAGTTGACAAAGTTTTCCCCTATTACAAGATCCCTTGCCACATTCAGCACACCCTCAAACTCCACAGTGCCGTCGACCTTGAAATCCCCCTGCACCGTTGCCAGTCCGGGCAACCGGACGCCGTCCGGGCCGGACAGAAGAGCGGAGCCGCCAACCGAGAGTACGCCGGGAACATACAGATTGCGATTGACCCCGATGGCCGCGCCAAAATCGTCTACTTCGTAATCTGTCAGCCAGTATTTATCAATCAGCGAGTCAAAGGAACCTGTTTCCAAAACGCCCATCGACGTGGCATCGCGACACGTACACAGGGAAAACCGGAACGTCTCCTCTGCCACACGATCCACACAGTCGTCGCCATTGCTGCCCTGGTCTTCGTGAATCAGTACCGGCGTCCCGACGCTTTTATCCGTGTTCGCCGCATCATCGCCAGAAGCGTCCCCGCCGTTGCCCGCGGTACAACCGACAATGAGAATTCCACTGAATAAAACCACGCACAATGAAACTGTCTTCCGATATTTTTTTTTCATGCTGCATCCTTTCTCGTTTGTCCCCAGGCAATAGGAGAACTCAATCACATTGAAAATTCTGAAAAGCAATCGATGTTTCGATTTAAAAAAAACACTGATTGCCTGTCATATGGCTGGTGACACAGCCTTTAAAAATCGGGCGGGAGGAAATGATGACGGTTATTTTTTTTGCAGCTCGTTTAAACGCTGTCGTGCCAATTCCACCGCAGGACTTGACGGATATTGGGTGATAAACAGTTTTAAAGCTTCTTTTTCACGTCGAACATCTCCAAGGGCACGACTGGTACGCGCAATCCCCTGGAGCGCCTGTTCCGACAATGGGCCCGAAGGTCGTATCTTCTTATACCGTTCGAAGTTCTGACGGGCTTTGTGCGGATTATGAAGGTGATCGAGTTGAATCTGCCCCAGGGAAACCATCGCCGTTGCAGCCTCTGCACGCCCGGGGAAGTGCCTGATTATGCCACCGTAGGCCTTTGCCGCACAACGCCAGTCTCTGATTATACGGCACTCTGTCGCCTCATCCAGGAGCTTTTTCAGTGAAGGGTGAGGCAGGGTGGGGACGATACGGGAACGAGACGGCGCTGCCGAGGCAACTGCATCTTTGGAATCATCGGAGTCAAATGAGGAGTCAAATGAGGAGTCAAATGAGGAGTCAAATGAGGAGTCAAATGCCCCGGCAGGATTTGCAGTGGAAGGCATCCCGGACGCATCGTCCGATGGTATCGGCGACTTTCCTTGCGGTATCCCCAAAAATGACCGGATGCGCATTTGTGAGGCGTCATCGAGTGATTGAGTGCGTCGGGTTTTCATATGAAAAGCAGAGCCGGCCCGAACAGAAAACGCAGTGGCGGCGCCACCCGGAACCACTGCAACTTCACCGCGGACCACATCGACCCGCACATCGTCATCGAATACGGTCACCGCAAACACGGTTCCCCTGATGTCAACATTGCCCAAAGGGGTAATCACACGAAAATGGACTTTATGTTCCGGGTGAGGATTGATATTTGCGCATACAAAGCCGCTGTCGAGGCGTATGTGCATGGTGTTGGGCGACGTAAGAACACTGCCCAATTTCGTTTCGGCGCTGGAAAAGAATGTTACCCTATTGTCCATCAGGGAAAGTCTCTGCCCCGCAACCAGCTGTTGGATATTGCCGATATGGGTATCATCATTTGAGCTGAACAGCGAAGGTAAAAGCACTGCTATCATGATTGCGGCGACTGCGACCGCCCCCCATCGAAGCAGAGTCAGGCGTGATTTTCGGTGTTCAAAATATGCGGTGCGCGCAGCTCGAACCGTGCGAAGACGGATCATTTCGTTTGAAGCAGGTGGCAGTTCTCCCAGATGACGCATGATTCTGTCGAAACTTGCGCAGGTGTCGCACTCCGACAGATGGACTAAAAGAGCCGTTTCTCTTGTCTTTTCCAGGGCGCCACCGCAGTGCAGTTCAGCGAGTTCCGACTGAGCGTTGCGGCATTCCGTTGAGATGCGGCTGTTATGCGGCTCCTGATTAGCCATGTATAACCTCCAATATCTCCCGCTTAAGGGATGCGTCTCTGGCAAACACAGTTCTCATCTCGGCATACGCAGTTCTTAACCTGTCCTTGGTTGTATTTACAGAGACCCCGGTAATGTTGGCGACCTCTTCCACTGTGTAGCCTTCAGCAAGATGCAGCAGCAAAGAGACACGTCGCTCTGGAGATGTTTTTTCCATCTCGCAAGACAGCCGCTGCCATACGGCGGTGCGGGATGCCTTAAACTCCGGACTTGAGTGGGATGCACTGCGAAATTCGGGCATTGGCATTTCCTCCGCCAGCGGTGTCTCTCGCTTCTGCCTGCGACGAATTTTCTTAATGTGGCGAAGACTTACACGATATGCAACTTGCCCCGCCCACGATTCGAGGGACCCCTCCCCTCGATACTTATGCAGTTTTTCCAGAATTTTTACCATACACATCTGGCAAAGCTCCTCCGCGTCGTGCTGAGAACTGCGAAACATGCGGACGACCTGCCAAACGCGGGGTTGAAGTCGGTACAGCAGGCGATCCGCCACTTCGGCGTCTCGCCGCGCGGCGCGGGCCAGGGCTATGTCATTATCCGCTGTATTCTGCCTCAACCTGTCATCTCCAATATTCGCTGCTTCAGCTCCCTTGTGAAGGCTGGTGCATCCAGTACAGAAAATCGGGCTGTTAAAAAAGAAAAAAAATCACGCCCAGTCGAACCTGGGGGCGGACTCTATACGGATTCATTACCGTTGTCCGGTCACCATTGTTCCGTTCGACATAGGAGGGACTTTCGTTGAAATAGATATCTGCAGCCAGGGAAACGTTAAATTTAAAGACACTGGAGGGCAACCAATTCAGTTGCACAAACGGAGAGACGCCAATCAGCCATCGAAACCGATCTTTCTCCGCTGCAACGCGGGAGGCGTCAAAGTCCGTTACCTGCCAGGTGAGCGGATCATTGACCAGGGCAGCACCCAAATCAAGGTAGAGCGAACCTGATTCGAAGCGCCTGGACAGCCCGACCTCAAAGGGATGGTGGCGAAGTGTCATTGAAACAAGGTCGCTGTGTGCTTCGAAAGGAATCTGTATCCGGTATCCCAGAAACAATCGTCCAAAGCGCGTCACCCGAACACTCAAAGCCGTCTGCACTCCATGAATGAACCGTCTGGACGATGAGTACAGGGTCAGTCCATATGCCGCAGACATATCAATACGTGCGGGTGCGACGATTTTTTCTGTGCGGTTTGGGTGGGTATCGCGCGCTGAGGGGTCATGCCCCTGAGGCGTATCCGAACGTGGCTCTGGTCCCTTTGGTTGAGATTTGGAATCGACAGTAATTCCAGAATTGGCCACTGGAGAATCGTTTCCAGGGAGATTGGCGGCAGCAGAAGAACCCACCCCCCCTGGACTGATCCCGATATGGCCGCCGCCGGCAATGGCTTCCACTACACTTCGCAAAATGACCGCCATTACCAGGAAGCGATCTCTCTGATTTTGCTCATCGAAAGAAATCTTGCGAACAAGAATACGCCCACCACCCGGCTCAGAGACATACAAAAACACCCGCTTTCCAACCAGAAAATCGCACCAGAACACCATTGTCGCATTATATTGTTTTGCAAGCTGTTCAGCTGTATCTGCCTGAACAGGGAGGTCTCTGCTGTAGGACGACGTCCAAAACACCTCTAAATCAATATCCAAATCACTGAGTTGAGCCTGTATGGCGCGAATTGCTTGTTCGGATGTTGGGGATTCCGCCCGGGAGGCTATCATTAGAATGCGAACTTTATCGAAATCGGAATTCGCATTTGCCTTCTGCAAAAGCCCAATTGGCGTGCAAATTGTGAGCGTAAAGAAAAAAAGAATCCTATTCATAGCGAGATACGGTTTCATTTTATCCTAATCTGTATCGTCTGCACAGGAAGTCGCGGTGGAACACTTTCCGAAAGAGGCGCCACAGTATATGGGAATGCAGAGCAGGCATTCTGAGGAGCTGAAGTCGTCACAATACGGTTCGCAGTAAGAACGGATGCAAGCAACCATCTCGCAATATATCGATTCATGGGCTGAACACAGAGACGCTCTGCAATCGCCAAGACAGATTGTATTTGTTTTGCAGCCGGCTTCGCAGGCGCTCACTGCGGAACAGGGCTGATTGCCGCCACCGGCGTGACAGTCTTCATTTGCCCCGTTATCAGTTCCATCATCAGTCGACGAAGGAGAATCTGTTCCATCTGCTTCAGTCCAGTCCAACTCGTGCGCAACCATGTTGTCAGGAGTGCATGCGAATGTGAGCAGAAAGATCAGCAAACACACATGGGCAGTCTTCTTCATTTTTGTCCCACTCCCTTTTTAATATATCCGGATGACGAAGAGATATAGACAAATATAATGAGAACATGGCGTCCGTACATGATACCCTTCAACAGATTACTTTTCCTTTTTGAGATGAGCTCCAGTTAAAAACAGGATACTCAACTTTGCAGGCACACGAAAAGCTAAACGCCATTTCGTCTCCGCCTTCTTTGGGCCAACGTCATTACCTGTTTCCTGTTCACGTCTTAATTCAGACGTCCAACCGTATCACTCTTTTGAGAAAAAAGGCATCAGAAATTGTCAATCCCGTTAGAGCTGACGAAGCACGATTGCAGTAAAATCCAGGGAAAATGGATCTGTCTGCGACGGGATTACTTTCCAAGCACCGCTTTGGCTTTGGAGATAACGTTTTCAGTGGTGAAACCGAATTCTTTGAGGACCACATCGCCGGGGCCACAATGGCCGAAGGAGTTGATGCCAACGACGGCGGATTCGGTACCCGTGTATCGGGCCCAGCCAAAGGGGGTGCCGGCTTCCACGGCTAGCCGTTTGGTGACGGCGGCGGGGAGAACAGACTCTTTGTAGGCATCGGACTGCGCTTCAAAGAGTTCCCAGCAGGGCATGGACACGGCTCTGACAGCGATGCCGTCTTTGGCCAGTTCTTTTGCGGCGTCCACACAAAGATGCACTTCTGAACCGGTGCCAATCAGAATCATATCGGGTGTTCCCTCGCAATCCTGAATGACGTATGCGCCTTTGGCCACCGCATCAATGCTGGAATTCTCCAACTGTGGCAGATTTTGACGGGTGAGCGCCAAAGCGGTGGGACAGTTGCGGCTTTCCACCGCCACTTTATACGCGCCGGAGACTTCATTGCCATCGGCGGGACGAATCACGTTGAGATTTGGAATCAATCGCAGTGACGCCACGTGTTCCACCGGCTGATGAGTGGGACCGTCTTCACCCACAGCGACCGAATCGTGGGTAAACACGAAAATCACGCCGGCATTGGACAGTGCCGCCATACGGATGGGATTTCGCATATAGTCGGCAAACACCAGGAAGGTGGCGCAGTAGGGAATCAAGCCCGCGCCGTAAAGAGCGATGCCATTGCTGATGGCGCCCATGGCGTGCTCGCGCACCCCAAAACGGAAGTTGCTGTTTTCGTACGCTCCTTTTTGAAAATCACCGCTTGTTTTCACCAGTGTGAGATTGGAGGGCGCCAAATCCGCGGAGCCGCCAAACAGACCGGGCAGCGACGGCGCAATAGCGTTCAGTGTGGCGTGGGACAGGGAGCGAGAGGCCATGGCTTTGTCCGCTGGGGTATAGGTGGGCAGCGATTTGGCCCAATCGACAGGCAATTCACCTTTGAGCAGTTGCTTGAAGACGTTTTGATCCTCGGGATACGCCTTGCCGTATTTCTCCAGAAGCGCCTCCCATTCAGCTTCTGCTTTTGCCCCTTTGGCCACCGGCGTGCGCATATGGGCCAACACGTCTTCGGGAATCTCAAACGGTCCCAGTTCCCATCCCATTGCCTTGCGGGCTGCCGCCAGTTCATCTGAGCCCAAAGGCGAACCATGAACACCGGATGTGCCCTGCTTGTTGGGGGCGCCAAATCCAATGGTGGTATGAATCCGAATCAATGTGGGTTTATCTGTGGTGGCTTTGGCTTCACGCAGTGCGGCTTCGATGCCATCCAAATCGGTATTGCCATCTTTTACTTCCAGGACCTGCCAGTTAAACGCTTCAAATCGTTTTGTAACGTCTTCGGTGAACGCCAGTTTGGTGGAGCCATCGATGGTCACTTTGTTGTCGTCGTACATAACGATAAGTTTGCCAAGGCCCAGATGCCCCGCCAGAGATGCGGCCTCACTGGAAATACCCTCCATCAGACAGCCGTCGCCCACCAGGCAGAAGGTGTAATGGTTGACAATTTCCATGTCGTTTTTGTTGAATCGCGCCGCCATGTGACGTTCGGCACACGCCAGCCCCACCGCATTGGCCAATCCCTGCCCCAGTGGCCCAGTGGTCACTTCTACGCCCGGGGTCACGGTGTTTTCCGGATGGCCCGGCGTTTTGGACTCCCACTGACGAAACTGTTTAATGTCGTCGAGGGTGGGAGACGCATATCCCGTCAGATGCAACAGGGAATAGATTAGCATGCTGCCATGCCCTGCTGACAATACAAAGCGATCCCGATTGGGCCACTGTGGATTATGGGGATTGTGATTCATCACCCTGTTCCACAGGACAAACGCCATTGGCGCCCCGCCCATGGGCAACCCTGGATGGCCGGATTTCGCTTTTTCAATCGCATCCGCACTCAACAGGCGGATGGCATTAATAGAGGAAAAATCAATCTCTTTTGTGCTCATAGTCCTTCACTTCTCCACTTCCGGATGTTGTTACAGAAGTCGCCAAACGCATTGTTTGCCAACACGTTATTCGTTTTTCGCCATTAGTATCATTCATTGCGCCATTGGGCCAGTATTTACAAAAAACGAATATTCAAAAATTATAATACAACAATATCTGTGATGCCCTGGGCCTCAAATCAAGCCCCATCGTTTGCGGAGAAACCATTCACTGGCAATGAGAGCGAACAGTAAAATCAACGTCACCGGGTGGGACCACAATGCGGTATCTCGTCTGGAGAGCACCTGACTGTCGGGAGCCGCTTTCAACTTGAGTTCATCCAACCGAATGGCGTTTTCAAACAGAACACCACCGCTGGCGTCGCTGATTTCACGCAGTCGTCCAATATCCGGGGACAGATGATTCATTTCCCGGTTATCCCCTTCAACCAGAAATGAATCCGATAATTCCAGCCCAGGATTTCCGCTGGTAGTGATTCGGACATCGTGGGGCCCCGATTGAACGGGGTGCCAAATGAGTCGATACATACCGGCATTATTGGTGGTTCCATCAAACAGCGCCTTTTGCTGTGACCCATTTTTGTCATCCCACGAAATTTCAATGGTCAGCTGTTCGCCGGCTGCCGGCAGGTATTCCTCATTCAACAGCGAGATGTTAAAATTGACGGGGGTGTTTTTGGAATCATCTTTTTTGTCAATATCAAGTGAGACCCGTGAGAGCTCTCTGGAGTGAGTGAGCCAACGAACCGCCTGCTTCCAGAAACGGGTGTAATACTCTGCAGGTGCGCCAGTCATCGCCGCGCAAAATCCCCAGGACCAGAGACTATCGGTGGCCACCATCAGAATCCGTCCCCGGTCCGGCTCCGAAACAGCCATCAGCGGCGCGCCTATAGCACCATTTCGAATATGAGGATGCGCCAACAGAACCTGACCGTCGCCCTGAACACCCGCCATGCGTACAATACCGTTCAGACGCGGCAGCGACCGCAATTGTTCCTCGGCGCCTCCAAATGCGACGCCCGTGCGCTGAAACAGCGGGTGACGTTTTCCAAGCTCCGTCAATTCCGGAGAAAACGGTGCGTCGCTAATGAGCCGGGCCTGGGGAGTATTGGCCCTTTGCATTGCCAGCGGAATCAGTTTTCCGAGGGGCGAGTTGGCGATGGCGGCGGATGTCAGTCCCCCCTGACCACCGCTCACCACCAGAGCGCCACCGTCTGTTACATACTCTGCTATCTGTTTAAGATAAATATCCACCCCCACCGTGGCCGGATCGAAATCCTGAAAAATGAGAAGGTCAAATTCCTTCAAATGCCGCGTGAACAGCTCTTCGGTGGGAAACGGGATCAGTGACAATCCCGCGTTGCTTTGTGTGGTGGACTGATAAGGCGTGCGCAGCAGATAAAATGATACCAAATCCACCTGGGGCCATTGGGTCAGCAAATCTCTCATGAAACGCTGGTCCCATGTGGGTGCGCCACTCAGATGTAAAATCCGATATTTGTCGCGCATCACATCCATTTCCACGTGGCGGACATTGTTTTCCCGGTGGGTTTCATCTTTGTGAACGGGGATTTCAATGCGGTAGATGTGCCGTCCGGGTTGCCTTGGAATCACCTGAAAGGTCACCTGCCCCTGGCCGTCGATCACAGCGGCTGTCTTCTGTTGCAGCAACTTTCCGTTGCGCAGCAGATGTACTTTTACTTCGGTGACCGGCAACCCGTGATTTTCGATGGTCACCAGCAGGGGATTGGGTTTTCTCGAAAACGCAAACTCGTCCACGCTCACATCTTTAATGAGCAAATCTTTTCGTCCACTATCACTGCCGATAAACGCCACATTCACGGGAATCCCCAGCCGTTTCACCTCCTGCTCGGAAATGTTCGACGTATCCGCACCATCACTAAGGAGCAAAACACCGGAAAACGCCTCGTCCTCATCCAGTTTGGTCAGATGCGAAAAGAGGTTGCGAAAACTCGTATCACCGGGCTCCCCATCTCTCAGAGCCACTTCGTCCATACTCGATATGCCGGTGACGGTCCTGGCGAAACTGAAAAAGCGAAAGGACATCTTTCTGGAGAGTGTTGCCCCGCGGATGGCATCCCGGGCGCGTTGCACCGCAGTGGAGAGACGATTGGCGTCAGCGGGAAATCCCATGGATGCCGAGACGTCAAATACAACGGCCAAAGGCGTGGCGCTTGGCACCGTTTGCATCACAATCAAACTGGGCTGCATCAGGATGTACACCGCGCAAAGCAGCGAACATAACCGAATCAGTGACAGACTCACGCGCACTTTCCAGCCCGACAGCGGATCAATTGTAAGATACGTCCATACGACCACAACCAATGCGGCGACAAGCGACATCAGGACCAGCGGATTTGACCACGAAAGAATTGTACTGATTTGCCAGTCCTGCATTATCTGGCACCCTTGTTTGCATCGCCAGAAAACCGTTTGTGGGGCATTTCATTTTTATAGTCACCGCACAATGCATACATCACCAGGTTCACACCCATTCGAAAGGCACGTTCCCGTTGTCTGGCCCCACCAGGCATCTCATTTTCCCAGTTACCCAGGTTATCCCGGGCCCAGGCCCCGCCCATGTCGTGATCGCCGACGATGACCGCAGTTCGATCCCCCACGGTATACCCCTCCAGCCAGGGCGCCCCGTCGTGCAACCCAACAGCGCGGTCAAGTTTGTAAAAAGACCTGAAGATAACGTGGTCTGAAGCAATTTTCTCGGCGCTTTGTCCCGGCAGCAATTTATGCAACATCCCTGTCATGCTCTTTTTAAATCCGTTGGCATCGCCGCCGGATGTGTACGCCGGATCGATAATCAGTGTTCCGCCCAGCCGCAGGTAACGGCGCAGCACTTCGAGGACGGGTTCGGTCAACGGCGTAAACGACCTGTCACCGGACATGTAGAGCAAGGGACTGGCGGCCAGCCTGCCCGGCAGCACTCGGGTACTGGTGGGTTCCAGCACCGCATCCACGGCGGTCCGTTTCTGCAGTTCAAACGCAAGCCTGCGCAACGCTGTGGGTCTGGGCTGCCAGTTTCCGCCGGAGTAAATCAATTGGGTAATATCCACCTGTGACGACGAACCAATCGCTATCAGGCGCCGCCCGTGCAAAAGAACACCGGTCGCCAGCAATGCTCCAAGAAACCCGCGGCGCGTCACTTCAGCGGGTTGTTCTGATGTCTTCTTCACAGAGTCTCTCCCCTTGCAATCCATTTCCGCTTTATTAATCCATTTCCAAATTTTTACAATCATTGTATGAATGCAAAAGACAATGGCACTGAGCCCGGCACGTAGCAATGAGGAGCGCAGATGAAGCAACCATATTTCGCAATCAATTTTATTCTAACCGCCACCCTCCTCCTGGCAATACAGACCGCTGCAGCGGCCGACAGCAGAGATCCGACGCAGCGGGATCACAAGTTTCAGGGCGTGGTCAATATTACCACCGGCACAGGATGGTACATGGTGGCGCCCTACGACAAAAACGATCCCCGTAAAGCCTGCGGTTATGAAGATGGTGACGAAGGAAATCCCGATGCCAGTGAACCAGTGTGTACTGGACGCTCATCCTGGTACATGGATTTTCTGGGTGGATTTGGTGTTCGCCCCGGGCTGGAGCTGCTCTTCATGTATCGCCAGGGACTCGAATCCCCTGGCCCTGGCAACCCGCAAACACGTCGAATCGGCGCAGGGTTCAAATTCTACAAACCCGCTGACACGCTAATCAAAATGGGGTTTGGCATCATTCCGCTGTTCGATTTTTCAAAAAGAACGGAAGGTTCTGCAGAAAATGGCGATTTTGTAATCCATGTCCCCATTCTGCTTCAATTCGATATTGTCCGCTGGTTTGGCGCCTACGGACAGGTGGCCCCCAACATTTCATTTGTCTCGGAATTCCGGTTTGATATTAATTTTGGCATCGGTATTCAGGGACGGTTCCCCTAAAAGTGAGCATCATGGAAATCAATAGCGCATGGGTCGCTCTGGCGTCATTCGCATGGCTGGCCATCGCATATGTTGTGTATGGCCGATTCATCGAAAAAAAACTGTTCCCCATCAACGATAAAACACCCACGCCAGCCCATCGATTGAATGATGGCGTGGATTTTGTGCCCTCCCGTCCGCTGGTGCTGTTTGGGCATCATTTTGCATCCATTGCCGGCGCCGGCCCTATCATCGGCCCGGCCATGGCGGTGGCCTATTTCGGTTGGGGAATGCCACTGGCGTGGATTCTTTTGGGCGTGGTCTTTATCGGCGCCGTGCATGACTACACAACACTCATGATTTCCCTTCGGCACGACGGCGCCACTGTCCCCTGGATTACAGGGAGCGTGGTGGGCAAATCCGCACGCACGCTGTTTATGATTTTTGTGTGGATTACATTAGTATTTGTTATTGCCGTGTTTCTTATCGCCGCCAAAAAAACGCTGATGAGCGATGCCCGGGTGGTGATTCCGGCATTTGGAATGATTCCTTTGGCCATGGGTTTTGGCTGGCTCACCAACCGCGCCGGTATGAGGCTGTTGCCCGCCACACTCATTGCACTGCTGGGCTTGATGGGGCTGTTTGCCATTGGCATGAATGTGCCGGTATTTTTACACCAGCCGTCCAGAGAAACATTGCAGGCGCTTGCCGGCGCCCATCCGATGATTCTACTGTCGTTGAGCGAATCCGTGGCGTCATCCGTCTGGATTCTGCTACTGATGCTCTACGGCGCTGTTGCCGCGATACTACCGGTGTGGGTGCTGCTGCAACCCAGGGACTATATTGGCTACTGGATTCTGGCATTTGGCATGCTCGCTGGTATCGTGGGACTTTTTGTGGTCCATCCCCCCATCACATCCGCCGTATATGTGGCGGAAAGTAATGTTCAGGGGCCCATGTGGCCCATGCTTTTCATTCTGGTGGCCTGTGGTGCAGTATCGGGATTTCATTCTCTCGTCTCTTCCGGGACCAGTTCCAAACAGCTCGACAGGGAAAGCCATGGTCGCCCCGTGGTATTCGGTGCAATGATTACCGAGGGTGCACTGGCCGTTCTCGCGCTGCTTGCCGTTGGGGCGGGAATCACCTGGAATGGCGACGTATCGCCCGCAGATGTCACGTCACAAATCGCCACCAACCCCATTGGCGCATTCGCCCGCGGATTTGCCGTGTTTACAGAGGGATTTCTGGGCAAGTTTGGCTTCGTCTTTGGAGTGGTGATGATTAACGCGTTTGTACTGACCACCCTCGACACGTCGGTTCGACTGTCTCGTTTTGTTACCACAGAGCTGGCGGGGCCGAAAGTGCCGGCTCTTAAAAATCGATTTGGCGCCACCCTGCTTGTTTGCGGCGCCGCACTGGGTCTGGCGCTCACTGGAAGTGTAACAACATTATGGAAAATGTTCGGTGCATCCAATCAACTGGTTGCCTCGCTGGCCATGATTGTTGTATCGGTATATCTAATGAAGGAAAAGCGCCCCGCCGTTTACACTCTTGTTCCCGCTCTGTTTATGCTGGCAACCACATGTGGCGCACTTATCTGGCAACTTATTGGTTTCCTTGGAACGGACGGTCCCGGTCACGTTACTCTCACTATCGCGGCTATCGTATTGCTGACGCTGGCGCTCTACGTGGGATTCACTGGTATATGGAAGCTGTTTCGCCAGGCACGCAGTTCATCGTAAGTCGATCTGGAGACATCCAATCAAAACAAATATCGCACACGACGATTCGACAGAAATAAAACCACATATCGCAATTGGAAACTCAATTTCGTTTTTTTGAGATTGATTGGACGGACTTCCTTTGCCAAGACGCATTTATACGCTATGTTTTGGTGTCGGCGTGACCGGCTTCGTCCCCGTCGCAGCGAATACGGAGAATGCATTATGATTGATATTGAATGGGACAACAGTTTAAGCGTGGGCAATGACGAAATCGATCGCCAACACCAGATGTGGCTGAAGATTCTGAATCGCACCCACGAACGAATCATGACCGGCAAAGCACACGGAATGTTGCAGATCGGCCAGGATACACTTAAAGAAATGAAAGAGTATTGTGCGATGCATTTCGAATTCGAGGAAAAATACATGGCACAAATCAATTTTGAAGACACACGACGGCACACACAGCGACATGTTGCATTTTTAGAACGTCTAAACCAAATCGAGACGGAACTTCGACAGAATCCCCATGCGCTGGTGACAGAACTGTTTCGCACCATGGGTAACTGGCTCATCAATCACATCATGAATGAGGACATGCAGATTGGATTTGCCCAACTGCCCGTCAGCCGACCGTCTCTTCCCCAAAGCGCAACCCATTAGATTTTTTGACTCAATGATGAATGGCGTCCGGCGGCAGAGAGCTGTGGAGTCGAGGGACATTTAATGCAGCCACCGCAGCGGCCCGTGCTTCCATGGCCGCAATAAAATTGTGTTGTTCCTCTGATGGCTGTTCAAAAGAGAAGCCAATCAATCGCTGGTCGTCCTCCCGATGTCGAACGCGCACTTTGATTTTCAGCGTCCCGCTTTTACCCATGGGACCGATGCGCAATACGCCATTTTCCACCACATCATCGAGTTCAGTATCAAGGAACACCCCCACACCGCCTTTTCCAATATTTTTGGTTATCCCTGTATATACTTCGCCAAAAGCCAATAGCTGTACCGGCACAGATATTTTAAATCGGGGAAATCGACGTTCATGCTCACGATACTTTTCGATGACCGCTTCATTGACCAGCGCTTCCTGACGGGATTGACTGATACGTTCGGCATGAACCACCAGAGTGGCGGCCATTTTACGAAACAGCTCGGCATTGTTTTCTATCCCCGCCCGCAACATGAACGGCGTTCGTTCATTCACAGAACGCGCTATTTTATCGCCGTGCCGAATCAAACCGATGACCGGCGTATCCAGGTGGAGATGATCGCGAACCATCTGACTGACCGCGTTAATGACATATCCCTCCCGGGCACTGCCCAGCATGTTGCCCACCAGACATGCCTGATAGTTCGCCAGCGCATTGCGCGCCATCTCGGCTGCGTCCCTGTCAAAAGCGGCCAACTTCGTCAGCATATCCGCCAGCGATTCCTCGCCGGCGTGCGCGCCTGCGGATTCCAGATATTGCCTGGCATGCAACGGAATGGTGCGCTGTAAATGACGATGCAATGCGGATTTTAAAAAACCATACCCATTGTGCACAGATGTGAGCTGCGCGGTAAACACAACTATGCGAATATCGGCGAAGTTAAATAAATCCAAAACGTTGTAATGTGTACCCGCACCTATGTCGGCAATAATGACATCCGACTCCAGCGCCTCGAGATGACGCAACAGTTTCATTTTCGTTCCATGTTTTGGATTGGCGCTTCCCAGAACCGGCATGCCGCCACAGATCAATTTCAAGTTGGGAACACACGTTTCCGTCAATGCATCGCTCAACGTGGGGACCACCCGGTGAAAAAAATGTTCAAGAAGCACTTTTGGGCGGTCTATGCCAAACATGGTATGCAGATTTGCGGCGCCCAAATCCGCGTCCAGGAGTACAACCCGTTTTCCACTTTGTGCCATCGCAATGGCCAGATTGGATGCAACGACACTTTTTCCTGTGCCGCCTTTTCCCCCCCCAATTGAAAACGTTACCTTTGCCATCCTTAAGATTTCCAAAAATTTCGAGCCTGACCAATGGCCTGCAATAGATCAATTCGGCCACGCGCCGATAAACTTAAAACAAAGTTTGACTTTACGGCCCTCTCACAACATTTTATAAGCCGTTTTTTGTCTCCGGGAACGCCCAATAATGCGGATCCCGGCATAACAGTTGTGGATATTGCAGCTGCGGACAACAAGGAGTTTATGTGACTTTATATAAAGGCAGAATTGACGCAGAACCCAACGAGCTGATGGACGCCATGAACAAATCGCTGCCGGTGGACATCCGCTTTTTTCCCTACGATGTTAACACGAACCGTGCATGGGCAAGGGAGCTTTGCCGAATTGGTATTTTTACAGAATCAGAGCGCGACAATATTTTGCGGGTTCTGGATGAGATTCTGGCGCGCTACAACAAAGGTGAATTCAAGACGTTACCGGATGACGAAGACATTCACACCCTCACAGAACGACTGTTAACTGAATCTTTGGGAGACACCGGCGCGCGAATTCATACAGGACGTTCCCGCAATGACCAGGTGGCCTGCGATTTGTATCAATATTTAAAAGACAGCCTGCAGATGCTCAAATCCCATTTGCATCAGCTGATGAGCGTTCTGTGCAGCGTTTCAGTTACCCACGCCGCCACGCTCATGGCCGGCACCACCCATCTGCAGCCTGCACAGCCCATTACTCTGGGTCATTTTCTGATGTCCCTGGCATTCGCGTTGCAGCGTGACTTCCAGCGAGCAGACGACGCCATTCGTCGTGTGGACAGGTGCCCTCTGGGGTCTGGCGCCATCGCCGGCTGTGGCTTTGTTGTGGACCGCGAAAAAATTGCAGCAGAATTGGGATTTGCAGCCCCCACTGACAACAGCATCGACTCCATCAGTGATCGCGATGTTGCCCAGGAAACGGCGTTCGTATGCGCATCCACGCTTACCCATCTGTCCAGATACGCCGAGCAATTCGTAATCTGGTCAAATCCGGCGTTTGGTTATGTCAAATGGGATGCACAATGGTCCACCGGGTCATCCATGATGCCCCAGAAACGCAACCCGGATGCCATGGAGCTGGTCCGCGCCAAAGCAGCACGGGCACTGGGCGATGTGGCCACCCTTCTGTGTCTGACCAAAGGTGTTCCCCTTTCCTATGCCAAAGATTTGCAGGAAGATAAAGAAGCCGTCTTCGATTCCATAGATACTGCGATGCTCACCATTCAGGTATTTTCAAAGGCCATGGAAAGCGCCACGTTCAACCCTGCACAAATGAAAAAAGTCCTCACCAGTGACATGCTCGCCACGGATTTGGCCGACGCACTCGTTGAAAAAGGTATCCCCTTCCGCAAGGCTCATGAACGCGCCGCTAAATTTGTTACATTTCTCGAAGACGCAAAACGGGATTTGCTCAGTGCCACGCCGGCCGAGATGGATACGCACTTCCCCGAATTCAGGGATGCTCCCCTGGCGTTGGGCTACGAAGCATCGCTTGAACGACGTCGCGCCACGGGGGGCACTGCACCAGTCAGCGTTCGGGCACAAATCGCAAAGCTGTCCGATTGGCTGAAGAAAAATCAGATATAAGAAAAATCAGTTGCCCATCTGGGGATGAGACAGCTCCTCAGTGTGGTCAATGATAGCGCCAATTGCTTCACCGTAACTGGCATCCGGAATGTCATACCCCGTTTGCACCGCATATTTCGAAATACTCGCCAGTTTGGCAATCGTTTTCACTGAGTACACCAGAAACGCATAGGTATCCGGTCGAACTTCTTTGACGGACGCCCTGGCCACCTGCGCCAGCAAAAGCTGCACAGCCCGAGACAGCGTGGCAAGGCGATCATTGTCAATATGCCTTGCGATTTCTTCCACCTGTTGCAACTGTTCCTGAATTTCACCCAATTCCGTTTCAAAATCCGCCAGTTGCTCCATCATGCAGAGTTTGTCCACAGTGGTTCCAAGCAATGTCTCAATTCTCTCATATTCGTTGCGCCGTTCATTTGCGCCTTCTCCATTCTGATTCACTGTTCCCATACAACGACTCCTTTCAATAGATTCAGATACGTCATAGTACGCAGACAAAATTTGGTGTCGAAGCCAGTTGAGTACGCAATGCGAAACATTCCCTCCCTCCAGCGGGAACCCAAATGGGACACACTAATCAAATCGGTCCTGGAAAGAAAAGCTTGAGCGCAAAACCCGTACCTGTCAAAAGGCAAATACCGAGAAAATTCCGATACTATGTGTTGAAGGCGTTATTTTTTTAAAATGCTGTTGGCGACATCCGCGTGAGGGCCCCTGGGAAATTTATTTAAATAGCGGGCGGCAGAGCGCCTTGCGCCTGTGATATTTCCGCTTTTCTGCTGCGCCTCCATCAGACGACCGAGCGCTTCCCGTTCGAGTCGCCCATTCGGCGCCTCTTTCAAATAAATCTCAAGCCATCTTGCTGCAGCGCCAAAATCGCGGTGCGCATCGAAGGCGATGCGTCCAATGGAAAACGCCGCAATGGCGGCATTTCGTCCAGCGGGTTCCCGTTTGCGCAAGGCAAGATATGCATCTTTCGAGAGTGCCCAATCCTTTTGCAGCCGGGCGGCATCCCCAAGCTGCAGCAACTCCGACGTGGGTTTCGTGCCAAACACTTTGGCAAGCCCCATTTTTCGCGCATCCGCCACTACTTCAGCATACTTTCCCTCCCGGTTCAACGCTTGCCATGAGATTTCAGAAGGTGCAGCATCCAACGTCTTAGTTTTCGATAAGACTTTGCGGGATTTATTGTCGCGACTGCCTCTGGATGAGGCGGATTGTTTTATGTGCGGCTCTTGAACGGCAGATTCGCCTGCATGGGTTTGCGTATCCGAGCGAATGGATGTGTCATCACCAACGGTATCTGTATGTTCAGCATTTTCGTCTGGCAGAATGGGAATCTCACCGCTGGCAACCCCCGCAATGAATGTTTCTTTTTTGGAAATGAGTTTGCCTTCCGCCACATTTGGTCCGGTGATTTTGACGATTCCCTCGATCATTTTCAACTCAAACACCTGGTCATTGGGGTCCCACGAAATCAGAAACTGCGTCCCAATCACAGCCACTTTGTAAGGTCCCGCGTCGATAAGCCAATTGGTATCGCTGTAATGTTTCACATTGACACGTGCCCGCCCCTGCTCCAGTAAAAAGTGAACGCAGTGCCCGTGTTCAGTCAATACCCGACCTGTGGCTCCCTTCTTTAACAGAATCTTCGAATTGTCTGTAAAAACCACACTCTTGTCAGCCAATCGCGCGTTCAACCATTTCCCGGTGGCATCGGCCGTTGACGCCGAATCAGTGGATACACGCTCCTGCCCGACAGGATACACCCAGAGCAGCAATGCCATTGCCAAAGCGGCCACAGCTGCGGCAAACCCAAAGGCAATGACCGGAACTTTCTTTTTCGGCCGCGAGGCAAAACGGTTTGCCGGGGCGAACAGCCGCTGACGCACTGCCTCAATATCATTTTCGACCATGTCTTTTCGGGACAGGTACTCATCCTGATATTCCGCTATTTTATTTCCAAAACCACTCGTAGACATCAAACCTGTCTCCATGAAGCATCATCATCCATCAACTCGTCCAGCAACGGATAGTTTTTCGCCAAAACAGCAAATCGTTTTTTGGATTTGGCAATCCTTCGTTTTATTGTAGCAAGCGAAACACCGCAGGCATCAGCGACATCCTGTAGCGGCATTCCGTCGATAATTCTCAATGAAAATGGAATTCGTTCCTTTACAGACATTTTGTCCAGTACCTCATACACTTGCGTCAACGCCTGCCTCTTTTCCACTTCAACGTCCTTTATAGGCACATCCGGCAACTGTTCCGGCTCCGAAAAAACCAGCCATCTTTTGCGGCTGCTTTTCCGAATATGTGCAATTGCCGTATATACTGCCACGCTGGTCAGCCACGATTTCAGCCGGCTGTCATCCCGAATGCTGGACGTGCTTGAAAACGCTTCAATAAACACGTTGTGAAGATGATCCTGCAAATCCACATTCGTTCCCAGCGTCCGAACCAGCACACCACGCACATGAGTGGCGTAGCGATCAAAAAGCGCCTCCCGCGCCCCAGGCTGCTGCGCCTTTAATGCGCGCGAAAGAGCACTGTCATCCCCAATAAACGGGACCCGAACTGGTTCAGTTTTCATTTCCGGCCTCGCCGCCATTCAGCTTTGCCTCCAGTGCGATATTTTCCCAATCCTAAAGGACATTCACATGAGTATAGTGATTAACATCAATGTGAATCGGCTCAACAAAAAACAGTAATTCACCAAAATTTTATTTTTACCGAAAAAAGCAGGATTTTCACGACAGTTGCCCTTATCCAATTTCAATCCCCCTGATTTCAGTGAACCCAAAGTGGTGCCAGGACAGTTGTTTTGATTCTCCCGATTCACCGCCAGACCCAGGTTTTCCTCAATCCATTCCGCCATGTTTTCAAAAACTGCCTGCCAGCTCGTACGAAGTCCGTAGTCCTGAAATTGAAGCTCTCCTTTATATCTGTTTAAAGTATTTCTTGTTATTTGGCAGGAAGACTCATCCGATCTCCTTTCTTCCGATCAAGCCACCATTCCATCTTTTTCCTTCTGATTCAAATACTTAGCAGCTTAACTGATCGGCATTGCACTTAAAGCTGTTAATCCAACCTATTTCGAAAGATTTTGATTGTTCAAGAAATTTCGCAAATATCCGGAGAATACGATGCGGGGTCTAATTCACTTTAGCGGTAAAAGTACTACCGGGGCTCGTATAAAAACCAGGCCTCAGTAATACTCTGTCTGATGCAGTAAAAGTCACACTTCCGCTGGAACTGGCGGCAACATGAAAATTTTCGCGAGCAATAATGATACAACCGGACAGTGTGCCATTTGACATGGATGAGCTATCCCGGACCCTGGTACAACCCAGTTGAGCCGAAGCCATGCCGTCTTCTGACCCATGACCGTAGCCCATGGGATCAAGATGGTCCTTAAATTGATAATCATCCTCATCCCATGTATCGTGCAATGCGGTATAAATGTCTCTTGAGTCACAAGTGCCAATAGCGTGCCCAAATTTATTAAATAATGGCGAACCTGAAGATCCGGATTCAGTTACTCCAAGCTCAAATTCTGTGAAAATTTTATATGGATTATTACCTGTGTTCGTATAATAACCGAAATTATCAACATCAATGGATAATCTCTTCACCTCACCCCTGGCATGATGAACTCCAACTGTAGGAGTTTCGTTACCCATATGATCCCATCCTGCGTAATATACACCATATTCTACATCAGGTTTCGAATCCAATTCCAAAATCGCCATCTCTGGAGAGAATGCCATTCCTCCGCCCGCCGAATCAGGATATATTGCTTCCTCCACGACTGTTCCCCCCTGGGTCATATCTGTGGGCCATGGCGTCGAACCGGCACCACCAGCTTCATCATCCCAGTAATGGCGACATGTCGCATTTTCGTAATTCCAGTATATTTGCATCTCTCGCTGAAGGGAGGTAAAAGAATACCCCAACATCTCTACAGTTATTCCATCATCATTCGGTTCTTTCTTAAGACAACCTCTAAAAGTATGGGAGGCTGTCATAAAAAGTGGTTTCCCGTCCATTCTTGTATTATTTACAAGAAATCCGGATGCATGACAAAGACCACCCGCCAGGCGGATAACACCAACACTGGCAATCTGATTATGCCAATCTACATGAGGCGGAATTATTTCATCAACGGTGTTTTCAGGATCATCATCGTTATCATAGCAGGCGACATCCACATTTTCCCCCAATGAATTTCCATCTCCTATACCGTATATTTCAGGTCTATCATCCTGAGTATTTATGTTAAAAAGAGCATTAATGGAAAGAGCTGAAAAAGGAGCACTGTCTATCTCAACATCCGCTGGAACAATCAGTCGAATTAACAAGTCCTCACCGGGGACTCCTCTTGAAGTAAACATACCGTGTGTTCTGTTGTGCGCTGAAGTTATGGGACCTTCAACCTCCCCATTTACTTCGTTATCAAAGTAGAGTTCCACCCCTTCCGGCAATTGAAAATCTCTAAGTACAGCAACCAATCCCCATGCGCCGGGAGAATGAATATCGAAATTCCAAATGCGCGTCCCGTCCTCCAGAACGGACCAATCACCATACTCTTCTGTATTTATATCGCGTGCAATAATCACTGCACTGGACGGCAATTGAACACCGGAAAGTCTACTATTTTTTATTCTTTCCTCCTGAATGCGTTCTCGCACAGTGTACTCATTCAGTTCTATTTTTTTCTGTCGATGTCTTCGTTCAAGCCAGGGTGAAAAATCGCCATTTCCTACTCCCGCCAAAGCGATATTGGCATAAAAAATCGAAAGCAGAAAAACAGCGTTCCATCCTGTAAAAGAGAGAATATTAAATTTTCTCATAATTGGTATCCTTTCCATAATATAAAAAAACCAGGAATTACTGTCTCGCGTTTTTCTTTTTCAATTCTGTAACTTCTTTTTCCAAAGCGATGGTATGCAGAGTCAGTTCTTCAATCTTCTCAAGAAGTTTGTTGTACGACTCTCCAATGGAAACAATATTTCCCTCAGCTTTCACTTCCGCTTCAGATTTTATACCAGGCAGGTGTTTGTGTTTCTTTACAAATTTTTCCACTTCACTGAGGGGCATTAAATTATAATCCGGTGCAAAAACATAATCCGCTATCACATCCTGAACAACCTGTATCTCTTCAGCCTTAATTACACCATTTACGGTCAAGGTTTTATCAGGCTGTGACGTCCCAATACCAACATTCCCTCCCATGATGCACATGGAATTGTCCTGCGCGCAATCCCTACCACGGTATTGAGGACCGTTGAGCTTGATACCAACAGAATTTTCCCCGGAAACATCCATTCCATTTATCGCAACACTTCCTTGCCCGTTGGCAGCAGCGCCATATCCAATTGCAGTAGAATATTTCCCCGTAGCATCGCAGCTGTATCCTACGGCTGTGGAATAGACGCCGTCTGCGTCATTGTAGCGTCCGATAGCTGTTGCATAGTTGCCTCTCACTTCGTTCTTCGAACCGAGCGCAGATCCACTCGTGGCATCGTTATAAACGATATTGCCCTGGCCAAGAGCTATGCCATAATCTTCCATGACGTGATTGGCATTTCCAGCAATAAAAGAATATATAGCGCTTTGACCCCACTGACAGGTTCCCGTTACGCACCCAATATCACCACTTCCCACGCCTGCTGAGCCTTCGGTATAACCGCTATTTAACGTAATGGAACCTGAACTGTCAGCTTCAAACTCCAATCCTTTCATTTCTGCGACATCCAGTTTTTCTGGGATTTCGTCGTTGATCATACCCGCATCGTTTCGTTCAATGTCATCCTGTTGATCATGCTCAATATCGCTCGACGCATCTGCGCTCTCATTATCGATAATCTCAGGAGCCAATGGTTCGAAAACGCCATCCGTATTGGTTTGTTCACATCCGGCTGCAGTAAACATTCCTGCCGAAAGCAATGCGATGACTGTGTGTTTGAAGCTACTTGTGATCATAATAGAACCTCCGTAAAATGGGCAATACAGGCCCGGCAAAGACCAGCTGACAGCCTGTCGCTGGTGTACAAATTCGTTTTTTTTAAAACTCTTAATTGAGATGTTACGAATATATTTAGTCTGTATTCCGTTTACCCAATGCCCTATTTGTGAAAGTCGCGTTTATAAAAACAGCACATTAAGCAGTGAATAATTTTGCTTTCGTGAAGACACAAAGTGACATCCCTGTTCAGAGCTGGTCGCCGGAGACGCAGACGATATTGTCTTGACGCTGTCAGCACACCCATTTATTTCTGATCCGCCAGTGCTACAAGAAGTCTCATCTGTATCAGCCAATGAATCTGTATCTATTGGATGGGGGTCGCATCGACCTATGGAGAATCTACCTTGCTGACATATTTCGTCTTGTTTACATTGGGCATCTTCTAAATTGCATCCATCCAGATCAAAACAGGTGAAAAAGGATTCTTTGCATTTCTCCATTAAGCACTCCACGCGAGCGTTGCTGGCAACCTGTGCACAAAGATTGTTGTAGCAGTCATCGTACTGACGCAATGTCTCAACATCCAGAGAGCGCGTTTGAATGTAGCAATCATTGATGCAAGCGCCGTCATTGTAATCACAATTATTCAAACAGTCATAACATTGCTCACAAGTACCCACCGCACAACGGTGGTTGTAGCAAATACCATCCTCCCCGCATGCGTCGCGGCAAAGACATGTGTCATCGGTTTGGGTGCAATCGCTGGAATTCTCTCCGGTAACAGACTGAATCCAATTGAAAAAGAAGTCAGTCCGCACCACACTGTATGAGCCATTGCACTTTTCATCACTACTGGTAGATGACGCCATAAAATTGCTGATAACACCAATTAGAACCTCGCCATCGCCAAAATCGTAGTACGCGGCCCCGCCGGAATCTCCAAAGCACACTCCTTGTTGACGTGATTCATCGTACTGGATGGAAAAAACAGAATCTCCGACGTGAATAATCTCAGCATTCACAGATAACCGTTCGCCATAGTCGTTTTTTTCGGTTAATCCAAACCCGGTAAACAACGCTATTTTGTTCGATTCAATCGGATATTCGCCCGGACTATTGATAGTGACAGGCTGTACGTCATTAAAGGGAACTGACAATTTGAGGAGTGCCACATCAAAAAGATACAGCGCATCGTTATAATCAGGGTAAACAACGATATCTTTTATCTTCAACTGGCGGGCATCTTCATCATCGCCGTTTCCTAGGAAAAAAAACAGGTCGCTCGGAGACAAACCATTTACACAATGAGCGGCGGTTAATACCCACTCTTTGTCTATGAGCGTTCCGGAGCAAAAGAAATCTCCCGAAATTGATCTACGCAGCGCTCCCACCTGTTTGTGCGTGGAATCTGGGTGTCCCCCTAAAATCTGCCTTTTATGTGATGACACTTCATTGTCAATTGAATGCTCATAACGAGAACTTTCGCAACTCCCTGTAAAAACAGCGAATATAAAAAGAAATACAGCGGCAGCTGTTTTGGCGTAAAGAGAATAACCGTTTAATTTCTCTCTCGATAGTTTTGCAGCAGCAACTGAATTCCTTTTCCCTTTTTTAAACGGTTCATAATTTCCAGATGGCCCAACGATTTGGCTAAGCCATACCTGCTCGTGTATTGCCATGGATACCACCTTCTGGTAATCCCTTGAAAAAGCGATGCAGGTACTCCTTGTTGTCACTGGCTCCTTTGTGTTTGGTACGTGGCCCATTTTGTTCCTCTGGCTATTGGCCCAACTACAGCATGTCTTTTAAAATTACTGGATACAACTAAAGGAACTGCCGAATTTTCACAAGGACAATTTGGGCAATACGCAAAAAAAATGACAAGTTGATTACCGTTGAACATCTACAGGGGCAGATGTCAGAGCAGTAGATGCTTGAGCATTGTCTCAGGCGGACTCTTCAACAGCGGCCGTCTTCGAAGTAAAGGACTCCGGTTCTACCGGGATCGGTTTCTTGTTTTCCTGTCGAGCAAAACGGCGTTTTTTGTTTTGCCCTTTCTGCTCATGCTGGAGACAATGCCATTTATTTTCAATGCAACCTACGTTACATTGATTCAAAGCCATTTCAGGCACCTTCAAAACCAACTCAGACTTCATGTGATTTTCCAGTGCCCAGCCAACTACTCTCCGGCCAAACAGGTCAATTACGGTCGCAGGATATGACCAGCCTGGATACGTCCAGACGTAAGTGATGCCGCCCATCCATACTTTGTTGGGTGCATCCACAGTAAAAGCGCTATCCAGATCTCGTTATCAGCCTGCTCTATTCATTTTTGTAATGTGCGCCTGGTGCTACTCCAATATTCCGAGCCACCTCCGGACAATTTAATCCACTCTCTCTATAATACCTAACGGCATCCCGCTTCTGCTCGATTGTGAAATGCTTCACTTTCCTTTTGGACATCTTCCACCTCCCGTGAGCACTATCTCACGAACTAAAGGTGCCCACAATTTCCAGGCAAGATCAATTCAAACTGTACATAATATTTTCCCATGACATTCTCCCGACTCTCAGAAGCGTTGGAAATTGTGGAAGCCAACCTCTGAGAACGAAAGAGAATAATAGAGGATCTGTTGATGCAAAAGCATCCATCCGCGGCACAGAGAATTCATTCAAAATACTTTTTGTCGAAATACGAAATTATCATCACTCCTTAATGACAACAAAACATTATCTGCAAAATATATTTGCGCGTATTTATAAAAACTCACAAGAATTTGGATTTTTGAATCAGGCCGGAAATAAAAAAGAAACGAAAGGACTACAGGAAAGGAATCAAAGCCGATCAGCACTCATTGCAGACTTTTTGCACACAAGAGTTAAGTGCTTTAATTACGGAATCCCAATCGTCATATCCCGGACATGCTTCAACGCACGCATCAAAACTCTCACCCCACCATTCAAATTCTTCGCCACACTCACCTCGACAATCATTAAATGGCGTACACGCTTCGTCGCCCCAGCATTCCATTGCTTCATCGCGGCAGGGCGCATTGTCCTCGTCTGTCATACACTTAAAACACTTAGTACAAGTATCATCTGCCAAGTCAGAACAATCGATGTCACCATCCCCGTCCGCATCGCCATCGCTGTCGGAATCGCCATCGCTGTCGGAATCACCATCGCTGTCGGAATCGCCATCCGTATCTGAATCGCCATCCGTATCTGAATCGCCATCCGTATCTGAATCGCCATCGCTATCGCTGTCACCATCGCTGTCGGAATCGCCATCGCTATCGGAATCGCCATCGCTGTCCGAGTCGCCGTCGCTGTCCGAGTCGCCGTCGGAATCGCTGTCGCTATTTTTTTTAATAATCATTTGAGGGTCATCTTCACCGCAGGCGATAAATACAAGCCCTAACATCCCCAGGCAAAGCAATAGTGTGAGTAACTTCTTCATAATAATCTCCTTACACGTAAGCGGGCCATTCGCCTCGCATCGTTAAATATGACCAGCAACTGGTTTGTCAACTGTTCCATGGACACTGGAAACAGCGCATTTTATTTTTATTTTCGCAAACGTTTCTGCCCCCGAAAATTTAACATCACTATTGATATGCTTTCTTATCAACGTGTCTATCCCGATTCTACCAGAAACCGTTTTCCAGTAAAAGTGTTAAAATGACATCAAATGATACAGTATTTTGATTGTCACCATACCACATTCTCCATAAATATCACACCTATGTTATTTCCATAGTAAAATTTTTGCCAATTTGTTCCGTTCAATCGCTCTTTTTACGAAGAAAATGACAATTGGGACCTTTTTTATCCTTTTTTGCCAGTAACTCGTCTATAGATATTCGAATCGCGCTGATTCGAGAGCAGTCATACAACGATTTCCAGTACGCTTTCAATGGGAGAGCTTGATTTTCCAAAACTATTTCAGTAAATAATGGAAAAACGTTTTCGGAACATGGAGGAGATAACAATGAAAAAGGCAAAAATAATAGCTAGTTTGCTTCTTGGCGCTATCTGGTTGGCCGGCTGTGGCGGAGCTGATGTCAGCAAAGAAACGAGTTTGAAAGATCGCTCGTTGTCAGGTACACCGGACGATTATGACCCGGTTGACGCAATCCTTGGTAATAATCCGGACCTGGACATGGCCGCCGCGGAAGCGGAGGAAAATGGCCCTCAGGAGCAGGAGCAGATGGTAGACAACGGCCCCGTCGAAGCGGACAAAGACTATATTGGCGGAACGATGGCTGTATTCTTTCCCACTGTACTCGCCAACGGCGAGGAGATAAGAGCCACTTATAAAGTGGTCACCGCCGATGCCAATGCAAATGTTGTAATGGATAACGTCAAATCCGGCGTGGAAACCGAAATATCACCGGGTACCTATGATGTGACGTTTACCACCAATAAAATCGCCGGCGATCCGGAATTGACACTTCGCGGAATCGAATTGCAGCAAGGCCGTCGTCTCACTCGTCAGGTGAAATTCCCGGTGGGTGAGATTACTCTGGCTACACCTGGTGGCGGTTGCAAACGCTCTGCCATTAAAATTCGACAGAAGGGTGCAACGGATTGGATGAAGGGCAAGTTTACCACCTGTGCCCCAATCAAACTGATGGCGGGAGAATACGAAGCCAAACAGGGGTCCATCGAGATTTCTGGCATCCAGGTGTACGATGGCGGTACACGAACCGTTACTGTCCGCAAACAATAACGACCCCGCACAATCCCCCCTGACACACTGTAATTCCTGAAAATTTTTATGTATTGATTGATATGCCTGGCATCAAATAGCGCACCAGCAACCATGTATCCGCGTTATATGCGAATGGCCGGGAGGATAATTTAGAACTGGATTTGGGCTTTGAATGCACCATCTCCGAGGTCTGAACAACTCAACAGTGTTTTTTTGTTTTTATCGCACCATTTCCGGATGTCATTTGGAAAAGCTGAACAATCCGCCAGGACTTCGAGGGTGGTCCCGGGTGAAATTTTCCGAGCCTGAATCGCGACTTTCAACACAGGTTGAGGACACTTCATTCCATTACAGTCTAGTATTTCAGTAGCCATAGTCTCTATTACCTCCTGGCAATAACTTGCCGAATGCTCCCGTCGGACTCGATTATTTCAATATGGAACTGCGTTTCCCCCTGTGCGTGCGTGGCACATGAAAGACATGGATCGTATGATCGAAAGGCCATTTCCACCATGTTCAGCAATCCCGAATCAACGTTTCCGTCAACAATGAGTTTTTTTGCCGCTTTTTCTATACCCATGCATATAATAGCTGCGTTCGAAACAGTGGCAACGATTAAATTGCATGCCGTCAACAAGCCCTGTGCGTCGGTTTTGTAATGATGAATCAATGTTCCTCGCGGCGCCTCCACAATGCCCACCCCTTCGTTTGGCACTGAAAAATTCATATTTCGAATTTCTGGCGATGTTAACTCAGGTGCATTTGCCAATTCCACCATTCGCTCCGCACAATACAAAAGTTCGATTAGTCGCGCCCAGTGATTGGCCAGACTGTGATTGGATACAGGACCGCCAAGTGCGTCGAACATCCGTTCGTATTCCGCCTGCGCCTGGGGTGTCGCCATACCCTCGGCGACGTTCAGCCGGGCCAGAGGCGCCACGCGATAGACACCACTTTTTGCCCCATCCACAAATCCCTGCCACCCTTTGCTGCGCAGGTATGGAAATTTGACATATGTCCAGTCCTCCACATGCTCCGCAATAATTTCGTGATATTTTAGAGGCTGAAACTGAACCTCCGGTGTTCCCGTTGGAGAAACGACGCGAATTTCCCCGTCGTACAGATTCACTTTTCCCTTATCATCCACCATTCCCATATGATGGGTTTCGTGATAGTAGATGTCGCCTGTTATCAATTCTTTGTAACTGGCGTTGCAAAACACTGCATCGTGGAACAGCTGCAATGTAAACCGGGCAAAGCCCACTGCATCCCTGGCAATCTGCAAAATCTCCTGGCGCATCTTTTCTGTTACCGGTTTGGACACTCCGCCCGGCAGTCCAAACACCGGGTGTATGGGCTTTCCAGCGCACATTTCAATGATACGTCGTATTTTTTTTCGCATCTCAATCACATACGCACCATTTTTTTCTCCCACTTTCGACAGCACACCAAGTACATTTCGCATCGCCGCAGGGGCGCTGGGACCAACAATGAAATCCGCTCCCGCAAGAATATAAAAATGCAGTGCGTGATCTTCGGCAACAAATGCGCAATTCACCAGTTCGCGAATGACCCTTGCCGCCGGCGTCGGCGTTACATTGTACAGGGAGTCCAACGCCTTGGTTGCAGCAATATGGTGGGTAGTGGGACACACGCCACATATGCGCGAGGTAATCTGCGGCATATCCACCGCCGGGCGCCCCACACAAAACGCTTCGAATCCCCGCAGCTCAGGCACCTGAAAGAGCGCCCGGTCCACATTGCCCTGGTCATTGAGAAAAATGCTGATTTTGCCATGCCCCTCCAAACGGGTAATGGGGTCGATAACAATGGTTCTCACGAATCCGCCTCATTCTTTTTGGCACAAAACAGTTGTGACGAAGGGACCGCATATCGATAGAAAGTCCCCGCCGGATCCAGTATTGTTTCCACCGACGCTTTAATTTCCCCTTCGTTCTCGCCATCAATGTACGCTGCAATCGCGGCGACCATGGCTGCGCCCTGATCGGTAATGTTGTCCAATGGTCCAAAGCATCCGGTGCACGGCATGTTCCCTTCAATACACTTTTCGCCGCATCCACTGCGCGTGGCTGGGCCGCAACATATAATTCCCTGAGTCAAAAAACAGATATTGGGGTCTGCCTGAATCTCGTGCGGAAAATAAAACCGCCTGTGCAGTACTGGCTTATCGGGCTTTTGCCTTTGACAAGTGTCACAGAGCGCCTTCCTGCTTCCAAGCACACTGCCCTTGGGGGGAAGACGTTGTTCAAGAACCGCCTGAACCGCAAAACGAATGTTGTCTGGCATAGGCGGACAACCGGGCAGAAAATAATCTACGTCAATGAGCTGGTCCAGCGTATGGACGTGCTCAAAAAAACGGGGCAAAGACGCATCCAACCCATCCACCCGAGTCTTCGTTAAAGGAATTGTTGCCTCTGGATTCTCCACTGTTGGCGAATTCAGGTAAGACGATTCAAAGATGGCATCCCTCGTGGTCAGATTGGCCAATCCGGGAATGCCCCCCGTGTGGGCACAGCTGCCAAACGCGACAACTGTTGTTGCTTTTTGTCGAAGCATTCGGGCGATGAATGCCTGTTCATCGGTACGAATGGCCCCGTTGATAAACGCAACCGCAATTTCACCATCCGGAACGTTTTCAACATCGGCGTATTTAAAATCGAAAGCCACCGGCCACAACACTATTTCAAACTGCTCCGCCACCGTAAGCAAACCATCGTGCAGGTCCAGCACCGCCTCTTCACATCCACCACAGGATGCGCACCAGTAAAAGGCCACTTTCGGCTTCACGCCCGTCACGCCAAATCCTCCCCTACTTTGCGCTGCGCCAGATGCAACGGCCCCAGCAATTTGATTTGGGCGTACATTTCGTTGACCACCTGTCCAAATCGTTCACCCTCTCCGGAAGAAACCCAATTGAGCTGGAATCTCTCTTTCTCTATGCCAAACTGGTACAGGACTGGCCCAAGGAGCAGGACCCTTTTTTGTGCGCTGTAATTCCCCGATTTGTAGTGGCAGTCGCCCGGATGACAGCCCAGCACCAAAACACCATCGGCGCCCAGCCTGAAACTTTTTAAAATCATTTGCGGATCCACACGACCGGAACACATCACCCGCACCAGACGAACACCCGGCGGGTAGGACAATTTAAGTCCACCCGCCGAATCCGCACCTCCATAAGAGCACCAGTTGCACACAAATGTCAGGAGTTTCACATCAGTCACGCAGTACCTCCGCAATTTCCACGTTCAGCTGTTCTTCTGTAAAATGCCGTGCAGATGCCGCACCACTGGGGCAGGTGGCCACACATGTACCACAGCCCTGGCAAAGCACTTCGTTGACCTGCGCCACGTCCTTTTTTTCGGGATCAATTCGAACCGCATGATAGGGGCATACCTGTAAACAGACGCCGCATCCGCTGCACACATCGGAAGACGTATGGGCGACCATGGATTTAAGTGTCAGTTTTTTTCCAGGAACAAGCCTGGACAACACATCGCCAGATGCGGCCTTTGCCCCAAGAACACTTTTTGAAAACCCTTTCGGTCCCCCCGCCATCCCGGCAACATATATCCCATCGATGCTCGACTGCGCAGGGCGCAACATCAAATGATCCGCTGCAACAAACCCACCTTTAGTGGCAACAAGTTCCAGTTTTTCCATCAACCGAACCGATTCAGAAGATGGCAGAGTGCCCGTGACCAGAACCACCATGTCTGCATCAATGGGAAACCTGGCCTGATGCTCAGATAAGGTGAGCAGCAACCGATTGCCAGAGGTTTGAGAGGCACGGACGTTTATCCGGTTGACATCTGTGACGCGAACTACGGTGTCATTTGACGCACGCGCCTTATTTTTTTGCTGCAGCAGGGTAAAGAGTCCCACACCCGGCTCGTCACTGCACATATCATCCTGGATGACATGAACCACGGAGATGGCATCGTTTCCACGCAGTGCGGTAACCGACAATCCAAATGCGGCAGTGCAACAGTATCTGGAACAATATCCCAAACGGCTGCGTCCCACACAGTGGACGAAAACAATTTTCGATGGAACCGAGCCATCGCGGCGAAGAACCCTGCCTCCCGTTGGTCCGTGATTGCTGGTAAGTCGGGCAAACTGCGCATGTGTCACCACGTCCGGATATGTTCCATAACCGAATTGGGATATATCGGTCGGATTCAACGTCTGTGCGCCGGTGGCCATAATAATGGCGCCGGCACGAATCATATGTGACGCTTCCTCCTGCGAAAAATCAACAGCGTCCACAGGGCAGGCATCCACACAGGCGTTACAGTCTCCTCCTGTGGTTTTAAGGCACGTCGTTACATCAACTGCGGCACAGTTGGGCGAGCATCCTGGAAAGAGTACATCGATGGCCTTGCGAGTGGTCATGCCAAAATCGAACGCCCCCGGTGTTTCAACCGGGCACACCTGAATGCATTCATCACAGCCAATACAGGTCGCCACATCCACCATGCGGGGACGTTGCGTCACCTGAATTTCGAAATTGCCAAAGTAGCCATCCACGGATTCAATATCGCAATTGGTCAACACATCAATATTTTCGGCTTCCTCAATTTCTAAAATGCGTGGTGACAGCATGCAGGGCGCGCATTCCATTGTGGGCGCCAGTTCCTCCAGTCTGGCTATCATGCCTCCTATTGAAGGTGTTTTTTCAATCAGTGTCACATGTCTGCCATCACGGGCTGCGTTCAATGTCGCCTCAATGCCCGCGATGCCGCCCCCCACCACTGCCACATCCGTGATGCAGTCAATTTCCTTCTCTCTCAATCGCTCGTGCAACTGGACACGGCGAATCGCCGCTTTTATCAATGACCTGGATTTTCGATACGCATCGATACTGCGGGGCGTCACCCAGGTGCACTGTTCGCGAATATTGGCCATCTGCAGCAAAAACCGATTCTTTCCCGCATTGGTCATACATTTTTGAAACGTATGCTCATGATCTTTGGGAGAACACGCCGCGACAACCACACGAGAAACATGGCTTTTTTTCAGGCGATGTTCAAGAAACGCCTGACCATAAGCAGCGCACAAAAGCGCATGTGTTTCAACAAAGGCCACGTCGCCCCACTGCCTAAGCTCCATGGCCAGTTTCTCAACATCTACTTTCGAGGCGATATTATCGCTGCAGCGGCATATGAACACGCCTACTTTTGATGGCATTACAACTCCCGCACATAGGCGTTTGTCAAACAATGAATAATTGTAATCTAAGGACCATTGCTGACAAGAAGAACGGACACTTAAGAAACTACTTTACAAATTTTTCAAATATTTTCAAAGCGTTGGAAAATGACTCCGCTTTTCCCAGAATACATCCTGTTGCCCAAGAAAAAAATTCGAGAATCGGGATGCCGAAAACAGCAAATCGGATGCCCGGTTTACAAACCGCAATACACTCTCGTCTATGGGCTCTGATTCCAAAAGTCGGCAGATGGCCCTTTCCGCGCGCCTCATTACTGTTCTGGCAATATGCAATTGCGCTGCGATGGGAACTCCCCCACACAACACAAATCCCGACAGAGGACCGGTGTGTGCCTGAAAAAAATCGATGGCGCGCTCCAGATTTTCAATATCCACAGGCAGAATCCGAATTTCCTCCGGCACATCGGCGCATCCTCTGGCCAAAGAAGACGAACAGTTAAACAGACGATGGGCCAAATATACCAGCACGCCCTGCAGTTTTCGCAAAGGGGCTATCAAGTCGCCTTTGCCACCAGCACCCACTGCATCGTCCAAATGTTCCAGCAGCAGCGACATCGCCATACCCACATGGGCATTGGCTTCGTCAATCGTGCCATATGCTTCAATTCGAAGTGCGTGTTTGGGCAGCCGCGTTCCATCTGCCAAACCTGTTGTTCCACCATCTCCGGTTCGGGTATAAATTTTTCCAATCATGGCGGCACATTAATTACTGTCTTTTGAAAATGCAACTATAGACCCATGGATAACCCCTTTCAGGATGGTGCTTTATACGACTTAAAAGCCAGAATGTGCAGACAAGCTATGCAGACTGTTGGAAAGATGCATTTGGTAAGAATGCCCTGTCTTGAGATGCGGATGACGGCAGCAAAAAGGGGATTTCGAGATGATGTTACCGCATGTTTAATAATCAAGCCTATCGGTGACGTAGGCGCTGAAATGCCAGGTGTTATCGTTGTTTTGACTGTCATCACCCACATACAGTTTGAAATATTGGTCTATTGGAGCATCGATTCCATATGCTTTGCCCACACATCCTTCACATACGAGAACACCATTTTTAGTGATATCCCAAAAGCCTTCGATGTAGCTGTCGTTTGAATTGCTGATGGCGACCAATTCAAATTCATACGTTAATAATGTACCGGCTTGAGGATAAGCGACCGCATGAAAAAATCCGTTCCGCGTTTGGTCGGACCAATTCATTGTGCAGGTGCCTTTCACTGTGTTATACCATTGTCCCGTATCTCCATCCCGAAGATACAGCGCTTTTTCGGCGTGTACACTGTGAACGTCCTGTGCAAATGCCGAAAAAGATATTATTGATATAATAATACCAACGACCATGATTAATACGTTACGATGTTTCATGATATACCCCTTCATGTGGTTTAATTGGGAATTCGACATTCCCAGTTATCAGCGACAACTTTTTTTAGTAACGCTATTCCATACCAATGGGGCAAGAGAAGTCAACAGGTAAATAAGAAAAGAAATGTCGCTGATTTACTGACAAATTCCCCGTCGCTTTTTTATGCAAACAAGCACGGGGATGTTACTTGCGGCAACAAAGAAACCGCTTTGTTCACACTCACGCGACGTTTTATCTGGAGCAACTCCGATTCCGGTGGGCGAACTGTGGCGCAGTTATCCCCGCGCATGCGGGGACCTTGTGAGACCGGTCAGGATTGCCGCCTGCGCGACAATAACGCAGTTTCGATCTTTGGTTATTGGGGCGTGTTGGTGCAACGTCAATGCGTTGTTGGTCATTTACGCGTTCGCGGCGGTGGCTTCATCCGAAATATCGATGTTTTCGTCCCTGGCGACATGGGCCTTTTTGCGGGCGTGTTTGGCTTCGGCAGAGCGCAGGGGTTGTAAAATGCGGCTATCCAGTTCTTCGGGCAGGTTATCGTCCAGCTCCAGTATTCCCTAAAGGGTGTTCATGACGCGAATCCAGCCAAAGCGCGCGTCCCGCACGTCAGCGGCAGTCATGGCTCCAGCGTTCTCTTTTTTTCATTAAACCGAACGCGTTCCCGCTCCAGTTCGGCCAGTGCGCGTCCCGCATCTGCCCAATCGGTAAACAGTTGATACAGCGTTTTGTCGCGTACAACCGATTCTTTAAGGATGACTTCCATTTCCGGCGTCATGCGCGATGTGGCCAGTTCCACACGTCCCGCTTTGGCCAGATACGCATTTTGAGGCCCCAACAAGCCATCGGGCAACAGCGTATCGCAAATTGGTATCAGCAGCTTCGCCTCAGCTTCATCCTCCACCACAGAAAGCCCCGTGATTGTCGCATGAAAAAGCCTGTAGCACTCATCATGCCGCTCATCCAGCGCCGCCGCTTTCTCCATGTACACTCGCATATTCTGCGCCGCATCCGTGGGGGTTTCCTGCACCTGCAGTAAAGTGTTATGCGCCCGTATCACATAGGGCACAATTCCTGCTGTGGGCACATACCCTTCAAGCAAATTTCTGTCTTTGTTTTCGTCAACCATCGGATCGGTAATGGCTACCATTGTTGCCGCTGAAAATTTAATAAATTACATCGTCTCCTCCTGATTAAATAGAGTTTGTATGTTTTCCTGAGTGAATGTGTGCTGATTAAACGCGGTAGAAACCAAAGTTATTCAGATTGCGGATTTGTATTTTTTTTGCGAGGGCTTTTGCAAAAAAAGCTGTGTCCATGAAGGCTTATATGGAATTTCATTTTCATGAAGAGGCTCTTCCTGGTTAAGGTTTTTCGTCCAAATCATCTTACCAGATCAGGATGCCGCTTCTTCATTTTGCCGTCCCCGCAAGTCTTGTCCCCGTAAGTCTCGGAGATAGTTTTGATATTGGATTGCATGCGCGCCTTACACAGGTATATTTTAAGGTAATGAAAAAAATGTGTTGCAGGTCAGAAGCATCGGATTTTGGTAAAGTACTCAGGAATGCTGTTTACAAATCTCAAGCATTGCGCTCTTTGCATTTTTCGAGTGCGGTAAAGAAATGGTGTTTCGTGTATCATGAACATCAAAGCAAGACAAAGTTGATAGAGGAATTGAAAATGGCCAGACAAAAAATCAAAGAGTTAGATGAATGCCAGTGTCAATCAGAAAGTGAGTCGCGCTTCTATCGTTTGATGCGCCTGGCGCCAACGCCATTTTGTCATGTGGACGGCAATGGGAACATTATCTTCGTCAATATCAGATTTGAGCAAATGTTTGGGTATACTATCGCGGATATCCCCACGTTGGATGTCTGGTTTCAAAAGGCATACCCCAATAGTGATTATCGTCGCTGGGTGGTGGAAACATGGGATGCTTTTGTAAATGATGCAGAAAAGACAGGCAGTGACATACGTTCGTCGGAATACCGGGTGACGTGCAAGGACGGTACTGACAAACTGGTTGAAATCTCCGGCGTCACTTTCGGAACTGAAATTCTGGCGACCTTCCATGATCGAACCCCTCAGCGCCAGGCGGAAATGGAACGCGCAGACCTTGAAGCTAAATTCAGTACTGTTTTTCATTCGTCCACTGTCGGCAAAAGTCTGACTGGTGCGGATGGAACACTGCTGGAAATAAATGAGGCCTTCGCAAACATGCTTGGCTACACGGTTTCCGAAATGCTAAAAATCAATTTTGCCAATATCACTCACCCTGAAGATATTGCGGAGTCCCAAAAGCTTATCAAAGACCTGCTGGATGGAATAGCTGAAACAAGGGAAATTGAAAAACGCTACATTCACAAAAACGGATCGATAGTATGGACGTCTGTCAGCACGCGTTTGCTGAGAAATGCTGAGAATAAACCAGTATATTTTGTTACCAGCATCAATAATATCACTCCTTTAAAAGATGCGATGGCGCAGCTGGAAAGGTCTAACCGGGATTTGGAACAATTTGCGTATATGGCATCACACGATTTGCAGGAACCACTTCGGATGGTATCAAGCTATACTCAGCTTCTGGCTAAACGATATGTTGGAAAACTGGACGAGGACGCAGATGAATTTATCCACTATGCCGTCAATGGCGCGAATCGCATGCAACAGCTAATAAAGGATTTATTGCAATTCTCAAGAGTTACAACGAAAGGAAAGTCGCTTGAGCCTGTTGACACCCATTCTGCGCTGGCAGAAGCAATCGGCAATCTTGAAATGATGATATCCGATAAAAAAGCGATCATTTCCGCAGCACAATTACCAGTGGTTATGGCCGATAAAGGGCAGCTTGTTCGGGTATTTCAGAATCTGATTTGCAACGCGATTAAATTCAGTGGCGAGAGTAAGCCCAATGTCACCGTTTCGGCACAACGCAATAAATGTGATTGGCAGTTTTGTGTTACGGATAACGGTATTGGAATTGATAAAAAATATTTCGATAAAATATTTGAAATATTTCAACATCTCAACTCAAGCAGTCATTATGAAGGGACTGGAATCGGGCTCGCCATCAGTAAGCGCATTATTGAGCGGCATGGGGGGCGAATCTGGGTAGAATCCTCACCAGGAAATGGGAGCTCTTTTTATTTTACTTTGAAAGGAGAAAATGACGCATGAATACCATCACAGTGAATATTATCGACATCTTACTGATTGAGGACAATCCCGGCGACGCGCGTTTGGCCAAAGAAGCATTAAAAGATAGCAAGATGCGCAACTCTCTGTCGCATGTTGAGGACGGTGAAGAAGCGATGAAATATCTTCGTCGTGAGGGGCAGTATTCCAATATGAGGCGACCGGATTTGATATTGCTTGATTTGAACCTGCCTAAAAAGGATGGGCGTGAGGTTCTGGCGGAAATAAAAGAAGATGCTGATTTAAAAACCATACCTGTTGTCATTTTGACCACCTCATCTGACGGTGACGACATTATTAAATCATACAACCTGCACGCCAATTGCTACATAACAAAGCCAATTGACCTTGAACAGTTTGTTGCAGTTGTCAGGTCAATAGAGGATTTTTGGCTCACTATCGTAAAACTGCCCAAGCCGGAACTTTGTTAATCGAATTGAGTATTTAATTATAATTATTTCAGGAAAAGGCTTTTTGAATTTTGACGAGCAGGTCTTTGGCTCTGAACGGCTTAGGCAGCAAATTGGAACCGGAGAATTCGTATCCCCTTGAGGCCAGTTCCTCGTTGGCATATCCGGACATAAACACCGCTTTTGCAGAAGGGCAGAGTTTTTTTAATCGCTCGATTAATTCGATTCCAGTCATTTTGGGCATTATCAAATCTGTGAGAATCAAATCGATACAGTCAGCGTTCCGCTCGCATTCAAGTATGGCTTCACCGCCATTGGAAGCAACAAGTACATTGTGTCCTGCGTTATTGAGAATTCGCTGGGCTATCATGCGAACAGATGGATCATCCTCAACAACAAGGATTGTCAAATTCTGGTTGGGCTTGCGCTGTGGGGGACGACTTTCACTGGAACGACTGGTGCCTTCGATAGCCGGAAGAAAAATGTCGAATGTGGTCCCCTGGCCGAGAGTGCTTTTCATGTTTATGAAACCGTTGCTTTGTTCAATTATGCCATATACAGTCGACAGTCCCAATCCGGTTCCTTTGTCTTTGGGTTTGGTTGTAAAAAATGGCTCAAATATTCTTTTTTGAACATCTGCGTCCATGCCTGTTCCCGTGTCTGCCACCCTGATGCGGATGTAGTTGCCTTCTTTTGAACATGGATGTGCTTTCATAAAATCGGCATCCAGCACATGGTTGGACGTGGACATTTTCAAAATGCCTCCCATGGGCATAGCGTCTCGCGCATTGACTGCAAGATTCATAATGACCTGGTCTATCTGGGATGGGTCAGCGTGTATGGTGGTCAAGTGGTCATCATATAAAATTTGTAATTCTATACTATCTCCAATCAGTCGCTGAAGCAGCTTTTCAAGTTCCTTTATCAGCACATTGACATCGATAAATTCGGGTTCCATCATCTGTTTTTTACTGAACGCGAGTAACTGTCTTGATAAACTGCTGCCTCGATTGGCCGCGTCCAAAATCTGCTTCAAATCGCTTTTAATCGGGTCTTCATCCCGTAAATCCTCTATGCCAAATTCAGCAAAACTGGCAATGACAGTGAGCAGGTTGTTGAAATCATGCGCGATGCCCCCTGCGAGGCGTCCCACTGCCTCCAGTCTGTCGTACTGATGCACTTTTTTTTCACTTTCCATCAGTGCAAGTTGCGCATTCTTAAGATCGGTTATGTCAGGAAAAACCAGAATGCCTGCAATTACATTGTTATTTTCATCCAGTAATGGCGACGCGCTTGCGGATACCCAGCTGGAACCCTCAGGATTCTGTAAAACGAGCTCAGTGTTTCTTGTATGCACGCCTTCTCTAATCGCTTTAGTGAGAGGCGATTCTTCGAGTGAATATGGCTTTCCATCAGGGTGGTAAACAGACCAGTATTTAAGCACATCCAATCCATTGATTTCTGTTTGTTGCGCAGGTGGACATGTCGACATTAAGTGTTTAGCCGGAGTATTAATTCGGAACAGCTTTTCATCTTTTGCTGACACGAGCACCACTGGTACGGGCATTTGATCTATGGCGAAATTCAGAAGACGGATGCTGTCAGCGAGCTTTCGCTCTGTTTCGTGTCGTCCAAGTGAATAGCGCAGTGAACGGCAAACAACTTCAACGTCAATTTTTCCTTTGATCAGATAGTCCTGCGCGCCATTTTGCAGGGTTTCAACTGCAAAGTCTTCGTCATCAAATCCTGTAAGTACAATAACGGGTATTTGAGGAAAGAAAGACCGCAATGTCTTTACCGTGTCAAGTCCTGAGCTGTCAGGTAGCCCAAGGTCGAGCAAAGCAATATGACAGGGGTGTGATGCAGCATGTGCAATGGCTTCTCCCATTGTGGTGACGTGGTCAACCGAGAGTTCCATATGACATTGTTGTAACAGTATTTGAAGCAGTTTTGCATCGCCCGGATTGTCTTCAACAAGCAGTATTTTGATTGCTGCATCCATTTTTTATCAGTTTGTTTTTGTGAGATGTCGTTCGGCAACACGATCATTTACAAATTGGGCCAGAGTACGATGGTCAAATGGCTTGCTGATAACCGGCGGATCATAGGTGGCAAGGTACTGTTTCGCATCATCCGTGAATACACCACCGGTCATAAAAACCATGTCATCAGCTAATTCTGGTACATTGGCCAAAATCCACTTGTGAACATCGATTCCAGTTGTTTGGGGCATCACTAAATCGCATAGTATCATATCAAAATTATGGTCTTTTTGAAGCAGCTCTATCGCATCCTTACCGCTTGCTGCGTCTTCTGTTTTATGTTTGCGTAAAATTCGATGTAATGCAAGTCTGATGCCATCTTCATCATCCACCAGCAGTATTCTGCCCTGCACAAATCTGTTTGATATGCAAGTGTCCAATTGTGATTTTACATAATCTGTTATTGATTTTTCATGAATAGGGATTTGCATGGTCACCGTTGTGCCTCTGCCTTCAATGCTTTCAAGTCTGATTTCTCCATTTAGTTCACTGACAATCTGCTTACAGATAGGTAAGCCAAGCCCCGTTGCAGTATTCCCCTTAGACGTGTAAAAAGGTTCAAATGCGTTATCAATTCTGTCTTTAGAAATACCGCGCCCGGTATCGCTGATTTCAAAAAAAACGTGACCGTTTTGCTGCCAGGTTTTCAGTTTGATTTCACTATCCATTACTTTTCCAGGCTCGATTGATTCCACTGCGTTCATCAAAAGATTTAAGAACCCCTGGGCGAGTCGTCCTGGGGATGCCATTACTGGAGATACCGCGGTAAATTCCCTCGTCAGCTTTGCCCTGTACTTAATCTCATACATGGCCATGTTGATTGCAGCCTCAATAACTGAATCAATCGAAACAGACCGTTTCGCTTCTTTTTCGCTGAGTGAAAATGCGCCTAACGCCGACGCAATTTCTCTGATACGACATAAACCCTCTGTTGCTAAACTCAACCGCTTCTGAATGTCATCGTCAATAAGCATTTCCTTAATTCTGTTTACTGCTTGCCAACCAGTCCCTGTATTTTGATTTTCTGCTTTCTCCAGATCGATTGCGGCTTTAGTCATTTCTGCAAAGTCGTCTTTCAGAGATTCAATGCTGTAGCCCACATAGGAAAGCGGATTGTTTAGCTCGTGACATATTCCGGCGGCCAACCGGCCCATCGATGAGAGTCTGTCCGACTGAATAATTGCAATTTGCATCTTTTGGTGTTCGCATTGCAATTGACTTCTTTTCACTACGATTGCCACCAGATCTGCAAATGCGCCCGCAATTTGGGCATCCCTAACGCTAAAACCCTTCCGTTTCTGTGCGAAGCCCATCATACCTAAACTCTCCCCTTTTTCCATCAGGGGCGCAAACAGAATATTTTGCAGTGAAATGTGTCCTTCCGGCAGCATAGAGGCGTGCTCGCTGAGGTTGAATTCATTTTGGTATACAGGCCTTCCTGTTTTGTAGGCATCAGCAACAAATCCCCCCACTGACATATGAGCATTCATTGGAATGCTGCATTCCAGACCACCGTCTTCACTAAATAGTATTTCGTCTTGATTTTTGTCCTTTGATAACAACGCTACGTATCCGCTGCCTGCGCCGACCAAAATTCGACAATGTTCGAAAAGTGAATGCGCTGCATCGATAAAGTCATCGGCTTGTAGTGCAATTCGCGTGGCTTCTAAAAGTGCGTTGATTTCTTCGAGTAAACGCGCCTGCTTTTCCTCTTCGTATTTTTGCTGAGAGATGTCTTCCACAAAAGCGATGAAAAATGCCGGCGCACCATTTTCATTTCGAATGATTCGCGCATTGACGCTTATCCATATCCATTGATCTGTCGCCGTTTTTGTTCGAATTGATATTTTTCCATTTGTCTTCGTCCTGGATATAAATTGTTCAAATAGTTCGTCAGCCTTTTTATCAACTTCCGGGTGAGTAAAATCCTTAAAGTTTTTTCCTGCTAACCGGTCAGTGCTGTACCCCATCATTTCGAGATATGCATAATTTGCCTTACAGAAATTGCCTTCCAGGCTGTTGACTACAATACCCACTGGCGAAAACAGAAATATTTCATCGTCAATTGCTGTCATTGTCAATAGATCGTTCAGGGAAAACCAATCCCTTACGCTCCTTCTAGCTGATGCGTTCCAGTAATTGCGCGTTTTGGTAATTCTTTAAAAATCTACACCCGTTCGCTGGCAAGTCAAATCGAGCTGAACCAATTGAGCGGTCATATGTTGAGGGGCTGTTGCCCAGTCCTTTCAGGTGACCCCAATGATCCCGTCCGGTTACTTTTTTTCTTCACTTTTTTTGCAAATCTCGAAAACGACCGATTGGGGACCATGATATTGCCCGGACAATTTTTCGCCAATACGACCTATTTCATCACCAGACGCACCATACAAAGGGAATTCTGGCTAAAGCCAACCAAACAAACGACACAAATCTTTCTGTATTGTATCGCCATGGCAGCACAAAAGACCGGGGGACGCCGCCCGAAACTGTGCCGAACTTCAGCTCCACCTGCCTGTGTCACATGAAAACATGCGGCCTGACGCCTTTGAATAACTGATTCATGAAGATTTAGCCAGGCAGGAAAAAGAAATCGCAGATGAAATGAGAAAAAATGGGCAGACTTTCAAGAGAGTGGACGCCGTGCTGAAGCAATCACATAAAGACAAACCGCAATCACAGGAAGAGAGGCGAAGCATGAATCCCAAATTCTTCGCCCTGGATAAATGGCGGCGTATCGACGTCATCAAACGGTACAAAGCGTTGGTTTCAAGATATTGGCAGGCGTTAAAGGAGTGGAAACGCGGGAGGCGTGATGTCCGCTTTCCGCTGGTACATATGCTATGCGAATACATTCGGGGGTAACCGTGTCGCCCGGATAACAGAAGCCCTGCCGACAGTCTTGACCGCCACGCAATGCATCCGCATTGTACCCACCTGTGTCTTCTGCCGTCAATTTGAACAAAATCGCCCTTTTTCCCTCAATTATAGTGACCGGGCACAAACATGGGGTCTATATTTACAGGAAAACAATACATGGGAAAGCCAATATGAATACTCACGAAGAGAAGTCACAGGCAAATAAAAGGCAACCGGCTGCCGTTAGTTTGGTGCAAAAGCGGATGGATTGTGAGCCTGCATTACAATTTTCAGATAATCGACCTGATGCTGATGCCCAAAGAAAGCTGCAGGAGCGGCTTAATAATTCTGCTGTGAAACAACAGCGACAGATTCAAGGATATAGGCCTGTTGACAACCAGTCTGCTGCAATCACTGACCAAAATTCGGCTAAAAAGGTAAGCGTAACGCTGACCAATCACAGGGTCATACAGACGAAGGGGTCCGGGGGAGAAAAAATGGGGATTGATCTAATTGCTAATGATAAAACAAACCCAAAGCTGACAGAAGGAATCGACCTTTTTCAACGCAGTTGGAATGACGCAAAAGCCAGACGCAAAAAAGCAAAGCATGATTGGATGGGGCAAAATATAAAGGGCGCCAAATTCTCGGGAAAAGGCAGTGCGACAATTGTTTATGCGAAAGAGCTGGACAGTATGAAGGAGGAAAAGGAGCTGCTCCTGGAGACAGAAGCATTTAAAAATAAGCGGCTGACTCTCAGCGAGTCGGACGGAGTAATCTCGTACCATTACAAAGAGAAGGAATCAGATGTGTCAGTGCAAATTGGAACCCTCAGGCTTGGAAACGATGCGTATATTAAATCTGTTGTTGCGGATAAGGTTGCTGTTCGGGACGTCTACCATAAGCGCGGGTTTGAAAGCGACAAGACAGATGGTGGTAATGCAAAGGAGTATATTGAGGATTCAAATCACGTGAAAACGCGGCGGTATGCGTACGTTGAAAAAAATTATTATCAGATGATGGATTTTTTAAAAACCGGGAAGATGACGGGGAGATTCCAACAGAACATGAAAGCCGGAGGCGCCAGTGACGGTGCAAACACAATGACTGAAGGGGTAAAAAACAAAGTCATACAGGGGCCGGTGACCCTCGGCCAAACGCTTACTCCAACACAGATTGCCGTCGCACACCAGGAAATGGGAAGCAGCCCGGAACAGCGTGGTGTGAGCCTTTCTTCAACGGAGAAAGTGGGAGGCACCGTTGGCAACAGCGGTGAAAACTTCAGAACAGAGGACGGATTTCGTCTAAAAATTGATTTGGCGAGAGTTCCTTCGGATGTCCTGCTTTTAAACCACTATGGAAAGGGGGGACTTATCGATCAGAAGCTTGCCGAAGCCGGCATAAAGCAAGTAACAACGGACACAAATCCGAAAACAAAGCGCCCCTATAAATATGGAGGGAGTGTAAGAAAAAACAGAGAATTGTACCTGGATCACGTGAAGCCTGAATGGGTTGTGGAAATCGAATATCACAAAAAAGGCGGGTATGACGATGGCAAGACCAAGGAGACTTTAATTAAGCCAGACACACCGACTGAAGATGTAAACCTGAAATCTCTGTACGAAGATTACTGGGCAGGGTTTGACGCTGTGCTGAAAAAAACAGCTCTGGATGCCCTGACAAGTGACGCAGCCCAAAAAGGTATATCCAGTGCAAAATTGATGCAGAGCGGTTACGAAGCTGGAAGTAAGAAGAAGCCGTCTGTCACTGCAGTGAAGGCTCATGAAGAAGTGGCCAAGTCGGGACTGAAGGACATGTTCGCCCAATACCATATTGGTTACATAAGGGGGCGTGTGGGGGCAGCTATGTTCAAGGATTCGGCAGACTACGCGCAAGCAATGAAATAGACACGCCCGGTTCTCGGCCTGAAATGGTGGCGTTTTGAACATTGGTGTCGGGGTCACAGAAAGAAGGTCACTGAAAGACGTTCAAACAAATCATGTACATTTATCAGTTGCAGACGCACGACTCCTCAACCTGTTCGGTCCATTAATTCGGCTATTTTTGCCCGAGAATCCCAAATCAATGCGGGGTGTCCCTATTTCTCGCGTGGGATCATGCAAGTCACCTTTTATTATGATGAACGCGATGGTTTAATGAGCGAATTGTTGCAATCGCGGCGAATTTGAAATGGTTATTCGCATCATCACATGTTATGAAAATGAAGCTGGTGGTCAAACCCCCGTTTGGGTCAAAAGACGTTTCATTCTATTTTCATTCATTTTTCACGCTAAGGAGACCTCATGAAAACTTTACCCCTGTTATTGTCTGTTGTTTTACTTTGTACAATGGCATGCAGTAATTCCAGTAAAAAAGACGATGTTGAGCCTCAGGATAGTACCAGTGGTACGAGTTCGACAGATTCCGAAGACACCGGTACGTATGGCGCATTGGATACCGCCTCGGATTCATCTTCGACGCCAATGACGGATACGGGTACTGTTGAAGGGGGAGATTCGGCCACCCATACGGCAGACACAACTTTACCCGATTCTGGTGACACCGAAGATACAGGTGACGACACACCAGACTCTGGTAGCGATACGCAGGACACCGGCAGCGATACCCAGGAAAACGATAGCGACACTCAGGACACCGGCAGCGATACCCAGGATACGGGTAGCGACACTCAGGACACCGGCAGCGATACCCAGGATACGGGTAGCGACACTCAGGACACCGGCAGCGATACCCAGGATACGGCATCGGCAACGGAGTCAGAGGTATTTGTATGTACTGACGGTCATACACGACTCACCAGCGCTTCGTGCGGAGGATTAAACGGAAACGCCGTGTATCAGGAGGCGTGCAACGACAATGCATGGTCCCTGACGACTGTCTGTGTTGATCCTGATGTTTGCACCAATGGCACGACAACTCGGGGAGACATATCATGTGACGGTGGCGGCTACAACGGGAATGCCACCTATGACCTTGTTTGCACAGATGGCCAATGGCAGGACAGCAGTGTGTGTGTGGACCCCGACGAATGTGTCAACAGTACTGTGCAAAAAGGCGATACTATCTGCACCGCCCCAGGGGCAGGGGGATTGGGCGGCTATAATGGCAATGCCACTTTCCAGCAGCAATGCAACGACGGTGTATGGGAAAACACCACCGTTTGCCTGGACGACGACGAATGTCACAACGGCAACACCAAACTGTCGCAAATACCGTGTGGATTGAATGATAGAGGTGTTTTTAGAAGTTTGTGCGAAGCTGGTCAATGGACCACCACAGAAGAATGTTATGAATGTGGCGGCAAGGTTCACAATGGTAACGTCACAATTACAGGCGACGCCGGGATTGCCGCTTTCGCGGGAACTACTTTGCTAAAAGGGAACCTGACTGTCACAAGTACCACGCTGACCAGTCTGACCGGTATTGCATCACTGGCGTGTATCGAAGGCAGCCTGGTCATCAGCGGCAACACAGAGATGAAGTGGCTCTCGGGGCTGGAGGGGCTCGTTCAGGTGGATAAACATGTGACAATAGAAGATAATCCGCAGGTAAAAAGTATGACCGGACTGGATCACCTGACCAGGGTTGGTGGAGAGTTTGAAATATATGACATGGAAGCACTGACCTCCCTTAATGGTTTGGAGTCTCTCACCTCTGTGGCGGAATTCAATTTGGGCGGAACAGAGTACAGCTATCCTTGCGAGGGAAATTTTTCCAATGATGTGCTCGCCGACATTTCAGCCCTTGGGAATTTAAGCGATGTGACTGAGATAACGATTCGCTGCAATCCGGCGCTGCCCAATTTGCAGGGACTTGAAGGTGTGCAGCGCCTTGCCAGGCTGAGAGTAACTGGGAATAACACTTTGCTTTCCCTGGATGGTCTCGGCAATCTGCACACAGTAGACTCTCTGACTCTTGGACATGCCCAACTCTGGGACGGGAACGAGATGTTAAATGACATAACCGCCCTGTCGAATGTCAGCAGTATGGATACTTTGTACGTGTATAACAATGATGCACTTGAATCCCTGGACGGTCTCGAAGGCGTTACGTCTCTGAGGTATGCAACGATTTCTTCCAACCCCCAGCTCTCTTCCCTGTCGGGACTTAAAAATCTAGAGGTTGTGCAGGAAGATTTTAAGCTTGATAACAACGACGCACTTACAGATTGCGACGGATTGAATAGTCTGGCCAGCCTTGAATTCCTCGCTGTCTACGACAACGACATCATGACCTCGATGGCCGGTCTCGAAGCGCTGCAAAATGCAGATTCTGTTTATGTTAAAAACAACATGCAGCTGGTGTCTCTGACGGGTCTCGAAAACCTGACGGGACCGGTGTCTGTGAATCTTGACAGCAATACTCAGTTGAGCGACATCAGCGCTTTGGGGGGGGTAACAACGCTAAATAATTTACTTATTAATAACAATCATCTCACGTCGCTCGTCGGGTTGGAAGATGTGGCCACCATCAACGGCGCGCTTGAAATTTCGAACGAGAATTATCTCACCGATATTTCGCAGCTGGGCAATCTGACCTATTTGCGAGATTTGAGCATTTTCAACAATCCCCAGCTCATCAGCCTGACAGGTCTCGAAGGGTTGACTCGCATCTACGGCGATGCAACAATTCATTCAATGAGTGCACTTGCAGACCTGACCGGTCTCGATAATGTGATTCAAATTGACAACCACTTTTCATTGTACGGCCTTGATGACGTGGCAGATTTAACAGGGCTTGGCAAACTTGAGACTGTTGGAGGAACCTTCACGTTGGGTAACTCGAAACCGGATGGCGCATTGACCAACGCCAGTTTAACCAGTCTCAGCGGGTTAAACAGCTTTTCCTCTGCGAGACGGTTGTATTTGTACTACAATGCCGAATTGGCCAGCACTGCCGCTTTTTCCAATTTATCTACTCTGGGCACTTTTGTCGTGGTCGGAAATCCGAAATTGCCCGACCTTGCCGGGCTCTCCGGCCTGACAACCATTGGAGAGCTGATTGTTGGAAACATCAAAACCGCCAATGCATCGCTGACTTCGCTGACAGGTCTCGAAGGGGTTACCACATTGCAAAACCTGACTATCAGATATAATCCTGCCCTTGAGAATTTGGATGCCCTCGACAACATCACGTCAAGTGGATCCTATATAAACATCAGCTATAATGATACTCTGCTTCAATGTGAAGCTCAGCAGTTCGCCAACAGCCTGATAAATAATCATGGATGGACGTCGGCCACGGTTGACAGCAACGCCGAGGGGGAGTGTTATTAAAGACCTGTTCGGTTTAGGTTTGATTGTATTCGCGCACGGAAAATGAGGCGACTCAGCAGGGGGGACTCTGACTGCAAATATGAATGGTGTTTGCCGGATGTGGTCCGTATAATTGGTATCCGCACCCGAATCCTGGTGGCGTTGAACTATTTCCCTGTGCCCATGAAAAATCGCCCACATCAACGGAGACCAATCTCCATATTCCTGCCCATTTACCGATGCGCCATCAATTACAAATTGATTCACTGCTGCGGCATCGCCCGTTTTGCGCGCATTAATGAATATGGAAAAGTCTGTGGATATTTCTTGCGATTTTGCTAATGTTGTTAGCGATGCCAGACAAATGAAACCTATACAAACAGCGAATCGAATGTCAAAAAAGCGATTCATTCTGCTCTTCTCCAAAAAAAAAGTGGGGATACATCAGGGATAAACGCCGCAACTGCATTTTGAACAGAATATCAGCCTGATGTCTTCGATTTATTAGCATGCAATACAGCTGTGATTAAGAGACCATTTACGGGGACCCGTGAGTTTACCGGATCAGCTTACAATCCAACCAATATTCGCGAGGTGCCATTTTAATTCAATCGATTCGACTTATGGAAGCAACTGTAGCAGAGAATGAACAGCGCGCCCGGGTTGTTCAACGGCGCATCCGCTGTTTTGTGCGCTATCGTTGGCGCCAACCTTGTCATCTCCTTCATCCCTGGAATCAGAACTGCCGCTCATTCCGTCAGATGCGCTGGAGCGTTCCTCACCGTATACATCAGTGACGCAGTCGTCTACGGCCTCACAATCCGAGGGAGACAACTCTGAAACGCACGACAAATACGACTCAATACCTTCGCGGTCTTCTTTGAACTCGTAGCGACAACAGTGAACTACCCAAGACGGTGATGCGACAATTTCAGCAGAGCGGCTGTCTTTGGCATCTTTGTCTTCAGTGCACGCGGCGCTCAGCTGCGTATCGAATAGAACCCATTCCGTACAAACTGCCAGCGCCTCCTCTGTGCATTCTTCTTCCGGATCAAGGTCCTTTTTACCACAGAGGCTAGCCAGTTGCCGACGACAGTTTTCATACAGGCTGTCGAGGGTCAGCTCCGGCATTTCATGAACCTCCGCCAAATCACAATTGCGCTCATTTTCTCCCCCGGGTTCACAGAGCCAATCCCACTCGCCACCATGGACTGAACCGCCCACAGTGTCATCGCGACACTCGAAAAGACTCTCATAAGCAGTCACAATACCGACCCCGGTGTTGCTTTCGCAGTAAACCCCGGTGGGTTTGCACAGGCCATCTGAGCAGGTGCGCAGCTCGGAACAGTCGTCATCCCCTTCACATGCCAAAAGAGACACATACTGCGGGGCTGCACATTCTACAAAATCAGTGCAGATTTGCTCGCCGTCACATTCGTCACTTAAAAAACAGTAGTCGGCGAACGCTGTTGTGGTCATCACCAGCAGTCCACTAAAAAAAAGAGCAGGCAGCATTTTCATAGGTTATCTCCCTTCAGGTTTAAGGTTACTGAAAGGTAACACACGAGGAGCGAACAATGGGAAACGAAATTTTTTTTTTGGCAAAACACCAAAAAATCCCGGTCCCGGAAACGCCCGAGGTATTTCGAACGGGTCGAAATCATTGGTGTTTGAAAAAAAAAAATTCAGAAGGCGCAACAAAATCTTAAAAACGGTCGAACAGAGGGGCTTAATTGGAATGAACTCTCATGAGGCGGATTCGCCGGTACATTCGTTTTTACTTCTTCCGATTTTTCAGGTCATCATTTCAACATAAGGAGGGCCTGTTCAACATAACGTTAAAGTCGCTGCTTTAGGGCGCCACTGACGGTATCGATGCCGGTGTCGACGCCAGTATCGGTATCATGTACACGACGCCATAGCGACTGGCGAAATTTCTTCCTGCACTCCTGCGCCTTTTCGTCCAGCTTTCGCATCCATTATTTTTGTGTCTCCTCGATTTCTTCGATGCGTGCTCGACGTTTTTTTTCGTTGAGTTTGTTTTGCCTCTCAACGGAAATGTGTTCCTCTGTTTTCAAAAAGGTTTTCGCTCTGCCAAAATAGTACCAATGCGCTTCAATACTGCTCCAGATAGCCACCCCCATTGATAGAAATATCCAAACGATCAGCGCAGCAAAGCGTCCGCGGCCCAACTCTTCGCGCAACGAATTGCAAGGGCCATCGGAATTCAGTCGCGCCACCCCTCTTTTCACTCCGTTAAAGATGGACGCTTTGTCGAGCCAGGATCCCACGCGATTAAACTTACTCATGTTTTTCGATGATGAAGCGTCAAATATCAACTCTTTCAACTCAGATACTGTCCCCTTGCGGCGTGAAAAAATCATCACGCCCGGTCCAACGAGAAATACAAACGTTACAAGAAAAAAATTGTGCGTCGCAAAATCGACACGGCGATACAGCATTATCACATTCATGGCAAACAACCCTCCGCCAAGCAGTGTCAACAGAGCACCGGCGGCAAATGTAATTGCAGTAGATTCTTTGCGGCTCGATTTCATGCGGGTTATATAACATATCCAACGATAGTGTGGTAGTTTATCTGACACCGTAAACGGCAAGCGACCTGGGGATAAACCCTGAACCCAACATTATTTTGGATGATTTAATCGGTTCTTGCGATGGCCCTGTCATTGCCACAAATCGCAATTGTTATCCGGTACACAAATGTAGTAATATTGTCTGACCAAACAATACAAATATCTTCAAAGAGAGGCATTGCATGAAAACTATCCCTGCTACTTTTTTAGTGCTGGCCGCTGTGATTTCTGGCGCCTGCAGTAACAACAGCACATCCGGCGGAAACGACACAGCAACGGATACAGCATCATCTGCCGAGTCCGATTCCGGCAACGACACCAATACCGACACTAACGGTGATACAGACGCAGATACGGATACCGATACGCACACGGTTTCCGATACCAACACCGAGACGGACGCTGATACCGCTACCGACACCGATGCCGATTCCGACACCAGCGCCGATTCTGACACCAACGCCGATTCTGACACCAACGCCGATTCCGAAACGGCCACTGTTCCTGTTACAACCGATTCTGAAACAGAGACCGAATCAGATACCGCAGCTGTGAACTGCTCCGGCGCGCAGACAATCCAGTGCGGCGATCAAATCGATGGCACCACCGTGGGCAATCTTTCACGTTGGAACGGCTATGCGTGCTCGGCAATGTTCATGTCGGGACCGGAATCGGTGTATCTGTTCATCCCCGACGCCGACTACGAAGTCGACGCCCGCATTACCAACCAATCAGACAGCCTGAGCCTGTTTCTCCTCGAAGACTGCGATACCTCTGACCTGATCTCAAACAGTTTGGCTTGCAACGCCCATCCCAACGGCACACCCACCGATTTCAATCTCCCCTTCACCGCTGAATCCGGCGTCGCCCGTTACATTGTCGTGGACGGATACGACGGAATTGAGGGCTCCTACACCCTGGAACTGGTTTGTACAACCAAATAAATCCGTTGAAAAATCACTAAAAGGGATAACCATCGAATCCATCGAGAAGTCGCCCCCCCCAAAAAAAACTGGCCTGTTTCGCATGTGTTGAAATGATTGCGCCAATTAAATTCTGGCTGCGAATTGATTTATCTGATGGATATTTGGGCAGCGGGGTCAAAAAACAATTTAATTGTAGAGATAGGCGTCGACGGGATTATTGGATTTGGCAGGACGCGGTTTGTCGTCTTCTTTTTGCACGTCGTTCTCATTGATAACCATTTCGTCTTCTTCCTCTTCCTCCGTTTTTTCACCGGGGATAGGTACAGGATTGAGCACCACGCTGTTGATTCTAAGGCTGGAGCCCACTTCGACTTTTTCGGCCCTCAACCAAAGATAAATTCTATCACTGACGCGCAGTTTGACGACTTCCTGCCAGTTTAGCGGAACAGTCTTTTTCTTTCCTTTGGTGGCAACGGTAACCGAAACGGGTTTTTCGCCTCCTTTTACAATAGAAAAGGAAAACTTCGACTCTCGGTATTGGACGCACTCCGGTGTCACAGGCTTCTGCTTCGCCCCGGTGACATAGATCAGCTCGCAATCATATTTATTGTCCTCTTTTCGCCACATATGCTTCGAAATTTCTTTGGCGCCAAAAAACATGGGTTTTTTAAAGGACAATTCCCACTCCGTTACGGGTTCGGGGTTTTGAGGATCATCCCCGAGGCCGCCGGTTGTCATTTCAATGTCTTTGCCGGCAGCGGCGGATTTAATTGCTTTTCTTATATCGTCCGTCAATGGAACGGTTGATTCAAACAGAATTTTTCGCGCACCAAAAACCGCTGTAATCAGGTGATGGTTATCCGGCAGCCATCCCTGATTTGTAAAGCATTTGGGATCTTCCGCAAATCGAAGTTCCTCCGCATCGAGCTCTTTGGCGACCAGGTCGTCGAAGGAGACTTTCCAATTCTTCGTCACTTCCAAAGTAACCAAATCCGGTTTCAAATCCTCCAAAAACCAGTCCATAATGGTCGCGGTGACACTTTCGATGTTTTTATCTATACGGTGCGGCAGCCGATCATCGGCAGCGGTTGTCTTGATGTCCTCTACCTTCACAAAACAAGGGGTGTCGTTGTCAACGGTTGACCCCGCAAAGAATGGAAGCGTCACATCGAAGGTTACCTTCTTAAGGGCGCCAAACCTGGTGTAATCCGGTTCTTTTGGTGCGGTTTCTTTGGGAGCGCTGGGCACGGTGGGTTTGGACGTCCCTTTTTGACACCCACACAAAGACAGACTCATAGCCGCGATGGCCGTACAAAAAATCAATTCGCGCATATTTTCCTCCATTCAATCCTTTTGTCCCCAAATATCGAATTCGCGGTACTTTTGGACTGTATCACAACAGTTGAAACTTTTAGAACCGGAAATATTTCGTTCCTGACCGTCGTCACGGCCATCAGATTCGTTCGGTCAGTTTTATGAAGCAAAATTCCCTGGAAAAATGCGCATCTCGGTGCGTTTAGAATTGTGAATGACTTTTTCTGTTTAATAATTCCAACATGTTACATAGGGGCGTTTCGCGAAACACCCCTACAAATGGACCACAATTTTTACGTCAAAAGGTTTCGTCTCACGCACCGTATTAAAAAAAACCGCGATCTCTTAAGCAACCGAAATCCTAAAGCAAGTGTTGAAGGGCATGGACGATTTTGTCATAGACGGGGGGGGTATCCACAAAATAAAAAGGCACGGTGCAATTGGCTTCGATGGACGAACGTTTTTCGGCGGGTGCATGAATCACAATTCCAGGTGTTGTCCGTCCCATCGAATGCAGGGAACGACATATCGGTTCGGTCAGTTGGTCGGCACCGCATATCACGACCGCAAGGGCATTTTTCGGATCAGCGGAATATTCGTTCAACCGCTGCAAAAAGGTCTGCTCGGACGTGGCAATGAGCGCTTCGGCGCCCAGCGATTCCAATGTGGCGCTCAAATTGAAAACGATCCGCATATCTGTATCTGCTATCAGGATTTTTTCTCCATGGAGATGCAGCGACGGGACCGGCCTTGTGGGCGCCAACGCAGCGTCCATCGGCTCTGGCGGGAGTGACATCAGGCGCACCTGTTTGGAACCCAATCCCACATGTACTGGAAAGACTATCCGGAAAACACTGCCTTTTTTGGGAGTGCTTTCCAGATGAATATCGCCCCCCAACGCGGCGATGAATCTGGAGGCGACGGCGAGGCCCACTCCAATTCCCTGATATCTGCGGGTATCGGCACTGTCTGCCTGCATAAACGTTGAAAAAATGCGTTGCTGCAATTCCGGTTCAATTCCAATGCCGGTGTCACTGACCTGGACCTGAATCCATTCCTGTTTCGGATCGGAATGTTTTTCTGGAAATATATCTGCAGCGGGTTGTCCCACATGAACGGTTACTGCGCCTTCTGTGGTGAATTTTACTGCGTTACTAATGATATTGCGCACCACCCGGGACGCTTTGAGGTCATCTGAAAAAAACGAGTCTGGTGCGTCATCGGACACGTCAATACTGTACGCAAGGCCTTTTTGCCACGCCAATGGCGACAGAATCCGTTCAATCCGGTCAACAAAGCGCCTCAAAGATATCTGCTTCATCTCTATCTGAATTTCGGTGGTTTCCTGTTCCGCCACTTCAAGTACTTCATTAATCAGGCCCAATAGTTCATGACCGGAGGACGAAATCTGATCGAGCATATCAATCTGCCTGTTTTGCAGGTTCTTCTCCCTGTTTTCGGCCAGCACGCGGGCCAGTACCATAATGCTGTTCAACGGTGTTCGCAGCTCATGAGACATATTTGCCAGAAATTCGCCCTTGGCGCGGTTGGCCGCATTGGCCTCCTCCGCCAGAATCTTTGCGCGCGCCGTACTCTTTGCCAACTGACGTGTCCGGAGAATGACTTCGTCTTCCAGATACGCGTGGTATCGTTGATTCTCCCGCTGCAATCGCGCTTTTTCGAGAGCCAAAGTTGCAACGTGCTTCAAAACGGCCATATCTTCAATGGGTTTGGTCACATAGTTCCAGGCGCCTCTCCGAAGGGCTTCCACCACATCCTGAATGCGCCCCGCCCCCGAAATTACCGCGATGGGAGTATTGGGGGAAGAGGTGGTGATTTTCTGGAGCACCTCGAGACCGTCGATGCCGGGCATTCGCAAATCGCAAAAAACCATTGCGGGATTGTGTTCGGCAAACATCTGCAACCCTTCCAGGCCATTGGTCGCCTGAAGGACCCTGTATCCCAAATCCTCCAGATACATGCAGATACTGGTGCGAACGTGCATGTCGTCATCAATCACCAGCAATTGTTCTGTCGTTTCCATGTCCATGACTTCAATTTCCGTCCGAGGCCGGAGGCGCAGACCTCATGCTAATTAGCCCGCGAATCAATTAATATATCGACTGCATGAAATGAAAATTAACAAATATTCAGCCGCGAATCCGTATCATCCAATACAGGCTTAACTATTTTCGAGGAGTGCCGTTTCCTAAATGTGCGAACAGTGTATCGCAACAACATCTATTTCTATTAGCAGATGGAGATATAGTTATGACGGATAAAAGTCATGAATACAGTTCAAAAACAGTCGAGATTAAAGATATTTCCGCAATTGTAAAATCAATTCTGGCGGGTACGTCGATGAACTCTCTGCCCGAGTTTCCGTCTTCTGTCCCGCAAGATTTGATGAACGATTTCAAGTCTCTCGCCGCCGTCTTCTCGAAACAGCACGCGTACCAGGTAAAACTCGCACAGAGCCATTCTTCGGGAGAAACGATTCGAACATTGTTCAACTCCGAACGCAGCGTCCATAACGAACTGAGTCGTCTGGGCAGTGATATGGTTTCAAGTGTGTCCGCCATCACTGAAGCTGCCGAAATGCTGGAGAGAAAAATGGCAGACGTCAAAGCGGTCACCCAGGCATCTGGTGAAAAAATTGCTTCCGTTGCCGTGTCCACAGAAGAAATGACCGCTACGGTGGGCGAAATTGCACAAAGCGCGGAACAGGCCCGGGGCGTTGCCGACAATGCCGTTAAAAGTGTGGAAAATGCGTCGAAAATGGTGGATTCACTGGGCGCTGCAGCGAAGCAAATCAGCAATGTAACTGAAACCATTGTTGAAATCGCAGAGCAAACCAAATTACTGGCACTGAATGCCACCATCGAAGCGGCCAGAGCGGGGGAAGCGGGAAAGGGTTTTGCAGTGGTTGCCAACGAAGTCAAGGAACTCGCACAGCAAACCAATAGCGCCACTTCAGACATTCGCGAGAAAATCGGCGCCATCCAGGAAGCCACCCAGCGAACCATTGAAGAAATCAGAGGCATTACTAAAGTCATTACCGAGGTCAATGATTATGTGGCGGCCATCGCCACAGCAACAGAAGAACAAAGTGTGACCACGCGAGAAATCACCGAAACGGTGACCAACACATCTGAAGATATCGCCAGCGTCAATCACAGTATCGGCGATGCCAACGAATACGCCCATCGCGTCTCCTTATCCATCAGCAATTCGAAGCAGGTGGCACAGCAGACTCTTGATGCCATCATCAATCGCAACTCGCAATTCATCCATATCGAGACCGCGACGTCATCACTGTTGGATTCACTCAGTGAAATGCAGAATTGACGCCACAACACCATCCGCCACGCCACTGACTCTTTTGACAAAACAATTGATGAAACGCGGACAAATGCCACAAATCGAATAATTCTGCGACAAAAACGCCCGGCAAAAATACTCATACAAAAAGTTGTTGGTTAGTGTTAATAAACGATTTTTAAAATCAACATTTTTACATGTGAGAGACACTATGGAAGACTATCCCCGCAACGTAAGAGACACCTTCAGTATCATTCCGGAATCCGACGAGATTACCCGGGATGTATTCCATACCAATCTGGCGGCCATGCTCATCACATCGTTTCGTTCCGGCCGCATCATTGATGCCAACGACGTTTTTTTCGATACGTTTGGTTTGCATCGCGCGCACACCATTGGGCAAACGGCCATGGAACTCAATCTGATTTCGGAGGCAGACCGAGACGAGGCCATTCGCATCCTGGAAGGCGGCGGCGTCATTCGAGGCGTTGAACGCAAGTATCGGCGTCCCGACGGCAGTCACCTGTATGTGTCCTGGACCGCGGAGCTGGTTCGCATCAAAAACAAGGAGTGCCTCTTTTCGGTTTTTCTCGACATCACACAACAAAAAAACACGCAGCAGGAGCTCAAGGAATCAAAAATGAAAATCGAGCTGGCCAATATGGAGCTCGAAAAAGCCATGGAAATTAAAAACCAGTACGCGCTCAAGGCCGAAGAAGCGAGCAAGGCCAAAAGCGCTTTTTTGGCCAACACCAGCCATGAAATTCGCACACCAATGAATGCGATTGTGGGATATACCGAAATGCTCCTCGACGACGATATTACCGCGGAGCAGCGTCACGCGTTGAAGATGATTGAGTACAGTGCGGAAAACCTCCTGTCACTGCTCGATAACATCCTGGATTTATCAAAGATTGAGGCCAATAAACTGGTATTTGAACAGGTGTCGTTCAATGTTGAAAAACTGGTGTTTCAGACCATGCACCTGATTCACATTAAAGCAGCCAACGACAATGTGGAGATGCTCGCCGATACGTCCGGCATTACCACCGAAGTCATCGGGGATCCCATGCGGCTTAGACAGGTCCTCACCAACCTGCTGAGCAATGCGGCCAAGTTTACCAGCGATGGCTATATTTTTGTGCAGGCCAGAGAAATCGGTTGCATTGGCAACCGGGTAAATATCGAGTTTGTGGTGCAGGATACAGGCATCGGCGTTGAGGATGACAAAATCCAGAAAATATTTCAGCCTTTTGTGCAGGCCGATGGCTCCATCACGCGGCAATATGGCGGAACCGGTCTCGGGCTTGCCATTTGTAAAAATCTGGTTTCGCTCATGGATGGCACCATTCGGGTTAAGAGCAAAAAGCATCACGGGTCCACATTTACATTCGATGTCTGGCTCGATCGCCGCCCAACATCGTCCCAGCCCCAAAGCCCTGTGGACAACGTCCAGGACTACGTCGGTAAAACTGTCCTGATAGCCGAAGACAACGAAATTTCTGCCAGCATACTCGAGACGATGCTCAGTGATTTGCACATTGAAATAATAAAGGTGAAAACCCTCGACGCAGCATTGGAGACCATTCACGCCCGACACGTGGATTTCGCCCTTGTCGATGCCATGTTGCCCCAAAATGACACCCAGAGTATTCCCGAAAGGCTGCAAAACGCCTCCATGAACCAGGCTGTCCAGATTTTGGGAATCTCCCATGTGTGCAATCCAAACAAACAGGCCAAAACCGGATATGCGGGTTTTCTGACCAAACCACTCGATAAAAAGCGCCTTCTTACCACCATTCAACGACTGTTTGGCTTTTCTCGCCACCAGCATACGCCTTTTGCCGGGGCATCCGTTTCTGCGGCACCATTTACAAGTGCACAGATTCTGGTCGCCGAAGACCATGAAGTCAATCAACAGCTGATGATCACTATGATCGAACGGATGGGACATGTGGTGCACATTGCATCAGACGGCATTCAGGCGCTGCAAATGGCTCGAACCGAGTTATTTGATCTGATTCTCATGGATATGCAGATGCCTGGGTTAAGCGGTCTGGAGGTCACCAAAAAAATACGGGAGACCGGTAATAAAGTTCCTATCGTGGCCCTCACTGCCAGCGCCATGAAAGGCGATATGGATCTTTGCCTGTACCACGGTATGAACGATTATATTACCAAGCCCATTAAACGGGACTTGCTCCAGAAGGTGCTGTACAAACATCTGGGGATTGGCGCCAGGGAGGAAGTACGCAGCAAAATCCGTGCACTCATGTTAAGCACTGATGAGGATTGCGCCCAAACGGTGAAAAACAACCTGCAACGCTCATTTCCCACTGCTTCGTTTCGTCATGTAAAATCGGAACTGGAAGGAATGGTAAGCATTGGCAGTCTGCACCCGCACATTCTATTTGTAGATTTGGCCACCGTTCGCATGGACATCATGAAACTGCTGGATTTCCTGCAACAGGATGATCATTATTCGAACACCAGTGTGATTGCCATTGTGGAACCGGCACAAAACCTGGCGGCGGTGAATCAGCTTTTCGCATTTTCCAATGTTGAAATACTTTCCAAACCCATTAACAGAACAGATTTGACTGAAGCATTGAGCCAACTGGTGAGCGGAAACGTTCCACTTGTTTCATATGTGCCGGAACCGTTCATTGAACGCATGGCCAGCGAGGCCGCGAGCATCGCGGATTTGCCCATTGAAGAAGACGACCGGGATGCCGCCACAAACGCTCTTTCATTAAAGAAAATCGCCAAAGAGATGATGCTGGAAATAAAGGACTATCATTACCTGCTCGACCAGTACATTGAAACCAACCAGAAATTGCTGGAGAAAATGAAGTACGATTTTTCCGTTCAGGATACTACTGAGCTGGCGCGCAAGGCACACGCCATTCGTGGCAGTTCCGCCAATCTGTTTTTAAAGGAGATGGCTTTAAAGTGCAGCAAACTGGAAGACGCCATTCGCATGGGAAATATGGACGACGCCCGGCAGATATATGAGAATGCCACAAAGATTTTCAAACTGATTATCGAACTTAGAAACAAATCCTGAAAAAAGGTTGTTCTGCAGGCGTATCGAGTTTCAACCAAAACTAAAACAAATGTCGGGCAATCGTTTATCCGCTGCCTTGCCCTGGATGGTTCGGTGACGCGCGTCAGTCCGAAAACTCCACTCCCAACAGGCTCAGATCGTCTTCGAATTCATCCCCGCCACGGTAGGCAATAATATGCTCTTCAAACAACCGAAGTGCATTGTCGAGAGGTTCCCCATTCAGCGACACCAGTTTTTTTTGCAGCCGCTCTGCGCCAAATGGCATAAATGTAGGGTTGGTCACGTCGATGATACCGTCGGTATACAAAAACAATCTATCCCCGGTTTTCATCGTTGACTCAAACTCTGTAAATTCGTAATCCGTTAAAAACCCAATTGGCGGATCGCCGGTTTCCAGTATTTCTGTTTTGTCGCCACTTATCAGAATCGGGGTTGGATGTCCCGCGCGAACCCATTTGAGTGTTTCCTCCGCGTGGTTGTAAACACCATAAAACATCGTAAAATACAAATCCGCGGGCGGCTTCAATTGAAAACGCTCGTTTAACACTGCCGCCACCGTTGCCGGCGACGTCAGATTCTCTATCCCATATTTATTCCCTGGCCCACGCGCGCTGACAGAGGTTCCCCACGGACGCAGCATATTGCTCAACGTCACGGCAAACAAAGCGGAAGCCACACCATGTCCGGACACATCTATCGAAAAGATACTGGTTCTCACCTCATCAAGCGCAAAGACATTGAACAAATCACCGCCGATATACGCCGCCGGCTTAAACATCCAGTCGATGTTCATGGGTTTTCCCTGTCGTTTTGCGGGGAGCATACTTTCCAGGGATATGGCGGCCTGCTTCAAATTCCGCTGCAAGCGCTCGTTGTTCTTTTCGAGAGTGTATTCAAGTCGCAATACCCGCTCGCCGGCTGTAATGCGAACCTTCAACTCATTCCGGTCAAAGGGTTTGGTCACGTAGTCGTCGGCGCCCGATTCTATTCCCTCCACGATATTTTTGACATTGTCCTTCACCGTGCACAGAATCACGTACGTATATCCGCCTTTATCGTAGCCCCGTATTTTCTGGCAAAGCTCAGGGCCCTGCAACCCGGGCATCATCCAATCGGTAAGCACCATATCGAAGTTGCTCTGCTGATAGAGTTCCCATGCGTGGGAACCATCTTCGGCCAGTGTACAATCGTACCCCCACTGAGAGAGATAGATTTTGAGCAGGTTCCGCGTGGAACTGTCGTCATCCACAATAAGAATTCTATATGCCATGAACGTGTTTTCTCCGAACAGTGTTCTTGAATATCCAGCATCCGGGTTTCTTTTACAAGCAAAGCAGACGCTTCATATATCCTGCAACAATAACCCAAAACCTCTGAATCCCCTATTCACGCAGGCTACAAGTTTGCAAACAGAAACCAGTAACTGGTGTTTCGAATACTATAATTCGCAATAATCCCCAAACAATACAAGCAATATCGTGATTTCTTTCACAGAAACGGCCCCAGTGGCTGGCATCAACATAAAAAAACAACGACTGCCATCTGGGCTGCCGGGCAAATTGACCAGGGAAGGCAGATGTCCTACTTTTTACCCAGACGGTTGCCCAGCAAATCCCCCAGTGTCCCCATGGACGCAGACGAATCCGATTGAGACTTCCGGCTGCTCGCTCTAAATGCTTCCGCGTTCTCCTGCTCCTGTTCCGCATCTCTATCCACCATGGCCAACGACACACGGCGAGACTGGGGATCCACTTCAAGCACCCGAACTTCCACCTGCTGCCCCACCGATACAACCGCGCGCGGATTGCTGACATGGGACCCTTTTTTCATCTGAGAAACATGCACCAGGCCCTGGATTCCGCTGGCCACTTCCACAAACGCACCAAAATCCGCGATTTTCATCACTTTACCGTTGAAAACTGTGCCGGTGGTCGTGGTGGCCACAAACTCATCCCATGGATCGTCCAGCAATGATTTAAGACTCAGGGAAATTTTCTTTTTTTCCGGGTTCAACTCTTTTATCTGAACACGGAGGGCTTGCCCCTTCTCCAATACTTCCTCCGGATGCTGCAGGCGAGAGTGCGATATTTCGGAGATGTGCAGCAATCCTTCGATTCCCCCCAGATTCACAAAAGCGCCATAGGGTTGCAACGAGGAAACGGTTCCATCCATTACCTGTCCCACACAAAGCGTCTCCCAAACTCTTTGCTTCTCCAGTTCGGCGGCTTTCTGCAGCAGTACCCGACGGCTGACCACTACATTGCGACCATCGTTCTCCAATTTTGTAATGGCAAATTCGTAGGTGCGCCCCACATGTTCGTCCGGGGTATCACAATATGTTATATCAATCTGCGAAATGGGACAAAAAGCGCGCACGCCAAATATATCCACGTTGAAACCGCCCTTGTTGGTTTCTTTCACTTTTCCTTCCACTGAGAGGCCTGCATCGTATGCGTCCTGCAGCTGGGCGACCAGCGCAGCGGTGTCGTCCGTTCTCTCCACACTGCCCTGCCCCAGGCGGGTCGCACAGATAATAGCCCCATCTTTGGATGCAGAGGTGACCACTTCAATCTCATCGCCCACTTTCACAGTCAACTCGCCATTCTTCTCCAGCTCGTCCCGCTGTACCATCCCTTCGGAACGCGTTCCCAAATCCAAAAAGACGTACTCGGCCCCGATAGAGACGACTGTAGCCAACACTTTTTCTCCAAGAGAAATTCCAGCGTCCACGGCAAAGGAATCGTTCAACAGCTGTTCAAAATTGTCTTCGCTCATTTTTATTCTCCGATAAAAAATCAGCCTTACGGCAAAAAATCCTGGCTGCACCATACCAGAGACCACCGATCCTGCAATCAAAACCTCGCAGACGATAACGATATACCAAATTGTACAAAATCAAGCGATTCCAACGAGGGTGAAACAGATGGTGCAGGCGGCGCTCCCGGCTAACGAATCAGGAATCCTTTACGAAAATACTGGAGAGCAGAGAATAGATGGATACAATCACCGAAACAGGCCAGGCCAGAGCGATGAGAATATATGCCACGGCGTAGGATCCGCTGGGCGGATCTTCATCCGCATCTTCTTCTTCGACTTGCTGCTGATTGATGGCGGTCCAAATCGAAACAATCGCGCCGATTAAAAAATACAATAGCATCGCCTTCATCTCATACGCTCCCATCAGAACCAGGCCATCGCGCAACCAACGGTCGAGGGTGGCTGTTTTTTTAAGGAACCTCCACTGATCCCTATATATAATATCGACACTTCACAATGTCTGTTTAGGCACCGCATTTTAAAAAAATGCATATTCAGTAAAAAATAGCTTCAACTCAGTGAACCTATTTGTCATTAATGGGCCATGGGTTACGACATCAAGACAACGATAGAAACGGATAAGTGCACCGGGTGTGGCAAATGCGTCGCGGTGTGCCCATACGATGCACTTCAAGTCATCGATGGAAAGGCACGGGTCACCGGCGATAAATCCATGCACTGCGGTCAATGCGTGGCCGTCTGTCCGGAGAATGCGGTGCGGGTCACAGACCTGGTGGTCCCAACATTAAAGGGCACTTATCCCAATGAAGCAGCGGCACTGTTTGAATCGGTGATGCACCGCCGTTCCTGCAGGGACTACCGCAGGGATGAACTGTCAGCAACGGAATTCGAAGATCTGATTACTTTTGGTCAATGGGCGCCGTCCGGCACCAATGCGCAGAAATGGCAATTTACAGTCATCCCCAGCCGCGCAGCGATGGAACGATACGCAGAAGCCATCTCCGGCTTTTTCCGAAAGTTAAACCGTCAGGCCGAAAACCCAATGCTACGCCTGTTGTCCAAACTCTTCATGAAAGATGTACTTGGTAATTATTATGCCAGATATTACGGGCAGGTGGCCGACAGTCTGAACCGCTGGGACGAAAAACGGGAAGATCTTCTGTTTCACGGCGCCACCGGCGCCATTGTTATCAGCATGAAACCGGGCGCTTTTTGTGCCCATGACGATGCTCTCATGGCTGCGCAAAACATTTGTCTCGGAGCACATAGCATGGGCATCGGTTCATGCCTGATAGGATTTGCAGTGGAAGCGATGAAAAGGGACCCAAAAATAGCACAAACAATTGGTATTCCTGGAGACGAAACCGTTTTTGCGGTTATCGCTCTTGGACGTCCTAAATTCGAGTATCCACATCCTTCTGGTCGATTTCCAGTTTCGGCCAGATATTTTAACGGGTAGGAGTTTGACAGTATGCTAAATCGTATTGGAATATCTCTGGATGAAGAGCTGCTGAAACAATTTGACGCGCTCATTGCACAACGGGGATACAGCAACCGTTCAGAAGCTGTACGCGACATGATTCGCGAGGAGCTCATAAAAAAGGAATGGTCCGACACCGATAGCGAAAAAACCCAGGTGGGGGTGGCCATTATGGTGTACGATCATGACGCTCACGATCTCAGCCACAAACTCACGCACTTGCAACATGATTCACATGATCTGATTATATCAACAACTCACGTTCACATGGACGAAAGCAATTGTCTGGAAGTGTTGCTTCTTCGAGGTAAAGCCAAAGAGATAGCAAGTCTGGGCAATGCAATTACATCCACCAATGGCGTAAAAATGGGAAAACTGGTACCGGCCACTACAGGAGAACGATTATGACCGAGGAAATCAAAACAACCGACGCTTTGGCAACTGAAGCGGCGCGCACCAATTTCATTGAAGATATTATCAATGAAGATCTGAAACAGGGGAAAAACAACGGTAAAGTCGCCACCCGTTTTCCCCCTGAGCCCAATGGGTACTTGCATATTGGTCATGCCAAATCCATTTGTCTGAACTTTGGTATCGCCAAAAAATACAACGGCACCTGCAATCTGCGCTTCGACGATACGAACCCTGAAACCGAGGAAACAGAATACGTGGAGTCCATCAAAGAAGACATTGAATGGCTGGGGTTCAAATGGGACGGTCTCTTTTTTGCGTCGGACTACTTTGATGCCATGTATGACCATGCGATGACGCTGGTAAAAGATGGAAAGGCATACGTGGAATCGCTGACGCCCGATGAAATCAGACAATATCGCGGTGACTTTAACACGCCCGGTAAAAACAGCCCTTATCGAGACAGACCGGTCGAAGAAAACATAACGCTGTTTTTGGAAATGAAAGCCGGTAAATACAAAGACGGCGAAATTTGTCTCAGGGCCAAAATTGACATGCAGTCCCCCAACATGAACCTGCGGGATCCAATTGTGTATCGCATTCGACATGCGCACCATCACCGCACCGGCGACAAATGGTGCATTTATCCCATGTATGACTGGGCCCATGGTCTCGAAGACTCCGTCGAAGGCATCACGCATTCGTTGTGCACTCTGGAATTTGAAAACCACCGTCCACTCTACGACTGGTTCCTGGAACAGCTTCCGGTGCACCATCCACAACAAATCGAGTTTGCCCGGCTCAATCTGAGTTTCACGGTTATGAGCAAACGAAAACTGCTGCAACTGGTAAAGGAAAACCACGTAAATGGCTGGGATGATCCCCGCATGCCCACCATCTGCGGCATGCGTCGTCGCGGCGTCTCCCCTTCTGCACTGCGCAAATTCAGCGACCGTATCGGTATTGCCAAACGCGAGAACGTGGCGGATTTTGCTTTGCTGGAACACATTGTGCGCGAAGACCTGAACGAAACATCTCCACGCATCATGGGGGTCATCAACCCGCTGTTGGTGGAAATCGAAAACTACCCGGAAGACAAAGAGGAATATTTTGATGCACCGCTTCATCCCGAAGATGATCGCTGGGGAAGCCGCAAAATACCATTTGGAAAACATGTGTATATTGAACAGGACGACTTCCGGGAAGATGCGCCCCGCAAATGGTTCCGTTTGAGCCCGGGCAAAGAGATTCGGTTGCGTTACGCCTGTTTAATCACCTGCAAGGATGTGCTCAAAGACGACAATGGCAATATCGTAAAACTGATTTGTACATTTGATCCCGAGTCCCGCGGTGGAACTGCGCCCGATGGCCGCAAAGTAAAAGGCACCTCCCACTGGGTCAGCGCGAAACACGCCGTCAAAATAACGGTGCGTCAGTATGATCGCCTGTTCAACGTTGAGAATCCCAACAAAGCCGAAGAAGGGCAGAGCTGGCTCGACAATTTGAACCCCAACTCACTGGAGGTTCTGGAGAATTGCTATGCGGAGCCATACATCAAAGAGTTGAACCCCGAAGATCGCATTCAGTTTGAACGTATTGGCTACTTTGTCGCGGATCGCTTTGAATTTTCCAAAGACAATCCCGTCTTCAATCGCACAGTAACCCTGCGCGACTCATGGGCAAAGATTGAAAAGAACCAGAGCGGCAGCGCCGACCGCGGCAAGGGAAAACAGCCACAGGCGTCTGAAACAGCAGCAAAAAAAGTGGAAACCAAAGACGAGGACTACATCAGTATCGACGACTTTGCCAAACTGGATTTGCGCGTGGGCACCATTAAATCTGCACAACTGGTGGACGGCGCCGACAAACTGCTGAAGCTGCAGGTGGATATTGGTGAAGAGAAACCCAGACAGGTATTTGCCGGTATTCGCAAACGCTACGAAACAGAGATAGACGCGCTGGTGGGCAAAAATGTGGTGGTGGTTGCCAATCTCAAACCGCGCCAAATGAAATTTGGACTGTCCGAGGGAATGATACTCGCCGCTGGCGGCAAACAAAACCGTCTTGAACTGGCAGAGGTGCTGGGCGATACACTTCCAGGGGATACCGTATCGTAGTCGTATAGCTCATCGTTTTCTACGCATCTCCTTGCTTAGCGACCAACCGTGTATCCATCACCTTATCGTCAGCATCCGTTCCACAGACGCCAGCGCGCGCTTTCGGATATGCTCTGGAACATCGACTTCATACTGCTCCAGCTCCAAGGCGCGAAGGGTATCCTCCAATGTGATTTCGCTCATGTGGGGGCACCGAATGCTGCACAGGCGAAGCATCTCAAGGTTGGGATTTTCCGCGGCAATATTATCGCCCATACTGCACTCCGTGAGCAGTAGATACCGAGGTGCGTTCGCATCACGCACATACGCCAGCATCTCGGCAGTGCTGCCCGAAAAATCCGAGGCATCGACCACTTCGGGACTACACTCCGGATGCGCCAGAATGACCACATCGGGAAATTGCGAGCGCACATTATCAATGTCTTCCACCGTAAACTGTTCATGCACTTCGCATCGCCCCTGCCACCCAATCATCTGGTAATCCAGACCGGGATTCTGCCCGGTAGCTGCTCTGGGGATTTTGGTTGGAAAAATAATCTTTCTTCCTGTTTCCCGTGCCACATTGGCGGCCAGATATTCGTCCGGTAAAAAAATCACGGGCTGATTTCCAAATGACGCCACAACTTTGGCCGCATTCCCACTGGTACAGCAAACATCGCATTCGGCCTTCACGTCTGCATAGGTGTTGATGTAGGTGACAATGGGCACTCCCGGATACTGCGTACGTAATTCGCGAACATCCGCCGCCGTGATACTCTCCGCCAACGAACATCCCGCTTTGGGGCTGGGAATCAGCACCTTTTTTTCCGGGTTCAGAATTTTTGCCGTTTCGGCCATAAAACGAACACCACAAAATACAATGATATCCTTGTCGGTATTGGCGGCTTTGCGACACAACTCCAACGAGTCCCCGGTAAAATCCGGGATGGACAGATAGAGTGCCGGCTCCATGTAGTTGTGTCCGAGAATGACCGCGTTTTTTTGCTCTTTCAATGCAATTATTTTTTGGGCGATGTCTGCTTTAATGGCTATCTCAAATTCCGGCATCACATCGGATAGTTGTTTCATAAGTTTTTTTTTTACATCTATCATGGAGGCAAATTAAGTATCGAATACCCGAAATGCAACGACAGCAGCACACTAATCGGTGTCGCTCGTTCAAATCGCAACAGCCGCAAATATCAACTGGCGATGAGCAAAGAAGGTGCTATAATTTTTCAATCCTGCAATGATATTGTTGCATACATGTATTTCTATGGTGTATCAATGAATTCAATTCGCAAGTGTAACGTATACCACAAACCAAACTTCTCCCGTCAGGGAGTGTATATCAGGCCGTGCGGTCTGAATCTCAAAGGAGTCCAAAATGGATAAGTTGAAATTGATGCATGTTGTATTGTTGGCCAGCGCCTTACTGGCTGGCTGTGGTGAAGACAGTGATGGCGGCGGTGGCAGCGTCGGCACGCTCACTCCCCCGGTTGAAGCGGAAACCCAGGCATCGGAAATGGAAGAAGACGATGCAGCCAAATTTTGCAGTGACGCCTTTGCGATTATGATGGATGCATCCAAAACAGTTGCATCCAAAATGGCGGCAGATGCCTGTCCTGCCGCTGGTTTCGTCGCTGGGTACAGCGAGTACTTTGAAGATGAGTCAGACGACGACAGTATCAAAGAAGCGTGTGAAACTGCAGTGACTGAATGCGAAGAGGCTGCTGAAGAAGCAGAAGAACCCGATGAGGTGACAGAGGAGGACTATTGCGAAGGCGTTGTTTCCACACTTGCAGACTGTGATGTGGAAGTGGGCAAGATTGCCGATTGTATCAACGCACTGAATAAAGTGACAATTGAATATGCCAACAGTCTCAGCACACCTGCCTGCAGCTCATTGACAGTCGAATATTTTGATGACTACGAAGAGCCCGATCCAGATGACGGAGAAATTGACGAGTGCGACGGCGTGATAGACGAATGTTCCGGCCTGGCTGCAATGGCCGCCGCCGCCATGTGATAGCCTTCATCATTCCATACATCCCAATCCCATCTCCTTAGGCTGAATATTACGCAACCATCATTCGTTTTTCTGCAGTACTCTTAAAAACTGTGTCCCGTACTGCTTCAGTTTAGCTTCGCCAACGCCGGAGACAGCCAACAGTTCAGTGTCTGTCTGTGGCTGTTTATTGGCCATCTCAACCAATGTTTTATCAGAAAATACCACATACGGCGGCACGCCCCTCTCCCGGGCCAGCTTTGTCCGCAAATTGCGCAGCTTTTCAAATACGGGGGCGTTTCGCAGTGTGTGATCGTGCACGACACCTTTTTTTGCTGCCCCCATGCCCGTTGTTCTTTTGCGCCTGTTTTCCATAATGGGGGACACCTGACACTCAAACAGCTGCTTCCCCGTCAGTACCGGGCGCGCCTGCGCCGTAAGGAAAAGACCGCCGTGTTCGTTTTGCGAAATCAGTTTATTCTGAAGCAGAAGCCCACTGATAAACAGCCACTCTTCCTTGCTTCGCTCTGCCCCGATACCAAAAGTGCTCACACGATGATGGCCCAAATCCACGACCTTCTGAGCCTGGCTGCCGCGCAGCACATCCGCCACGTGAGACGCCCCAAATCGCTCCCCGGTCCGATACATACACGACATGAACTTTTGCGCCGCCTGCGTTAAATCCACCATGGGCTGATGTCGGCGACGGCAATTGTCGCAGGTATCGCAATGGGGCGATTCCACAGATTCCCCAAAATACGCCATCAGCAAAATCCGTCGGCACAATGCGCTTTCGCAATAATGGACAAGCTGATTGAGGTGCACCCTGGCCAGTCGCTGTTCTGAAGTCGCCATCTGCTCTATAAAAAAATTGACTTTGGCAATATCAGCGTAGCTGAACAGCAGCAGACAGTCCGCATCCAGACCATCGCGGCCGGCACGTCCAATCTGCTGATAATAACTCTCAATATTTTTGGGCAATTCGAAGTGAACCACATATCGCACATCAGGCTTGTTGATGCCCATGCCGAACGCAATCGTCGCCACAATCACATCCACCTCGTCCATTCGAAATTTTTCCTGATTGCGGGCCCGTTCATCATCGGGCATCCCCGCATGATAGGGCACCGCTTTTACACCATTGGCGCACAACTGTTCGCACACGCGGTCCACCTGTTTTCGAGACGCGCAGTACACAATACCCGATTCGCCGAGGTGCTTTTCCGCCATATCGAGCACCTGGTATATCCCCTTTTGCCGCAAAACCACCTCCAGAAACAGATTGGGGCGATCAAAACTCGACACAAATTCATCACTTTTCCCAAATGACAGACTTTGGCGAATATCGTCCCGAACGCGCGGGGTCGCAGTGGCCGTCAGCGCGACGCACACCGCATCGGGGAATCGCTGTCGCAATTTGGCCAGTTGCCGGTACTCGGGCCGAAATTCATGCCCCCACTCTGAGATGCAGTGCGCTTCGTCAATGGTGATGCACGATACCTGCACCTGTGAGAGGAAATCGAGAATGCCCGGCTGCAGCATGGTTTCCGGCGCCATATACAGCAAACGGGCTTGTTTGCGGATTACCTGTGCCATGTTGACACGGTATGTCTCGGCATCGATTGCACTGTTGAGCATCACCGCATTCACGCCGGCATCCAGCAGTTGTTCCACCTGGTCGTGCATCAGGCTAATGAGCGGCGATATGACCACCGTAATGCCCGGAAAAATAAGTGCCGGCACCTGGTAGCACAGGGACTTTCCGCCGCCAGTGGGCATTATGGCAAGGGTGTCTCGGCCGGCCAGTATATTTTCAATAATCTTCGCCTGATTCAAACGAAATGAATCATATCCAAACACATTTTTCAGAATCCCCAAAGGACTGTTCGGCGCGTTCATGATGGCATTCATAACAAAAGCTGTCTCATTTTAATATTACAAATTATACACAATCACCGACAATCAGACAGCGTCCTGTCACCCTCCGGGCACCGGCCTCCGCTTATCGGCCGTTTTCCCATTTTGTTGCAATTAAAAATAAAAAAGTTTTTACCGATGCTGCGCCGGTTTCGATTTCCAGGTTGAGAAAATTCACATTGCTGATAACATTTTTCTCTATTGACGACCCCAACCAGAAGACGGTGAAAAGGAGACTCCCATGAACAACGCCAGTGGCAATGCTTCCCAACAGCATGTTACCCCATCTTTCAAAATGGATTCCCGGCCCGGACTGCTCACGGCGCTGTTGATCACGTTCATCATCGTTGGTGGTGCCGGTATTTTAACAACTTTGTTCACTTCCCAGTATTACTTTAAAAGCAGAACAGAAGCCATGGATGATGCAGACCCCACCAAATCTTTTATGGGGAAACTGCAGGGGGGGGCCAATCTCCCCGACAAATTCGTGCAGGTACAACGGGAGATGTCAGGAGACATGTATGACAAATTGTTGCCGCTGCGTACGTTCAGGTGGGTACAGGCCGGATTAAACACGATTCTATCAACGGCGCTGATCGTGTTTTCGATTTTGGCCTTCCGAAGAAAAGCACTTGGGAAAAAAGGATTATTGCTGGTATCAGCGCTGCATATCCCATACGAGCTGTTGTGGTTTGCGGTGATGTATCAGACAGCACAAATCACCACAGGCGCCATGGAACAGTGGATGGGTAAACTGCAAGCCGCTCAAGGCGCTGCCTCCTCCGCAAATATGCCGAAAATCGGCACCATCACCAATGCAATCATGGTGGTACAGTACTCAGCGCTCGCATTGGGCTTTATTGCGTTGTTTATCCTGGCGATTATTTATCTGCGCCGACAGGCAGCATCGCAATGGTGCAGTGAGTAGACCTGCTCAATCAGCTGTACGACTGGAGTGAATATCATTATTACACCGCCGTAATGCGCGTCACGTCCTGTGAGTAAGTAATCGGCTATTCTTCAACACATCCTGGACAGACCTGCTGCAGCGTTGCGCCCAAATCCATATCATAAATTGAAATGTCGTCGAAATACACTTTCACATCACTCCTTGAGCTGCTCGTCCAACTGGAATAGACGCCCAGCGCCCAATACATGTCGCAGGTTGCATATCCCTCAAGTCCTGGATGATAGTCGTAGAGCGTTTTAATATTTTCAGCTTCGGCCAAAATTTTCCCATTTAAAAACAACTTGAAGTATCCTTTATCAGAGTTGGTCCAGTACATTTCCAAATTGTATGTATTCCACTGCTCCTCCATGGGGACATGTTCCAGATAAGCACAATCAGGTCTCGCTCTCGCGGAAAAGGACAGCTGCCGGCGTGATGGGATGTAGGAAAGATCATTAAAAATCCCGGCACCTTCACATATGTATTGATTGTACTGAATCTCACTGTAATTAACTGGACTGTCTGCAGGATAGTCAGTTGTCGAAGGAGAATCATACCAGCCACATGGCCATGTTTTCCATTGAGAGAAACTCATCCAGGCGATATCTGCACCTGCCAGGAAATCTTTGGGAAAATACTGTTTCCAGGCATAAATGTACCTCTTCTCGTTAAGCGGCAGTCTGGGAGAGTTATGGTATTCGGCGCGTGTTTTAGCGCTGCTGCCATTCGGAACCGATACCACCTCCAAAACGGTATTTGATCCGTTACAATTGTCAACAAACGGATTATCGACTGTCCCAAGCGAAGCGCCGCCTTCAATATTGATTAATGGACTGTCACCCACATCCGGGCTGGCAGTTCCGTTTTCAAATGTGGATACAAAAATGGAACCCAAAATCGAGTTGGGATCACTGTTAAAATATTCACAGGTACTCGAGGTGGTCAGAATCTGGGGGTAGGAAATCGGTTCGCTTTGGTTCCCCCATCGAATCTCTTGAGGATAATTCATATTGTTGGTTGTATTTCCGTTAAATTCAACCCGAATATGATTTACATCAACTGCGTTATTCAAATAAAAATATTCTACTTTTGTACCCGTCCCACTACTCTGCCCATCATAAACGGTAATCCAATTTGTCCTATCTGCAGAAACCGTAATCTTAAAGATAAAAGGATATTCATCTCCTTTCATAAAGGAAACCCCCACTCTGTTAATGGATTCTATCTCCAAAAGTCGAAGCTCTACCCACTGGCTTCCACTTGATTCCCAACGGGAGTTCCATTGCGCATATCCATCAATGACATTCTCGGGAGGATTATCTCCGCCTGTAACGCTGGCAGCGAGATAAGCGTTGTAACCAAAATCCGAACCCACACCATAATCCAAAAAGCAAATACCATCCACTTCAATTCCGGCTTCTCCACTGCTGCATGTCTGCCGGGGAATTTCAGAATCGTTGGATTCAGTGGCACTGTTGTCCTTGTTGGAATCCGAGCAACCGGATGTTAGTAACGCTGCAAAGAATAGGCACAATAGTAACCACATGGCGTTTTCTCCCCGAAGTTTTGCATAAATGGTTGAAGCCATAAGAAGTATAAATCACTTTTGTATGATTTCCATTCATCCGATTTACCGATTTCGCTCACAAATATGTGTTGAAAATGCCGGAATTCATCTCAAAACTGATTGTGGCTGTTGTTCGACATGAGTTTGTTCAATGTTAATATAGTCGGCAGCAGGCATCAGGATGTGGAAATTTGCCTTTTGCTGAATATGAAAAAATGTACAATAGCAATACTGAGATGATGACCCAGGCGGCGGGTCTCGACAAACAGGGTCGTTGGATACCCTGGGGCGGTTCAATCGAATACAAGAAGAAATGTTCAATTTTCATAATCAAAGATTTAAATCTATAGCTGACGAGCTGGAGCGGCAAGGTCTACATGAACAAGTGAATGAACTTGTCGAAATTGACAAACTCTATGCAGACGTTTCCAGACCTGCCGGAATTTTTAGTTCGTTAACAACAAAGGTGACTCAAAAGGCCCAGGCCCAGTGGGAAAATGTATTGGTTGAGTTACAGGAAAGCAGGACGGCATGGGAGATTATTCGGAAATGCGCACAGGGTTCTTACGTGCCAACGCCCCAGGAGCGACAGGAGGTTCGCGCTCAACTGCTGGACATCCTGAAGCTGGTTCCGGCGTTTAGCATAGCGATTCTGAATGCCGCTCTTCCTGTTCCCGGCACATCCGCTCTGACCCCCTGGCTTCTAATGAAAATGGGATTATTTCCCTCACGCTGGCAGGAATTGCATATCCTTCATCGATTGGAAAAGCAAATAGCTCATCTTGAATCTCGTCATAAACATACCGCAGCAAAATCGTTCCATGGGATTATCAGGGAGATTGATGCATTGCACGATCGCCAAAGCAACGTTTCTTCGACTTGTGCGTTACTTACCCACTGGGACCTCAATTGCAACGGTAAGCTGGACGAAGACGAAATCATTCTTTATAACGAGGCGGTAGAGAAAATAGCGGCTATTTATACAAAATCCGGCCACAGGAAGTCCTGGTATATTTTGTACAACCAGCACATATTCGGTCCGGTGTTTTTGCATGAGCTGCATTCCCGTCAGCCAAATTTGGAACTGCTGGTCGCATTCAAAGACAAAACACCATGGGTTCGTCTCGATGACCTGATGGCTTCAATTTGAAAGTTGGCGCAGGAAAACTCCAAACATTTTTCGTCCCGCATCTTCATTCAATTTTACTGACTTTTAATAGGGGATGAGGGGATTTCTACACTTTGTATTCCGCGGCCAGGTCATCGAATATCTGACGAGTTATTTTCAGTTCTTCGACAGCGGACAGCAATTCCGCAACACTTTGACTGCTCGCCTGAGAATTCTCCAACACATGGCCCACAGCTGTTGAAATCTCAGCGATGGCGACACTTTGCTCGGCAACCGTCCGTGCAATCTGATCCGCGTGCTGGTTATTTGAATCCAAAACCCCAGTCAGCGACTGCAGCACTTTTTCCATCCGCCCAAGAGATATCTGGCCCTGTTCAACGGATCGCTGATTTTCTTCAGTCAGTTTAATCGCCAGGGTGGCTGTTTCAGCAATCTGTTGCAGAAAATTTCGAATATTCTGCGTGGATTTGCCGCTTTGAACAGCCAGTTCCTGAACCTCGGCTGCCACAACCGCGAAGCCCCTGCCCGCTTCTCCGGCTTCGGCGGCCTCAATACTGGCGTTGATTGCGAGCATTTGAGAATTATCCGCAATATCTTCCAGCGCTTTTACCACCAGTGCAATCTGATTTGACACATCAGCAAGTGCGGTAAGCTGCAATCGAGCTGCCTCTGTGGTTTTCAGACTACTCTTCATGGAATTTAGAGTGCCGCGTACGGCAATACTCCCCTCCTGACCTTTGCGCACCGCCTGCTCGCTCACAGCAAAAACATCTTTGGCAATTTTTTCCGTTGATTTGAATTTGTTCTGGAGAGAGTCAATGGTCTTGGAGACTTCTGCAACGATAGCGGATTGATTGGATGCGCCAGTGCGCGAATGGTCCGCGGCGTTCTGTATCAAATCGGCCTGTGCAGACAATTTTCGGGCGTTGACTACCAGATTCCCAATCAGACTTCGAATGGTCATTCCGGCGTCCCTCAACGCGGAAATCAGACTGCGCATCTCCCGCGAATTCCCGGTAATTCGAAAGAACCATTTCTGATTCTCCGATTCCATTCGGTCGAATTCCGGCAACACACGCAAATCTTTCCTGGCGATGCTGGCGGACACGCTACTGAGTCTCAAAATGGGGCTGGCAATCGCCTTCACGAATATGAACGCCAGCGACAACCCGACGAGCATTACAATTGCAAAAACAAGTGCCAAACGTTTTTTCAGCTGTTCCAGAGGCGCGTACAACTCCTCCCGATAAAAACCTCCGGCCACAATAATATCGAGATTAGGATAATACCTGAAAATCACATCTTTGATACGCGCTCTTTTTTCACCCGGGTTTTTCCATAAATAAGAAATGGTTCCATTTTTTTTTGCACACATTTCACGTACAAAATAGCGTCCGGTCTCATCTTTGGCATTATACAGATTCTTCCCTTCCATATCGGGATGAATGATTAGCGTTCCTTTTAAATCCATTACATATGCATACCCCGATTGGCCAAATTGGAACTCCATAATTTCCCTTTTGAACTGTCTTAAATTGACAAGGGAGAAAAACTCCTCTTTATATGCACTCGCCGAAATAATGTAATCCCATGGTTTAAAATAACTCATCGATGCAGACTTGGGACGCGCTTTCTTTTCTCCGGGATTCTTCCACTCATATTCCATATATCCGGTTTTCTGCTTTATCTGCCGCTGTACAAAGGGTAAATTGGATACATCCCGATTCACGAATTCCGCTTTGGGGTGAACGCGCAACGTCCCTTTAGAGTCCACCACTACCATATATCCGGTACTCCCAATTTTTTGAGCCAGCAGAATCTCGCTTACCCGCTTTTTTGCCTCTGCTTCGGTCATCTTGCCAGACTTAAACTCCTGATAAAAAAAGGAAATAATATCCCTGTTGCGATCAGCAGTGGCTCGAAGCTGGCTTTGAATGGCGTGCGTCACAGATTGATCGATCATTTGTGTGGCACTCAAGACCGCAACCTCAATGCGCTCATGCGATTCCTTTTTCAACACGGTGCTGATGAACATATACAGCACAGTTCCAACCACCAGAAGCATGATGGTAATAAACAAAAAAAATCCCAGAACCAATTTTCCGGACAACTCAGTTCCACTTTTAAACGAATCAACAATACTGGATTTTATGGCCATAACTGCTCACCGATTTCGCGCGAATATTTGAAAGCTAAATATAGTTCAACAACGGACCTATTCAACACGACCAGCTCAATTTTTCGCTAACGAGTCATCCTGTTTTGAGGAAATTTATCCAACAAACTTGAACAGATTGAAGATATGGTCCAAACTTATGTAAATTTCCAGGATGATGTTAAATAAAAAAGGTAACCCGAACAAATCAGCGGAGGCATTAGAATGACAGTGACCAATTCCATACTTGATTCCAGTCCATGGAAAGGCAAATTGTTCAACGGCGATTGGATTGATTCCCAAAAAAAGAATGATGTCATCGAGCCAGCCACGCAGGCTGTTTTCACCACCACAGGCCTCGCAGGTGCCGACGAGATTTATGCCGCAGCCAAATCCGCGAAGTTTGCTCAGAAAAGTTGGGCTGCCACCCATGCCAGAGACAGGGCTGTTATTTTTTTAAAGGCAGCTGATTATCTCCAGGCCAATTTCGACGATTTTGCAATTATCATCGCCCGGGAAACCGGCGGAATCCTTCCAAAGGGACAGCATGAAGTCCGGGAATCCATTGTTCTATGCCAATTGGCTGCCGCCATGTGTATGCAGCCCACAGGTCTAACGCTGCCATCGACACCAGACAAACTGTCGTTCGCCAGACGGAAACCACTGGGCGTCGTGGGCGTCATCTCTCCATTTAACTTCCCAATGTTCCTGTCATTGCGATCGGTGGCCCCGGCTCTGGCGGCAGGAAACGCCACAATCGCCAAACCGGATCTCAGAACCAGTATCTCTGGCGCCTACATTATGGCCATGGCATTCGAGGCCGCAGGCCTGCCCAAAGGAGTCTACCAGGTGATGCCTGGCGGCGCAGATGCCGGCGAAGCATTGTGCAACGCGCCCGAAGTGGGGATGGTGGCCTTCACAGGCTCCACCGCAGTGGGGCGCAAGGTGGGCGAAGCCTGCGGTCGCAATCTGAAAAAAGTATCTTTGGAACTGGGCGGTAAAAGCTCACTCATTATTCTCGAAGACGCCGATCTTGATTTAGCGGCGAAGAACGTGGCGTTTGGCGCATACTTCCATCAGGGGCAGATTTGCATGGCCTCCGGCCGCGTGCTGGTGCACGAAAAAGTGGCCAAAGCCCTTACAGAAAAGATGGTTGAAAAAGCCAATCATCTGCCCGTGGGTGATGGCGCCGGCGGTCAGGTGGCCCTTGGTCCGCTTATCAACGAACAGCAGGCAGCCAAAGTGGATGGCATCATCTCCGACTCGGTAAAAGCGGGCGCCAAACTGGAAGCGGGCGGTAAACGGGACGGTGTGTTTTATTCTCCCACAGTGCTGAGCAATGTAAAGCCCGGCATGCGCTGTTTCCATGAAGAAATTTTCGGACCGGTGGTCAACATCATCACGTTCAGCACAGATGAAGAGGCGGTTGCCCTGGCGAACGATACAGAATACGGATTGGCAGGCGCCGTTATCTCCACCAATATTTCTCGTGCCCGAAAAATTGGCGAACAACTCAACGTGGGGCTTCTGCATATCAACGACCAGACGGTGGTCGATGAATGTGTCAATCCCTTCGGCGGTTGCGGTATCTCCGGCAACGACAGCAACGTCTGCGGCCCGGCCGACTGGGAACTCTACACCCACTGGCAATGGGTCACCATCAAAGACGAGCCCCCGGCATATCCGTTCTAATCTACAACCGATGTCAGTAATATTTCCCCGAGTAAAACAAAGACAAAAAGAAGCGACAAAGATTGCTCCTGATTTTGCTGGAAACCCAACAATGATTTGTCAAAAAAAAGCGCTTCTTTTGGATATGAATGGCACATTCATGTTCGGCGAAGACAGATTTGGCGATGTTGAAGATTTTTCAATTCACTATCGTCAACTCGGTGGTACACTACCGCGTGAAGACGTAAATCAGATAATCCGCCTGGCATACGCGTTTCTCGGCACAAGATACACGGACCCGCGCTATAAACACACATTTCCGTCAGTGGCAGACGCGATTCGACGCACATCCCCTCAATTGCTGGACAATGACGAACTGAAGACAGTGGTGAACACTTTTGCGTATCATGAACTTGGGACAGTTCCCCCCCAATATGTCATTGCGCTCAATCGACTGCACGATCGCTTCCTGCTGGGCGCGGTCATCGATATCTGGTCTCCCAAATCACTTTGGCTCGAAACATTTGAGCATACCCAGATTGCATCGCTATTTTCGGCCATATCGTTTTCATCCGATCACGGCATTGTCAAACCATCGCCGGAACCGTTTAAAAAGGTACTGGCGGAAATTGGCGTATCCCAAAAAGAAGCCATCATGGTTGGCGATTCTCCCCAAAGAGACCTTGGCGGCGCTCAAAATGCGGGTATCGATTGTGTTCTGGTGGGGGGGGCGAAACATCCAGACGCTCTGGCGTGCTACAACAGTCTGCTGGAACTTTCAGACATTTTGTAAATAAGCCCCTCCGGGGAATGTGTTTAAAAAAGCAGCTCCCAGCAAAATGCTCCAGCGTGTCCTTTGACCACGGTCAGCAAACCCCATGACGATGGCAAAATTCCGCCAAAACGTTTGCCTGTAATAAAAGCCAATGGACAGATGAACGCCGAGAGACTAACTCCGTTGGCTCAATGCTTTGCCAATAATATCCCACAGTTCCGCGTTCTGAAACGGCTTGCGCAGAAACAGGGTTTCCCATCCGTCTGCACTCGATTCGCGGACGACCCGGGATTCATCATGACCACTCATCAGCACAATTGGCAGATCCGGTGAAACTTCGTGAATCGCGGTCATGGTTTCCCACCCGTTCATTCCCGGCATACTCAAATCGCTCAACACAATAGCGATGTTGTCCTTATTCTGCTTAAATAGACGCAACGCCTCCAACCCGTCGGCGGCTGTAAACACTTTAAAGCCACGGCGTGCGATAATTGTGCCGGTAACATCCCGGATGGCTTTTTCGTCATCCACCAACAAAAGACCACGCCCCCCACCGTCCGGTATGCCAGAAGGTCTGTGTTGCGCTTCTGCGACAGAATCATCTTTTAGAATCGGTAAATAAACGCAAAATGCGCTTCCACGACCAGAGGTACTCTCCATTGTAATTCCGCCCCCATGCGCTTTCACAATCCCAAGCGCCACTGACAATCCAAGTCCCCGACCAACCCGTTTGCGAGAGAAAAACGGATCGAACAATTTGTCAAAATCCTCCACTGCAACACCGCATCCGTTGTCGGTGACCTGGAGACACGCAAAATCCCCTTCCGCAGCCTTCCAGTCCAAAGGATACCGATTCGCGACGGGAATATCCTCACCACGCACCGATATTAATTTAATCCCAATGGTTCCAGGATTTTCGCCAATTGCCTCGTACGCGTTGGTCACCAGATTGGTTAGGACTTGTTGTATCAAACTGCTGTTGCCGTGAATTCGCAAATCAGAAACCGAAAAATTCACATTCACAAAAACCCGCTGCGGCGTGGCAGCCTGCAGTAACGGCAGGCTCTGACGACAGATTTTTGCCAAATCCAATGGCTTGCGCACACCGACGGTCTGACCAATATATGTCAACATGGATCGGCTTACTTCAGATGCCTTTTGAGCCGCTTGCATAGCGTCTGACAGTGGTATCGCATAGTCCCTGTTTCCAGACAGTTCATCGGATAAAATTTCAAGGTTGCCAAACACGACGCACAGTTGATTATTAAAATGATGTGCGATGGCCCCAGCCATACTGTTAAGACTATTCGCTTTTTGCAAAAGTTGCTGCTGTCTTTCCCATTTTCGCTGGACCTCCTCCAATCGTTTGCGCTCCTTCAGTTCGTTGTGAACAGTCTGATACAGCGTGGCATTGTCAATGGCTGACGTGACCTGGTCACCAAACAGCATGCCTGTTTGCAGTGTGCCGATATGAAAGGCAATGGAAACAGAACGCATACAAAACAACACACCGTGCAATGTATCGTCGCGATAAATTGGGATAGCCATCAACGCACAGGCGTTCTTTGCCAACCCTGAATTATCAGACAATACCTCCGAATGTGGGATAGTTTTCAGGTCCGCTGTTGTATAAGCTTCACCATTGGCCAATGGCGTATTGCCAATCAGCCGTTCAGCAAGTGGACACATGTCCGCAACAGACGATTCATCCATGTTGTGATGTGCGGCGCAATACCATTGATTTTCGGTATCCCGCAAAACAATCGCGGCCGAATCACCACTCACTATCTCTGGCAGCATCTCCACCGCCTCTGCAACCACATGCGCAAGATCGAGACGACAGCTGAGTTGCCGACCACTTTTAACCAGCTTTTCGAACTGGGTATTTCGCTGGGCGTCAATGAGCGTGCGACCGATACGATACGCCATTGTATTTAGCAGCGCCACTTCGTCCCCGGTGAAATGCCTCTTGCTCAGACGTCCCAAAATAAGCACCCCTCTTGTAAAATCCCCTCCATTTACGGGCAACCCAACTACTGTATGTACCGCCATCTCCTTCAGCTGCGCGTCCAATCTCGAATAATTCGCAGCATCTTCGACAAGTTGGGGTTCACCGGTCTGCAGCACACGCATTGAAATACTCTCATCTGATTGACTGAATGGCTCGTCCTGCAACTCCTCGGGCAATCCGATGGCAGCAAGTGGAACAAAAGACCCTGTACCGGCCGGATCAATTAACACCACAATATCCGCCAAAAATAATTCAGACAGCGTCGATAACGCTTTATCCAGAACCTTTGAACCAGTTCCTGAGTCGTTCAAAATTGTTAATAAACGGGTAAGGCGAGTGGAATCCCGAACCGCTTCTCTTGCAGCTGTCACCGCAGCATCTCTGGCGGCGCGCAAATTAAACAATTCTTCTTTTGGGTGTCTGGTCACAATATCATCCGAACTAATATTCAGTTTGAACTCGTTCACACAAAATGAAGTGTCATTTCAGAGGGATCAAAGGGCCAACGCAGTCAAAGTCGCATTGTGCGTGCCCAGTACCCCCGCGGTTCTCGCAAATTCACCGCAGCAATAGAACCCGAATGTCGGGACCTGGCCTGCAGCTTCCTGCAGCCTGCGGGATTCCTCCGGGGTTTTATCGCCAAAAATCACCGCACGAGCCGCACAGCTGAACACCAGCAATAACCCTGGGGACCGATGTGACGAAAGCGCCTCACCAACCACAACCTCAGACACGTTCAACAGTTCGTCCGGCGTACTGCGCATTACCTGAACTGCACTGCCCGTGGGCGGTACACACCCCTGAATACGCAATGTTCCATTCGCAGTTTTTGTTCTCGCCACCCGAATCACCGATGTTCCATCCGATTGCAACAGTCCAAACGGATGAATAATCGAAGTACCCCAAAAATCCGCCACACTCAACTCACCGGGCTCGAATCCAAGCTGTTCCTCGTATGCTTCAGCAGCCGGTCGGCCGCCCAGCTCCATAATCTCTGTCCCTTCGGCGCGGGTGACCAGCATCGGAATCCCCACGGGTTCCCAACCGTGGCGGGTAACCACTGGCATAGGTGTGTCGCTGGCAATCCACAACCCCACGGCACCCCCCTCAATCACCTGATCATCATGAAAAACAAAAGTCCTCTCGAATTTCAGCTCATCACCAACGGCCCCCCCGGTAATGGATACCTTCGGTCCACACACGCGATATGCCCCTTGAAACAACTCCTGCAAATCCCCACAGATGCAATCGGACAGCAGCAGTAATGCTGCATGTGGACTCGCTCCGGCCTCTGCTTTGCTCTTTCGAGCAATGGATTGTCCAGATGTCTCCAGTCGACCTTTAATCCCTGCCACCGACGCCAGACCAAAGCGATAGGAACCCGCTGTCATCGCACAGACGCCGACCCCTGCTCCAAACCCAAGATAGGTCCCCTCAACTATCTCTCCCGACCCGGTTCCACCAACAAGTCTGGCAGTGGCACAAACCGAACGCACACCGCGAATCAGCGCCTCAAGGTCGTATTGCGGAGTGGTAAAAACAATGAACACCGCGGGAGAATCGTTTCCAAGGACAGACACCGCTTTGAACGCTGCTTCTCGCCCCGCCTCATACGCATCCTCCAGGTTATTGCTGTATCCGGTTGCAGCTTTTATTTTCATAAAACCGTTGCTCCTTCCAGCTTTCTGCACGAGTGGACATCCGATATAAATTCATCGAATTTTGATACTCCGTTTTTGTGATGTTTTCAAGAACGAAAATGATCACGCGCACCGAAGGTGCTCTGCGACATTGTATGGAGCGCTTTATATACGGGAAGAGACAACCGGACTTCCAATCGCATAAACAGGCTCTGTAATTATTACCAAAAACTATTATACATAAGCGAAAAAATAATTACAGTATATCGTCACAGCATAGCCGACGCGTCAGAAAACGCGAATTGAAGGCCCCGGAAAGCGCGGCTGCGCATGCAGCACATGGACGTCCAGAAGGGCGAAACTTCTTGCCGCAAACTCTCGGAAATGGTTCAGTATGTGGCCCCGATACCAGGTTAAATCGGCTTCATACCCAATGGCGTTCACACCAAAATTGACGGCCAGATAAACAGACCTGGCCAAATGAAATCGCTGCGTACAAATGACGGCGCTTCGGATACCAAATACTTTTGAGGCTCGCGCCATGGTATCCAGCGTACGAAACCCGGCGTGGTCCTCAATAACATCAGACTGTGGAATTCCCATTTCAACAAGAAACGCCGCCATGGCGCCCGGCTCGTTGTATTCCGGGGCCATGTGATCGCCCGAAACGATTATCTTTTTCACTTTTTTTGCCTGGTACAACACCATGGCGGCTCGGAGCCGATCTTTCAAAACCCGCGATGGTGTGCCATCGGAATACACTTTTGCGCCCGGAACAATCGCCACATCTCTTTGGGGTACGTGGGTCACATCGCTAAAAAGCAGATGCCGTGTTTTAAATATCACATAGCCGTTGGCAAAAATGCCATATCCTGTTGACACCAGTACTGCGGCGGCGCCAATGGTAATTGGTTTCGCCATTCGACTTTGATTCATTTGTCGGAGTACTGCTTTCATTCGTGATGAAACGCGCATGATGTGATGCTGCACGCTTTCTTCCAAGCGACACACTACCCTGAAAATCATAAAAGTAAATTTTTTCCTCAGCATATATGCATGACGCGCAGTCTCAACTCCGAATTCCCAGCCTATATGGTCCATTTTCATATGCATTGGAATTGCGCAGGGGAATTTGGCCAAAATCGAATAATGACAATCGTCGACGGCTGCATTATGTTGTGCATGCCAACATGCAGTGGCAAAAAGCAGTAAAAGAGCGGTTAACGTGGATGTGTTGTCAATGAATAGGAGAATTAAATGAGGGAAACCGTGATGTGGGTCACCATTCTCAGCTTTATAGTGATTTCGTGTGGCAGCGCCCCTGTACAGCAGAAGCAGAAGGAGGTCACCAGCGTGGCACCGGAGAAAAAGGAAACTCGTTCAGAAATCGACGAAAAAGTGGTGGCGGTGAATCCGCTTCTTGAGACGTTTGATACCCCCCACGGCGTTCCTCCATTTGAGAAAATCACCGATGATTTATACGAACCGGCGATTGATGCCGCCATGGCGCAGCATTTGGCGGAAGTGCAGCAGATTGTCAAAAATGAGGATTCTGCGAATTTTGACAATACAATTGGCGCCCTGGATTATTCGGGAGCATTGCTCACCAAAGTGGCTCTGGTGTTCTTTGCCAGGCAATCCGCGGACACGAACGATACCGTTCAGGAAATAGCCAAAAATGTGGCGCCCAGACTATCGGCCCATTCCGACAGCATATCCATGAATCCAAAGCTCTTCTCGCGCATAAAAGCGGTGTACAACACCCGCGATTCGCAGCAACTGACAGGAGAGCAAAAACGCTTGCTGGAGCTGACATATAAAAACTTTGTTCGCGGTGGCGCTCTTCTTGACAACCCGCAAAAAAAGCGTCTGACAGAAATCAACGGTCGGCTCTCGGTTTTAAGTGTTCAATTTGGGGACAATTTGCTGGCCGAAAACAACGCTTTCGAGCTCGTTATCGAGGATGAGCAGGACCTTGCCGGATTACCCAAAGCGGTTGTTGACGCAGCGGCCGAAAAGGCAGCAGAGGAGGGCAATCCGGGTAAATGGAAGTTCACACTGCATAAACCCAGCTGGATTCCCTTCATGCAGTATGCCGATAACCGTGCTCTCAGGGAAATCATGTTCAAAGGCTATGCATCCAGGGGGAATCATAACGACGAACACGACAACAAGGCCATCCTGCTGGAGATGGTTAAGTTGCGTCTGGAGCGGGCAAACCTTCTGGGATATGAGAGTCATGCAGACTACATCCTCGAAGAAAACATGGCGCAAACCCCGGACAAAGTGAACGACTTGTTGCAACGTCTTTGGAACGGAGCGCTACCCGCTGCCCAAAAAGAGCTGAGAGGGTTAAAGAGGCTGCAGAGAAAAGACGAACGCAAAGCCACATTTCAACCGTGGGACTGGTTCTACTACACTGAAAAACTTCGGGCTGAAAAGTACAATCTCAACGAAAACGAACTGCGTCCTTACTTTCAACTGGAAAAAGTGCAACAGGGCGCTTTCCAGGTGGCGACCAGGCTCTACGGGCTCCAGTTCAAAAAACGCGCAGATCTCCCTGTCTATAACGAAGATGTCTCAGTGGTGGAAGTAACCGACGCCACAGGGAAACACGTGGGCATTCTGTATTTGGACTATTTTCCAAGACCGGGAAAACAACAGGGGGCATGGATGACAGAGTTCAGGGGACAGGAAATGCGGGATGGAAAATTCGTGTCTCCGGTTATTGTAAATGTTTTCAATTTTCCACGGCCCACCAAAGACACCCCATCGCTGTTAAGCCTTGAGGAAGTTGAAACCCTGTTTCACGAATTTGGACACGGACTGCACGGTCTTTTGTCAAATGTCACATATCCATCCCTTTCGGGAACCAATGTCCCCCGGGATTTTGTGGAGCTGCCGTCGCAATTTATGGAAAACTGGGCAGAAGAAGAAGAGGTGCTAAAAACCTACGCCCACCATTACAGGACCAGTGAGGTGATTCCAGAGGACCTGATTAAGAAACTGAAAGCCGCAACACATTTCAATCAGGGATTCGAAACAGTCGAATATCTGGCGGCATCGTTTCTGGATATGAAGTGGCACACGCTGACCGAAGATCCAGGGGATATTGACGTAAACACATTTGAAGACAACGCGCTAGACAAAATACAACTTATGGACGAGATTATCTCGCGCTACAAGAGTACCTATTTTGCACATATCTTTGCCGGCGGTTATTCCAGCGGTTACTACAGCTACATCTGGAGTGCGGTTTTGGATTCCGATGCGTTTGCTGCGTTTAAAGAGCAGGAGAACCTGTTCGACTCAAAGACAGCCGCAGCATTCCGTGAAAATATTCTTTCAAGAGGCAACACCGAAAAACCAATCGAACTCTACTTAAAATTTCGAGGCAAAGAACCCAGCATTGATCCGCTGCTGGAAAAACGAGGATTGAAATAAGTCCGCGTCACAACGGTCGCAATGTCGCAACTAATGGAAGAATATTATAGGGAAGTATTTTATCTTCCGCCGCAACCAGTTTTCGGCTGGGGATAACCAGTTTTCGGCCGGGGATAAACCCCGGTCCCTACATTTTTATCGTGGAGCGACGACTTTGCGATTGCCCTGAACCCGCATGTAATCAGCTGGCGAGCGTTTTTAGATTTTCTTTGTTATTCGATGTGACCTTCAAACGGGAAATCACAGGATTTGCATAAATATCGAGGAAGATTTCATGCGTTTCCCTGGGAACATTCAGCAAACGTTCTTCCATGGCCTTTTTGGTATCCACATGCCTATCCAGCAAAAAAGGTGACCCTTCAGCGCCCACCGGCAACGCCGGCACCTCGCCGTAACGCATTTCATAAGCGACCAGATTAGCCGGATGCAACACATAGTTCTTCCAAATCTGAGCGTCCACGGCGTCCGCCACCTGTTCCGGAGTGTCATAATTTCCATCGAGCACGTTTCCAAAATGAATGTGCACAGCGCCTTTTTGTCCGGTTATCCCACGACCAATGCTGTTCAGGTCCTCGTGGTCGGCTTTCTCGTATGCTTCGCCCGACGTTCGGTGCGCCAGCTCGGTGGCTTTTAGCAAATCACATGGATCCCATTCGTAAGAGATGGATACGGGCACAATATTCAGACTTCGGATATAATCGCCAAATGTCTCTGTTTTACGATTGAGACTCATGGAGAGCATCCTGATGATCGCCGGCTCCGTTTTGTCCAGGCTGTTTTTGGCTCGCCCTTCCCGTTGCGCCAGCCAAATGGATTCATTTTCCGCCTCAAGGGAGAATCGGATGTATCGCGACAGCTTCTTCGTTGCCAACAACATTTGGCGTCCCCTGGCGGACCGATTGACAATGAAACTTTTGTTCAGGCGCATCAAATGAGACGCGAACGGTTTGGAAAGAAGATTATCCCCGATGGCAATGCGGGCGGTATCGAATCGACTCGAACGCAACGCGTTGTTTACAAATGCCGGATCGAGCGCAATGTCGCGGTGATTGCTGATAAACAGATATGCCGAATCCCGCTTAAGTTGTCCCAGCCCACCTACAGATACCCGGCTGGTCGTCCCGGAAATCACCTTGTCGAAATACTTTTTAACCACCTGCTGAAACGCATTCACATTATTCACGCGTTTGAATTCGCCGCGTAATCTGGTCTTTACCAGCGCCTGAGCAACTGGAGCGGCAAAACGGTGGAGCCTGGGTAGACGCATACGGGCCACCATCTTAAGGAATTCCGTATCACTCAGCAACTGGCCCAGTATTTCGGTTACTTCGCTATCTTTAAAAGGTCGTATATCTTCAAATTCTTCCATGTACATCGTTCTCCGTTGTCCTCCCCCAGGCCATGGGAAAGGCAGACCATACTCCATCGAAACAGCCATGTCGCCCATAAAAGACTTTGCTTTATCCCAAAACGTATCTCCCATTCAACGTCCTGCAACATTTTTTAATCACTTTTCTGGCGCCAAACAAAAGCTCGCGATACGAAAAAACCACCTAACCCAGATAGATTTCATCGAAGATGTTGTAGCGTGCTATCTCATCCCAGTCGCCATGAACGAACGTTACTTTGTCCGCGTATTTTGAAAAAGTGGGCTCCACCAGTTCTATAATATCAAAATCGGGTTCGGCCACCGTAATGTGCCACACTTCCGGTTTGCGCAACAGCCTGTAAAGAAATCCCCCAAGACCGGCATTGGTCACCAGCACTTCCCCGCGCGCCTTTCGTATAAACGGCAAATGCCGCCCCATTTGCGCGGGGTCATTGATGTCAATCAATTGACCGTTCCGATACAACCCCTGATACAGATACGCTCCTTCACAAAGGTCTCGGACTTCGCACGCACCATATGCATCTTCAGGAACAACTGCTATCCCGTGTGCATACCCATCACCAAAATGCGCTCCAAATCTGTGATTCCCCATTTTAAAAGCATAACTGCCCGGCATTGAAATTGCGGAATGATTTACTGACATGCGTTCACCTCTTTTTGAGTTTGTATGTTTTGCATTTTCAGAGTACATCCACTATGAGACAAATTTTGTCGCATCAGCGCAGGAGACAAAAAATGGCAGACAGAACAAAATATATCCGACTGTTTGATTTACATCGCCGGTTTATGTTTCACGGCAGGCTCACCATCCGCACGATGATGGACGATTATGGCATCAATCGGCGTACCGCCAATCGCGATATTAATGATCTCATTTCAATGGGGGTCCAACTTGAAAACGAAACCCTTGAAACCGGCATGAAGGTATGGTTTTTGCCCACTTCCAAAAGGCGAATCACCATACCATTCAACCTGACGGATGTGGCAGCGTTGTTTCTGGGGCGAGGCCTGTTTGCATTCTGTCGGGGAACGTTGCTGGAGGACTCGCTGGATAAAATATTCGAAACAATTGAATCGCAGATTTCAAGAGAAAAGGACTTTATCCGTCTGAAGAATCTGAAGCGCAAAATGCACATTATCAGCGACGGGCCCAAGCAGCTGTCCACGGATCAAATTGAAGACCTGGACGAGGTTCTCACCGGTCTTTTAGACGAAAAAAAAATCCGATTCGAATACCAGTCATCCAGCGGAAATGTGTCGCAAATCAACGCCATCCCCTATACACTGGTCGCCTACAAAATGGGATTGTACCTTTTGGCTCAACCCGAAGATGCGCCCACCAATCAGTTACGCACATTCGCCATCGAGCGCATGTCAAATACAGAAGCCATTCGAGGCAGTCGATATCGGTTGCCCGGGGATTACAGTCCGGACGCCCATTTCAAAGATGCCCTGTTTATACAGAAAGGCGCCCCCACAAAGGTGGTTTTGCAATTTGACAAGTCGTCCAAACCATTTATCGGCGTTCGCCAGTTTCATCATTCTCAACAGCTCGAATTTCAAAAGGACGGTACAACCCGCATGACACTGATGGTGCCAGCCGGTACCGACGATTTTGAGGTGGTGAACTGGATAATGTCGTTTCATCGACACGTGAAAGTGCTCTCTCCTGCTTCTCTCGCTACCAGAGTTGCTTCAAACCTGAAAGCGGCCCTGGCGAAATACGAGTGAATTTTTACTCTCTATCCCGCACCCCGTCTTAATATTTTAGGTTCTCATCCGACAAACCAAACTAGAGAGAGGAAACAAATGCGAACGGGTTGTATTTTAATTCTACTTGGGTTGACTATTTCAATATCGGCATGCGACGAGGGAGGCTGTTACTATACTTGCTGCATTTCAGAAAATGATTGCATGTCCGACTGTATAACCGGAATTAAAAATGCGGAGCAGTGCACCATTCGCGCACAGGAAGACTGCACTGAAGGTGATGATGGATATTTGACGAGAGTGCATTGGAAGAAAATCAGCAAGGTGACTTGCGACAGCTGTAGTTCATCTGCATGTGCGCCCAAATGGTGGACAGAGAGTCGTACAAACGAAACCCTTCCCGAAGATACTTCGTCAAATGATTCAGCTCCAACGTCCCTCGATTCTTCAAATACCGAATGATCTCATTTCTCAAAATTTTCCAACCCTCGTCCAATCGTTTGAAAAAACTTCAAAAAATTACCTTCACCCAGGAATAACATCCCCGTATGACCTGTTGCGTACCGAAGCAGCGAATGGCAGGCATGCCAATTGATTGGAAAGCTGCGCCGGGACATGTAACCGAATTGTGTTATTTTATACAGCCGTTTATAAACAGCGGCACAAATTGCAAGGTTTAGTGGCGGATTTAATGATTTCTAATTAGTTAAATGATAGGTTGACCCAAAGTCCGCTTCAGATTACGGTTGCGTGCCGTATACCAATCAATCCCGGTAGAATCCTGATTTTATCGGCAACATGACAGGGAGTCTTTTTTAATGAAAGTTCAGAACGAAGCATTTGTGGCCATCGATTACACATTGACCGATGACCAGGGAAATATTGTGGACAAATCCGAAGATAACAGTCCTCTCGGTTTCGTGTGGGGGCGGGGACAGATTATTCCCGGACTGGAGAAGGCGCTGGAAGGAATGAGCGCCAATGAAAGCAAAAAAGTAGTGGTTGCTCCCGAAGATGGCTATGGCGATGTAAACGAGGAACTGTTTCAGGAAATCCCCAAAGATAATTTTCCTCAGACTGACAATCTCACCCCTGGGCAGCAGTTCCAGGCCAACACCCCTCACGGCCCGATGCGCTTCATAATTCACGAAGTGGGTGAAGAAAATATTGTTGTGAATTTAAATCATCCACTGGCTGGTCAAAATCTTCATTTTGATGTAAAAGTCGCCGAAGTCAGGCAAGCGACCGAAGAAGAATTGGCTCCCGCTCATCATCATTGCGGAGACGGAAGCCAGGGATGCTGCGGTCACTGATTGACGTGTTTAAACATAGCGGGGCACACGCTCTCGCTGCTTTGGAATATCAATTTCATGGAAGGAAAGAGTAGGAAACAGCGATGAAAAGAATACTAAAAACTGTATTTGTAATGGCCTCGTTGGCCATGTTCGCAGTAGCTTGCGGCCCAAAAGGTGGCGACAAAAAACCTGATGCAAAAAAAACTGAAGCAGAGAAAAAAGAAGAAGTCACAATTGATCTCTTTGTTATGTCTCAGTGTCCCTATGGTGTTCAGGCGGTTGAGGGTTTCATGCCTCTGCTTGAAAAATTCGATGGTCAGGTGGGAATCAATATTAATTATATTGGTCAGAAAAAACCCGATGGCTCCCTGTCCAGTATGCACGGTGACAAAGAAGTGCAAGGCGACATCAGCCAGCTTTGTGCCAAAGAGGTTGCGCCTTCCACTAAAGAATACTGGGATTTCATGAAGTGCGTTAACGAGAAGTGGAGAGAAATCCCCACTCACGACGAAGAATGCGCTAAAAAAGTAAAACTGGACGTTGCCAAGTGGAAAACCTGCAAAGATGGCGAAAAAGGGAAAGAATTGCTCTCGAAATCCTTTGACCTCGCGACCAAGAAACAGGCCACAGGAAGTCCATCCATCATCATCGGCGAAGAGAAATACACAGGAAACCGCTCTGCGCAGGCGATGGAACAGTTCATCTGTGGCAAGTTCGGCAAAGACAAAGGTCTGAAGTACTGTGATAACATGGAGCCCCCGGCGGAAGTCAAGCTGATTGCTCTGACAGACAAACGCTGCGGCGAAGCCTGTAACGTTGACAACATGATTAAAAGCCTCAATGGCATTTTCATGGGCCTCAAAGCCACCACCATGGACTGGTCGGATGCTGAAGCTCAAAAAATCGCCAAGGCTGCCAAAGTGGATAAACTGCCGGCACTGTTGTTTGATGCCAGCGTTCAAAAAGACGAGGGCGGCTTTAAACACATGGAACGCTGGTTGACCAAAACCGGCGATTACTATCTGGTTAAAGTAAAAGCCGATTTCGATCCCAATGCAGAAATCTGCGACAACAAAAAAGACGATACCGGCAACGGCAAAGTCGATTGCGAAGACGAATCCTGTCAGAACACTCTGGCCTGTCGTCCCTCTACCGAGAAATCGCTTGAAGTGTTCGTCATGAGTCAGTGCCCCTTCGGCGCCATGGCTGTAAACGCCATGGGTGAAGTACTTGATGCATTTGGCAAAGACATGGATTTCAAAGTGAACTTCATCGCCAACATGGCCGGTGACAAAATCACATCCATGCACGGACAGGCCGAAGTGGACGAAGATATGCGTTGGGCATGCGCCAAAAAATTGTATCCCAACAACAACGACTATCTGAAGTATGTTTGGTGTCGTGCAGAGGATTACCGCAATCCCGAATGGAAGAAATGCGCCACTGGACCCATCAAAGCGGCTGCCATTGAAAAATGCGTTGCCGAAGAAGGCGAAACCCTGCTGAAGGAAAATATGGCCATTGCCAATGGTCTGGGTATCGGCGCAAGCCCCACCTGGATTGTTAATGGAACCACCAAATTCAGCGGTGTGACCCCCAAAGCGATTCAGGACAACTTCTGCAAAGCCAACCCTGGTCTTAAAGGCTGTGAAAAACCGCTCTCCAATGAGCGCGCCAGCAAAGCACCGGCAGGCGCCTGCGGTAGCTGATAGAAACGCTTAAGTAAAGCAACCGGAAGCAACCAGGGGAGGACGGCCACGCTGTCCTCCCTTTTTTTTATATTCCATACGCCTTGAACAAGGCATATGGCCTGATAACGCTGTTGTGGGGAGTGCACATGGCAAACAGAAACGAAATAGTATCCTTTTTAGATGATTATCTGGCTATTGGCCAGGTGAGTGACAAGTCTATAAACGGTCTTCAGGTGGAAGGCGCCACAGACGTATCCAGAGTGGCCCTTGCAACAGACGCTGCGCTGGCCACCTACGAAAAGGCCCATGCCGCTGGCGCGCAAATGATGATTGTCCACCACGGCTTTATCTGGGGCGGGCTGAAAACCATTACCGGAAGACATTATCAGCATATAAAAACCCTCATCAACTACAACCTGAACCTCTATGCGGCACATCTTCCCCTGGATATGCATCCGGAGGTGGGCAACAACGCATTACTGGCCAAAATCTCGAAGATAAAACGCATCAAGCCGTTTGGAGAATACATGGGAACGTCCATCGGTTTTGGGGGCACACTGCCGGAACCATTGACACTGAAGGAGCTGGAAGCCATTTACGAAAAAGCGCTGGATACAAAGGCGAACAGCATTGCATTTGGTCCCAAAAAAATTGAGAAGGTGGCTTTTATTTCTGGCGGTGGCGCGTCCACTCTGGCGGAAGCCATTACATTGGGATATGACTGTCTGATTACAGGCGAGGGTTCCCACGATAAATACCATGAGGCGAGAGAAGGGAATATCCACCTGATGTATCTGGGACACTATAAAACCGAAACCGCCGGGGTAAAGGCGCTGGGCGACAAGCTGAAAGAAACGTTTCCAAACCTCGAAATGATATTTATCGATGAACCAACCGGTTACTGACAATCAACGTAGAATCTCGGCCCCACTCCGTTTTTCAAATGCTCACCTGATGAAAAAACGTCTTGATTCAGTCGCCACCGCAGCGTGGCATACACATGTGTGACCCATCTTTTCATCATAGAGATGCATCGAATTTCCCTGGCACCCACTCCAGTATTTACATTTTGCACAGGGGCCAATCTTCAACCAGCTGCGTTCCCTGAACTTTTGAAACCGGTTCTCCCAGACGGATTTGAAATCATCGGTGATGACATTGCCCTGCACCAGTGTTCTGGAAATGTTTGGACATGCTGAAATGGCGCCATCATTTAAAATCGAACCGATATTGATACCCGCTCGACAAAAATACGGTTCGGTACGCACTTTGAAATCCAGAGCCGTCGGCAGAAATCCTTCACAGCAAAAATCCAGCTGAAACGGTGCATTCTTCAATTCACGACGCCGGTTGGCAATGTACGACAACAGAAATCGCAACTGGCTGGGATTTAAAATGAGGTTATCATTTATGCGGGCGCGTCCTTTGGGAAAAATGGAAAAAAGCCGCCACCTTGATACACCTTTGTCACGAAGCAACGATTCTATCCGAGGAAGTTGTGCCAACATGCCCGGATGAGCGCAGGTCACCACATCGAAAATGGGAATGTTGCTCTGGGCCAGCATTTCAATCGCTGCCACAGCGCGCTGAAAAGATCCGTTGCGCCCCCGCAACCAATCGTGCTGTCGCTGCATGCCATCGAGGCTAATGGTCATGGAAGCCATTTTCAATTGCAGCAATGCATTCAGTTTTTCCTCAGTCAAACTGTATCCATTGGACACCAGACCAAAGGAGAATCCGTGTTTGCGAATTTGTCTCAAAATTTGCGACAATCGGGGATGACAAAGCGGCTCTCCGCCAGTCACCACGAGAAAAACGCTGGATGGTTCGAATGTTGCGGCAATATCGTCGATCACTTTTTGCCACTGTGCCACGCTCAGGCTGTTGGGAGATTCATTCTTCTGACAATCGCTGCCACAATGACGACAATTTAAATTGCAGCGCGCCGTAATTTCCAGAAAAAGGTAACGAAGGGAATGAAACGCGGTTTCCACGAACCTGTGAACAGGATGCAACCGCCTCTTCAGCCCTGGCGTGACATTGACAGGCTTCATGAGTTATTGATAAATGGAAAGCGACACCGGGTCATCGAGTTCATCCATCTCTTCCAGAAAAATATCTCTGATGGCAAAGCTGCCACCGTTTTCAATGCCATCTGTATCTTCAAATCGAACTGTTACGCACCCGGTTGGCGCGTCGATTTCAAAGGCACCGTTTTCCGCTGAGGTGTGGCCCGAGGCCAACGCCACTCCGTTAACATCCAGACAACTGACCAGAACACCGCCAATCCCGTTTCCATTCTCATCGACAACGGTGCCAGACACAAAACCGCTATCCGTGGCGACCGACGTGTCGGACAATTCAACAGAGTCAGTGCTGTTTTCGGAGTCGCTGTCAAGCACACTGCTGGTATCCGCTTCCGAATCCGAATCAGAATCAGAATCTGCATCTGCATCCGTATTCCCGTCCATATCAATATCAGTTGGCCACTCTCCATCTGGCGGGCCATAACAAGCGGTAATAACAAAAGGTACCGCACCTGCCGCCAACCATTGCACGGTTCTTCTCAGCAATGCTTTTTTCCTGGAATGAATACTCATAACAATCCTCCTTTTTCTGTTCCGTTCGCTTATCAGTGTTAGCATGAATCATTGTGAACATTCAAATGAAGTTGCACGTCTACAAAAGAAAATATTCCGCTATATTAGTAAAAAATAAACAAATACTGCAACGGAGAATAGCTGTTCCCATACATCAATCAATAGGTTATCCTGTTGAATTCATTGACTTTTCCCTTAGGTATGATTCTGCCTCACCCGGATTTCCATTTTTTTGTTTGACAATACAACCACAGATAACTGAGGTTATTAGAAGTACAATGCTCATTCCGCGATACAGGAACACCGGATGAGACACTGCTTTTTTAGCTGCTTAATACTAATTCTGACTTAGTGATGACCGTGTTGCCCGCTGACACACGATGTTGATGTTGAGGAGAATACTGTTAGAATAAAGGGAGGAACATGCACCGACGCTACGTGCAAAATCATCTGAAAATTCAACAATATGACAGTATTGGTGACTGACTGCGGCGACGCTAAAAAAAATTTTGAGACTGAATGTCAAACTCAATCTGTAATTTTAATGCTAAGGAAAGGGTAACAAATGATACACGGCAAAAACCATATGTCTTTGAAAATCAAGTGCTTATTCATTTTATTGACCGTTTTGACAACGGCATGTTCATTGCTTGTGGGCAAAGACGAATGCGAAAAAAATACCGATTGTTCCGGGGCCAACCTGATATGCAAACAGGGCACGTGTATAAAAGCGGATCAGAACACGGCGCTGCTCAATAATCTACTCAGCAAGGAGTGTACTCGCATATATGGGTATCCAACGACGAACGCCAATTTGTTCAATCAGAATACTGTCTTGCTGGGCAGCGTGCTTCCGACAACTGGCGCACTGAGTGCCCGAGGGACAAAACGCGAGCAGGCCATCCAGCTCGCTGTCGATGAAATCAACGCAGCAGGTGGCATTCATGGTAAGCATTTGGCGGTGCTGTTTTGCGATTCGGCAACCAGCACGGAAAATACAACCAGAGCACTGACGCATATTGCCAGTCTCAATCGAATTCCCGCTGTGATTGGTCCCTCGTCCAGCAGCGTTCTAATCGAATCATTCGGTGCTGTAGCGAAAAATAACAACATTCTTCTGATGAGTCCATCTGCCACATCACCGCAAATTTCGTCATTGCAGGACAACAACATGATCTGGCGTACGGTTCCCAGCGATGCCATACAGGGGGCGGCCATTGCCAACTATCTGTTGCTGGAACGCGCCTTTGAAAAAATTGCAATCATTAACCGAAATGACGCATATGGCAACGGTCTAAGAGACGAAATTCTGGCCAATCTGGAAGGGAAGTTTCCCTACACGGATGATAACCGCTTCATTAACCGGGTGTACAATCCGGAAACCCCAGAAACAGACCAGTCGCAAATCCTTGTTGAGCTGGAGAAATTCGCCCCCAGTGTCACGGTGCTGATTGGTCTGTTTGCAGATGGCAGCAAATTCCTCGAATTGTCAGCCGGCAAAGATATTGGACAGCTAATGCTTTCCGATGGCCTCAACGGCGAACAGCTCAATACCCTCCCCTTCACGGACAATCAATTCTGTCGATTGGCCGGGACGCAGGCCGCTTCAGTAGAAGGGGATATTTATCAAAGCTTTTTACTCCGATTTAACGCCGCCTATGGTGGAGTGGATGGCTACTCGGCAAATACGTACGATGCGACGTATCTTCTGGCGTATGCCATTGCGGCGACCAATAGCGCCACCCCTGCCGGCATTGACGTGGCGCAGGGGCTCACTCGTCTCAGCACGGGTGAAACCATTCTGGCGGGAACGGCAGACTGGCAAAAAGGAATACAGATTCTCGCATCAAGTGCTGCGGCAACGATAGATTACGAGGGGGCATCGGGACCACTGAACTTCGACAGCAACGGCGATGTGTCGGCAACCATTGAAGGCTGGGCATTTAACACCGATACCAGAACCACATTTTCCCTGGGGACAGCATTTACGCACGATGGCAAGTACGTTGATGTGTTTGAAAATGTGCCCGGCAAAGGGGCCGCCTGTAGCGCCATCGGTCAAACGGAGTGCAAAAATTCTGATGACTGTGGCGAGGGCGCATACTGCGACAAGAGCCGCACCCCGTTCGTGTGTACCCTTCCCCCCAGCGGTCAGGGAGAATTGTGCACCACAAATGATGACTGTAGTGGCTTTGAAGCGAATTACTGCGAAACCATGGTCACTGGCACCTGTCTAAAGCAGGGATGCAGCGAAGAGCTCAATGATTGCGCCGATGATCACATCTGCTGCAACTTTTCGGACTTCATGCTGCCCTCCCTGTGTGTCGACAAAGTAACATCCAGGGGGCTATGTACCAGAGGCAGTGGATGTACCTCCGATGACGATTGTCCAGAGGGAACGCACTGCGACTTAGCGGCGCAACCGACACCATTCTGTGTTCTGCCGCCCAGTGGTCAGGGACAGACGTGCGAGACTCAGGCGGACTGCGCCTCTTTTGGCGCCACCTACTGCGAAACAGGGTTTACCCATACGTGTCTCTGGCAGGGGTGTGATAAAAATCTCAACAATTGTTCCGCCGGTTATCAGTGCTGCGAATTTTCGTGGATGAACCTGCCCAATCTTTGTGTTGATATAACCGTCTCGGGCGGTCAATGCGCATGCGGTACCACAGAAAACTGTAAAGACGGGGATTACTGCGACTTGACACTCGATGTACCACTCTGCTTCCCGCCCCCCACCGGGCAGGGCACCGCCTGTACCGCAGCCGCCGATTGCGCCGCATTCGAGGCCGACTTTTGTGATGTGAATGGATCGGCCACCTGCCTGAAACAGGGCTGCGATGCCACCGCCAACAACTGTTCACCCGGTTATCATTGCTGTGATTTCAGTTGGACAGAAGAACGTCCGGCCCTCTGCATCGACGAAACGCGATACAACGCGGAATGCGTTGCCCCTCAATAGATCCCTGATTATCCCCGTGCTGACAGGCGCATACACAATCGTCTATTTTAATTGAACCGCGCCTAACAGGAGTCCAGGAGGCATTCACCGGCCATAAACGTATGATCCCCCCACAGTTTTCTGCTGTCTTTTCCACTTTCCCTGATACCATGGTGTCAATTCCGGGAATTAATGGCCAACGTGGAAAGGAATCAGTATGAAATCGCTCGCAATGCAACTTCTGGTCACCTGTATCATCGTTAGTGGAATCATTTCGTGTTCCAAGTCTGCTCCCTTAATCAGACAATTGTCACAAAGTGACGATAATCTGTCGTTTCAGTCTGACGCCGATGGAGGCGCTGATTCAGAATTGAATTCTGATAGCGACCAAGATGACAACGAATCTGATTCGGACTCATTTGGGAACATCGATACATATGGCGACGGTGATACGGACAGTGACGGAGATTCCGATTCAGACGGAGATTCTGATACAGACGGCGATACAGACACGGACAGTGATACCGATGCAGACAGCGATACCGATACGGACAGCGATACAGAGACTGAGACTGAGACCGACTCGGATAGCGGCAGCGACAGCGGTATTGACACGGAAATTGTTCTTAGGGACTGCAAAGTTTATGTGAATAGCAATGAAGGTGATGATAAAAATACTGGTCGCAGCTGGATTGCGGCAAAACAATCCATATACAGCGCCGTTGCAACCATCTCGCAAAATCAATGCAACGAAATCTGGATAACAGAAGGGATATATTTCGCTGGAAAATCCGGCGAAAAGAACCGGCAACTGCTGTTGCCACCAGGGCTAAGCCTGTATGGCGGCTTTAAAGGTCGCGAACTCACCAGGGACGAACGAAAGCCAGACACCCGGCAAACACTCATAAAAGGCGCGATGCCATATGACGAAGAAACAGGGGCTTTGGCGACGGCATATTATAATGTGACCATCGACGGTATATCATTTCAGGATGCACCTGTCGCCGTTGAATGTGTCGGAACTCTTTGCACAATGAACGACTGTCTGTTTCGAACCAACGATATTGGCTTGAAACCCAGCCATGGGGCAGTGGTCACAAATAGTCATTTCCGGACGAACATTGTTGGCATTGACCTCCAGGATGGCGAAACCGTTATTGACAATTGTGAACTGAAGCAAAATCACACAGGCATAAAAATCGTGGGTGGAGAGGCTGTCGTTCGACTAAGTACATTCGAAGACAACTTTTGTTCAGACGGCACATTTGGCCCGGCCATACACAACGGCAATGCCAACCTGGAAATTACGGACAGCACCTTCCGCAACAATTCCTGCGCCAACTTTATAGCAGACAACCTTTTGGGGGGCGGTGCAATTTTAGGTGATGGCGGTCGCATGGTTATTAAAAACGACTTGTTTGAGTCAAACTCCTCCACCAATCCAGGGGGCGCCATCTATCTGTTCAACGGCGCAGAGGCCGATATTTCCTATAGCGAATTCAGACTCAACGGCTCCATGAATCCGACGGACGGCGGCGGTGATATCTATATTACGGATTCATTGAGTTCTGTAAGAATAAACAACAGCGAATTCTCCAATTCCGGCACACAAGGCAAAGGAGGCTCCATTTGTGCAGTCGCGCATGCATCTGTCCGCGCGAATAAATCAACCTTTTTTCAAAACCATGCAGCGCTGTCTGGCGGAGCGATTTACGCAGGCGGCGCCACTGTACTGAAACTGGATAACGTTCAGATTTCAGAAAGTGAATCGTTTACTGCTGGAAACGCCATATTTATCGATGGAAAAAGCGAATTGGTTGTACAAAATTCCCTGTTGCAAAACAACATTGCCAAAGACATTGACGCCACCGAGTTTTCAGGTGGGGCGATATACATTGGCGAGCAGACAGCCACGGAAATTGTATCGACCCAGTTTCTAAACAACTTCTCAACCGGGAACGGTGGTGGAATTTTCAACTCTGGCTCGCTCACAATTGGCAATTGTCTGTTTAGCGGAAACGTCGCACTGGGTGCGGGAAGTGCGATAAACAATGAGGGAACACTGCGCATGGTCTCGACCACCATCACGGGAAACAGCGCTGGAACCGGCAGCAGAGACTGGTCATTTGGCGTGGAGATGCCAGGGGAGGACAATTGGATTTCCAGTTCAATTATCGCCAACAATGTGGTTGATACACAGGAATCAGGTGATTTCTCTCATCTGACTATCGAATATTCGGCCATTCCCAATGAGGTTGACGGCCCTGGCAATATTCAGGAAGACCCGCTTTTTGTTAATGCACCGCTTCTTACCACATATACCACTGGCGACGGAAACGCAGATACAATACTGCTCCACCTTGTCAACAGTGTTCCCGCAGTAGACAATATCATCGAAATAAACAGCGATGGCGTGGCGCGAACGGTCATCTCGGTCACGGGTTCAGAAGTAACATTTTCGCCATCCATCGCCGACTATTCCCCATCTCTGGGAATGCGCGTGGATGTTTGGGGCGATGCATCTTCCAACCTTACCGAAAACTATCGATTGAAATCATCGTCTCCCTGTGTTGATGCCGGCTACAGCAGCGCCACCACACTGACATCGGATCTGGATGGCAACCCACGCATCGTAAACAACCGTATGGATATGGGAGCATTTGAAAAACAATAATTAATCTGAACCCTATTCTCGGAGAAATCGTTCCCAAGCGTTGTGCAACACATTTTTTTGCTCATACTAAATTTATGAACGTATTTCGCAACGGTTGTCGAAACAGCATCCTCGGTTTTGTCATCGCTCTTTTAGGCACTTTTCTTTGCGCCTGCCAAAGCCAGAGCAAGGACGATACATCGCCTGCGTGCACCAGAACAGACGCAAGCTGTGTACTGGCCTGCCACGACAACTGTGAGCCGCAGTGCATGTACGTGAAGGGACAATGCGACATTGACTGTGGTGACTTTTGCGCTCCGGTGTGCCGGGATTCCATTGACTATGGTCCCTGCAATATTGACTGCGGCGACGATTGTGAACCTTACTGCTGGATTGGTGAAAAATGCAACCTCAATTGTGGCGACCGGTGCAACGCCCGCTGCAGATACATGCAGGAATGCAGTTTCAGCGTGGGAAATGATGCAACCATCGACTGTGAAAGTGATGAAATTTGCAATATTGGCTGTGCGGGGAACTGCCGCCTGAAATGCACCCACGTTCCCAATTGCACCCTCAACTGTGCCATGAATAATCCGATCACCTGCACCAACGGTGATTTGGCCTGTGGTGATGGCTGCAATCTTTAGGAGACAACATATGAAAGCACCAATTCGTTTACTCGCTGCATTCCTTATTCTCAGCACGACCGCCTGTGGTAAAAATGAAAGCCCGTTCAACGGTTCCAGTTCGGACGATGACCAGGAGGCCTTCATTGCCAACTGGGTGCAAACCATCGGCACTCCCAGTCAGGATTTATACATTCGGCCCCCAGGCCAGGTGTATGGAAACGGGGATGGGTCATCATGGGAAAATGCGTTTGCGGGTCTGCCCGAAACGAGAGTTCGCGGCGCCAGATATTTTTTTGCCGCCGGTGACTATTTCGATCAGTCTTTGGGTCGTGTTGAAAACTTTGTTCTCGACGACGCGGTTCAGGGAGAATTGTTTATATGGCTGGTTAAAGCAACCGCCAGGAACCATGGTTCAGACGCCGGTTTTACACAGGCGCTGGCGGAAGGACCGGCGATGCTGGGACCGCTTGCATTTATTACCGGCAGATACATCATCGATGGTCAGACAGGCAGCGGTATGGAGGGATTCGGATTCGAAATCTCCCATCGAAACTGTGATTTGCGTGCAAACAACTTTATTGCCTCTCCCATTTTCTTTCCGTGGAACAGTGAGACGCAATATCTTTTGATTGAACACACTGACATAAAAGACTGCGGCAGCCACGACGATCCCACCACCCGATCTCAGGACGCCATCTACGCGGTCAACCCCGTTAGTCACGTGGTTTTCCGCCAGAATTACATCCATGACAGCTGGCGCAATCATCTTTTTTTACAGGATGCCTTCGATGTTATGATTGAGCAGAACTATTTTGCACGCGCGGGGCTGCACCACGAAGCCAATTCCCTCGCGTTCCGGAATACCCGCAATGTGGTTGTCCGCCGCAACTATATCACAGACAGTCAAAACTGCTTCATAAGTATGCAGGATGTGCGCAACGTGACCATCAGTGCAAATATTCTCACCAAAACCCTCGATGACTGGGACAACTGGGCGGGAATTTGCAGCGAATTCCCTGCGATGAACGTTAAGATTATCGGAAATACCTTCTTTGGCCTCGAAGGTCTCAATGTGGGTATCCGTTTCACGAGCGATGTTGAGAATCTGATTGTTCACAACAACATCTGGGCCAATAACGACGCCAACCAAATCATGCTGAACGGAGAACACAGCCACAACGCATTCTGGAACAATCGGCGCGTCGATGGAGCTGAACCGATGAGCATTGATGGCAATCACGACGAACCAACCGCACAGTTCTTTACCGCAAACCCGTTTGTGGATAGCGCCAACTTTGATTTTCGTCTGACGGCCCATACAACTCCGGGCCTGCGACTGAATCTGCCGTATATCAACGAAGATTTCAACGGAATTCCCCGCGGCGCCACGCCAGACCGGGGCGCCTTTCAATTCGTGGCGCCGTAGCGCCTGAATATCCATCCCCCGTTGCTCTGCTGAATTTTGCCTGAATGGGATTTCAAAAACTGTAAACGAAAACAACGTTTATATTTTTTTATTCGGATCAATTCCGAAATGATGCCATTTTTTTCTCAAGTGTTCGCGTTCTTCAATTTTACGTATCGGCAAACCCAGTGGAACCGTTAAACGATTCGCAACGCTCTCAGGTCTCGCGACATTCTAAACACTCACTACTCACAATAATCAGGACCACACTGAATGAACCGCTGCATATCCAGCGAATCCCTTTGGATAAGTCCGTCTTCAATCAGCTCAACATCAGCCTGCTTCAACGTTGTCAGACAGAACGTGCACTTCCGGCCAGCATGCGTAGTTGAAAAAAAGTTCAATTATTTTTCGAAGTTTTGCTGATAATTCCAGGGGAGCCATTG
>JAFGQN010000018.1 GCA_016935665.1 Deltaproteobacteria bacterium | reverse complement strand
TCGGTATCGGAATCGCCATCGGAATCACCATCGCTGTCCGAATCGGAATCACCATCCGAGTCACTGTCCGCATCGCTGCTGTCTGACTCCGAATCGCCGTTGTCTGTCCCTCCGCAGGCGATTGTCAGCATCATCGTCAAAACAGAGAACAACCAGGTGAAACCAAATACATATTTAACATTTCTTGTGTGGCCCATAACAAACACTCCTTTTTTTGTATGATATTGAATATAAACTGTTAGCCAACTGCACTAACAACGTTGTTTTTGGGATGCCAGATTTTTCGGTTCATACTGCGAAGAAGATCCGACGTGTCCTTTAACCATTTTGTCGAACCCGTTTTATTATTTATTTTTATCATGGATGCCATACGGCTAAATCATCCCAATCACTCTGTACGCTGACCATACGACAATCCATTCAACGTGATTATCCCTGAATTGGGGCGCCCAATGCGCTGCTACCGTCACTGGGTCATCAGGCTGTTCTGCTCGCTTTCCACGCGGTTGTCGCTACAGAATGTGCAGTTTGCCCCGTAAAAAAACTTACGATTCTCGGTGTCGTCCATCAGGTGCACCCTGAACCATGCTGCAGCCGAAGAAAGCGAGACGCCATTGGCCCCCTGGTATACCCAGCTGCCGTGGTCCGAATTCTTTTCGTTGAGAAAGAACGCAGGCTGATCCGTAACCGTGCGGAAAGCGTCTTTCACGCCGTCGCACTTCACTGTGGTATCTTTGCCGCCGCAGAAAAACAGCATGGGGGTGTGAACACCGGAGAGAGCACTGGTGCCGCAAATCGTTGCAAGCGCTTTGTAGCGAGGTTCAGATGCGGACATACATGTTGACATTCCGCCAAACGAATGGCCAAGCTGACCGATATTATTCGTGTCGAGTCGGTGATAGTACGGACTGCTCGGATCCTCCGCCTGCTCAAGTATCCAGTCCAGCCCCACAATGGTGGGCAGCGGATTACCTCTGCCTGTGGCAGTGCTGAGCGACGCCACAACGACAAAACCATGGGACGCCAGATGTTGCATCATGGGCAGATATTGTCCGCACCACTTGTTGGCGCCCGAGTCCACGACGCACAACGGGGGATTGGGTTCGGGATTGTCCGTGTATCCGTTTGCCCATATCAGGATGGGGTGACAATACCCGCTGTCTGCCAGATTCTTAGGGTAATACACGTTAAACCGTTGCTGTTCGTCGCCATATATCGGATCCGGCAGGTCGCCCGCCAGTGGCCCCACATTTTTGTCGGACGCTACCTGGAACGGGCCCGCTTTGGTCGGATCGGCTGTCGTCCAGGCTTTCCCCACGCACCCACTGACAGTTGTATCTGTATCCGAATCGGTATCACCGTCACTGTCCGTATCACCATCACTATCCGAATCTCCGTCGCTGTCCGTGTCTCCATCGGTATCGGAGTCTCCATCGCTGTCCGTGTCTCCATCGGTATCGGAATCTCCGTCGCTGTCCGTGTCTCCATCGGTATCGGAGTCTCCGTCGCTGTCCGTGTCTCCATCACTATCCGAATCACCGTCACTGTCCGAATCACTATCGCTGTCAGAGTCGCTGTCGGTGTCTGAATCTGCATCGGAATCCGCGTCACTGTTGTTTCCGGTCGAATCACCACTACAGTTTACGCTGGCCATTGCGGCCGACAGACAAACAATAATCAGCAACCACCCTGTTTTTTTAAAAGCAGAACTCATTGATTTCCTCCTGGGGCAATTTATGCGTTAAATTCTGGGTATACAGTATTTTTAAAATTGGAAATGTCCCATTTTTTTTCATTTTGATGTTCGTTATATAAAAATTGAGTGGTGTTCACGCTGCGTCGCCGGAATGTGCGCACGCCCATGGATGTTCGAAAGTCATTGCACTAATTTCAAAGGCACAGCACAAACATAAAGCGATTTTAGTTTGCACAATCGATTTGCGGTATCAGAACAGTTAAATTATTAAGTAAGCCTATTGTTCCGCAGGTACGCCTTTTTTGAATGCTGCTACTCAATAAAGTCACTTATTTCCTAAACCATGCAACAAATCCACCTCGGGCTGAGAGTTTGACCTTTAGCGTGTCTGAGGAGGAAACGGAGCCTTCCTGACGATCCCAAGCATCTCCTTTGCCTGTAACGTCACCCAGCCGAATGGACTGCCAGTCGCCCGATTCCAGAAAATCCAGGGACAAATCGAAATTCATTTCATCGGCGCCGTTGAGTATGCCAATGAACCAGTCTGTTCCCGATCGTCGGGCAAACGCAGCCACCTTTCCCGGTTCGCTTCCGGGCAATACGATGCTTTCATCCCACACTGCTGGAATGGCCTTCATCACATCAACCGCGGTGTTGGCCACATAGTCCCTGGGATGCCCGCCGTAGCAAAGGAACGGCGACACAAAAACAATTGCCTGCGCCAACTCGTGCGCCCAGGTGTTGCCCTGCAGTTCCGTTGCCTGGAACACGGTTGGGGTATAATCCGCCGCGCCGGCCAACGCGCGGGTGAACGGCAATATGGTGTCATGGGGCGATTCGAGAACCCGGGCATACCGCGTCATCTGATATTCATGACCGCGAATGGCCTCCCGTGTGAGGACATTTGGCCACGTTCGTTCCATTCCCGTGGGCTTGGCTGCGCCGTGATAATCTACAAGGAGTTTAAACTCAGCTGCGTCTTTTGCGCTGTCAATGTACCAGTTGGTCACGCTGCGACTGCACTTGGGAACAAAATCGATTTTAATTCCCACGACGCCCAGTTCCGCCGCCTGTTTAAAATAGTTTCGACGCGGCCCGGCATCCATAATCTCGTTGCTGTTCACCCACATCCACACTTTAACACCTTTTTGAGACGCGTAATCCACAACTGATTTGAGCGACTGCCAGTTGTTGGGCCACGCTTTCCAGCCATCATCAACAAGATAATATTCGAAACCGAGTTCCTTTGTCCAATCCACCCACTGCTCCTGCTCTGAGAATACCGGCGCCCCCGCAGCCATCCATTGCCAGGTGGACCTGCCGGGTTTAATCCAGTTGGCGCCATTGAGTGATGCATCCGTTGGCGGTGCCAGGTTGTAGACGAGCGTGGAATTGGTAAGTGTGGTCAGATCATCTGCAATAATCGTCACTCGCCAGGGTTGATTCACAGCCGCATCGGTGGTCCAGCCGGTTGAATCTGCGTAAAGAAATGCCTGAAGCGCCCCGCCGTCGCCTACGCGAACCGCCATGTCGCCAAAGTCCTGCACCGCCGATTCGGTAATACTGACAAAGCGTTCCCCCACCTTTGCCGTCAGCGGCAGTCCGTACTGGGTGTTCCCGAGCGTCTTCAGGGATTTGGTTCGATAGTGCTGCTCGTAGCTCTGGTCCAGCTCACTCACCCACATGGTGGGGTCGCCTTCAAAACGCCACGCTGTCCGCTCTGCCTCAATTCGCCGGCCCTGCTTAGCGTCCAGGCGCAACCGAACCGCGACGCCGTCATCTGCAACATGCACATCCAATGTGTAGGATTCGCTGCCGCTCGAGATGGGCACCGATGCTTCGTTGGCTTTATTTACGGCCTTTGCCCGACCGCCAAAATACGGATATTGTTCGTCAACCGCCGTGATTTCGAAGTCACCCAGGGTGGCATTCTGACCAAACTCGACGCCATCACTGCGAAGTCCGATTTCGGAGGGCGCAAGGATTTGCGTCCCGTCTACCATTATGCGATAACGCAATTGGCCATCGGTGTCGGAGAATTCGGCGAAAATACGGCCGTTGGGACTGGCCACGGTATTGGGCGGTAGAATGATACCGGTATCGGTATCGCTGTCAGTGTCCGAATCGCTATCGGAATCAGAATCACTGTCGCTATCAGAATCGCTGTCGCTATCAGAATCGCTGTCGCTATCGGAGTCGGTGTCGCTATCGGAGTCGGTGTCGCTGTCAGAATCCGTATCACTGTCCGTATCACTATCGATGTCACTATCCGTATCGCTATCCGCATCCGAGTCGGCATCCGAATCCGTATTACTGTCGGCATCGCTCTCCAGTCCCGAACTCTCGTCAGTACTGCCAGTGTCTTTCGAACAACCAGTTGTAAAAAGCACACTCAACGAAAAAAAAATCAATAAAACCGACTGTTTCGTTTTCATACAGAATTCTCCATTTCATCTTTTTTTGCTATATTGCGTCGCATACCCATCACGCATGAAAACGTGTTGAAATCTAGAACTGGCTAAAAAACTCCCACGCCTCCGCCTTGGTCCAGGTCAGGGCGCCATCATCTCCCCCACCTTCCACTGGTCCGGGCGTGTGACCACCATCGAATGCGCACCAGCGGACGGGATACCCGTCCGTGCAACCGTCAAAGGTCGTACAAATATGCGTCCTGGATCCCCCGGCCGGCTCAGGTGGTTTTTGCGAGGTACACCCGTTATTGGCCACAAATCTGTCACGCAACCCGCGACCCATGTCGGGCGTGCAGGTGCCATCACTCATGCCGTGAATTCCCAGATATGGTACGGGCTTTTTGCCATCGGTGCACCCGCTGAGCTGCGCGCCGGAATACACCGCCACCGCACGAAACACATCCGCCCTGTCGCATGCGATGCCGTACGTCATCCCGCCACCATAACTGAATCCCATCGAAAACAACCGCGTTTTATCCACGCACAAATCACCCTCAATCTGCTCTATCATCGCGTCAACAAATGCCAGGTCGCGCCCGCCCGAATTGGGCCAGCCATTGCCAATGCCCTGCGGCGCCACAAAGATAGTGCTATCCCCCGCCTGTTCCCTGAGCCCATAGTATGACCATGTGTATCCACTGGTTCCGCCGCCATCCACGTCGTTCATCGTTCCACCGTTCCAGTGAAACGCGAAAACCAGACGATGGGGATGGGTATTGTCATAGTTCTCGGGAATCCGCATCATAAAACTGCGTCTATCCCCATTGACCTGAATCGAATGTTCACCGCTTTTAAGGGTCGCGTTCTTACCGCAGCCAGCCGATGGAATGACATCCTTGTCGAAATTGCTGTCCGTGTCCATCTCCTTGCCAGTGTCGCTGTCCGATTCTGTATCCGAATTGGAATCCGAGTCACTGTCTCCATCGGTGTCACTATCCGCGTCGCTGTCCGAATCCGTATCCGAATCGGAATCCGAGTCACTGTCCCCATCGATGTCACTATCCGTATCGCTGTCCGAATCCGTATCCAAATCGGAATCCGAGTCACTGTCTCCATCGGTGTCACTATCCGCGTCACTGTCGGAATCTGAATCGCCATCTGTATCGGCATCAGAATTGGAATCGGAATTACCTGTTTCTGAATTGGCATCCGAACAGCTGGCCGCGAAAATGAAAAGACCAAACACACTTAAAAAAAACAGAAATAGATGTTTCATTTCCAACCTCCACTGATTTCATATTTCAGTGCAGTGCTTTTTCCAAAAGCGGGTGGAAATGGAGATCATTGCCAAACACTATTTTGAGCAAAACTGCAGAAAATCGATTTTCCCCGGACAAAATATCACCCGATGTAGAAGGTCGCAAGTACCAACCCGTCGCTGGGAATATTAGCGTGTATAGAAGAAGTCTAAATATTTAAGGTGAAAGATGACGAAATTACGCTGTTCTGGAACGCAGCAAACGTTTTCAAATGAGATGCTGATACAGGCTATCGAAAAGGGTGATCCTCTGGCGGCATCAGAATTTTATCGGCGGTACGGAAAAAGAGTCAATAGCATGGTGTGGTCGCTTCTGGGGGGCGATTCTGAACACAACGATATTGTACAGACCGTATTTCTTGGCATCCTCCAGTCTCTGTCTTCTATCCGAGATCCACAGAAATTGTCCATCTGGGTGGACAGTGTGACATATCGTGTTGTGTTCAAAGAACTGCGACAACGCAAGAGACAGCGGGTTTTCCCCATGGAAATTGAATCTGAGTCCTTTCAGGAAACGATGCAGGATAATACGTCCCAATGGAGCATTACCGGTGTGGCCACAATGGTATACCGTATACTGGAGCTGTTCGATCCTCAAGATCGGATGATTTTCAGTCTGAAGTATCTGAACAGCTTTCAGATAGTCGAAATTGCTGAAATATGCGGTCTATCCAGATCAACTGTAAAAAGGCGGATAAACAAAGTGAGAAGTGCCTTTGAAAAATATGTCAGGGAAGACTTCGTGTTGCAGACCAACCTTGAAGGATATCGAAACGTCGGATAGCGACTCCCGCCTCAATTTCCATCTGATAAAACCAATGCGAAATAATATGACCTTTGCTCAACACGTCGGGGAACTGATAAATATTAGATTGTCGCCAAAAAGGATTTCTCAAATGCCACATCGACTTATCCTACTGATAGTGCTGCTCAATATTGGTGCGATGCTACTTTTCGGATGCGGAAAGTCCACCGATTCATCAAACAATTCGTCAGACGGCGATAGTGATTCGGACAGTGATTCCGACGGCGATACGGATAGTGATTCGGACAGTGATTCCGACGGCGATACGGATAGCGATACGGATGGCGATACGGATGGCGATACGGATGGCGATACAGATGGCGATACAGACATTGATACCGAACCTTTAACCATTATTCTTGATGACAATGATGGCATCTGCAGTGTGGACGGCGTTTTCGAAACGATAAATTCCGGTTTCAGAGGGGATGGTTATCTCAACACCGACAACGCTGCGGGCGCGGCCATCGAATGGTCCATTCACACGCTGATGGCCACAACGGTCACCCTGGAATGGTCTTTTGCCAACGGTGGCGCGCAATCCCGGGGCGGCACCCTGATGGTGAATGGTCAGGATGCCACATCGGTGTCGTTCGACAACACGGGTGATTGGACCAGCTGGCAAACCGTATCGAAAACCGCCGATCTGGCCAAAGGCGAAAACACGATTCGACTGGAAGCGGACGCCACCGATGGGTTGGCCAATATTGATACACTGACGGTCACTGGCGCCACCGTCGTTGTGGGGGATTGCGGTACGACCGATGCGGATACCGATGGCGACTCGGACAGCGATTCAGATACAGACAGCGACTCAGATACAGACAGCGACTCAGATACAGACAGCGACATCGTGGACCCGACGGAGCCCGTTCATGTGTACATCGCCGGCGATTCCACCGTGTGCAATTACACCGACACCGCCAGCCCCAATGATCAGGCGGGCTGGGGACAGATGCTGCACGAGTATCTGATCGACCTGGCAACCGTTGACAATCGCGCACTGGGTGGCCGGACCGCCAAATGGTTTTACATGGAAGGCCGTGTGGATGAAATTATGCGCGTGATTAAGCCCGGGGATTATTTTCTCATTCAGTTTGGCACCAACGACAGCCACAAAACGGCCACTTTCGAAGTCGATGGGGTCACTTATCAGCGATACGCGGATCCCCAAACGGACTTTAAAAAGCATCTTTTGGAATACTATCTGAATCCCACCAGGGATAAGGGCGCCATTCCGGTGCTGGTCACCCCACCGCCACGCAACTCGGCGTACTGCACCGGCGGCAATTCGCTGGGGGACTGGGCCAAAGCCATGCGGGAGCTGGGTGAGGCGGAGAACGTGGCGGTGGTGGATTTGAATACCATGACGGTGAACCATCTCATTGCCATTTGCCCATCCCCCACTCCCGAAGACTTTTTCTTTGTAAAAGCCGATGGATCAGTGGATGGCACGCATTTTCAGGAAAACGGCGCCCGCATCATGGCGGGATTTGTCATGGACGGCATCGCCGAAAATGGACTGGGTCTGGCGGCATATAGAAAATAATGATTCGTAACCAAAGAAGGATAGTTTGCATGAACAGAATTTGGATAGCACAGACCATGATACTGCTTTGTGTGTGGTTAATGGCGTGCTCGGGAAGCGATGGCGGTTCTGGCGCAACAGACACAGACAGCAGCGGGGATGGGGACAGTGATGGGGATTCGGACAGCGACAGCGATTCGGATGGGGATTTTGATTCGGACAGCGATGCCGATTCCGACAGTGATGGGGACACCGATTCGGACGGCGACTCCGATTCGGACAGCGACTCCGATACCGACAGCGATGCCGACACGGACTCCGATTCTGATGGCGACTCGGATGGGGATTCCGATTCGGACACCGTTACAGATACGGACAACGACACGGAATCGAACGCCGACAGCGATACCAGGCCCGACAGCGAAACGGACAACGACGAACCGAGCGACCGTTACCCGCGCCCAGGCAGTGTAAATAATTGCGCCGATCCGGCAATTCGTCTGGTATTTGCTGCGCCGCCCACACTGGGCAGCAATGGTCAGGTGCGCATCATGGATGCGGCCACCAATGCCGTTGCCGCATCCGTGGACATGTCCAAAAACACCGTGACGGTTACCGCCGGTGGCAAAAACTTCGCTCAGCCCCGGCCCGCTTATGTGATTGGCAATGAAGCGGTTTTTCCATTGCGGGCAGGCGCATTAAAATATGGAAAAACATACTATGTCACTGTTGACAGTGGTGTGGTTCGACCACCGGATGGCAGCACGCTGGCCATCTCGGACAGTTCGGAGTGGACATTTTCCACCTGGCAAAGTGCACCCAATGCCACCGGAACAGTGACGGTGGATTGGGATGGCGATGCGCATTTCTGCACCATTCAGGGCGCGGTGGATGGGGCCAAAGCCGGCGCCACCATTGACGTTCGCGACGGCAGCTATATTGGAGTGGTTTACTTTACCAACAAAACCAACCTGAAAATAACAGGCGAAAGTCGAAAAGGCACCATCATCGCCGGCACCAACAACGAAAACATGAACGGTGGCACCCGGGCCAGAGCCCTGTTTGGCGCCGAAAAACTATCGGATTTTCGCATTGAACAACTCACCATCGAAAACTGGACACCCCAGGGGGGCAGTCAGGCCGAAGCGTTGGCCCTGCTCAGCTGCGACAAATGTGTGGTACAAAACGCCACCATTCGCAGTTTGCAGGATACACTCCTGTGGTCCGGGCGAGTGTACGCCAAAGACAGTCTGATTGCCGGCAACGTGGATTACATCTGGGGCACCGGCAGCGCCTTTTTTGACAACTGCGAAATCCGCACCGTGGGCCGCAAGGGCTATATTGTTCAATCCCGCAACGAAGCAGGCAACTCGGGTTACGTGTTTTCAAATTGCAAACTGACGGCCGACCCCGGCATCACCGGCGACATCCTGGCCCGTATTGAAGGCGATCGCTTCCCGTACAGCCATGTGGCATATATCAACTGCGAAATGGGCAGCCACATTTCAGCCGCCGGGTGGCAGGTCACCAACAGCGTCCCCGGTACACTTCGCTTTTACGAGTATCAGAGTCGAGATCCCAATGGAAATTTGATAAATGTTGGCTCACGGGCGCAGGGTTCCAAACAGTTAAGCACCCAGGAAGCAGCGACCATGTCCACTCCTTCAGAGGTACTGGGTGGATGGAATCCACAATAGATCGTTACGTGCAGGGGCGTTCCGCGAAACGCCCCTGCAAATGGGCCACATTTTTTTCAACAAGGAAGCACACATGAAGAAAACACAACTCATCTGGATATGCCTCATATTGTGCATCACTGTTCTCGTCACAGGATGCGGCGGTGATTCTGATTCGTCACCAGACAGCACATCCGACGGGGACAGCGATGGCGATACGGACATCGATGGGGATGGCGACAGCGACAGCGACAGCGATTCCGACAGCGATGGGGATTCAGATACCGATGGCGATTCAGACACCGACAGCGATTCAGACTCGGACAGTGACAGCGACTCGGACACGGATGGTGATTCGGACAGCGACGGCGATTCGGATAGCGATGGCGACAGTGATGGCGACAGCGACAGCGACGTGGATGCCGAAGTACGATTGATCGAAGAAGGCGAGACCGGGTTTTGCGGGGTGAATGGGACTGTGGAATCCGACCATACCGGATTCACCGGCAGCGGCTATGCCAATACATCCAATGCAGTGGGCATGGGAATTGACTGGATGATTAAACTCACCAGTGCTGCAGTGGTGTCACTGGAGTGGACGTATGCCTTTGAGGGCGCTTCCGCCCGAACCGCCAGGCTGATTGTGGATGGTGAACCTTTTGGCGATGACATTTCATTTGAAAGCACCGGGTCTTTCGATACATGGAAAAAATTGTGGATGGCGTCGCCCAAACTGGAAGTGGGCGTTCATTCTCTTCGGCTGGAGAGTCTCTCGGCAGAAGGACTTCCCAATATTGACGCGCTGGAAGTGATCAGCGCCGATATTACCCTGGCCGACTGCGATGACCATCCAGACACAGACACGGAGACAGACGACACCACATCTCCCATTACCGTATGGATTGCCGGCGACTCCACCGTATCCAACGGCACCTATTGCGATATTGGATGGGCGCAAACCATTGGCGCCCTGTTCAACGATACAGTCACGATTGGCAACAGGGCAATTCCCGGACGCAGTATTCGCAATTGGATGTACCAGGTAACCGATGAGATGGGCCTGGGCGATGATCCAGAATGTATCATCACAAAAGATGCCAACGGCGAACCCCTGCGTCAGGCGCACTGGATTGAAGTGCTCGACAAAATGAAAAAAGGGGACTATCTGCTGATTCAGTTCGGTATCAACGACGGCTCAGCCACCTGCAATCGCCACGTGGGAACCGCCGAATATCAACGGGAGCTGGGCCTCATGGCGGATGAGGCAAAGGCGCGGGGGGCGAAAGCGGTCTTCATTACGCCACTGAACCTGATTAAATGCAGCGGTAGTACCGCGACGACCGATAACAACAAAGGGGGTTTGACTCGCGGTTTTATCAACGAAACGTTTGCTGCCGGCGAGGAAAACGATGTCCCCGTTATCGACCTGTTTAACCTGAGTACTGATTTATATAACGAGAGGGGATTCTGTCCTCTGCCTGCCGGACACACCGATATCAGCGCTTCTACTCCCGGCGAAGTGGGCGAATTTTTCTGTATCGATCACACCCACCTGGACACCCCCGGCGCCGAGGCCATTGCCCGGGTCATTGCCGATGCACTGGTGGCACAGAATATTGGGCTGGCGGCCAGGTTGAAGTAGTATTCCCCCGTTGGGGTCCTAAAACTCACCGCCCGGCAATTCCGGTTTCATTAAGATTGGCAATCCAGGCGCGCGTCACGCCCCCTTCATAAATGCCATCCCCCACAACGACGGTGCCATCGGATGAAATATCTGTCACCGGCCCCAGCTGCCACGCGGACAGGTCCACGCCACGATCCCTCAATGCGTCAGCCAACAGCACCATCCCGTCCACCGCCGTCCAGATAAATGGCGCTCCACCTGCCTCTCCCACAATCACCGACCCATCCACATTGGCCGCCTGCGCCGCACCCACAAACCCCAGACTTTCGGGCGCTTCTCCATTTATCCAGCGCACAGCCAATGTTCCGGTTCGCCCCACCACCACATTGCCGTCGCCACTTATTCCTATCGCGTCACCATAGGATGATATGCCGCTGAAGCCCGGCAACAATATTCTGCTGCCAGAGCTCTTACGCCACAAAAAGTCTCCCCCGGCCTCACTGTCAGTTCCAATTACGATGCTTCCATCGTCGCTCATGCCGATGGCTTCAGTCGGCATATACGCAATCGGCCTAAAAACTGTTGTCGGCTCACACGTGCTCGCAACAGTGTCCCAATATGCAACGTACTCCTGGCTTAAACTTGGATCTGTTGATGTCAAATCCATATCTTCTGAAATATGGCCAAGGAGGTATCGTCCATCTCCACTGATGCCTTCGCCCGTGGTGCCCAGATTTCCCACCCCTCTGCTACAACTAATGTCAAGTTGTGTTCCTGCCCAGGTAGCCAGCCGAGGTACAGTATCGGTATTCGTCCAGCCCACTACCACAATGCCATGGTTGTCAACATCATTTGCCGCTGCACTTCCCGTCTGTGCGGGAAGCTTTGTTGTGACGCCATTTTCCCAGCGGTAAGCATTGGAAACAGCGCCTGTATCCGCTGTTGAGCGACAATGTCCCACCACCACGGTGCCATTGCCGCTAATCGCTCTGGCAACACAGGGGCCCGTGGTGCCGCTCACTCTATCTATCGTACGGAAAATGATCCGTGCGCAATCGCTTCCCGCATAGCCATTGGTGCACTCGCAGCTGTAAGTGGCCCCCGCGGCGCGGCACGTTCCGCCATTTAGGCAGGGATTCGTTTGGCAGGGGTCATCCACTGTGCTGCCAGTGGTGCTGTCGGTATCTGCTGTGCCCGAATCTGTATCGACATTCGTATCCGTTGCGGTATCCATATCCGTGCCCGGGTTTGTATCGGTACCCATGTTCGTATCGGTGTCGCGGTTGACGTCGGTGCCAGAGGCCACACCGGTATGGGAGTCGGAATCGGAGGAGGCGCCGGTGTCTGGACTCGAATCTGATTGTTCATCACTGTCCGAAGGCGTCACGCTGTCCGTGGCTGTTGGACTGCTATCGCTGCCCTGTATGATAATTTCCTCTGACGATGTGCCAATTTCCGGGCTGGTGTCTTTGGTAAATGTGTAGCCATCGAAATCGGTGCAGGCCGAAAAGTTGGCCACGAGCAGCATTAATATGGGGAGACTGATTTGAATCTGTTTCATCTAAAATTTTCCCAGAATCACAATACCCGAAAGATGGGGGCTCATCCAGGGGGATGCCTGCAACCGTTCGTTGCGTTTTTTCTTATGGGCCACAATCAACAGTGTGGCGCCGCCCGCGGCCAGTACCGCGCCCGAAACAACCAGAGCAACAGTGGCAGTGTGGAGCTTTTCGCCACTGGTTTTAAGGGGTTCATTGCTTTTGTCACAATTGGATTTGTCAGCGCAGGTATCGGCCAGTTCGTTGCTTTTGCCAACAGCTAAAGCGCCTGTAATGGCGCCGGTCACCAGCAGCGCACCGCCAATACCCGCGGTGATGATACCGGCGACTTTCAGTGAATGGTGCTGATTTGGGGGCGCAATCGGCATTTCGTTCGGAAGTGGCTGCAAATGGTCTTCCTGCTGTGTGATTTTCACATCGCCCTTTTTCGCATCGCGCACATCAACGGTGATGGACTGGGCGCCGCTGACCTTGACCTTTCGGCTCAGCAGTGTTTCATCGTCCAGCACAATTTTCAAATCGTGCTCCACACTGGCGTCAATCATCAGTTTTCCCGCAAAGGGCGCCTCGCCCCGCCGTTGGTCATCAATAAATGCAACAGCGCCATCCGGCGCCAGAATTTCCACAAAGCCCACCAGCCGTTTCAGCCTGTCCAGCTCGGCCTCCACTTCATCGCGCCGCCGTTGGGCAACGTCATCTCCGCCCAGGGACAGATATTTTTCAAATGCATCCATCGCCTGTCCATAGCGCCGGGCTGCCGCCTCGCACTGACCGATGTTGTAAAGAATTTTCCAGCTGGGTTCCAGCTCATAGGCAATGCGAAAGGCATCCGCTGCGCCAATGTAATCTTCGTCTTCAAATAACGCCGTGCCCTTTGCAAAGGCTTCCTTTGCAGCAGTTGAATCAGCAATGGCGGGAGAAACGACCAAAAAGGCAATTGTTATAAAAAGAATGAATTGAATGTGTCGCATTTTCTACATATTTCAAATTAAAACAATTTAGTCAAACATTACTCTCCACGCAAACATATATCAATATTCAGGGGCCGACTCCACGGCGACTCGCAAAGCGTGCATTTCGATATTTTACAACGCGCCTCATTGACATGAATGTTTTGAATCACTTATAAAATCAGTTGTTATCGCAAAGCTTTAGACAAAATATGTGTTTCCAACCACTGGAGAACCATGAAGTTAGAATTTCTGATAGAAGGCAAAGCGCCATCCCCCCACCTGGGTATTGTAAACGGGTATATTCAGGAAGGGATTAACCAGGTCTCTCTAATAGAGCTGGTGACCGTGTCTCGGGATGAATTCAGCGAAGATGATTTGGAGCAGATGGTTGGAAAGCCCGCCACGTTGAAGCTGAAGGAGGTGGTGGACGGCGAGTACATGACGTCCCGGTTCGACGGTATCATTTACGAATTCCACGAGATGGATCCATACGCAGTGGAGAGTGGCAGCTATATCTACCGAATCATCATTCGCCCCAAAGTCTGGGGAATGCACATCGGAAACAACGCCCGTTCGTTTCGGGATAAAACGCGCATCGAAGTGATAAAGGAGGTGCTCGAAGGATTTGGGCTTGCAAAAGGTGTTGAATTTGAAAGCAAATATTTCAAAGAGGACGCATATCTGAAACTCGATCAAATCCTGCAATGTGAGATTTCAGACTGGGCATTTGTGTTGCAGATGTTGCAGGAGACGGGCATCAACTATTGTTTTATTGCCCCAAAAGACGATTCCTCCAATGAAATGTTATACCTGATCAATAATGAGGCGCTCTTCCCAAAAGGCTTTACATCTGTCATACCCTGGAACCCGTCACGGGAAATGACCGACGGCCGAGCCATACTTTCATTTGAAACCCATGCGAGAACCGTACCCAAAAAAGTGGATATTACCGC
>JAFGQN010000164.1 GCA_016935665.1 Deltaproteobacteria bacterium | reverse complement strand
GAGGGAACACATTATCCATCACTTGTTCATCATCTTCCACGCTAAAGAGTGCAAAATTTTCATTTGAGATTGTAAATGAAATGGCTTTCTTGCAAACCATGTCGCCAGCATCAGCCGGTCCCAGCCAGAATGACACATGCATCACCTCGAATTTCGCGTCTTTGCGCAGATTGTTGCTTCGTCCCCATTCTCATTGCTTCGTCCCCATTCTCATTTGCTTCGTCCCCATTCTCAGTCCCCATTCTCAGTCCCCATTCTCAGTCGAAGGCGCGTCGATTAAACATTGTCAAATCTGTTTCTAATCTGCTGACTAAAAAATGAGACATTGGGAATTTTCACACGGTGGTCGGCTGTCCCGCTAACGGGGTTGACATCACGCCGCCATCAGCCGCAGCCACACGGCTATTGTGTCTGATGACGCCATTCCAGATTCAGCCGGGGTCCCTTTATTCGTGGCAGTTCGCTTATACCATCGCTGTAAGTGTAAATTTCTCCCTCACGTGTACCAAATTCAATCGAATGAAAAATGGAACCCCAGTCGGTAATCATAATGGCAATACCCAGATTGTCCCCTGGTTCTCCCGCGATCCATTCATTTACCAGTGCTGTTACATCCCAGACAACCTTGTCTCCAGGATAAAGGTAGTCCTCGGCCGGTATGGAATACGTGGCATACTCCAGTGGATCAATATCCGGACGTCCATAGCTATTGTCGTCATCGTCCACCCAACTCACCCCCAAAGCAAAATCGGCGTGTTCACAATATTCAGGCGCACCGGCTGTTTCCGAGCCATTCCCCTCGACCCACGGTGTTCGTTCATCACCGGAATTCACAATTTTAAACACCCCCAGCGTTATCCTTTCCGGGTTGTCGAACCGCGCCAGCCGGCTTACGGTCAGTTCGAGCAGGGCTCTGGTCACGGGGGTGTCATATTCGGGAATATCAAATTTGAAGTACGCCTGCGTCATGCCGGGGGCACCGACCACATAATCACGTCCGCGAGTAATCGCAACCGTCCGATCGCAACCGTAATTGTCATCCACACGAACGAGCTTGTCCGCGCGCACACAGGTATCGGCAACGGCTATCAGGGTTTCAGTGTAAATCGGTGCAACCTCGGATTCAGAGTCAGACGCGGAATCGATACCGTGCTCAGTATCGGTATCCTGGATTGTCGCAGTATCTGTTTCCGTCTCAAACTCAGTTTCAGTTGGAAAAGAAACGTCCGAACCTGTATCTGTGACGGTATCGATAACTTTCTCAGTTTCCGTGGCGGATTCAGTGTCTGCAGCGAGTATGGTATCTGTTCCCGTTTCAGTGTCTGAAGGCGGCACGTTAGCGGACTCAGAATCCATATTGATATTTATTCGACCGCCACTGTCAGTGCCAGTACCTGAATCCCCATTGGGATCATCTTCTTCATTGAGTGCTGTATCCGTTTTTTCAGTGTCGGGGAAACCGCTGAATGTATCGGAATCAACCTCAGCAGCCGGCATAATAGCAGAATCAGTGTTATCCTGAAGCACATTGTTGTCACTGCTCTCACTCAATGTATCAGCAGGCAGTTCGGTCGCTTCAAAGGTGGAATCAGGGCCGGCAGTATCAGAGACACGCTTTGTCTCTTTGCAAATGCCATTGTGACAAATTGATCCAATTTCACAGTCCAGTGCCTTTTCGCACTCCATGGCGTCGTACAGCTGACCGCAGGCGGCGAGAAAAGCCGCTGCCAAAATTGTCATTGCTGCGGTGAATCGATAAATTGTACCCATTAAAAAAACATCCTTTTCAGTAAAGGCGAAATCCCAGCATCGCACCAACTGTTCCTGAAAAACGCCAAATTTTTTCCGAATTGGCTCCGGCCCCTGGGCTGTACCCGACGCCACAGTCTGCAGCCACTGCCACCAGCAGCAGGCGAGTCAGTGTATACAGAACCGTCAATTCGATCAGTGGTCGAAATTGTGCGCTGTTGCGGCGAACGTTGTCTTCATATCGCTGCCTCAGATATGACAAACTGAAACCGGCACCGGCTCCGAGACGCCATTTGGAAAAGGAACCCGCGTATCCCGCAGTCAGTTTTCCTCCCGTTTCGTGCACGCTGTATGACCACGACGGGTATGACCTGCGATCATATCCGTAGTCCAGCTGAACACAGGCATACAGATGTCCCAAATCAAATCTGAATGGCAAAAAAGCGCCATTGCGTGCGAAGAGCAACACGGAATTGGCGATGGCGTATTCATATCCAACACCGGACAGAACGGATACACCGCGTTTGATATGTCTCGCGGAAACATCCCATTCTAAAACGGTCCCCTTTTCAAGCAGCTCCTCCGAATGTTCGCCCAGTGACGGGTTGGACGACGTTTCCTGCATCGTGCCAACAATTAGCCGCTCTCCTGATTTTAAAGTGACAGTTCGAGTGGATACCTGCTCATTCGCGTTCACCATGATGAGGCGGGCATGCCCTGGATAAACAGCCAGACTTCGTTTGATGCCGCTGTCTTTGTCGAACACTTCTGTTAAATTTCCCGCAGTGTATGAAAGGGCAAAACGCCCGGCCAGTTTGCTCGACAATTCGAGCGTGGCGTTGCGTTTTTTCACAAAACTAAAATAAATGGGCGCACTCGAACGAAGATTGGAAATGTATTGCTCCGGAACCTGAATTCGTTTTCGCTGGGTTGTGTATTCTATCGTGTGAGATCGCGCATACTGCCAAATATCTTCGAGTGTGATTCCCGGGCCCCTGGATTCAGCATGTTCCAGAGCTTCAATAAAAAAGTGAGTAAATACGCCTCCCAGCCGATCGTCTTCGTAGCTTTCCTGATTGCTGCTGCTCGATACGTACCACATTCTCCCTTCGGCTGAGAGTACATTTTCCGGCAGTTCCTGAAACAGATTTAATCCCGGAGCAGGATGAATGCCTTTTGACGAGAGTTTCGAGGCATCAAGACTGCCAGAAAAACACGCGTCGAACACGCCGATGGAAAAATCGGCGTTCATGCGCGAAAACATATCGCCGATTTCTTCAGCCGGAAGCGGGCCATCCTTCAGCAACAGCCGACCTTCTCGCCCATGACCGGTAAAATAAAACAGGAACAGGGTATTCACTTGCCCGAACGCCTTCAGGTCAGCCTTGCGTTTTTTTATCAAACCGCTGATTGTCGATTTTACTTCAGCACGGGTTGCCCCGGCCAGCACTCGAGTTCGCACATTTGAAGAATCAAAATTGGATACCTTAACCAGTTTTTGTCGCAGGACAGACACTTCCCGCTCTGCATGCAACAGTGGTTCAAAAGGATGACTGCCATCGGTATCCGCACCTTCATTATTCCCCAAAATCAGTGCATACCGGATTGTCACGGCAAACGCTGAATGAGAAATAGGCAAAGTACAGAGAATCGCGATTATCGGCGCGATACCTGGTAGACGGCGACGCATTACTCTCCATCCTGTCTTCGGAACGGCAACTTAACAACCGACCGCGCCCCCGGTATGCGGACCTCCAGATTACAGAAGGCGCTGTTCCCATCTCGTACAGAACCGGAGATACTCTTTTCAATATCCGGTATATGCAGTGGTGTTGCCGAGAATACCGCCAATACCCATTCGCACCCGGTGCCAGTGTCTACCACAGCGCCGTCGCGCAGCGACACCCGTTCACCCGAAACGATTGGTGCGCTGAAATTTCCACCGGCCGGATACAGCAATGAGATCTCCTGATTGTTGTCCATGCTGAACACTGCGAGATAACCGGATTCATCAGCGGAGTAGAACAGGCCAAGCCGATCATTCACCAACAGCTCATCGAGTGGTTTGGCAGTGAATTGCGACGCCCCTCGCTCAACGGCGACAAAGAATCGATCGTGTTGACCTTTTGGATACAAAGTTTGGCCAGACTCAGGGATTGCCGTCTGAATGCCTGAAACAAAATATGAAACAGCAACAGCCACAAGCACGACGGCCGCAATTGAAAGCATTTTCCATTTATTTTCAAAATCAATTTTTCGAATCAACCTGCGTGGAAGATTATCTGACGACTGAACATCCTGTGCATCCAGCTCCTGCAGATACGCCAGTGTTCGGCGACACAGTGAGCATGATTCGAGATGTCTGTCTGTGCGTTTCAGTGAATGACTGTTAAGCGTGTTATAATACACGCTGCAGTCGCGGTCAGACTCGTATATGCGCATTTCGAACAGTTTTATGAGCATTGTCTCATCAACGATAGCGCTGTTCGCCGTCTCGATATTCATTCCGGTACGGCGTCCCGTCGAAGCCTGTCGCAATTTATTCTCGATACAGCGTCGCAGCAATTCCTGTCCCTGCTTTATCAGTCGGCCGATGTATGATTTCGAACCGCCGACGATTTGGCCGATACGCTCGTTTGAAATTTTTTTGTTGTATTTCATCCGCAGTATGGCCTGGCTCCTGGGGGTGAGTTTGTCGAGGCACTGTTGTAAAAGAGATTTTAAAATATGCAGATCTGTCGATTCTTCCGATGGATCGTGTTCACTCACGTGATTGTCCGAATCAAATTCCGTATTCCTGTTTTGCCGCTCCATATACCGGATTGATCGTCGAACAGCAGCCTGGCGCAAAAAGGCGTACAGCGCCCGGGGAGAGACAAGCCGTTCCGCATGATAATCAATGAAATCAATGAGTATATCAACAGTAATATCGTGAGCATCCGGGCTCCGCCCGATAATTTGCGCACAAATGGGATATATTTTGTCGTAATAATTTTGCCAAAATGACCCGATCGCGACTTTATCACGATTCACAAGACCCAATACGATTGCTTCGTTATTCAACTGTACGTTCCTCTGCAACATGAAAGATTTCCGTGCTGTGTCTCTCGAAATATATGTGACCAATGCCCATAAGCTGCCATACCATTTTTCTCATTGCAACCTTTTTCATTCGGAGTTTTTTATTTGGGATGTGTAACAATTAAACAGGAGAAAGCCTTCATATATTTCCAGTTTTTTTTGGTTAATACCAATAAAGACCAAATCAGATTTACCCGCTTTGCATATAACAACGACTTATTCCAGAGACCATTTACGATGAGAACGCAAACACAAAAATGCTGCCCCAATATTCACCGCGGTCAACAATAATTCAGCGCGATCATCTTGATATATGCGCGACGCCCACACTCTCGGTATTCAGAAAAAGAAAATTAAAAAGTTGTCTACTTTTACCAGGCGCGGGGTCTTTTTCCCCGAAGGCACAAATTGGCAGTTTGAAGAAGGAGTGATCACAGTTTTTCCCGATAATTCCGCATTCGACTCTGGCAAAAGCATCACTTATTACATGAGCGCCGGCTTCAGTTTTATGCAACATGCGACGAGAGAACTTAAAGGATATTGCGAATGACAATTTTGGTCCGGCATCTAGGTTAGACAAGTTCAGCTATTGGACATCACTATCCAGTACCATGGACCTCAAAATTCGCAGGAAGTCCATTCCGGAAATGCGCTGGAATGTCGGCCACAACAGAGACCAAGAGGTCCTGTTTATAATAGTCACGTATGGTTTTGTCCGCATGACTGGAGGAGTAATGTATGAAAAACGATAATGGAACCGGTAAAGAAACCACTGCAGTTGCAAAAAGAATTTTGAAATCAATTATTTTTGTATTGCTTTGTCTTGTCGGTGTGGCATGTACGGAGGATTTGGGCGGTGACGTCGGTAAAAAAGCGAAGCCTGGTGGCGCACCCGCAGAATTGACGACCTCCTCTGCGGCCATTGTCTGTTCAAGTTACAATTGTGAGTCAACGCCCGATCCGCTTCCAGACTATGCCAGTGCATCGGCCTCATACTCCCCCTGGGGGTCTTCAATGCTCGACTGTTACTATGCCGGAGCCGATTACTTTTTCGAAAAGTACTATGACTTTTTCAGTTTTGGCAATAAACGGGTGACCGGCAGGGGCGTGTCTGGCACTCACTGGTGCGGAAGTCTTCCCATGTCGTTGACAACCGATTACTCTGTTAACAGCGATGGTCTCTACTCGCTGTGGTTCGATGGCAGCACACACACCATAAATACCCCGGCGCCTGACGAACAGTGTGCCGGTGCTGACAATGGCTGGGAAGGCTGCCGCGGTACCGGTTGCCACGCCTGTATTGAGTTGCTGGATGAGTATCCAAAATACTTTGTTAATCACCCGCATTGCGTTCCAAATCTGACATGTCAGGGCGAATTTTATACTTGCAGTACCAATTGTCCCGCGCCCACAGCGGCAGACAAATAATCGATTTAACAGATTGCCATGGGAACAGATGAGCAATTCAATCAGTAACTTTCCCGCCTGAAACAATCCCTGGTTCATTGAATCAGCGTTCGCGATCTTCAGCGTTCGCGGCCAATGATGCGGCCATTTCTGAGCAGGTCATCGGAAGATTGCTGACCGGACAGGGCAACTGGCCGGGTCTCACAGACCATGTCCGTCAATAACAGCTGTGAAATTCCCAGTCGTGTTGCAGCTTCGGCTGAAAACAGCATTTATCTCGGGAAAAAGTATCAGAAATTGTATTTGAAATTCCAGAATATTGGAAATTTTCACTTTGCACCCACCGAAGGGCGCAGCAATACGCAGATTTGAAATTTTGCATTCTCAAAAAAAAGCTTAATCAGGCGCCTTCATCGCAACAAAAGTATTTTTAGTTTTAAGGAACCCGTTGTCGGAAAAATCCAGCCTGCGATATTTTTCAGGCCGGGTCGACGAGTTCGTCCAGTCATTGTTCGCAGTCAACTCCTCGTCTGATATCCGCTGCAAACTTCCAGCCGCAAGAGGCGGACGAGCCACGTAGTCGCATAAACTTTCCAGTCCCTGTCGATTGCCGGCAGCAATGCGCCTCGCTGCATGAAGCGAAAATCCACACGATGCAAAACACAGAGATGCCCGGTTTTTACACCGTCGGCCGAATCCTGCAGAATTCTGCGCACCCGCTGTCCCGCTCGTTCGCCTATCGACACGAGACCAATGATAGAGGCTGATGTCATTCCCGCCAGCAACGGTCGCTCCTGTGCGAAATCATCGTATGCATCATCGGAGCTGCTTTATCGGGAGTCTCCGCTTTTTCAATGGAAAGCGCGTATCTGGACGCCCTGAAAGTGGTGTTTGACGTTTTGGTGGACTATAAAGGGATCACTCTGTATCGACGACATTGAGATTAAAAAATCGTTGGGATAGATATACATCCCATATCCATGTTCCTCGCAAGATGGTGGAATAGTGAAGTCTTGCGAGTTTTGCCTTTGCAAGGCGCAATCAATGGAATTTCACACTGAAAAAGTATCAGATATTAAACTGAATACTCAACGATGAATATCGGGGGAAAAGAACAATTCTGTTCTGGTCAGTACTTCTCGCAAATGGCGGACAGATTGCTGTCGTTTGGTAAATCGTTCCATCTGCCACTTGAGACATATAGTTCAGTATAGTCCTCATTTCCGCCTGCGTCGTTCGGTTCACCGCTGTTCCAATTGGTGTAGCTGAGGGACTCGCCGGAGTGCCAGCGCCATGTTCCTTCCTGTGCTTCGTCGGTGAGGCCCAGCCACAGGTCGTTGGTATTGCCGGCAAATCGTTGCAGCAAACTGTTCTCGTCGGCATGGCTGACGCTCACGAGGCGAGCGCCCATGCTTTCGCACGCGACTCGGCTTTCCTGCCAGGTACGTGTACGTCTGAAGTAACGATATTTGCTGAGTTCGCAAACGTAGGACGCCGAATAAGAATCGGGCAAATCGTTCCAGTTGCCGCTCGACAAATAGAGCTCCGCGTGGTTCTCGCCGGTGCCGGCATTGTTTGGCTCGCCGCTGCTCCAACTCGTGTAGCCGGTGGACTCGCCGCTCGTCCAGCGCCATGTTCCCTCGTGACCCTCATCGCTGTATCCAATCCATATTCTGCTCGCGCTTGTGCCCTGGGATGCAATCCGTTGAACAAGGGCGTTCTCTTCCGCACTGCCAATCGAGACGAGGTGGGCACCGCGATCGATGCAATCGTTGTAAGCTGAAGTCCATGATACAAGCTGCGGCATGACTTCGTAATCGCCGAATTCACATATGTACGGCATTGTCCATGTGTTTGGCAAATCGTTCCATCTGGCAGAGTAAAGGGACATCTCTGCGTAATGTTCATTGCCGCCGGCATTGTTGGGCTCGCTGCTGTTCCAGTTGGTATACGCAGCAGGCTCTCCGGTTACCCAGCGCCATTCACCTTCGTGGCCTTCATCCGTGTACCCGAGCCATACACGACTCGTGCCCTGTGCCTGCATAATGTCATTCACCAGACTGTTCTCCGCAGCATCTTCGATAGTTACCAGGTGCCCACCGCGGTTCGCACAATCGGCGTTAGCGTCGGTCCAGCTGCGCGGGGTGGCAACGTATACGTGTTTCACAATCCGTTGGAGGGTCGCAGAATGTTCAATCAGGCGGGACATTCGGATGGCACTGTTACCTTCTTCCGGCGTTCCGGTGGCGCAGCCGGCATTGGTATGAATACCAACAAGATAACCCGCCTCATTGAGAACACCCGAACCGGAGCTGCCGTTTGTCGTATCGACCGAATGGCGGAACCAGTTGGCGCCGAGTGACGAATTGTAGTCAACAACTGTTGCAGCATGAATGCCTTTGGGCTGTGCAGCGGGGTGTTGAATTATTCCCACAAGGCTGCCGGTGGGAGAGTCCAGATTGGCAATTCGCGCATAACCAAAATCTTTTCCCGGGTTGTTGGCGAGACGTACGATGGCGTAATCCCAGTCATCATTGTCTTCCTGCTCAACAACCGCAGAGACACTGTAATCAAAAGTCGCGCGCAGATTGCTGGCGGGATCCCGTTGATAGTCGAAGCGAATTGTGTCCCCGACGGCATACCCACAGTGTCCGGCGGAGATGAACAGGTCGTTGGAGATCAATGTTCCCGTGCAACCGCGGGTTAACATACCAACCGGACTCTCATGACGCCGGACCCAGTCGATAGATACGCCGGCTGTACCGTCATAGCGCTCAACATCCTGTACATCCCAGTCCGGTCCACATTGGGATTCCGGATCGGAGAAGGCTGCTGCCAGATAATCAAAGTCTTCGTATTCTTCAAGCAGCCCATCATCGTCCATCTCCTCACAGGAAATGACCGCAACGCCAAGACAAAACAGCACTGCGGCTTTACGAATAAATTTAAAGGTGTTTTTGTGGAAGTTTTCAGTTTTTCTAAACATATCAACTCAACTTTCTTTGCTGGTGCGGTTGAAATGGACAACCGCAAATCAAAAATAACTGCATGCATCAGGTGAATGTCGACACTCGGAAAACAGGACCGAAACGGCGACAAAAGTAGACAAAAAAAATGTAAACGGGTCGAAAGCTGTTTTCGATTATGGGCGTACAGCCTCAGGAGAGTGGCAGCCGCATTTGAACGGAACCTAAGCACTCCGCGAGTTTCAGGCCCAAACTGTACAGGTTCTCGAAGTGAACTATCCGCCTGAACGGGAGCGTTGGTGTAAATTTTTTTTCGAGGCCGTTTTTTTTCAAGAGTCTCGACTCAAATTGTCCTTATCTATTACGCCCCTCCATTTCCGTGTGCCAAGCTAATCAGCGATTTTTAAAAGATGGGAGGACCTGGTGAAGCAAAACAGAATTGTGGCGGTGATTCGAATTTGGATAGTGGCCATTGTGGTGCTGGCGGCCATTGCGGGTGGAATAACGCTCTATGTTCAGTCGCCAAAAGAGAAACTGGAGCGATTAAAGGGGAATATTGCACAGTTGAAAGAAGAACATGTGCCCATACGGTTTCAGATAGTGAGCCGTGACAACGGGCAAATTGTCACAAAGGTGAAGTTGTACGACATGGATGGCAACCAAATAGGTATGGCGCAAAGCACGCTGCCAGGGGAGAGTCTTTTTCTTGATTTTGTAACTGTGCCATTTGAAAAAAAATACCTGGCTTTCCCGCAGTCGATTTTCACAGATGCTGTGCCCGCAGAGGAGGGAATCAGACTTTTCCCCCCTCTATGACCGCAACGGATTTCCTCAGGTGTTTGCAACTGACGGGATAAATGAATTAGCCTTTAGGCAAACGCCATTTTACATCTACCGTCTATTCAGTATAATTGCTTATTTTTGCTCACAATTTAGACCATGCCAGGGAAAACAGCATTTATCTCGGGAAAAAGTATCAGAAATTGTATTTGAAATTCCAGGGCATTGGAAATTTTCATTTTGCACCCACCGAAGGGCGCAATAATCCGCAGATTTGAAATTTTGCATTCTCAAAAAATAGCTTAATCAGGCGCCTTCATCACAACAAAAGTAGTCGAATTCCTCCTGTGGTGGTGGTCTGGCGGGCATTGGAATGGGTGGTTCAGATGGCAGTCCAACTCCATCGAGATATTTCTTAATTGATGCGCCGTCAGTGATGGCAGCGACCAGACGCATTTTGCCGCCACAGGAACATACCTCTACTTGCAGATTGAATGTGCGAGCGAGCAGCGCAGTCCACAGCAGGCGATTTTTCGATTTGCCGCGAGTTTTTTCCAACTCCTTTGTGTCGGGTTTCTTCGGCACCACCGCCAACCTCATTTTACCCCGCTGCTCAGGATCGATGGTCCTTCAACACCTGCACCGTATCGGCGAAACAGGCAACCACCACCCGATTCTGTATGCACCGCACTCGGCTCAGTCAAATCTGCATTCAAGTTCGCTGGGGGTTGGGACTTGATTATCAACTGTCGTGCAGGCGGCGGATCGCGCTTCGAAGGAACGAGTGACGAAAACTATTTGGCCGTTGCGTTCGATTTCCTCATTGGGCAGGTCGTTGGTGAAGTCAAGGCGTTCAATGAGCTGTCCACCGTCCTGGCTATAGGTCCAATAGCTGAGAATATCCGGCGTGCCGTCTGCAGTAGTTTCCCAGTGACCGCCGCCATCCTGCTCCGTTGCCAACGGGCGTCCCTGACCGTCATAGGAATGGGCCACTACCACCTCGACTGCAGAAGTACCATCACTGGACTGAATGTTTTGTCGAACTCGTGAAATTCGATTGGCATCATCGTACTCTATGGTATCTGTCCTTTGGGGGATGTCGGTATTCTGACCGCCATAGACCATACTCGCGCAACGTCCGTTCTCGTCGTGGGTGTAACTCACATGTTGCATCGGTCCGTAATTTCCATCTATAAATTGAGACTCCACAAGCAGGCCATTTTCGTCGTAGATGTGCATATATTCATAATAAAGATGAAGGCTGCCGTTGGCAGGAGCGGCCAAATCGTCCCACGCTCCGTAAGTGAATGCGAATCGCGTCACGTTTCCGTGCTCATCACGGGTATAGTCGTGTCGGAAGTTTTCATATTCGCCATTTCCCTTCCCTGCGTAGGTGAGGAGTCTCCCCGTTTCATCGAGGCGCCAATAGAGTGGCTGTGTCGATGCCTCATTAAAATCAGCTGAGGTATATCTGCGCTCTTCGACAATTCGCGAAACGGCGTCATAAGTGCGAAGCGTATAGGTCGACACATATGTGTCGCTCTGCATTTGCTCACGATTGCTCACGACGATAGCGCAACCTGCCACACTAGCCGAAGGACGAGGGATCTGGGAAGTTGTGTCACTATCGAAACCACGAACGACTTCAGCTACACTCGTTTGAGTATCCACGGTGTTCGGGACAACTTCCGACGCAGTGTCCATTGTTGTTTCAGTGTTGGTATCGCTGTCGACTGCAGATGTATTCTTTTCGTCTTCTGCGCAACCTGCTGCGAAAAGCAAAATAAAAATCGCAATGGCAAGGAATGAAGAATTTGAGCATCTCATTGATAAGTACCTGCCTTCCTCGGCTGTGTGTTTTTTTTAAACATTGAAATAATTACTTGTCCAATTTCTGATTGAGCAAAAATCAAAGCGAGGGACCTTGCTCCCTTTCGCAAGGAACATTCGCATCTGTATGGATGTCCAGCAATTTCCAGACCATTTGAAAAAGTTACTTTTCATTTGAAATCACACAGGAAATCGAAAACAGGACTGGCACAATCTGTGCCCAAAGATAAAAATATTATCGGGAGCGGATTTTGCTTTCAGGTATCAAGACAGGGCAAAGTAAATAAGCGGGTGGACTCATTATCACCGATACATTCCTTCGGCCAAAACATTTTCGAATCTGGATTCCTTTTTATGGGAAGCATCATGAAAATGGGCAAGAAAACGCCATGACAATAAAAGTCGCTTTTGGGTAGCTAACCGCTACTTTCAATTCCCAAAAGCAGAGTGGCAATTATCCTGCTTCTCGGAGACGGCAAAGGGCACTACCAAAGTGTTATTTCTGCGACAAATCCGGAACACTGCGCTCGCCAAATACATAAAGATTAAAGCAGATGCAAATCCCTTCGATCGGATGTATAAAGAGTACTTCATTATGCGCAGGAAAAGCAGCAACACAAAACCATTTCCTGCCAGTATAAAACCGCCGGTCTTCCGTGTAACGAAGGCTTAAAGGGGCCTGAGCCGTATGATGCGAAACTGTCTTGTACGGTTCTTAGGGGGCGACGGGGAGCGCAAGCTCCCCTAATCTACCCGGAACGCCATGAAATCCGAAAACAAATCCTGGATTGACGTAGCATGAGTTCCGTGCTATCATGCCTCAATGATACAGTCGTTCAAGAATCAAGGCTCTGAAGATATCTATGATGGAAAGAATAGTAAAGACGCTCGGAAATTGTGCCCGAGAGATGTGTTGCGTGTAGCTATTCGCAAACTTGAGCAAATTGATTCAGCATCGGTTCTTGATGATTTGAAGGTGCCTCCGGGAAACAAGCTTGAACAGTTGTCCGGAGATCGAGCAGGGCAATACAGTATTCGAATTAATGATCAATATTGTGTTTGTTTTGTTTGGCGAGATGGTAATGCTGAACATGTTGAAATCGTCGATTATCATCGGTGATTTTGGAGGGAATTATGGTTAGAGTTCCAAAAGTTAGAGAGCCAATTCATCCCGGTGAAATGTTAATGGAAGAATTTCTTGAACCAATGCATATTACTCAACGGGAATTGTCGAATGCGATACATGTTCCATATCAAAGAATTAATGAAATCATAAATGGGCGCCGTGGAATAACCCCAAGTACGGCGTTACGTTTGGCAAGATATTTTGGGATGAGCGAAGATTTTTGGATGAATATGCAGCTTCGTTGGGATTTGTATAGAACGCGCCAATCTGAAGAAAAGGAGTTACGTACTATCAAACCCTATTCATCTCCTTCTCAATCAGCTCATATTCAATAGAACTTCAGCGCAGCATCGGGGAACCGGGGGTTTTTCTCCCCCGGTTCCCACACCACCCGGGCATGCGGGGCCGCACCGGGCGGTTCCTTGAAGTTATCGGGCCGGATAATGAATGGTCACCCATAATTCTTTGATAGAAAGCAATCCTTGTGATTCAAGCCATTTGTTTGTCATGCCGGACCGTAAGTAGCATCGTCTTTGACCAACAGTGCATCAAAAACTGTCGTTTTCATTCGTTATCATTGAATTTTTTCACCTGATTCCTGCTGTAAGGCGCAGCAATACGCAGAT
>JAFGQN010000163.1 GCA_016935665.1 Deltaproteobacteria bacterium | reverse complement strand
TTTCTTTGGGCAATACTTGAGTCATGAATGTCTCCTCATGGATTCCAGCCCTAATACATGGTTAGAGCAAGGAGTTAAATAATGAACGCGACGTTTTTACAATCGCGTCAACCACAGCGGACAGTTAAAAAATCCGCAAGCGCGGTGTCTAACCGAATCTTCATGGACCGTCAAGTAAAACCCGAAAAAGCTGCATATGACAGAGAGGAAGGTCTGAACATTATTCCAGTGAAAAGTCCGCTTTGATTTGCGCCCCCGAATCTTTAGTGAGGGAGAATCCGATTGAAAAGGTGCCCTGCCGTGCATTGTACAGCTTTTTCAGGGCTCTGGTATTGTAGATGGGCGCGAATTTTTTTCCATCCGGACTGATGAACAGCCCTTCTTTGTTCAGGAACACAAAAGTGGGTCGGGCGAAGACAAACTGGTTCTCTCCGGACGTCAATGTCGCAAAAGGCAGCTGTGATGTAATCGCCACTGGTATGGTGTCTCCTTTCTCAAATTTCACCAGCAGTCCCTCTTTGTGAAGCTTCGCGCTGTAGTCGCCGGCGTTGTCCTTCAGCCGGCTGGCGGGGATAGCGGGATAGCTGACGTCGACTGTTCGGATGCCAGAGCACGCTGCACCTGAAAGCAAAACGACAAGCAGCAGATGAGAAATGGAAAACTGTTTAAAAATAGAAAACTGTTTCATCGAATATGCCTCTCTATTGGATTAAATTTCAAATTATGTTGGATTCGTGCAACGTTTTATCGCTATTGCACGTCTGCTGCAATCTGTGTTTTCCGGTTTTGTTGGGCAGGGAACTGCTTTGAGCAAATCGCTGTTGCCAGATGGGAAAGGGAGCAGGTGTCGGACTAAGGTTGTTTCGAGAATGCCGACATCATCCAACGGTGCGTGTTCCGTTTTTGTTTCAGAAATTTGGTGGCTATATTTCAATTTGTAAATGAAATTTACAAACTTATTCATGCCAGAATAGCTCAAATAGTATATTCCATCGCTGTTTGCATCGGGGAGACAATGATTTTGTTGCCATTTTGCGAGGGCATCATACCTTGTGAAATTTGGAAGAGGCTAAACAGGCACTGCAAAACTGAAATCTTGCCACCAAAGAATGACGAATTCAGAATTTCGATTATAGTAAACAAGGTAAATATCGACTGAGGGTCTGACCGTGAATTACTGGAAAAAATTTGTGAAATTGCGATGCGGAACAGGGAGCTGTTGATGGTATGACCGGGCCACGGATGAAAATCGGCGTGTTGATCGACGCGGTTCATGAACTTTATCAGGCGGGAGTCTGGAAAGGCATAGTGTCTCATGCGAAAAAATATGATTTGGATTTAGTGACGTTTGTTGGAACCACTCAGGATGGTACGGCAGATTTCGAATCCGGGTTTGACGACCGACTTGACAACCATTTTAACGTCGTCAGCGATTTTGCGGTGGATTGCGGACTCGATGGAATAATCATTCTAACCAGCCCTATTACGACTTCTCACGGACGGGAATACGTAAAAAAACTGTGTGCCCGCTTCGGAGAACTGCCGCTGGTATGTGTGTCAGAGAAAGTGCCAGGGTATCACCATGTGGTGGTGGATAATGCCAGTGGAATTGAAGCGACCATCGCTCATCTTGTAACTGTACATAATCTTAGAAGTATCGCCTTTATTAAAGGCCCCAATGATCATAACGAGGCCCAGGAACGATATGCCGCATATAAACGAGGACTGGCGGCGAACAATCTGGAATATCGCCCGGAACTGGTTCTTGAAGGCGGATTTATATCGCGGGATGGCGTTTTGGCAGTGCGGAATCTGATACAGCGGAATCTTGAGTTTGATGGCATTGTCGCAGTGAATGATTACTCTGCGTTTGGCGCCCTTGAGGAGCTTTCCAAAAATGGCGTGCTGGTCCCCACCGACGTGGCGGTGACCGGGTTCGATGATGTTCCAGAAGCAGCGCGGGTAACGCCGTCTCTGGCAACGGTGCGTCAACCCCTTGAGAGCCTGGGACAGGTTGCAGTGGAGAGTATCCTGGCCCAGTTGGGCCGGATGGATTTTTCCATGGATACCGTGTTGCCCACCGAGGCGGTGCATCGGCGGTCGTGCGGCTGTTTTTCTAAAAGAGTGTTGAGAGCCCGAACCAGTCAGGTGCCTCTGGAGGAATTGACCATGGAGCGGGTGGTGATTCAACTTTGGCAGGTGGCGCTGGAAAATGTTCATAAAGATGCAACGGCGTATCCTGGTGATATTGCGCTGCGGGAGCTGATTGAGAGTCTGGTGGGCAGTCTCGTTTGGGACGTTCAGCGACCGGTGATTCGGCACATATTTTTAAACGAGGTGGATATTCTGCTTTACCGTGCCGAGCATTTCAGTGATACCGATGCCCTTATGTTTGCGCTTTTGCGGGAGTTGTCGGTTCATGTGGGAGCGTTGTTTGAAAAGGCGGAGCATATCGGCGAAGCCAACAATCTGTTGGAGCAGGCCGGCGCGTTCATAAGAGAGCAGCTGGCCGGACGCGTCAATCGTACGCGTCTCATCGAGGAGGAATTTCAGCATAGAATCGCTGTCACCTGTCAGCGGCTGGTGCACTGCTTCGATTTCGAACGACTTAAAAAGACTATAACAAAGGGCTTTCCGGAACTTGGTATTCGCAGTTTTGCCCTTTGGAAATTTAAGAAACCAATCCTGCCGGAAAATTGGACGATGCCCGATATGGTAGACCTGGTATGGGCTTATCGCCTGGACGATGATGGAAATCCAGTAACCGTAAATGACGGGGAGATGCCTGCATGTACGTTGATACCGGAGGCGTTTCGCTGTGCCAATTGCAACAGTCACTACATTTTTATGCCCTATCATGTAGAGAATCAGTATATCGGCTTTGCCATGTACGAATATTCTCCCGATGCACCGCTGTTTATGTATGAAAATCTGCGCGGCCATTTAAGTGCCGCGATGACCGCCTGCAGTTTTAAAGAAATTGTAGATGCGGCGCAGTCCCGGCAGACGCCTACAGAAATTAACTTCAAAAATGGGGCGAAAACAGCCGTTACTCCGGATTGATTTTTTCAATGGCGCCATCCGATCTGTATGTCAATGGCGTCATTTTGACACATCGTTGATGGTCTATGCCGCCCGAGAGGGACGCATCGTGGTAAAAAAGGAACCACTTCCCTTCCACTTTAACGATGGAGTGATGTGTGGTCCACCCAATCACCGGTGTGAGCAAAACCCCCATATATCGAAATGGTCCGGTGGGCGATGTGCCAATGGCGTACACAATCTGATGGTAGTCTCCGGTTGAATATGAGAGGTAATACAAGTCATTGTACTTATGAACCCATGCCCCTTCGAAGAAGCGTTGGCCGCTTTGGGCTTTCACGCGTTGTTTCGTGTCATCAATGATTTCGATTTCCCGGGGCAACGAAACAAATGATTTCATATCGTCGGACAATCGAGCGACCCGGGGCGCTACAGACGGCGAGTTGCCGCTCGGTTCGAGTGCAGATGGGTTGTATTTTCCATCTGTCCATTTTTCCAGTTCTCCGCCCCATATGCCACCAAAGTACATGTACGCCTGTCCATCATCATCGATGAATACTGCCGGATCGATGCTATAGCTGCCTTCAATGGGCTTCGACTCCGCCGTAAATGGCCCTGCCGGTCCATCTCCCACGGCAACGCCGATGCGAAAAACGCCCTTTTGGTCTCTGGCAGGAAAGTATAGGTAGCATTTGTCGTTTCGGCACGCGGCATCCGGAGCCCACAGCTGCCGGGTGGCCCAGGGAATATCAGCCAGTTGAAGCACGACGCCGTGATCGGTAACGGGTCCGTCGATGGATTTCATGGAAAACACATGATAATCCACCATATTGTATGAATTGGCATCCCCTGTGGAAACCCCAGCCGCATCCGGGTCGTGGGACGGATAAATGTAGATTTTGCCATCAAATACATGGGCGGATGGATCGGCGGTGTAAATCCCTTTAATTAATGGCGGTTTGGATGGTTTTCCGTATTTCATGGTACTGGGCAGGAGGCACGATGTTACCAATATTGCAATGGTGGAAAATACAATCAGATGCGCGGGAATTGCCACTGGTTTTTTTTTGTCTTTCTGCAAAATGTTCTCCCTTTTGTTAAAACGCTTTGGTCATAACACGGTGAAAACCCGCTTCCAACGGTGCCTTTGCATTCGTTGGGGGCTTACTTGAATTCAAAAGTGGCTACGATGGGGCAGTGGTCCGATGGCCAATGCTTGTTGAATTTTTGATGCAGGGGCGTACTGGAGTGGGCAACGACCAAGTCCTGGAGAAAGAGATGATCTATTTTTAGCGCCGGCGTGCAATCGGCACAAAAGCCATTCCATGTGCCCAGATGGTCGTTCGGTTGCAGTGACGCGCTTTGAAATCGCCTGTCCGGGTGGCCAAAACCACCAAGGAACAGGTTGATTTCGTCACTCACCAGCTCCGCGTTTATATCGCCGCCAACGATTTTGGGGATGCCTGGAAATCGCTGATGCAACATGCTGCTGACGCATCGAAGCTGCTCGGTTCGAATGGTGTTGTCTTTCGATGTCTCGTGTCTCCAGTACAGATGCACATTGGCAACGACAAGTTCGCGCCTGGAGGCAATATGCTGCAGATGAGCCCACGAAGCCGTTTTGCGGCTTTCTAAAGGCGTGGCCTGATTTATGGCCGAAGAGCAGGCCGTGAGGGGGTCGGGGGGCAGGTACACCGTGTTGTGCTCCAACGAATCTTTGTTTCCGGTGTTGATGAGAGTCTCCCCGAAAAGCGTATAGTCATTGTGCGTCCTTGCTTTTTTGGGGAAAATGATTTCAAATTTATCTGTATTTACAAATATATCTTCGGGTTCAGCGCCACTGCCTCCCACTACCGCGTACGGAAGGGGCATGTCTTTGGCAGTCAGTTGCCGCCGCATCCACTCCGCAGTATTGGATTTGTCGTCCTTGACCAATTCCTGCAGCAAAAGAATGTCCGGCTGCTGCTCTCGAATCTGTTTAACGATAAGCGATTTTCGAATTTCCCATCCACGTCCCAGTGCATCATCACTTTCGTTGGGACTCAGCACATTGTAAGACATGACGGTGAAGGGATGTGTCTGTTGCGCGTCAGCGCTGTTTTTTTGGGGTGTGGTTGCTGGACCGGACTCGCGTGGCGCAGCGCTGCCGCAGGCAATAAAAAACCATGGTTGCCAAATCAGTAACAGTGGGAATATCGGGATAAAGCGAAGTCGAATTTCTTTTGTCATTTGTAGTTCTTTAGCGCATTACTTTCGGAAGTCGAGCAAAAAGGGTATGGACGCGCGAACAACGTCAGTGATTGAATGACAGTCTATCTGTCGACGGTAGTATCGTTGCCGGATTTAATAAGAATTACTGTTGTGTGATTGATACCCAATCAAAGTTGCATTTTGTGACGTTCAAGCTTCTCAGGCCGTTTGTTGACACGAAGTTCCAAATGCATCGAGTTGCTTTTGTTTTTCTTTCCTTACTGTGTATCCCCCTTATCGAAGGTTGTTCCGGCGATAAGCGCGACAGCAAACTGTCTTGCGGCGCCGCTGCCAAACTGTACGACGAAGGCGCGCACATTTTTGGCTTTGAGCGATTTGAAGATTGGCGCAACACCCGGGCGAACAGCATCATCCATACCGATGGCGCCATATCCATCGAAGTTATGCCCAGCGGGTTGGGTTGAGGTGGAAAGCGTCACATTGTCCACATTGGGTGTATAGTGTCGGTGGACGTGTTTATGCCCCAGATGCCCCAGTATGACGACATGACCACATTGTGAAGGTGCCCTCCTGGGGTACTTATTATGAGCAACTGGAAACCATTCAAATGAGCACGCTGACTGCGGGGCAGTTTAATGATGTATCGTTTATTATTCCGCAAAATGTTTCCGATGCCCTGAATGGGGAATATGCGGATCTGCGCATGTCTTTTGTTGTAAACGCCCCTGCCATGGCGCAGCCGGTATTGCTGGACAATCGATTTTTAACGTTTTTAGTTGATTTGAAATGGCCAGGAACTTTTTAGTGGGAACTTCTTAGTGGCTCAACAGGACGTTTCATGGACTGCTCGCTCGACAGGAATCCGTCTTCGGCTCAACTCTTCATACACGCGCGACTCCGGTAAACACCTATTACTATTGGTTAAGGCCGCAGTTCGGGAAACAAAAAAATAGCTGCTTCGAAAACTCGGTTAAACAGAAGTTTTAGAGATTGCGTGCCGGTATTGACTATCGATGGCGTCCCTGTCGATATCTCTTGCGTATCCGGCACTTCGCCGAGAAGATAGATATATTCGGTTTAGTAGGTACATTGCACTACAAGGTCATCGACACGCACCATGCTGAATCCGCTTCCATTCAGCAATGATACACGAAAATATACTGTGTTGGGGCCGCCTGTCCACGCCGGAACGAGAACCTTGGTGTAACCACTGGAATTGATAGTGGCAGTTTTCAACGACACATAAACCCATTTTTTCGGATCGATGATTTCAACGTTGACTTTGGCGCCGGCCATTCCCTGTATGTGGATTCCTGCTGCGCATTGGTCACGGTATGAGTTGTTGCGCAGTGTCACATATCGACCCACTGCGGAAAAATTGGTTTGGCTCCACAGATATGCATTGTTTGGGGCACTGCGCGCAGTTCCGGCATTGATGTCGAACCCGGCTCCACTAACGCCATATGTCTCAAAATACCACGTGTCGGATGGATTGCTGTCGAAGCCGTCCGACAATTGCCAGAGGTTGGCGTGAGCGACGCCTCCGCTGGCGATCGTAAGGAAAACAGATGCCATCGCCGTCAGAATTGTAGCTCGGATAAACCGGCCCACTGTGTTTGAACTTCCTGCAATATTTTTTTTCATACTCATAATCTCCTCCTCTGGGATTGATCCCAATTTTACCATCGGCTCCTCTGGGAGACCGATGCACATAACACCGTCTAATCCACGCATCAATGCGCAGACATTCTGCCGCGGACAGAACGCAAAAAATCAGTTTTCTTTTTCTAATGAGTGGAATTACGTATTCGATGTACGTTTGTTCGGAACTAAATTTTGGCACTGCCCAATCTGATTTTTTTCGAGGGCGTATAAACGTTTTCTCCTATTAGAGAGCACTGTAACCATGCAAAAACCTCGTTCTCGGTAACCGCATAAAAATATAGTCTTCACGCTATCTCACATCAACAGCATATTTGTGTTGGATCAATACTAACTCTTTGATTTAAATTATGAATTTGTAATGAATAAAAAATGTTTTTTTTGGAATGCAAACAGATTCAACATCCCTTTTGGGATTTTGCAAATTTTTTATCATCAGCTGTTTTTCGAAAGCATTTAATATAGACGCCGATGATATGCTCAGTTGTGTCAACGACATACTTTTTGTCATGCGCATAAAACTCAATTTTATTTGTAGTAGTTTGAAACGACACTGGCATATGACATTTTAATTGAGTTATGACACATGACAAATCTGACGTTTTGATGTGATTCTTTCATACAGTCTGCATATAGCCGGAAGCGATTGTCAGCAGTTGGATAAGCGCTGCACGATTTTTCAATCGCAACGTTCGCTCGATTCTGGTAAATCTTTTTACGAGAGCGTTCTCACTGACTTTCATGATATCCGACAACTCGTAGATATCTGGAAATCCCAATTCAGTATAACGCGCCAATAAGTCTATTTGAGTGTTGCATAACCCTCTGGTACGAAAAATACTGTATGCCCAGTAACACATGATTCCTCGTTGCAGACGACATTTCCATAGTGAGAATTCTTTTGTTACTCTCTTCATTTGCAACAGTGGATTTGGCTTCATGCCACCCTTCCAGATATAGTCATTTGCACCAGCCAGAAGACATGCCAGCAATAAATCTGTACTGTCACTACAACTAAGCATGTGTACTGGCGTCTGAATGTCCTGTTTTTTTAGCCACCGCACCAAATCGATGCCACATTGATTGCGGCCGTCTAATTCTACATCAATAAAAAAATGCGCAAACGTTTGCCCCAATACATAATTTTTGACTTCATCACAGGTTTGAGCGGTATAAACCGTACACTTGGAATCTGAAAGACCTGACACTGCGTTGCACAGAACGGTGCTTTGATTATCTGCAACAAGAATTCGATTGACTTTTCCTGATTTTTCTCCTGTCACCAACATTTTGCAACTCCGTATTTTTGGTACCAACAGTACCAGCGTGTATCGCATTGCAGCGAGATGCCAACGTTTTGTTTATGCTTAACAATACGCAAGTTGTTCTGGACTCGGCGAAATTTTTTTCGAAACTCTCACCTTTCAAAAGGATAGCCGAGACAGTCAGGCGAAATAGGAAATAGGGAAATAGGGGACGCTGTAAGGAACGTAAAGTTATTGCTTCATTCTTCCGCTGCAAGGCGCGGGCGACAGTCCGTGCGGGACAGTTGGCCAAACGCAACACTCATCTGATAAACAACACCCAAATCCTCATTGGCTCGACGGTAATCCCAAGGTTGATGAGAGTGGAAATCCTTTAACAAGCCAGCATGGACAGATTAAGGACCAAAACCGCGGTCGTAGTTCGGAAGAACATTTTGAATAGCGATGCTTCAATTAACGCAACGGCGTTTATTTGGTATACCAAAGAGGTCACTAGTGAAAATCGAAATTGAGCGAAAGACAGGTGAGGCAATTATGGCCGAAGAGCAGGCCGTGAGGGGGTCGAGGGCAGGTTGCTGGACCGGACTCACGTGGCGCAGCGCTGCCGCAGGCAATAAAAAACCATGGTTGCCAAAACAGTTACAATGGGAATATCGGGATAAAGCGAAGTCGAATTTCTTTTGTCATTTGTAGTTCTTTAGCGCATTACTTTCGGAAGTCGAGTAAAAAAATGGGTGTGAATGTCCAGGCGGCGGCGGTAGACGCCACATTAAATGTGAGGGCGTTTCGGTTTGGGGTTATATCCTCCCAATCCATGGTGAACATGCTGCTGAGGCCACCTTGCACACCGGTTGGATTCACCTGGGGCCCCCATCATATTGGAAGTCGAACGATGAACCGGGTCCATTCGCCTTCTTTTGAATCCACTGTCATTTTGCCTTTGTGATTGTTTGTAATGATAAAATAACAGAGCGACAGCCCCAGTCCTGTCCCTTCCCCAACGCTCTTGGTTGAAAAAAACGGTTCGAAAACTCTTTTGCGAATCGCTTCACTCATTCCAGGACCATTATCCTCCACCTTTAGAATAGCCTCAGTGCTGTTGCTCTCCAGAGAAATCGACAGGCAGGGTATCCAGCCGGCGTCTTTGCTCTGTGCCTTCTTTCGTGCCATTTCCTGAGCACTGTTTTTAAACAGATTGAATAGAACCTGCTGAATCTGACCTGTCTGGCACATGAGCCTGGGAACCGAACCTTTTGTGTAATTTTTTTCGATTCGAATGTGCCGAAAGTCGTATTTTTTTTTCAAATCATAGTCATTCCAAATAATTGTCAGGGTGTCTTCAATCACTTCAGCGATATCGCACAGCGATGAGGTGTCTGTATCCTTCCTGGCGAATCCCAGCATATTTCTCACAATTTGAGATGCGCGTAATCCGGTCTCGTGGATAATTTTTAGAAGTTCGCCCAATCCCCGATTTTCGACATATTTTTCTATGGCAATTATTTCAGTGCCGCATTCTCTGGCAACCTCCTCGTTCTTTTTCATGTCGGATTTCAACCGGCTGGAGACCACCTGAACGTTCTGAATAATGCCCGCCAGAGGGTTGTTGATTTCATGCGCCATCCCCGCCGCCAACCCGCCAAGGGAAAGCATCTTTTCAGATTGAAGCATCATTGTTTCCAGATGAACGCGTTCAGTGATGTCGTCAACCCGTATCACAGCGCCTTTTTTTTCGCCTGAGGCCAGTGGGTACACAGTGATGTCCGCATAACCGACGCGACCGGCAAGAGAAAGTTGCACCCGCGTGTCCTGTTGTATTTTTTTTTCCTTAATCGCATGTTGTATAAGTGTCACGTGCGGAGCCAGCACGGGATATACTTTCTGAATGTCCAGTTGAACGGCGTCCTTTGACGAAATTCGGGCCTCTCTTTCCGCCTCATGATTCATCATTGTTATTCTGCCGTCTGAATCTACTGTGATCAAAACGGATGGCATGGAGTCAATAATGCTTTTGAGTAACTGCCATATCCGGTTCATCTCCACTTGTGCTTTTTTCTTCTCGTCGATATTGCGTATGGTCGCCAGAAACAGATTTTGGCCATTCAATCGTATACGGCTGAACAGCACGGTCGCCCAAAATATTTCGCCTGTAGTCTTTTCGCACAACAGCTCTGCTGTGGCGGTCCCCGATGTATCGGCGCTCTCTTTTAACGCGGCAAATTGTTTTACTCTGGCTGTGTCATCTCCAGACCATTCTTCCGCGTCTGCATGCGACAATAAAGAGTGAAATGGTCTCTTTTTCAGAGCCATGTTTTCGATACAGTCAAACATACTGTCCGCCGCGGGATTGGCGAATAGAATTTCACCTGCCGTATTTAAGGTAATGAGTGCATCAAAACTGCTGTCGTGCAAAGTTCGATACTTTTCTTCGCTTTCAATTATTAAATCGCGTTCCTGCTTTAGATGTCGGGTTAAATCCGACAGTTTCTTTGCAGTATCTGTTAATGTTCCAGATAGATTATCCACTTCGAGAATCGATGAGTGAGGGAGTTGCAAATCAAAATTCCCCTCTGCCATGCGAGCAGATGCATCCACAACTTTATGCAACGCATTTGTCAGTTCAGCCGTTAGTCGCACCGTAAAAAACGCCACCATGGTCAGTATCACCAAAAGTGCGATGCCTGTCCCAAAGAGCACTGTTTGCGCAATCTTTTTTACCAGATGATAGTTTGGAAGAATGCATATTTTTCCGCCGTTCGACATTTCGCGGCATCTGAACGATTCATTTTCTGCGAATCGCGCATCGATGGGCTGCATGATTTGATATTCGTCGGTACATGCGATAATGGACGCCTCTTTGTTGAACACCCATATGTAGTCAAGCTCTCCTGTTCTTTTCTCCTGATCAATGATGTCCACTATCATCACAAAATCCTGTTTGAGCAATGGCACTGCAAGGATATGTTCAAGTTTGATCAGCACTTCGTTGTTTGTTTTTTCTATGTGGACGAAAAGCGCTTCATACGTCACCCATACATACACAGCGGTCAAAACAAGTGATACAAGTGCTACCCATCCCAGTGTGTACATGAGCAGTTTCGCGCGCAGTGTGGTCTTTCGCAGAGCCATCAGGACCCCGAAGATGCTGTTGCAGAAATAGTGGAATTGTTCCTGACACGTTGCCAGGTGGCCTGATATTTTTTCAACACTTCTTTGTCTAACGGTTGCCACAACACTATTTTTTCGATGAATTGGGGGTCGGTCAGATAATACTTTTTCTTTTCGTCAGCACTAAGATACCGTCCTGCAAACGGGTTAACGGGGGCGTAAGAGGTGTTTTGAGCTACCCGCGCCTGAATCCTGGAACTTATCATAAAATTCATGAATTCGTAGGCGACCATTTTGGTCAGGCTGTCGGTTACATTGACGGTCAACGCCCAGGTGTCAATCCAGCCGGTCGCACCCTCCCTGGGGATTGTAAATTCCCAGTTACCTTTATATTGTTCATTGATTTGCTTTACGCCAATACCCCAGTCCATTCCAATATCAAAAAGGTCGCGTTTTTTGGGGTTCAGGTTTTCTCGCCAATAATCAACAATCTGCAGTCTGCAGAGCTCGCTCAATTTTTTTTCCACAGCGTTTAACTGTGCATCAGAAAGATTGAAAAGGTCTTCTTTCGGATACCCCAGCATTAAAGCGGTCATGTAAATATTAATGGTATCGTAAAAACCACTGATGGTGACCCGCTTTCGATATTTGGGATTCCACAGTTCAGCGTAGGATGTTGGTTGCTGCATTTTGTTTTTGTTCCATGCAATGGCATAGGGGCCGAAGTTGAAGGGAAGGGCATACGGCACACCTTCGATTTTATATAAATTTTTTTGGAGAATAATGGGATTGAGTTGCGCACTGTTTTGTATTTTATCAAAGTCTACCGGCTGCAGCACACCTGCCTTTTTCAACGGCGCCAGCAGGTCGGCTGCGGGACTAATCAGGTGGACATTCTGATTTTTGGCGTATGAAAGAAAAGAATCGAGACCAGATGCATGGGTGAGCTCGATTTTAACATTCACGCGGTGCTCTTTTTTCATTTTTTCAACAAATGTTTTTTCATATTCTTCCACATACCCTTCCCATGCATGAATTCTCAGTGTAACAGTGGTTTGCTCAACAGTGATGTCCTTCTTTTTTTTGTTTTTGGGTTTGCCGTCGCAGCCACTGATCAGGCAGAGGATTGCCGTAGCCAGAATTAAACATTGAGATTTGTGCTGTCCTTTTTTATGAATCATGGTGAAAGTCGATTTTCCTTTTGAAATCGATGAATTGTGATATTTTGGTTTTTCAGTTGCAGTCATCATTTACACGCCGTCGGTCATATTTTATCCACCAATGTAGGACCGGCTTTACGCCTGGCGGATGTCAGCTAGAGCGACAGATAGACTGCCTCTTCTTTTCTAAAAAATCAGGAACCTGGTTGCCATTTCCACTGAAGGGCTCTTTGAAGTAAATTATAATTGGGATTCAGTGATATGCAATTGCAGTTCAGATGAAGCCCAATGCCTTTCTGTTCATGATTGACATCGATAAATTCCGGATAATCTGATTGGATTGCAAACTGTACATATATCCCGAATAATTGGGGGGGGCGACTAAATCGCAGCAGAGGGTCGAATCAGATTCGGCCTTTACGCACATTCGTTGATCGTATCAGTGCTCAACGTCCTGTCGAAACACAGGGCTTTAGGGGCTCTGTGATTCCATCAACTTAACATTGTTTCGGTGAGGGCACATGGCCCGGTGAGGTCTCAACTGTTGCGCAACAGTTCATTCCAAAATCGAATAATGCGGACATATTCCATGAGCTGACTGGATGGATTTTCTTCCAGTTCCACGTGGCTGATTACGGGCGATACGAGCGCGTATACCTTTGATTTTTCCGATTGCACTGCCCACTCTTTTAGCGTTTCCAGTTCTCCTCTTGGAATGACATTGTCAGAGCTGCCATGAAGCAGAAAGACTGCGCACGCAGGGGCAGGGCCTTTCACCGCAGAAAGTGCTTTTGCCGTCACTGGTTTTCCGACTTTCGATTTTAAAATCGCCCCCAATGTGTCCACATCCCGTCGAAATATTAATTGAAAGAGCGTTCGGGATTCCTTTTGGGATTGCGCACTGCGTTGCCTGGCAATTTTGTAATTTCCGCGCAGATATTCGTAAATCATTTGCTGAAGCGGGAATACCTGTGGCGCGGGAACAAGCCGGTCGGCGAAACGGCGCACCAGGACTGCCTGTCCGTACACATGGGGGCGCAAATGTTCTCCTTGCGTTTCACCCGTCATCAGGTATTGCATGGTGCGGTCCAAATCCCCATGGCCACCGAAGGAAAAACTGCTGGAAATGCGGTCCCTTAAACGCGGAGTGGCACAAAGACTGAGGCATAGACCCCCGGCAAAGCTGATACCCCACAATGCAAATTTGTCTGTCTGGCCAATCAATCCGGAGTCATTCAGAAGCCAGAGTGCTGCCGCATTTATATCCTTCACAGCGCGTTCCACAATGTGATACTGTTTGAGATCATCTATATCGGGGGTGACTACTCGAAAACCGTTGTGTGCCAGGGTGGTGGTGAAATGAATCAGTCGTTTTTCGTAGTATCCGTCATTGTGTACACCGTGCACCAGTAGTATCGTGCCTTTGGGTATCTTGTCAGATGGTGTGTAGATTCGCAGCGGCACTGTTCGGCCATCCGCATCGATTCTTCGTTCCCTGACAGAATAAGTGCCCTCGAAATTTGACGGTTTCATATAGTCCAGCAGAAATGGAATGCCTGGAAAAAAGAGCCTGTAAGCGACGATGGCCACTATTGGCAGTCCAATAGTGATGCCGAACAGCAGATTCCGTTTTGGTTTTCGGATCATAATTTTCCTTTCAAGAGGCGTTGTGCACTGAGAACCGAAACGATTATACACGCGAAACCGCGATTAGAACTATCATACCTGAATGATTTTTGGGCACACCATTGCTGTTGAATGATTAACGGCGGTAAAAATGTTTCTCAATAATTTTGAGCAGAGGGGCGCTATTTCGCGTCGGCGTCCGGAGTGGCGGAGGCTTCCTGCTGTTTTAGCTCGTTGAGGATTTTGGAGTACGTTTTGTTATCGAGTTTATAGAATACCAGAGCAATGAGACACAGGAGCGAGTATCCCGCCGGGAACAGGTTGAACAGGGCTTCAATAGCTGTTTTGGCGGTTTCTGTCAGTTCTGTGTTGGCCTCATATCCCGCCAGTGACAGCACCCCCGTCGCCGTTGCCCCCGCCACGGCCATGCCCATTTTTTGTGTAAAAGAGAAAAATGCAAATGGAATGCCTTCGCTTCTAACGCCGTTTTTCCAGTGGCCGTATTCAACGGTGTCGGGCACCATACCCCACTGAGTAACGGAGCACATCATCATCCCAAAGGTAGCCACAAATGACACCGCAATAAAGATGTACAGGGGATTGCTGGGCACTATATGACGAGTGAGATAGAATATCAGCACCACCGCACTGCCAATCATGAATGCTGCTTTTTTGCCAATCCGTTTGGTGATAATCGGCGTGAGCAGTACCCCAAGTAAATTGGCTGGCAACATGATGAAAAAGAAGATGGCAAACAGGCTTTCGTGCTTTAAAACGTATTTAAAATAGTACAACGCAACAGCATTGACTGTGACCCATATACATGTGTTTAAAAACATGGCCAGCGCCAGCCACAGCAGTGGTCCGTTTCCCAGGACCATGGGAAGAATCTGCGATATTTTGTATCTTTCCCCTGGAATTTTCACCCGTTCCTCAGAGTTTTTAAAGGCCACGAGAAGCAGTGTGGTGGATAGCGCTGCAACGGCAAGGACGGCCACTGTAAATCCGGTGGTTTCCTGTTCAAACAACCCCGCAAATGGCTGCACCAAAATGATCACGCTCAGGGCCACTACCACAGCGAAGAACATGCGATACGACGAAATGACCGCTCTCTCCTGTTGATCCTGCGTCATTACCGCACTGATGGAGGAGTAGGGCAATCCAACAGCCGTAAAAAGCATCCCGTGGGCAATGTACGTGACATAGGCGTATACAACCCTGGCGGTGGTTGACATTTCCGGCGTAAAAAAACACGCCAGCAGTATCAGGTTTAAGGGCAACGCGCCAAATAACAGATAGGGGCGAAATTTTCCCCATTTAGTGCGGGTTCGGTCTGCAAGATAGCCCATGAGCGGATCGTTGATGGCGTCCCAGAATCGTGCGGCGAAAAACAGCCCGGTCACCTGTTCTGTGGGAATCCTGAATACATCTGTGTAAAAGTAGGCAAGGTAGAAGCTCATCATTTGAAAGTTCAGGTTGATTCCCAGGTCACCAATGGTGTATCCGAAAATTTGCCTGTGGGTCAGCGGTTTGAGCATTTTCATTCTTTCAACACCTCCATGTTGAACCAGTCAAAATCAGCGTGATTACGCCGCCCCGTGAGGTCCTGCACACATAAACCGACGTAGGCGCCGGTGAATTTGACTTCTGCTTTGTGTTCATCCGCAAGGACAGTGGCATCAACGGGGGCTCCGATGGCCTTCCAGTTGTCTGGAGTTGTCGCGTAGAAAAACTGCAGCGAGGCGCCGTGCATTTCGCCTTTGAGGTAAACTGTTCCAGTATCCGGGAGTGTGACCATTGCATCAGGATATTCGATGTGCGCGCCACCGTCAGCTGTAATTATGCCCAAAATGCGTTTTCCTGCGTCGTTTTGTGAAATACACAGGTAATGATGGTTGGTGGTGTCGTAATAAAAAATCAGTCCGGCCATCTGCTGAAAACTATCGGGAATAAAATCAATTGCACATGACGCTGTTGTGTCCAGATGTACAATGCGTTTGGCAACAAGACTCTGGTGATGCACCGAAATCAGCGATTCGCGACCATAGAGGCGCAGGTATCCCTTTTTGGCCTTTAATGTCGCCCAACTGTCTTCGATGGGAACCCTTAGAGAGTTGTATTCCAGGTGCAGGACGTCGCTGTCAAAATCATCGTTGAAGTATGGTTTTTTTGAATCCTGTTCAAATGACACTTCAGGAAGGCCCGCATCTTCAACTCTCACAACAGGGGTATTGGTGCCGTGCGCCAGCCTGGGCCATTCCCCTTTGGGCCATTCCAGTTTTTGGATGGCGGTCTCCCTGCCAAGAATACACTTGCGCATGGGCATGACGGGACGTCCGCAAAGATGCGCGAAATACCACTGGCCATCCAGGGTTTCCACAAATGACCCGTGTCCTGCGCGTTGCAGTTCCAAAGTGTGGTCATCGGCCGATGTGATGAGCGGATTTGTCGGCATGACTTCGTACGGCCCATCAATTTTTTTGGCGCGCGCCAAAGTCGCAGCATGCCCCCAGGAGGTGCCCCCTTCTGCTGTCAAAAGATAGTAGTAGCCGTCTTTTTTATAAATGTGGGGGCCTTCCACCAGTTTGATTTCCGTGCCCTTGAAGATATTTTTAATGGGGCCAACCAGTTTTTTTTGCTCGTGATCGTACTCCTGCAATAAAATTCCCGAAAAAGGATTAATATCCATACGATGGTCCCATTGCATGTTTACCAGCCATTTTCTGCCGTCATCATCGTGGAATAGCGACGGGTCGAATCCACTGCTGTTCAGGTGAATTGGGTCACTCCATGGACCTTCGATGGATGGCGCGGTGATGAGATAATTATGAACGTCCTTGTACGCTGGTGTCGACCAGTTTTTGGCGTCGGTGTAAATGAGAAAGAACGTGCCGTCATGATAGCTCAAACATGGCGCCCAGATGCCCCCGTGGTCTTCATTGCCAATCATGTTCAGCTGGCTTTCCCGGGTAACCGCGTAGCCCACCAGCTTCCAGTTGATGAGATCTTTGGAATGATGGATGCGAACCGCGGGATGCCAGCAGAACGTTGATGACGCAATGTAGTAGTCGGATCCCACACGTAAAATGGATGGATCTGGATGGAACCCGGGGAGGACGGGATTGACAATACACATGAGAAAAGCCTCCTTTTTTAAAGGAATACTGGAGTGGCTATTTGTAGAGATACTGATTGATGATGTTCTCCAGCAGTTCCTGTTTACCGCTGACAAGTGTCATCTCTTCAGTTGCAGGGGCCAGTTCGGCGAGAGCTTTCAAGTCCATTTCGCCTTTTTCGAACGTCTGACCGTTGCCATCGTTCCACGAGGCGTATCTATCGGCTTTCATTTTGGGCAGCGCAGATTCGGTGAGCAGTTTATCCGCAATCTCCAAACCTCTGGCAAACGCATCCATGCCGCCAATGTGGGCGAGGAACAGGTCTTCAGCATCTGTTGAATTGCGGCGAACTTTTGCGTCAAAGTTGAGACCGCCACTGCCCAGACCGCCATTTTCCAAAACAACCATCATGGCTTCGGCTGTCTGGTAGATGTTGGTGGGGAACTGGTCCGTATCCCAGCCGTTTTGCTCGTCGCCTCGATTGGCATCGATACTGCCCAGCATGCCGGCATCCGCAGCGGTTTGCAGCTCGTGCGTAAACGAATGGCTCGCCAGTGTGGCATGGTTGGCTTCAATATTCAGTTTGAAATCCTTTTCCAGACCATGCTCTTTAAGGAATCCGATTACCGTGGCAGCGTCAACATCGTACTGGTGCTTTGAGGGCTCCATGGGTTTGGGTTCAATGAGGAAAACACCATTGAATCCCACGCTCCTGGCGTAATCTCTGCACATCTGCAGGAAGCGTCCCATATGAGCCAGCTCTCTTTTCATGTCAGTATTCAGCAGGCAGGTGTATCCTTCGCGACCACCCCAGAATACGTAGTTTTCTCCACCAAGTGCGACGGTGGCGTCGATGGCGGCTTTAATTTGGGCGCCGGCAGCCGCCACAACGTCGAATTGCGGGTTGGTGGACGCGCCGTTCATGAATTTTGGGTGAGAAAATAGATTGGCCGTCCCCCACAGCAGTTTGACACCTGTACTGTCCTGACGTTCTTTGGCTGCAGCAACGATTTTTTTAAGATTGGCCTCGGACTCCGCACGGGAATCACCGGCGGGAGAGATGTCTCTGTCGTGAAAACAGTAATAGGGAATGCCCAGTTTGGTAATGAACTCAAATGCCGCATCCAGTTTTTCCATGGCGTTGTCCATGGCGCTGGAATGACATTCCCAGCTGAAATCACGTGTGCCCGCACCAAAGGGATCGGCGCCGGTACCACAGAAGCTGTGCCAGTATGCCACTGCAAAACGCAGGTGTTCTTTCATTGTTTTACCGGCCACCACTTTGTTTTCGTCGTAAAACTTATATGCCAGAGGGTTGTCTGAATCTCTGCCTTCAAACGGGATTTTGCCAATACCCGCAAAATGTTCTTTTTTACCTTTATAATATGCCATTTTTTGTACTCCTTCGTTCTGTCGTTCAATCAAAAAACGGTGCAACAGTTTCAACCGCTTTGAGATAGTTTTTGTAGGCAGCGTCATAGACCTGCGCTGTTTCAAGGTTGGGCGGAATGGTTTCATCCCGCATTTTTACATGTGTTTTGGCGATGTCAGACATGCTGGCGTTGCCCGCAAGGGCTTCGAGCATCCAAAGTGCCTTCAGTGCAGCGCCAAAGCCGGCGGCCTCTCCGATTTGTGGGAGACAAACGGTGCATCCGAGAATGTCAGCGGCCATCTGCCGCCACAATGGACTTTTGGCGCCACCGCCGGTCAAATGTACTTCGTTCAGCTCCACGCCGTTGCGTCGGATGGCGTCCAGACCGTAACGCAGGCCAAACAGCGCCGCTTCCATGGCGGAGCGCGCCAGGTGGCCCGGAGTGAAGTTGAGGGGCGTAAGACCAATCAGCGCGCCGCGAGCACCCGGGAGATTGGGCGTTCTTTCGCCGGTGAAAAAGGGCAGAGTGAGTAGACCATCGCTGCCGGGCGCCACGTTTTCTGCTGACGCATCCAGTTCTTTTACCGAAATATTCAGCATACTGCGAACCAGCTCGGTGGCCACAGTGCAGTTCATGGTACACACCAGTGGCAGCCAGCCGCCGGTGGAGTCGCAAAATGCGGCCACTTCGCCTTTCTCGTCAATCACCGGATGATCGCTGTACGCGAAAACGGTACCGGATGTTCCCATGCTGACGCTCACGACGCCGTTTTGTACGCAGCCGGTGCCAATCGCGGCCATCATGTTGTCTCCGCCGCCGGTGCACACCGGTATTTTGACGGGAAGACCAAACGCTTTGGCGGCGTCCGCTGATACGTTCCCAAAGACGGGTTGCTCAATCAGTTTCGGCAGGCAGGGCAATAAATCTTTGTCGGGGTCCAGTGCCTTGAGCATGTCCGCATCCCAGCGGCGTGTGCGGATATTCAGCAGCCCGGTGCCAGAGGCATCGCCATACTCCATGGCAATGACGCCGGTTAATTTGTAGTTTACATAATCGTGGGGAAGAAGAATGGTGGCCAGTTTGGCGTATATTTCCGGCTGGTGGTTTTTGAGCCATGCAATTTTGGGAGCAGTGTACCCGGGCAGCATGGGATTGCCCACCTGTTGCACCATTTTTTCCCGTCCGCCAAAGCGCTCCTCTATCTGAGCGCATTCCGTCGTTGTACTGGTGTCATTCCACAATTTGGCATTGTAAAGTACCTGGCCGTCGTTTCCCATTGGGACAAATCCATGCTGTTGTCCCGAAACTCCAATTGCCAGAACCTGCTGCACTTTTTCCTGCGGAAGTGCGGCGATACTGTTTTTTATGGCCGTGTCCCACCATTCCGCTTTCTGCTCGCTGGTACCGTCTTCCTTTTGAATGATATCGTGTGGCGCCGACTCCACGGCGACGATTTTTCTGTCATTCGCATCATACAGTACTGCTTTTGTGCTTTGGGTGCCCACATCAAGCCCCAATACCAATTTTTCAGTGCTCATAATTCACTCCATCTGACCGAAATCTCTTTGTTGGTCTGGTCATCCAATGCTTTGGTTGTTTTAACAATTCGATAAGCTGCGTTGGACTGCTCCATCGCCATCAGCACTGCGCCGATAAGATAAATATCGCTGCCCAGGTGGGAAAAAACGATTTCCGCGCCGCAGGATTCGAGGCAATTGCGGGCAGCATAGTCTCTGACACCTTCGAGGAAATGTTCGTCCGTACCCGCGACCGGTCCTCCGATGACCACCATCTGAGGATCAAATACATTCAACAGGGTGGCAATGCCCTGACCCAGTGCCCGTCCCGCATCGGTCATGATTTTCTGGGCGACCGTGTCTCCCTCAGAGGCTATCATGCTCACATCCCATGCAGTGACACGGTTGCCGAGTTCCGACAGAGATGTGGGACGGCCGGAATCCACCTGCTTTTTCGCTTCGCGTACGATTGCCTGATTGGCGCATGTGGTTTCCAGACACCCCCGCTTGCCGCATCCGCACAGCACACCGGGGGCTTCTATTTTGCAGTGACCAATTTCGCCGGCAAACCCCCTTGAGCCAAGCTGGACGCGACCGCCTATGACAGCGCACGACCCCACACCCTTGCCCACATATACCCAGATGAAATTCTGCAGTCCGCGGGCGACGCCCATTTGATGTTCCGCCAGTGCTGCATTCTGTGTTGTATTGGCAACAAAAACATCGACTCCAAGCAGTGCTGAGAGCTTCTCGGCCACTGGATAATTGTGCCAATCAAGATTGGGCGCAATTTTGCAGGCGCCGGATTGTCTGTCCACTAGTCCGGGGACGCTCACCCCCACCGCAGTGACCTTATTCAGTGACTGATGAATTTCTGACAGAGACTCGTTTATAAGGACTCTTGCAATTTCCATCGATGCGTCGGGTTTTCCAGCCACCGTGGTCGCCGTTCGGCGGGCCAGCTTTCGACCAAGCGCATCAGTGATTGCGACGTGGGTGGTGTCTTCACCAAAATGAATTCCAATAAAAGTGGAAGAGCCCGGGTTAAATTCGAGAAGACGGGCTCTGCGACCGCCTTCGCTCGGGCCCATTCCGGCTTCTCTCAACACATCATCTGCGATGAGTTGTTCGACAATCGCACTAACAGTAGGCTTGGTTAAATTACAGATTCTGGATATATCGGTTCTGGATAATTGCTGTCCACTTCGGAATAAGTCCAATATATTCGCCTGGTTAACGGCACGGATATATGCATTTCCAAGGAGTCTGGATTCGCCTGTTTTTAGCGACACTGGAGAAGGTGGCGCTTCTTTTTTACTCATAACTGCTCCTCTGCAAATATCCTGCGCAAGCCGGTGGTACCAAAAAAATGTTTGTTAAACATACTTACAAAGTTTTTTTGAAACAACGAAAATCGCAACTTTCAAACCGATTTGCTCATTTTTTCCCTGATTATTTGGTAAATAATCCTAACAAAGTTCCTCGGGAAAGATATTGGATGAATAAGTTTAGTTGGTTTATTTATGAATTTATAGTGCCATTTTAGATTTCGTGCGGGAACTCCGTTGACCTGCCTGACTCATCGGCAATTCCGACTATGGATAAGTTGAAAGGGGGGGCCAGCAACACTAAAAACCATTTGAGGGAAGTAGCTGGCATAGTCGCTGCGAATTATCGCAACAACTCAGCGGCTATCCATAAAACGGGCGCCTGACCGTGGCCATCTCCGGTTAATCGCGTTAGCCCCATGTATTCCTGTGGAGAGCTTTTGTACCAGGTGCCAACGCAAATATCTTTGACATCGCCGTTTCCGCCAATTTTACCTTGAATACCCGTCCAGGCGTTTTCGATGGCCGGAACATAGGTTGCCGCATCCAGAACGCCCCGTTTGACGCCCGCAACCATCGCATACGTAAACATGGCGGAACCGGAGGTTTCTTCCCAGTTCGAAGAGTTATCTGGCATATCGATTACCTGACACCACAGACCGTTTTGGGTCTGATATTTGAGTAATCCCTCCATCATTTTTTTATAACCGGCTTCGATGGTGCCATAATACTGATTGTCTGTGGGCAAATCTCTCATGATTTCGGCCATGCCGGATGCGAACCAACCGTTGCCGCGTCCCCAATGCACCGGCGCTTCACGATCATTGTGATAGAACAGACCATTGTCTTTTTGTGCTTTAAGGTAGTCCACCATTGTTTTGGCCATGAAGTTCAGGTAGCCGTCGTCACCTGTGGCACGATACGCTTGCACCTGAAGGCCGGTCATCATGAACATGTCGTCAATAGCCCCTCTGGTCTGGTTTGTTGCCTGTTGATGATCTGCCACGTCCGTCCCCAATGTCAAATAACTGTCGTCGTTGGTCTGCAAATAGATTTCCAGGGGAACCATTCCAAAAATGTAACGGTCCACATGAGCTTCTCCACCTTTCATGTCATTTACAAAATTTTGCTTGAAGGGATTGAACTTGGTGACCAGAGAATCCAGCAACTGCTGACTGCCAGTCAGGCTTGCCACACCAAGTGAACCGTACCATTCGCATGCGGATTTGTATCCGTCTCCCGGCAGATTGGCCACGGAATTGAAAGAAAGGTTCTGATTGTTAAACCTGTTTGCCAATTTCAATCCGATTTCCTGTGCCGATGTTTGCAGATGTTTGAGTGGATTTTCGATTTCAGTATCGGAATCGGAATCACCATCGGAATCGCTGTCAGAGTCCGAATCACCGTCAGAGTCTGAATCGCCGTCACTATCGGAGTCACCATCGGTGTCTGAATCACCGTCTGTGTCCGAATCGCCATCAGAGTCCGAATCGCCATCAGAGTCCGAATCGCCGTCACTATCGGAATCACCATCGGCGTCGGAGTCGCCATCGCTATCGGAATCACCGTCCGTATCGGAGTCACTGTCCGAATCGGAATCACTGTCTGCATCAGAATCGCCATCAGAGCCATCGCTGCTGCTATCTCCACCACATGCCGGTACCGCTGCCATGAGCAACAGTGCCAGCAGCAGGTGTGCGATAATGGTTAAGTGGTTTGACCAAAACGGTCTGTTATTGGGGTCCTTGTTTGTCATAACTTCAATCCTTATGTTCAATCTGCCCAAATTGGAGATTACACTCCCGATTTGGAATGTAATCGGATATTGTTTTAAATTTTCCCTCTTTGTTATCTCACCGATTTATGCGTAGCTGGTTTTGTATAATCCTTAATAAAAATAAGTGGTCCACTGGATAGTACCAGGAGTGGAAATTCGAGCTCATTTATCGCGTATCGCGCGGAATGTTTTTTTGAGATGAAAGTTATTTCTGCAATTTCAATGTAATTCCGCTAAAAAGGTGCGGCGGGCGGGCATGAACGGAAGAACTATGAGGCAACTGGCGGTTGAGTATTTCCCATGCCCGCAATGGATTCGGCACCGTTGACGTACGCGTAGCTGTTATTTTTCTGAAATGGCGCACATGGCCGGGAATATTGTTGCCGCAGCGCCAATGAAGCCGGCGACGCGGATGGCTTCGAGCATTTCCGCATCTGTTGCCCCCGCTTTTTTGGCTCCGTCCCACAGAGACGATACGCCGTCCTGTGCTCTGGCCAAAGTATCCAAGGCCAGAGCGACTAGTAGCTTTGTTTTTGTATCCAGCGCACCATCTGCAAACACCATCTGGTGATATTTATCCAGAATTTCGGCATGGGTATTGTCTTTCTCTTTCAGGGGCAATTGTGGATTTGCCATTTGAAGACCTTTCTGTTGTTGTTGCTATTATTGCTATAGCAACTAATTGGTTAAAAAAAGGGACCCGTTTTTTTTTTCAGGTCCCGTCTCATGTAATCGATTGAATACCAACGCATAATTTGTCGAGCAGTCGTTTCAGTGTCTTTACTTCTTCCTGCGTTAAAACTTTGTGCAGCGATGCTTCTCCTTGTATCACAGCGGGCGTCACGGTTTCCAGCACTGCTACACCGGATTGCGTCAATGTGATGCTGAATCGCCGGCGATCCTCGTTTGAACGGGTACGTACAATGTATTGTTTTTTTTCCAGCCCATCGAGAATTCGTGTCACATTCGTTTTTTCTTTTAAGGAACGCTGTGAAATTTCTGTTTGGGAAAGCCCGGGGGACGATGCAATGACCTTGAGGATAACCCATTGCTCGCTGGTAATGGTCACCTGGTATTTCTTAAACAGGTAAGATAACAGGTTTCGCTGATACCAGTTTGTTCGCGCCAGCTTGTATCCCAGTAATTCTCTGTCTGTGCCTGGTGGGGTCGTGCTCACGCCTGTATAGTTGCTGTATCAACTATCTTTGTCAATCCTTTTTTAAGGATAGGGATGTTTGCCTTTTGGAAGAGATGTCATTATGGTTCCCGGGTATTTTGAGAACCGCGCGAGTGAGACGAACTGCGCTAAGGAAGCCGGGATGTCCGCATCCGGCATATGAGGGAAGCGAATGACGTTTGATTTTTCAATGATTGAGAAGGTATACAGCGACTTTAAAGAAAAAGTCGTTATGGCACGGGAGTCGTGTGGAAGACCGCTGACGCTGGCAGAAAAGATTTTGTATGCCCACAGCGCTGCGATACCAGGCAGGGCGTTTGGGCGCGGCGTCGATTATGTGGAGTTTCACCCGGATAGGGTGGCCATGCAGGATGCCACCGCACAGATGGCGCTGCTGCAATTTATGCAGGCGGGCAAAGAACGCGCTGCAGTTCCCAGTACAGTTCATTGTGATCATTTGATTCAAGCCAAAGTGGGCGCCAAAGAAGATTTGCAAATAGCATCACAGAGCAATCGGGAAGTGTACGATTTTTTGCGGTCAGTCTCCAACCGATACGGAATTGGGTTTTGGAAGCCCGGTGCGGGCATTATCCATCAGGTGGTGTTGGAAAACTATGCGTTCCCCGGGGGAATGATGATTGGCACCGATTCTCATACGGTGAATGCCGGTGGTCTGGGCATGGTGGCAATTGGTGTGGGGGGCGCGGATGCGGTGGATGTGATGACCGGTATGCCGTGGGAATTGAAGTTTCCCAAACTGATTGGCATCAAATTGACCGGACAGCTGAACGGCTGGACTTCGGCCAAAGACGTGATTCTTAAAGTGGCGGGAATTCTCACCGTAAAAGGCGGCACCGGCTGTATTGTGGAGTACTTCGGGGATGGCGCCAAATCAATGTCCTGCACTGGCAAGGGAACCATTTGCAATATGGGCGCCGAGATTGGCGCCACCACGTCTCTGTTTGGCTACGACGAGAAAATGTCAGACTATCTGCGGGGAACCGGAAGAGATAACGTGGCGAATCTGGCAGACGCGCTGGCTGACGAGCTCACTGGCGATGCAGATGTGTATGCCTCACCTGAAACATATTTTGATCAGGTCATAGAGATTGACCTTTCAACGCTGGAACCCCATATCAACGGTCCGTTTACCCCCGATCGCGCCATCCCACTGTCGCAATTTGCAGCAGAAGTAAAGGCCAATAATTGGCCCGAAAAACTGGAGGTGGGGCTAATTGGTTCCTGCACCAATTCTTCGTACGAAGACCTGACGCGCGCGGCCTCTGTGGCGGCACAGGCGGGTGAAAAGAAATTGAAAGTGAATTCCAAATATACCGTGACGCCGGGATCGGAGCAGGTGCGTTACACCGCGAAACGCGATGGCATTTTAGGCTATTTCGAAGATATCGGTGGCGTGGTGCTGGCCAACGCCTGTGGCCCCTGCATTGGCCAATGGGCCAGACTGGGGGCGGAAAAAGCGGAATCCAATTCCATCATGACATCGTTTAACCGCAACTTCGCCAAGCGGGCCGACGGCAATCCCAATACCCACGCCTTTGTGGCATCGCCGGAAATTGTAACGGCGTTTTCCATTGCGGGCACGCTGTTGTTCAATCCAATAACTGACATGCTGATAAATGAAGATGGCGAAGAAGTGATGCTGGATGAACCCGCCGGTTTGGAATTGCCCGAAGACGGTTTTGCTGTAGAGGACCCGGGATACGAAGCCCCGGCTCAAGATGGCAGTCAGGTGGAAGTGGTTGTGCGTTCGGATTCCGAAAGACTGCAATTGCTTTCGCCCTTTAAGCCCTTTGACGGTAACGATTTCATAGGGCTGCGGCTGCTCATTCAAGCAAGTGGCAAGTGCACAACGGACCATATTTCGATGGCGGGCCCATGGCTGAAATATCGGGGACATCTGGATAATATTTCCAACAATCTGCTGATTGGCGCGGTGAATCGTTTTGGGGGCGCCACCAACGCGGTCAAAAATCAGTTGTCCGGCCAGTTGAGCGAAGTGCCCGCTTTGGCCCGGGCGTACAAAGACGCAGGCATCGGAACCATCGTCGTGGGCGACGAAAATTACGGCGAGGGCTCTTCCAGGGAACACGCCGCGATGGAGCCTCGGCATATGGGCGTTAAAGTGGTGATCACCCGTTCATTCGCCCGCATTCACGAGACCAACCTGAAAAAACAGGGGATGCTGGCGCTGACGTTTGCCAACAGGGACGATTACGATAAAATCCGCGAGGATGACGTCATTGATGTCGTGGGGCTGGCGGAATTCTCTGCCGGCAGTCAGATACGACTTGTGCTTCATCACAGTGATGGGACCGAAGAAACATTCCCTGTGAATCACACCTATAATGCCAATCAGATAGAATGGTTTAAAGCAGGCTCCGCGCTTAATCTCATTCGTTCGCGTCAGCAGTAGAACGCCCCTTTTTTCGTTCTTTTATCATGTAATTCCATCATTTTATTTGTGTTTATTTAAAGAGTGGTTGCACGCATTTGTTCGTTATGCGGTTGACGTTGTTTGAAAAAGCAGCAATAATTTCTGTCATTGTTTTTAATTACAGCTCCGTGAAATTTTTTGCATGCCACTATCGGTATTCAAAAACTGGAAGATAACAGGCAGCGCGTTGCTGTCTCCCACGTGTATTCTCTGGAGGTCAGATTGGACGGATTCCTGAATTTTCTGATATTTTGTGTGACGCTGGCCAACGTTGTGTACACCGTATTGCTTGGAGTGGCCATCCTGTACTGGCTCACTGTTATAGTGGGTGTCTTCGATTTGGATTTGTTTAATTTCGACGTGGATTCCGACGTGGATGTAGGGATGGATGCTGACGTGGATGTGAATGCAGACGTGGAAGCGGACGCAGATGTGGATGCGCACGCAGATACAGGCACCAGCCTCCAGGGGGTACTGCATTCCATGCTCCTGTTTTTCAATCTGGGCGAAGTCCCGGTGATGATTATCTTTAGTTTTTTGACCTTTTTCATGTGGTGGGCATCGATACTTTTTCAATATTATATAGGAAAAGGGTCTATATTTTGGGCAGTCGTGTTATTGATCCCGAATTTTGTGGGAAGTCTATTGCTTACCAAAATTTGTACACAACCGTTCAAGGGAATATTTAATAAATTGAGCGAAGAAAAAGAAGACTTTGAAGAAATGGTAGGACGCACTTGTATAGTGGCAACCAGTAAAGTGGATGCCACTTTTGGTCAGGCGAGAATTGAGACAGAAGGTTCGCCGCTTGTGATTAACGCCCGTACCGAAAATGAGGAAATACTGCTTAAAGACGAAGAGGCAATAGTTGTTGCCTATGACATTAAAACAAGCATCGCAATTATTCACCGCGCTTAGCCGTGAACAAAAGGGGTAAATGAATATGGGAACTATAATTCTGAACGCAACTACATTGATGAACCTTGCTGATTCTGCGATGGGTTTCGATCCATTCGGTGGCCCCCTGGCTGTGGGGATAGGTCTGATTGTCGCCATCGTTATCGGTTGCGTGATTATGGTTTTGAAATGCTACCACAAGGTGGAGCAGGGCACAGCCCTGGTGCGCAACGGTATGGGCGGAACCAAGGTGTCCTTCTCCGGGATGCTGGTCATTCCAATTATTCACCGCAGGGAGATGCTCGATATTTCGGTGAAGCGGGTGGAAATTGACCGGATGGGTACCAACGGTTTGATTTGTAAAGACAACATGCGCGCCGATGTGAAGGTGGCGTTCTTTGTGCAGGTGAACAAGACCCCTCAGGATACGTTGAAGGTGGCCCAGTCTCTGGGATGTGTGCGCGCTTCCAGTACAGCGGCACTCGTGGAGTTTTTCGACGCTAAATTTTCCGAAGCGCTCAAAACGGTGGGCAAGCAGTTTGACTTTGTGGAGCTGTACACCAATCGGTTGCGTTTTAAAGAAGAAATTTTGAACGTGATTGGCACGGACCTGAATGGGTATGTGCTGGACGATGCGGCCATTGACTACCTGGAACAGACATCCATCAAGCATTTGGATCCTCAGAATATCCTGGATGCAGACGGTATCAAGAAAATCACGGATTTGACGGCCAAACAGGCTATTCTGGCAAATGAAATTGACCAGAACAAGAATAAAACCATTCGCAAGCAGGATGTGGAAGCCAAAGAAACCATTTTACAGCTGGACAAGCAGCAGGCTGAGGCCGAGCAGAATCAGAAAAGAGAAATTGCTGAGATTTCAGCACGGCAGGAAGCAGCGGCGTTTGTGGTGCGTCAGGAAGAGCGTAAACGGGCGGAGCAGTCCCGCATTGCGACCGAAGAAGAAATTGCAATAGCTGAAGAGAATAAACAGCGTCAGATTGTTATTGCGGCCAAAAACAAGGAACGGGCCAATGCGGTGGAAACCGAACGCGTTGAAAAAGATCGCGCTCTTGAAGCCACGGAGCGCGAGCGCATTGTAACGCTGGCTCAAATTGAAAAAGAAAAAGCGGTGGAAACCGAACGTCGCAATATTCAGGAAGTGATTCGCGAGCGTGTGACGGTGGAGCGTTCGGTGGTGGAACAGGAAGAACGTATCAAAGACACCAAAGAACTGGCTGAAGCGGAACGGTCCAAAAAAGTAGCCATCCTGGGCGCGGAAGAAGAAGCGGAACAAATCAAGATTAAAGCGGTGAAACAGGCCGAGGCAGAGAAGGAAGCGGCAGCGCTGTCCGCCGAACAGCAGATTATTATCGCGGAAGGTCAACGGGCCGCATCTGAGAAAGAAGCGGATGCGCGCAAGATAATTGCAGACGCCAAGGCGCAGGAAGAAGCCGTTAAAGGAATGGGTGAAGCCCGCGCCACAGAAGCACAGGCAGAAGCAGCCGAAAAATTTGGCGCCGCGGAAGCCAATGTGATTCAGAAAAAAGCCATGGCCGAAGCTGCGGGTATGAAGGCCCGCGCCGAAGCCGTGGAAAAAGAAGGGTTGGCCGAAGCTCGTGTATTGGAAGAGAAGCTGCGCGTGGAAGCACAGGGGGCCGAGCAGAAATATCTGGCTGACGAAAAAGGCGGTCTGGCGGAGGCGCGCGTGATGGAAGAGAAACTGCGCGTGGAAGCCCAGGGCTCCGAGCAGAAGTACGCAGCGGAAGCGCACGGCATCGAGAGCAAGGCCGATGCCATGAAGAAATACGACGCTGTGGGCAAGGAACACGAAGAGTTCAAACTCAGATTGCAAAAAGAACTCGATGTGGAGCTGGCGCAAATCGATATTCAGGCCAAAGTTGCTTCTGAACAGGCGAAAATTGTGGGCGAAGCGCTCAAGCATGCCCGTATTGACATCGTGGGTGGTGAGACCCAGTTCTTCGACAAGATTGTTAATTCCATTACCACCGGCAAGGTCATTGATCGCACTGTGACCAACAGCAACGTGCTGGGGGATGTGCGCCAGTCTCTGTTTGGAGACAAGCAGACCATGCTGGTTGAAAAGCTGAAAAATTATATGGAATCGTTGGGCATGGATTCCGGTTCCATGAAAAATCTCTCCATCGCCGCCATGCTGGCGAAACTGACACTGATGGCCGATGACAGCGATACCATCGCTGCCATTCGCAAACTGGCTGATACGGCCAGGGAATTGGGGATTTCCGACCAAAACGCCGGACTGCTGATGTCGGCTAAAAAGTAGGTAAATCGTGGTGGAATCGACCCAAAAACAGAATGTCGAGGCAGCCGAAACTGCGAAGCCACAGGATGAGGCTCTGGCGGGCGGAACCTATGAAATTATTCGCGGTCGACTGAAGCACAACGCCAAGGAATTGCAGCAGCGCCTTGCGAAATTAAATGACTCCCGCAAGGAGGTGTTTGGCGCGCTGGCCTTTGAGCTTTTGGGGACGGAACGCATTTCCACAGATAACAACTGTGTGGCCCGGGATATGCTTTCGGTGGGGGATCAGTTTCTCTTTGGGTACAACGTCACCATGGGGTTGCGCAGTGAAACCAACATATCCGATGTGTTTGCGGTTTATCAGTATGCGAAGCGCGCATTTCACAAAGTGGACAACACGCTGATCAACGACAATCGGTTCGAAGAAGATTTCAAAAACCTGTATCGGTACTACAAGCAAACGTCCTTCTCGCATTTTGCCACGGTGGGCCCCAGTATCTTCATGGTCTTTCGTATTGGCGCCGGCGTGGATGATGTCAAAACCTTTAAGTGGATACGCAAAGAAAATAATGGTTTGGTGTATGTGGATAACCGCAGCGATCACGAGTTGAGGCTGCCTCCACAGCACGAGTTCGAATGGAAGCGCTGCACCCGCGACAATCAGGTACACGGCGAGCATCCCCACATGTCCATCGAAGATATTGTGTTTGTGGAAACCGTGGGCGGTGACTTGACGGTGAAGGTGGAAGACAACACGTCTTCGGGGTCGGGTATTTATGCCGAGCCGGTGGACGACCTGGATCAGACACTGGACGACGGGGAAATCTCCTATGCTATTGTGGGCAATCTCGTATTGATGAAGATATTGCCATATAAGGAAAAGAAATACCGTTACATTGTTTACAACACAAAGGTGCAAAGTGCCTGTCGGTTGGACTCCATTGCCGATTCCTGCGTGCTGCTCCCTGAAGATCACGGCGTTATTTTTTCGAATGGGTATTACCTGCAGTCCGGAGAATACAAGGAGTTTGACAGCGATATCCGCGGAATGGAATTTTTAAAGCGCATCAGTTCTCCCAATGGGGAAGACACCGCGTTTGTGTTTATCTGCCGCAACACCGGGATGTACATTATTCTGGCCTACAACATGATTGAGCAGAAAGTGGCCACACCGATTGTGTGCAACGGATTTACACTGTTCGAGAATGGCGAGATGGCGTATTTTCGCTCCAATGACGAACCGCAAAAGCACCATCAGATTCAGATTTGGCAAACCCCATTTGTGAGTGTCGACTACGAGATGCCCGCCAAACACGAATCGTATCTCTACAAGCTGGGCAACAAGGAAATCGTGCGCAGCATGGCGGCGTGTCGCAATGTGCTGAATCTGGTGGCCAAAGACGAGAGCTACGCCAATATTTATGTGGATATTTCCCGGGAGTCCGGGGAGATTCTGGACAATTACTTCTGGCTCGACCACGCCGATGCCTTCAATATCCGCGAGCCGTTGCAGGGCATTCGCGAAACCTCCAAATCGGCCATTGAGCAATTCGAAAAGGTGGTTCGCCTTAAAAAGAGCACCCGGGACGAAGTGGCCAAAGTGGAAGCCAAAGTCCAGGAAGTGGTGCTTTCCATCCGGGCCAGTCGGTTTGAGCAGATAAACGATTTTGTCAAAATTCTCACCTCTCTGCGCAGTCTGCGCGGTGGCGTGATTTCTCTTAAGGAACTGCGCTATGTGGATGTGTCCCATGTGGTGGCCATGGAAGGGCAGGTGGGCGAGCACATTGAGCGAATTTCGCAAAAGTGTGTGGAATTTTTGCTGACCGCCGAAGCGCTGGAACCCTACCGCAACCGGGTGGAAAATCTGAAAACGCAAATCGCGCCGCTGGAAAAAGTGTCTGAGGGCAAAAAGCTGTCTGAAGAGGTATCCACCTGTTCGGACGAGCTGGAAATGCTGGTGGAAATTGTCAGCAATCTGAAAATCGATGATGCCTCCTGGCGCACGCAGATTATTGACAATATCTCTACCATTTTTTCGGTGCTCAATCAGGCCAGAGCAGCGCTTAAAAATCGCATCGAATCTCTGGCATCCACAGAAGGCAAAGCGGAGTTTGCTTCCGAAATCAAGTTGCTCGATCAGGCGGTCATCAATTATCTGGATGTGAGCGATACGCCGGGCAAGTGCGAGGAATACCTCACCAAAGTGTCGGTGCAGTTAACCGAACTTGAAGGCAAGTTTTCAGACTTTGGCGACTTTGTAGTCATACTCACCGAAAAACGCGAAGAGATTTACAATACGTTCGGTTCCAGAAAAATAGCTCTGGTGGAGGCGCTCAATAAGAAAACCGATGCCTTGCAGCGCAGTGCGGAGCGCATCTTAAAAGGAATGGCTACCCGCCTGGAGCAGTTTGAGACGGTGGAAGATATTAACGGTTACTTTGCCGGTGATTTGATGGTGGACAAGGTTCGCGATATCATCAAAAGTCTTGCGGACCTTGGCGACAGTGTCAAATCCGGTGATGTGCAGTCCAGACTGAAAACCCTGCAGCAGGACGCCGTGCGGCAGCTCAAAGACCGCAATGAACTGTATGTGGGCGGGCAGGATGTCATTAAGTTTGGCAACCATGCGTTTTCAGTCAACACCCAGGAGCTGGCGCTCACCATTGTGGATAGGGACGACCATCTGTATCTGCACTTGACCGGCACCAACTTCTTTGAGCGAATCACCTCAGAGGAAATCGCGGCCACCCACGCGGTGTGGAAACAGGAACTGGTATCGGAAAACGAGGATGTGTATCGGTCGGAATACCTGGCTCTTGTGATGCTGCGACAATCGGGGGCAGAACAGCGGGCCGAATGGCTGAAAATGTCCGTCGACGATCTCACCAGGGAAGTGACCCGGTTTATGGGGCCGCGCTACGCCGAAGGATATGTAAAAGGCGTGCACGACCATGATACGGGACTGCTGTTGCACGAACTGCTCAAAATGGAAGCATCCATTGGTTTGTTGCGCCACGACACCGCTGCCAGGGCGTTGGCGATGCTGTACTGGTACTGGTTGCCGGAAGACAGCTTCAAACTCGTGTTGCAAACAAAACTCGCCGGCGTGGGGCAAATGGCCCGTTTTTTTGATATTGGCGACAGCGAAGCGGAATATGTGAGCGACCTCCAAAATCAGATTGGCCTGTTCCAGGAAGGGAACGCGCAGCTGACAGCACTCTTTCCCGTTCATCTGCAGGCGGACGCGGCCCGATATCTGTTTAATGTGCTTTCATCGGGTGGCCAATGGCATACCAGCGAAACGTGTGCTGAAACCCTGAAGCAGTTTTTGGCCCATCTGGAGCGACGGGGCGAACTGGTGGCGTTTACCGGCCCGGTATCAAAGTTGTGCGACAATCCCATTGACGCCTTTTTACTGACGCGCAACTGGCTAACCGGTTTTGTGAACAGCCGTTCTGAGGCGCATCTGCGGGAAATAGTCCCCGAAGTGGCCGCCCTGTGTTTACTGCAGCTGAACTGCGACGAAAAACCCAAAGGAGAACCATTTTTCAAGGTGGTGCACGCCAGGGTGACCGCGCAGATTACAGGGATGGTGGGCAGTAGTAAGCGCATCGATGATGGCAACTACACGCTTGGCTACGGCGACTTTATGAATCGACTCGCCCGATTCGAGCTGGAGACGGTGCCCCTCTTTTTCAAGCATCAGGAATTGAAACGACGTCTGGTGGAAGAAGCCACCCAGGAGATGCGCCTCGATGAATTCAAGCCGCGGGTGTTGAGCGCGTTTGTGCGCAACCGGCTCATTGATCAGCTGTATCTGCCACTGGTGGGGGAAAACCTGGCCAAGCAGATTGGCGTGGTGGGCGCGGGGACGCGTACTGATCGCATGGGAATGCTGCTGGTTATCTCGCCACCGGGATATGGAAAAACCACCCTGATGGAGTACATTGCCAATCGTCTGGGTATTATTTTCATGAAAATCAATGGTCCGGCAATTGGCAACAAAGTGACCTCTCTCGATCCCGTGGAGGCCCCCAACGCCGCTGCCCGTGAGGAAATTAAAAAGCTGAATCTGGCTCTGGAAATGGGGGACAACGTAATGTTGTATCTGGACGATATTCAGCATTGCAACCCCGAGTTTCTGCAAAAATTTATTTCATTGTGTGATGCCCAGCGCAAAATCGAAGGGGTGTACAAAGGCAAAACCCGCACCTACGATTTGCGTGGACGCAAGGTGTGTGTGGTGATGGCAGGCAACCCCTATTCTGAGAGTGGCGAAGCGTTTAAGATTCCCGATATGCTGGCCAACCGCGCGGATACTTACAATCTGGGCGATATTATCGGTGACAGCGCGGATGTGTTTAAACTGAGTTATCTGGAAAACTGCCTCACTTCCAATTCGATATTGTCGTCGCTGGCCACAAAAAACTTTAAAGATGTTTACAGTATCATCAACGCGGCGGAAACCGGCACCACCGAGGGAATTGAGTTCGAGGGCAATTACTCCGCCGATGAAATGTCCGAATATCTGTCTGTGATAAAAAAACTGATGCGGATTCGGGACGTGATTCTGGCGGTGAATCAGGAGTATATCCTCTCTGCGGCACAGTCCGATGAGTACCGCACGGAGCCACCGTTTAAACTGCAGGGGTCGTACAGAAACATGAATCGGCTGGCCGAGAAGGTGTTGCCCATCATGAATGACGATGAATTGGAAACTCTGGTTCATTCCCATTACGAAAGCGAAGCCCAGACCCTGACCACCGGCGCCGAGGCAAATCTGCTGAAGTTTAAGGAGATGCTTAATATTCTTTCACCAAAGGAGGATAGCCGGTGGAAGGAGATAAAAAAGACGTTTAACCGAAACCAGATGATGACAAGCGCCGGAGACGACCGCATGGGACAGGTGCTCATGCAGCTGGACGCATTTAAGGATGGCCTTTTGGGAATCAATAGCACCCTTGCTTTGGGCGTCGATCAATTGAAGCAGACGGCAATGGCGGGAGTGGCTCAGGTGGCGGCCCGACAGGCCCATCTGTCATCGCCGGTGTCGTATCATCCGCCGCCGCCGGTATCGTCGAGACCGTCAAGACCCGCATCGCCCCCGGCGCCAACCTCGCAGTCGCATCCCGTGCACCACCAGGTGCCGCCACAGACGCCTCATCATCCGAGTGGTTCAGCGGCTGCACCATCGACCGGGCAGCCGGCGGTGCGTACGGTTATTCCCAAATTGGTGAAAAAGGATTGACCTTTTGGAAATGGCGAAAAGTGGATATATTATGCCCAATCAGGGAGAATCCGGGCAGCATGTCTGGAGCGTTTGGAATGAGCGCACAGCAACTTTGGAGGAGTCATGGGAAAATTGTGGAACGCGTTTCGCGCACAGATGAATAAATTGACAAATTTCTTCTGGGGTGCGGACCCCATTGCACAGATGCAGCTGGAATATGACAAATCCGTGGCGCAGCTTAAAGAGGGCCGGGAAGGCCTCGAAAAATATCGCGCCATGGTGGAGCGGGTGACCCGTCAGGTGGAAACCGGCGAGAAGAAGGTGGAGCAGATTACGGCCAAAATCAAGGCGTATCTCAAAGCGGGACAGCGGGAAGCGGCCGCGCGCAGTGCGGTGCAGCTCAACGAGGCCAAAAAGGATTTGGAGGAGAACCGCAAACAGCTGGCTCTCCATGAGGTTTCCTACCAGAATAATGTGGATAAGATAAAGTTCGCCTCTAAAAATCTCGCCAAAGTGCGTGAGAAAATCAACAAGTACGAAGCGGATCTCAAAATGTCCGAGGCCGAAGCGCAAATGGCGCAGCTGAGTCAGTCGTTTGATTTTGATGTGACAACAGATTTTGGTCAGGTGGAGCAGATTGTGCAGGAAAAAATTGATCTGAACCGAGCCAAAACCCGCGTGGCCAGCGATATGTCATCTCAGGGACTGGAAGACATTCAGGCGGAAAAAGTTATGGAGCAGGCCATGGCCGAAGATCTGCTCAGTCAGTTTGAGGTGGAGATGGGACTGAAAACTCCTGAAACCGCGGAACTGCCGTCCACGACCAAAGAGCTTGGCCCTGAAAAAGTGACTGAATGAATAACGGCGCCTCTGATTTTGGACCCGACTGGGCGGATGAACTCCGCCGTGCCCATGCCGGTGGCATTCGTCAGTTGTTTGTTCTTCACGGCAATGTGGGAGATCTGGTTGGATATGAATCCGGCGGCGAGCTGAAATACAGTCAACTCTCCGAGTATTTGGCCACTCAGCTTTTTGGCAGCTTCGATGCGGCGCTGTATTACGATCAGGTGCGTGGTCCCAGAGCCATGGCCGGGTCGCAAAAGAGACTCAACGCCATCAATCAGCACATTGAGCGATTTATTGGTCCGGTGGAGGAGCTGCGCAATACCACCCAGGTGGCCCGCGTGTTTGCCATTTTCGATAGGTATCTGGAGCGGCTGTTACTGCTGGACAGTGAGCGGCAATCCACTGCATTGATTTTTGATTATGCCCATTTCATGGTGCCTTCCACCTCTGTATCGACCACCGCCCGTGAACTGGCGCCCACATTGGCCACCTTGCTAAACTGGGCCAAAAGTCCGTATTTTAAAAAGGCGCCGTTTGCGTTTTGTCTTATTTCCGAGCGACTCTCTGACCTGCATGACGCGGTGACCCGCAACGCCCATGTGACCAATATTGAAATTCCGTTTCCAAACAGAGAGGAGCGACTGCGCTTTATCAACTGGATGACTCGTGAAATGGCGATTGACGAGATCTGCGAACTGGATGCCGGCGCACTCGCCGATTTTACCCGTGGTCTCACTCTGATTCATTTGCAGGGGATGCTGCAGCGCGCCATCCGGCAAAAGACAATACTGACGGTGGATATCCTGCGCCGATATAAAAAGCAGATGATTGAAGATGAATGCCAGGGTCTGGTGGAAATCGTGGAGCCGTTGCACAATCTGGAGATGGTGGTGGGACAGCAGGAAGCCAGACAGCGGCTGCTGGAGGATGCGGCCCTTATTCAGAAAGGACATCTGGATGCGGTGCCCATGGGCTATCTCATTTGCGGACCGGTGGGAACGGGTAAAAGCTTTTTGGCCGAGTGCTACGCCGGGTCCATTGGCATGCCCTGCGTAAAGCTGCTCAATTTTCGCTCGAAATACGTGGGCGAGACCGAGGGAAATCTGGAAAAGATATTAAAGGTGTTGCGTGTGATGGGACCGGTGGCCGTGATGATTGACGAAGCCGATGCTGTCATGGGCGATCGCACAGGCGGCAGCGACAGCGGGACGTCGAGTCGTATTTTCAGTCAGTTTGCCACGCAGATGGGCAATACGCAGTATCGCGGCAGCATCGTTTGGTTTCTGCTCACCTGCAGACCGGACTTGCTGCCCATTGACATCAAGCGTCAGGGCCGCTGCGAGGTGCACATTCCACTGTTTTATCCGGAAACCGAGGAAGACTATACGGAAATGTTCCAGGTCATGGGCAAAAAAAACCGTATTGCCATCGCGCGCGATGATGTTCCCCCCATGCCAGATGGAATTCTGCTTTCCGGCGCGGATATTGAAGGGATCATCACCCGTGCAAGACGCATGGCGATTCTCGAAGAATCCGACAATGTGACCGCCGCCCATTTACGCGCGTCGCTGTCGCAGTTTGTGCCCTCTCACCAGAGCGAGGAAAAACAACTTCAGGTGGTGGCCGCGGTCATCGAATCCACTGATGTGAACTTTTTACCGGAGAGCTACCGTAAACAGGTCAAAGACGAAGAGGGCCGCAATGAACTCGCCAGGGAGTACTCGGCGTTGCTGGCGCGGGTCTGAATGAATAATCGATAATACAAACATGCGTTTTGCCATAAAAAATGTAGGGTCCGGGGTTGAACGGCCGAGCACCGGACGTGGCTGCAGATAAACTACCGCCCTGCGTTCCAGGTGGAATATCCATATTTCACGATAGAGTGCCAACAACACGCAATCCGTCATACCGCCTTTAAAAGGCAGAAAGAGGACTTCCCAAACATGACCGCTGATTTAAAAGCACTGGAAGATATGTTACGTCAGACCTTCGACGACTACACACTCTCTCAGGGGGAGAAATTTGCTCTGCAGGAAAC
>JAFGQN010000017.1 GCA_016935665.1 Deltaproteobacteria bacterium | reverse complement strand
GTTATGCGTCACAGTGATGTTCGACGACGTTGTATCCTTCAGGATGACATTGAAACGCCGCTGAAGTGCATTGGGAAATCGCCGAAGAAAAACACTGAGCCATCCCCTCAAGCCATGACATGATAAAAACTCGTTTTCAGTGCTTTGAATATTTGTCGCATAACTGCGCGAAGGCATTGTCTTTCCTGTTTTTCCCGAAGCGCTCCAGCAACAGTTTCCTTGCCTTGCCGAAAAAGAGAAACGGCATTCAGTGCGTGTCCAGAACAGGTTTCCCACTCGAAGTAATAATATTGCCTCAGCTGTGTGACGAAATTATAAGAGGGGAGAGTCGTCACGCGGCTGGCCTTCGCGCCGGGTATCTTCGCGGGTCTCATACGGTGTCAGCGAACCAGCGGCGATTGCTGATTTGATTCAACCAACCCCGTTTTCTGAGCGGATACTGCTGTTGGCCGCAGACACGCTGTTCAAAAAAGGCAACTGTTTTGTCAGCGTTTTACATACGCTTCTTTGCCAGAAAAACTCACCCACAAACAAAAGGCGTTCAATGGACGTTTTTTGCCGGATAGCCATCCACAACCGTTTCCATGAGTACACTTTCCTGATCGCATGGATTATTTCCTTTTGCAGTTCAAAGGGCGACATTTGCCCTGGATAATGAACTACGCTTCCATTGTATTTTGACCAGTCCTGGTGAATGAGCCTGTTTCGATACTGCTTATAAACCGGTGTTCCAGGAATGAAGTACATGGACTGAATTAGAATACCATTAATATCGTGCGAAATAACAAAGTCTGCGATGGCGTCCCCAATACCCTTCCTGTCACTGTCTGCCCCTGCAATAAACAACCCGCGGACCGACAGACCGTGTTTTTGAATATTGCGAATCGATTTGACCACATCCGCCCGAGTACAACTCTTGTTATATTCTTCGAACGAGTGGTCATCAATGAATTCGATTCCCATGGCGAGTTCAAAAAATCCCGCCTGTTTCAGCAGCGACAGCATTTTGTCATCAAACCCAACTTCATATCTCGCCTGAACCGTAAACCGGTATCGGATGCCGCTTTCAATGATTGCCTCAAGGACCGACATGGCCCATTTTCTATCGGCAAAAAAATTGTCATCCGTAATCCACAGAACCCGACTCAGTCGCGGAATCAGTCGATTATCATGAAAATCAATACACGCGCGGATGTCAGCGACCACATTCTCGGGGGTTCTTTTCCTGACCTTGCGGCCAAAATGACGCACCACCGCACAATAATTGCAGTCATGGGGACACCCCCTGGACGCGTGCACCTGCGGCCACAGTGTGTTGTGACCTGCCATCTTGCGGTAATTGTAAAGCAAATCACGTTTTGGGATGGTATTGATGTCTGCGGGGGGAGGTCGATATCCGGTGAATATAACCTGGTCATTCTGTTGATATGCCAGTCCAGGGAAATCAAGGGAACGGGTTCCATTGACCGCAGCGATGAACTCCAAAATCGATTCGTCGCCCTCGTTGAGCAAAACGTAATCACAGTGATGCACCGCTTCCGAATAGTTCATCGACGCATGCAACCCGCCCATCACAACAATGGCATTTGAATACCGCCGTATTCGTTTCGCCAGTTGGTATCCACGATTGGCGGCGAAGGTGAAAATACCGATAAAAACAATATCTGCGCAATAAACGTCCTTCCACCGTATTCGAGATATGGATTCGCTATACATTAACGTGTCAGCAATCGTCCCTTTCACAATTGTGGTGAGCGTCAGCAAACCGGTCGACGGTGTTCGAATGGTTTTATCGTACGTATACAGATTTCGAAGGGATGGGCGGTACGGCAAATTTCCCGGCTCAATAAATCGAACCTTTTTCACGGTGCGCCCCAACATTTTTCGTTGTGCAGTTTCCACTAATTCAGTTGAACCCACATGTGTATCCTGGTGTTTTGTCACTTTGAGCATTGAGCCGCATTTTCAATCAGCACCGGTGTATCGTATTCCATCGCAAAGCATTGAGTCAAGTGCTCCGTGATTGGGAACAAAAAAATGTAATCCTGCGTTAATTGGCCGATGGCATCCATCCCCGAAAAAAAAACTAAAAAACTCCCAGTCCCTTTCGCAGATGCCCATTTATTTGATTCGTGCGTAGGGACGTTTCGCGAAACGCTTGTACTTGCCCATCATCTGTGCGGGCATGGGGACCCGCAACCTGCGTGGCGACGGCCGGCGTTTGCTCATGGCGCCATGGTAGCCGCCTCAACACCTGTTTCTTAACAATGCGCATCATGAATTGGTTGGGAGCGGATTTGGAGTTGGGACCGTACATCCGGGCGCACGGATTACGCTTTGGCTCAAATGGTTCGTTTTCTTCAGATCGCCCCGAAGGACATAATCGCACTGAATTAGTCTTGACACGAATGAGGCATATGAACAGACTTGTCCGTATCGGAGGTATGAGTGAGCAGCAAAAGAGAACAGCTCGTAGCGACAGCTTTAAAATTATTTTACAGAGATGGAATCCATTCCACCGGAATCGACAAAGTCCTTAAAGAGTCCGGCGTAGCGAAAATGACACTTTACAACCATTTCAAAAGCAAGGAAGAATTGGTCGCCGCTACTCTGGAATTACAGGATTTGAAGTTTAATGGAATTGTGGCTACTGAAATAAAAAAACACATCAAACCTCTTAAAAAGATTTTAGCTATCTTTGACGCTTTGGATGTTTGGTTTCATGGCGAATCCTACCGTGGCTGCTATTTTATAAACACCGTTGCTGAAATGGGAATGCGTAAAGGCCCTCTTTTATACCATTGTCAAAAGCACAAAAAAGATCTCTCCGATCTGGTTAACGCATTGTTGAACGATGCCAGCGTCAGAAATGCGGCCACCCTTGTGAAGCAAATTTCGATCCTCGTAGAGGGCGCAATTGTACAAAGTCAAGTTATGGGTGACTTGAACGCTGCAATGGATGCAAAGGCTGCCGCGAAGATCTTGCTCAACAATTAAAAAAATCGCATTCACATTAGGTGACATCACATGCATTACCCGTTTTTCGCTTTTTGGATTTCAGGTGGAAACGACCGATTTCATGTTTTCCGGTAAACTGATGCCGTTTCCGTACTCTTTAAAACTTGAGGGGTGGACGATAGAAAATCGCGGGGTGGAAATTGGACATATTCCTCCCACAGCAAAAGTTGGGATGGATATTTACATTTGGGGACAGGTATCGCCTAAAACAGATATTGAACGGGACAAGATATTGGAATATTGGGCAACTACTTTTGCCAGGCACTTTAAACCCGATGCAGCAATCTTTGATATGTAAAAACTGCAACGGATAATATGGCGGCATTTTTCATCGATATATCCGGAAAATCAGAATCAGCGATTTGGGCGAATCGCTTGAAAAATGATTCTTTTGAAGATTTTGCGATTGAAAGCAATCCTGATTTTGGTTTCGAAATAAATGATGTGGACAGCTATTCTGATCTGGAATGGTCCGGACAAAGCGGGGCTTGAAACCACGCTCAAATCAATACATTTGATAATTTCCGCTCAATGCCAAAAGTGCGAAAAAATAAAGACAGTTGTCGTAATAACGCCGGTTGTCTGTTCTGGGTGGCGTATTCCAGAATTTACGTACTGTTTCTTTCGACACCTCCGTTTCCGTTGCCAAAGATGCCTGGGCATTGGTAGCGAGAAGTCCGATGTTGTGTATGTAATTCTTCTGTACTGGCTTTCCATCGAGAGTATACGGCTTATAGTCTTCAACCGGTATATCCTTAAAGAAATTGTGGATTTTATCAACAATGTCTGTTTGCCAGGACTGTTTTCCAAACCACAGCGCATCCAGGCCAATGTTCGCGGCAACGCGATAGGCATCACTGAAAAAGTCGGGGGCGCCGGAGTTGGGCGTGCCGTCAAAATTGGCATATTCCGGTGCAAATCCGGTTACCGGGTGACAGGTCTTCTGCAAAAATTCTCTGCTGGCGTTTGCCGCTTCGCTCCAGAATTCGCTATCTTCAGGATATGCCCACCTGGCCCACAATTCATAAAAATGGGGTAAATGATAGGAGGGGTCCGAATAGTTAAGCTCTGCAACAAACTTGATCAGATGATTGTCGTGATTCCACATGGAATTCTGATTGTGGAGTGCGGCTCGCAGAATATCCCGGGCCTGGGTTTCATAGTTAAACGGCGCTTCCCGGCCGCCCCAGCGGTGCTCGGCAAAAAACAAAGACATCGCAAAATACTCTTCGCCGTCCGGCGCGGCTCCGTTCGCATTTTTTGTGCCATCAAGCCTGCACGACCAGGCAAAATAACCCGCGTTGGCGCCCGAATCCATGTACATGTAGGTTTTGGCCCATTTCCAAAGACGGTCGAAAACGTCCTGCCTGTCCATCTGTACGGCCATCATCATACCGTAAGACATGCCTTCTGAGCGCACATCATTATTTCCGGTATCGGTCATGTATCCCATATCATCGCCCACCGAGAAATATATCCGATTGTCACTTTCGAATATCTCGTGCCACACATCCTTAATTTTCTGATCTATTTCTTCCTGAGTATAGCCGGCATCCAAAAATGCGTTGATGTATTTTTGCTCGGAGTCGCTGGGGTCTGTATCCTCGTCGCTCTCAGTTTCGGTATCGCCATCCGCGTCCGTATCGCCATCGGTGTCGCCATCCGAGTCCGTATCCCCATCCGTATCCCCATCTGTGTCGCCATCCGCATCCGTATCTGTATCGGAGTCGCCGTCTGTGTCAGAATCGGCATCCGAATCGGAGTCGCCGTCTGTGTCGGAATCCGTATCCGAGTCCGCGTCAGAGTTGCTGTCCACATCCGTGTCGACCTCACCCTCTTTAGTCCCGTTGCTGCATCCCATGGCCCAACACAGCGTGCTTAACACAATGATAAATGCAATTCGTAAAACCACGTGTTTTCCTTTCGATTTATAGTGCTCGATTGATTAAATGAATCCCACCCGTTTACGGATGGTATTCATTTCTGGAGCATCAGGCGAATCTGTTCACATGCGGCAAAGGCACTCCGGATCATCTGAATATTCTGGTGAACCTTTGACCATTTGTCAATGCCCGTATCCCATGGAGACGATATTGGCCTGCACGGCGTCGTCGATTTCATCCGAGGGATTGCCTATAGTAACGGCGCCTTCGAAAAAGGTTCCGGTGCCGCCGTTGCTGCCGTCGCCGCCGGTTCCCAGAATGACCGCGCCACGCAATGCCCTGGGGCTGTAACCGGGCGCCGACGGACGCGGCCCGTCCCACATGGTCGTGAGCGTGCCCGACTGCGCATTGCCGGCCTTGAGGGTGAAATGATTGCCGGAGGGCCCCTTCACCATCGCTGTCGCATAATCCGCGTCGATGGTTTTGGCGCTGGGTACCTGGAGCGCGTCGGAGCCCCACCCGCCCTTGTCGCTCTTGAACATGCCGTTCTCCAAATCGGCTGCAACCCACGGACCGGTCCCCTCACCATGACCTCCCCACGTGACGTCACTTCCAAAGTAGATGCACTCCATGGTGCCGTTGCCTTCGTCCCAGCCGGACATCTCTGAATTCCCGTAGCCGAAGCAGCACTGGTCGCTGTGGCGCCGTCCATCCACCACCATGTACAGGGCCTCCGCCTCGTCGCCCCTGGCCACCCCTCTGGTCGTGTTATCCCAGACGTCGGTCGCGGCGCTGGAGGTGCCGGAGTAGGGTTTCTTCAGTGTCACCGTGGTCGCGTTGGTGATGTCGGCTGCGGTCCACTGCGCATCGAAATGGCAGTTGTTGGGAAATGAATCCGGCGGGCAGTCCTGCGTATTCACCCTGAAATAGAGCGGCGTGTTCGCCAGGAGTGTTTGCGGCTCCGAGAAGGTGACCGTCGTCGAGCCGTTGGTAATGGCGGCCGTCCCCGAAAGCTTTACGCCGGTTCGATAGCCGACGTCCGTACTGAAGCCTGTGACCTTGATGCCATAAACGGTGTGTCCCCCCACCGTAATCTTCTGACCGTAGGCATCGGCCGGATTGCCGCCGTCCCGCAACCAATACGCCCACCACACCACGTACAGGTGGTTTTCGTTTCCCGATTGGTCGTAAATCACCGGAATAGTACATTTCGTATTGGCGCAGAACGCGTCCTGGACGGAGGTGTCGGCGAATCCGTCATCACCGACCGGAATATCCTTGACTGCCTGATCTGATGCACGCTGGACCTGATACAGGGGGCCATCATACGGTGCATAGAGCTCGCGAACTGTGCTGTGTGCCGCGACACACGGGGTGCCGGCCGATTTGTAAATGTCGCAGGGACCGGGGACGTCACTGTCCGTATCTGTGTCTGTATCCGAATCTGTATCCGAATCTGTATCCGAATCTGTATCCGAATCTGTATCTGTATCTGTATCTGAATCTGTATCCGTGTCGGAATCGGTGTCCGTATCGGAATCGGTGTCCGTATCGGAATCAGTATCCGAATCTGTATCCGTGTCGGAATCGGAATCGGAATCGGAATCAGAATCAGAATCAGAATCAGAATCAGAATCCGTATCGGAATCGGAATCCGCGTCACTATCGGCCTCGCCGCTTCCACTGTCCGCGGGTTGAGTCGAATGATTGGACGTGGAGCACGTTGGCAAAGTGCCGACAAGTAACAGGGCCGCGACATAAAACATTATTGAATTTTTAATGCTCATGAACGAATTCCTCTCTTCTATTTTTACTGGACAACGGATGTTTGACTTTCCATCCATCTCCCAGCGTTGCCTCAAAAAATATCCGTAAATATACAAAGCAAGATCTACCTGGCTGTGGCCCTCAGATTTCAAACCGGGCGGTATTTTAAAAAAAAAGATGGATTGGATAGATTCAGACCAGATTGGCGACGCCATGCCCAGCGCATGGGATGCAGCGGGAATTGCCCTGGAGGCGTTGCCGGCGTTTATGATTGGAAGGGATTCATAATTCGAGTTTCCCCGAATCTGCCGGGATGGTTACAGCTGAACCTCTGTGCAAAAGCAGCGGCGAGTGTCATTAGCGTACAGGCTGGATTTCAGAGGTGTGAACTGCTCCGATTCTGTCCACGATGGAATCAGTGCGTTTCAGTGCTACAATGTGATGGTGACAGTGGAGCGCATTTTTTTTGATGATTTAAAAGGATAACCGAAGTTCACAATATGATTACAGGACGAGCGATTGTTTGATTTTAACCGATGCAACCGTTTGGTGGATTCCCGGCCGGCTAAACCGCATAAATGGCATATCTACTGGAAGATGTGTCCAGTGGGGGTTTATTTTTTGATTGCATTCGGTGCGCCGTCCCTGGTCCATTCGGATGCGGGCAACCGGGATGTGCTGCTGCTCAATTCGTATCACAAAGGGAATCAGTGGGGGGATGAGGTAACACGTGGCATTGAAGATGGACTGGCGACATCCGGATATGAACTTCATGTGGAATACCTTGATACAAAGCGACAGTTCACTCCAGAGTATATTGACCTGCTCATTGGCCTGCTCAAATACAAGCACGGGCTTCACAAATATCGACTGATTCTTACTTCCGATGACAATGCGTTTGATTTTGCGACCCAATACGCAAAGGAACTGTATCGAGACCTTCCCATTGTGTTTTGTGGAACAAACTATTTATCCCCAAAGCGGCTTCATGGTTTGACGCATGTCACCGGAGTCAATGAAACCGGCGAAATTGAAAAAAATGTGGCGTTGATTCAACGACTTTTTCCTGATGTGCGTCGGATTACAGTTATTGTGGACAATACAACCACCGGACAGCTGCTGCAAAAAGAAGTGCGACGGGTGGCGAAAAAGCTTCATGCATCGCCAATACAACTCGAACTGATAACAGATGTCTCCGTTGATGCGTTGATTCAGCGGGTTGAAAAAATTCCCAAAGGAGACGCCATTCTGTTTGCCTTTTTTTTTCGGGACAAAATCGGGAAATACTTTAACCATGAGTACGTGCCGGCGCTTGTAGCGCGCCATGCACAGGTACCGGTATTCGGCGCATGGCGGTTTTCCCTCGGATATGGAATTATCGGTGGCTATTTGACTGGTGGATATTATCAGGGGGCCACTGCCGCATCCATGGCTAAAAAAATTCTGAATGGCGCACTGGTGTCAATGGTAAAGCCCTTATGGAAATCTCCAACGCGTCCCGCTTTCGATTATCGTGAACTGAAAAGATGGCGTGTGTCGCAAAATGCGTTGCCCAAAGACGCCGAAATCATTCATGCACCGCAATCTTTTTATGCGAAATACAAAAGGTTAATATGGACGGTAGTGACCGCATTTGTCTTTCTCGTCTTTGTACTGGTCGGTGTTTTTTATGGAATGCTGCGCGCCAGACGCGCCGAGAGGCGGCTTAGGGAACTGCGCAATTATCTGACAAGCGTGATTGATTCCATGTCTTCCATTCTGATTTCGGTGGATACCCAGGGGCGCATCACTGGGTGGAATGCGGCGGCGGCCGTCGCCACGGGGGTTTCCTCAGTCGACGCCATGGGGCGGTCTCTCGACGAGGTGTTTGTGCGTTTGGCCGGTGAGATGGCGCGTATCAAAGAGGTTATTCAAACGGGCCAGGCACAGATGGAAACGAAGCGTCTCTACGTGGAAAACGACACAAACCACTTTGAAGACATTACTGTGTTTCCAATTGTGGCAGATGGCATTGAAGGAGCGGTTCTGCGCGTGGATGAGATTACCCAGCGGGTGAAAATGGAAGAACTGATGGTGCAAACTGAAAAGATGATGTCCGTGGGCGGACTGGCGGCGGGGATGGCGCATGAGATCAATAATCCACTGGCTGGAATACTGCAGAACGCACAGGTGATTCGAAACAGATTGCAGGATGAAACCATTCCGGCGAACATTGCCGCCGCGCAATCTCTTGGAATATCGCTAAATGTCATTACCCACTATATTGCCCAGCGCGATATTTATCAAATGCTGGACAAGCTCATCGAGTCGGGGAGACGCGCGTCCGAGATTGTTACCAATATGCTCGGTTTGGCACGTATGAATATCGAGGCGGATCAATTGTGCGATATTACAGAGTTGCTCGATGAGAGTGTTGCACTGTGCCGTGTGGACTACAATCTTAAAAAGAAATACGATTTCAAGCAGATAATCATTCGAACCGAGTACGAACAGAACATCCTGTCGGTACGCTGCAATCCTGGCAAAATAAAGCAGGTGTTTATTAACATTCTTAAAAATGGCGCCGAGGCCATGTGGGAAAAGAAGACGAATCCCGCTTTTGCACCAACCTTTTATTTGCGTGCGTTCACCGCCGACGAATCCCACGTGAGAATCGAGATTGCCGACAACGGCCCTGGACTGACCGAAGAGAAGCGCAAGCGCGTGTTTGAACCCTTTTTTACCAGCAAGGCGGTCGATGAGGGAACAGGGCTGGGACTGAGTGTGTCGTACTTCATCATTACCGAAAACCACCGAGGCGAGATGTTTGTGGAATCCATCGCCGGGGAAGGGGCTACATTTGTTATCGTGCTGCCCCAGACACCATCCTGAGACGGGATGTGGCACGCTGGGGTAATTTATGGATTATCCGGATAGAACGCACCTTTGAGGATTCAACAATAGTATTAAGACGTTTCACAATATTCTCATTCGGCATTGTGTGCGTCACCGCACGCCTGTGGAACATCCCTGTAATCTCAGGCAATTGGGACATATTGAAAGGTCTGGCATTTCAGTTGCGACACACGTCCACAATCTGCCGAACGGATGCCTCGTTTCGACATTGCCAAAGGAAGATATATATTGGAACAACGGAAAAATTCACAGAGCGAAGGAGTTGTCACAATGCTTTCAGGTTCAATGACAGCAGCGGTATTGGCGAAACACCCCATTGGCGCAGGATACCTTGCGGGTTGGCTCATGTGCACTGTTTGCCTCTTCGGGATTTCTGCATGTGCCACCACCGTTGAAAACGCTGCTCGGCGGGATTTGAATCGCCATGCAGAAGAAACGTCGTCTGCAGCGATGCATCATTCCCGCCCCGTCGAATCCGTCACGCCCGATGGCACATTGGCCTTTTATATCGCATACGCAATGAAAAACAGCCCGGAACTGGCGGCGCAGTTTGAAAGGTGGCGGGCCAGTGTATATCGAATATCCGGTGCGCGGCGTCTGCCGGATCCGGTGGTCAGTTATGGCTATTATATCAGTCGGGTGGAAACCCGGGTTGGCCCCCAGCGCCATCGGGTGAGTCTTAAGCAAACGTTTCCCTGGCCCACCCGTCTTTCGGCTGGCGCGGACGCAGCTGCGGCACGGGCAACGTCGAACCAGGACAAGTTTGACGCTATGGCGGTCGAGATAGCTGCCAGAGTGGAACAGATTTATTGGCAAATCTGGAAAATTCAGGAAGCCCGGAAGGTTCAGGAAGCGCACGAAGCGTCGCTTTTTGGGCTTTCGGAATCGGCCAATGCGATGATGATGACAGGACGCATTGATCTGTCGGAACAGCAGCAGATTGATTTGGCCCGGGCGCGAATAGACGATACCCTCTCCATGCTCGATGAACAGGCGGTCCAGCAAAAGGCAGAACTTCGCGCACTGATCAGCGCGCCAAAGGACATTGAGATGCCCGTTTCATCCACACCGAATCTGGAACCCACAGTTCTGGATGAAGTGGCGCTCCTTTCGTCGGTAAAGAGCCATCCGTCACTTCGCGCCTATGATGCACTGGCGCAGTCAAGCGCGCTGGATGCGAAAAAGGAAGAGACCACCCGCTATCCCAACTTCACTGTTGGCGTGGACTGGATAGAAACCGGGAAAGCGGAAAACCCCAACACGCCCGACAGCGGTAAGGACGCATTCGTGGCGGGAATTGGCGTATCCATCCCGCTTTGGCAGCAAAGCTATCAGGAGAGCGTGGCCGCATACCACGCGGAGGAAAACGCCCATATGTCAGATGGTGAGGCTGCAACCGACCGCGCCGTAGCAACGTTTTACCAAACGCTGTCGCAAATTCGGGACGCGGAACGCCGTATGGCGCTGTACGAAAAAACCTTGGTGCCGCAGGCGGAGAGTGTTTATGAATCGGTGCTTGGCGCCTACGCCAGTGGACGGGGCAGCGTGGCGTCCGCACTGCTGGCGCAGCAGGACCTTTTAGAGCTTCGCCTGCAGCTCATTTCAGTACAGTCGGACTATTTGACAAAGATGGCAGCGCTGAAAAACCTCGTGGGACACGAGGTTGGAGACTCTCCATGACAACTCAAATCAGAACATGGATAAAAAACAGCCGCACGGGACCTATCGATCCTGTTATCGTACTCTTCACGTTGGGTGTTGGCTTCGCAGCAGGTCTGTTGTTGGCCGGCGGACAAAGCAGTCCACCCAAACACAGTGATGCTCATGCGCATACGGATGGCAATGCGAAAAAAGACACCATCTGGACCTGTTCCATGCACCCGCAAATAAGGCAGCCAAATCCTGGAAAATGCCCCATATGCGGAATGGACCTGATTCCCCTGGCCGACGATGGCGATAAACCCGGACCCAGAACCGTGGTGATGTCGGAACGCGCAAAACTGTTGGCGCAGATTGGTACCACCGAGGTGCGCAGGCGCAAGATGGCGGCAACTGATCTGCGCCTGTTGGGACGCATCGAACCCAACGAGACCGCGGTAAAGAATGTGACGGCCTGGACTGGCGGCCGCATCGACCACCTTCACGTAAAAGTAACCGGGCAGTCGGTCCGTGCCGGCCAGGTTGTCGCGACTCTTTACAGTCCTGAGGTGTTTTCGGCGCATCAGGATTTACTGGTGGCCAAAAAACAGGTGGAGAAAATGAAGGATGGCACCGAATCGGCTCTGAATGCGGTGAAACGGGCGCTGGAGGCATCGCGAACGCGGCTGCGGCTGTTGGGGGTTGATGAAAATGAGCTGTCGAATCTGGAACAGCAGGATAAACCCACCACCAAAGCGGCTATACGCACACCATTTGCCGGCACAGTGACTGAGCGTGTGGCTACGGAGGGTGCCTATGTGAGCACAGGGGCACTTCTTTACAGGGTTGTGAATTTATCCAGTGTCTGGGTTCAATTGGATGCCTACGAGAGTGATTTGCCGTCGCTTTCCAAAGGTCAGGAAGTGGAAATCCAGGTGGAGGGCCTTGCAAATGAAGTGTTTAAAGGGGCGATAACGTTTATAGATCCCACGCTTGACCCCGCCAGACGCGTTGCGCGGGTTCGCGTTGAAGTGAAAAACAGGGATGGCAGGTTACGCCCGGGCATGTTTGTGGAGGCGGAGGTGAAATCGTCCATAAAAGATGGCGCGAAACCGCCCCTGGTTATCCCGGAAACAGCGCCGCTGTTTACAGGACATCGCGCGATTGTGTTCGTTGAAGACGTGAAGGCCACCCGGCCCACCTATTTGGCGCGGACGGTTCGACTGGGATTGAAGTCCGGCAATGAATATCCGGTTATCGCTGGATTGTCTGAAGGCGAGCGTGTGGTTACCAAAGGGGCGTTTACGCTGGATGCGGATTTACAGATTCGCGGGGGGGAGAGCATGATGACCGAACCGGATGATTCCAGACATGAGGACACCGACAGAATTTTACCGGTGACCACTTTGGAACAAAAAAAAACTGGCCCGGTTATGACCGCATATCTTGAAATCCAGAAGCAACTCGCGGCGGATGATTTCAATAAAGCCAAAACGGCCAGTGCGGTGCTTGAAAAAGCCGCAAAAAAAGTACAGCTCACCGGTGCACAGGCTGTAAGTGAATTCTGGAATGCGCATCGCAAACACATTATCATGCAAGCCAAATCATTTTCAGCCGCCGCCAGCATCGAACAGGCGCGCGGTGTGTTTGAAACGTTAAGCAATCAAATGATTGTATTACTTGAGCGCATCGGAAATCCTCTGGACACATCAGTCAGGCTGACATTCTGCCCCATGGCGTTTGGCAGCAAGGGCGCGCATTGGCTTCAGCCTGCAGAAGTAGTGGACAATCCCTATTACGGTAACGCCATGCGCACCTGCGGTGAGATACAAAAGACCATTGATGCCGGCACGCACCTGTTGACCGAACGTGACACATCAAAAACAATGGCTCCTGCAACGCAGACGGCTCCCGCGGGAGGGCATAACCATTGAAGAAAAGATATCGGACTATTCCCGGACGGCGTCGAAATCCCTCTAACCCCTTTTGTAAAAGGCGGTTCGGTACACTCCCTCATCCATCAGCAGGCAATCCCAAACTTCCCTCTTCATCAGGGGGGAACAACAATGCACTCCCCCTTTCGCAAAGGGCGCCCAGGGAATTTCGAAACGAGTCTCAAAACAACCAGAGCGGATGGGAAAGTATTATCGGCTGGTTTCTCGATAATCGGCTGGTGGTCTTCATTTTTGCGGGTATGTTGTTTCTGGCAGGGATTTATGTGTCTCCTTTTGATTGGAACATCGGCAATTTAGACCTGGACCCCGTGCCGGTAGACGCTATCCCCGACATCGGCGAAAATCAGCAGATTGTATTTACCAAATGGGATGGTCGCTCTCCAAGAGACGTGGAAGATCAGATTACGTTTCCGCTGACCACCGCGCTGCTCGGAATTCCCGGTGTCCGCACCATTCGCAGTTCGTCCGCATTTGGTTTCTCCACCATTTACATTATTTTTGAGGACGACATCGAATTTTACTGGTCCAGATCCCGGGTGCTTGAAAAACTGTCCTCGCTGCCACCGGGCACCACACCGGAGGGCGTCACCCCAACTCTGGGGCCCGACGCCACGGCGCTGGGTCAGATTTTCTGGTACACGCTGGAAGGTCATAACGAAAAAGGCGAGTTAGTGGGCGGCTTTGATCAGGATGAACTGCGCTCTGTGCAGGACTGGATGGTGCGCTATTCCCTGCAGGGCGTCAAAGGTGTCTCCGAAGTGGCATCTGTGGGTGGATTTGTTCGCGAGTACCAGGTCGATGTGGATCCGGACGCCATGCGCGCCAACGGTGTGACATTGGCGCAGGTGGCCAATGCGGTAAAGGGATCGAATCTGGACGTGGGCGCCCGGACCATTGAATTGAACCAGGTGGAGTTTGTCGTGCGTGGTCTGGGATTTGTGAAGCAAACGGCGGATTTGGAAAAGGCTGTTGTGGTGTCCAGGGGAAACACACCCATTCGCGTTCGGGATGTGGCCAATGTGACAGTTGGTCCAGCATTGCGTCGCGGTGCGCTGGATGACGCGGGCGCACCGGCGGTAGGCGGCGTAGTGGTGGCCCGGTTCATGGAAAATCCGCTGGCGGTCATCAGTGCTGTCAAAAAGCAGATTGAGCGTATTCAGCCCGGGCTGCCAAAGAAGACACTGGCCAACGGCGAAGTGAGCCAGGTGACCATCGTTCCTTTCTATGACCGTACCACACTCATTCATGAAACACTTGATACCCTGTCTGAAGCGCTCTATATGGAGATTCTGATAACGGTGATTGTAGTGCTCATCATGCTGCGCAACCTGCGCAGCTCCCTGCTCATTTCTGGACTTTTGCCGCTGGGTGTGCTCACCGCATTCGTAGTGATGAAACTCACCGGCGTGGACGCCAACATCATGGCGCTGGGTGGCATTGCCATTGCCATTGGCACCATGGTGGATATTGGAATTGTTTTCGTGGAAAACATGAACCAGTACCTTGATGAACTGCCGCCGGACCAAAACCGCAAAGACGCCATACGGCGTTCCACCGCGGAAGTGGCGCCCGCAGTGATGACGTCTGTTTTAACAACGGTGGTCAGCTTCATTCCTGTGTTTGGATTGTCATCCACAGAGCTTCGATTATTCGCACCACTGGCGTTTACCAAAACATTCGCCATGACCGGTATTCTCATTTTGGCCATTATCATTCTGCCTGGCGCCGCTCTGATTGTCCTGCGTAAACCGCCCGAATCGATTCAATCGCACAGGCGCGGCTTTGTCCGCATCCTGTTGTCCATGTTTCGCAAAGCGCACATTCAAGATTGGCTGCTGATTGTTCTGGGCGGCGTGATACTGAAAGTGAATGTGCCTTTGGCGATTTTTATCGTAATGCTTGGCGCCTTCCGCGTTTGCCGCCCTTTGCTGCCCAGGCGGTTTACACGCATCTGGACGCTGATTGAAAATTATTTAGCGGTCATTGGCGTTACCGTGGCACTGACATGGCTGTGGATGCCTCTGGGCTCAGGCAACGGTCTGATTGTAAACGGGTTGTTTGTGGGCGCCCTAGTATCGCTGTTTCTGGGGGCGTACAGGCTTTTCGAAAAGCTGTATCCCGTTACTTTGAACTTTTTCCTGCGTCACAAAATACTGTTTCTCTCCATTCCATCGCTATTGATTGTGTTTGGGTTGGCGGTGGTATTGGGGTTCAACACTTTATTTGGCTTTTTGCCAAAGTCGATAAAAGCCAGTGCTGCTGTTTCAAAAATCGCCCATGCGTTTCCGGGGCTGGGCAGAGAATACATGCCGCCGTTTGATGAGGGATCGTATCTGTACATGCCCACCACCATGCCCCATGGTTCCATTGGTGCGGTACAGGAGATGATGTCTGAAATAAACATGGCCATCTCGCAGATTCCCGAGGTGGATAGAGTGGTGGGGAAACTGGGCCGCGTGGACAGTGCACTCGATCCGGCGCCGGTATCCATGCTGGAAACGGTGATTACCTACAAGCCGGAATACCGAATAGAAAAGGACGGCACCCGTGTGCGCCAATGGCGAGACCATATCCGGTCTCCCAGAGATATTTGGGATGAAATCGTGAAAGCGGCGGAACGTCCGGGTATCACCAGCGCTCCGGTGCTCATGCCCATTGGTGCTCGAATTGTAATGCTGCAAAGCGGCATGCGCGCACCCATGGGCATCAAGGTGCAGGGACCGGATTTAAAATCCATGGAAGAATTCGGTCTGGCGCTGGAAGCTGTGCTGAAGGAATCCCCGGCTGTGCGCCCGGAAACGGTGTTTGCAGATCGTGTTGTTGGGAAACCCTACATTGAAATTGACATCGACCGGGAAGCCATTGGTCGTTACGGTTTGCTGATTACCGATGTGCAGGAAGTGCTGCAGGTGGCGCTGGGGGGTAAAACACTGACGCGAACCGTTGAGGGGCGCGAACGTTATCCGGTACGGGTGCGGTATATGCGGGAGGAGCGCGACAGTGTGGAGGCCCTGCAGCGGATTACCGTTTCCAACAAACTGGGACAGGACATTTTGCTGTCGCAGCTGGCCACAATTCGATATGTCAAAGGTCCGCAGATGATTAAATCCGAAGACACATTTCTCACTTCTTATGTGTTGTTTGACAAGCAGCCGGAGATAGCTGAAGTGGCGGCAGTGGAGCAGGCCGAAGCGTTAATTGAAGCGAAGCTGAAGTCCAAAGCGCTGCACCGCCCCAATGGCGTAACGTATAAATTCGCTGGAACCTATGAAAATCAGGTGCGCAGCGAGAATCGATTGATGATGCTGATTCCCATTGCTCTGGCGCTGGTGTTTATTCTGCTGTACCTTCAGTTTCACCGCGTGATGCTGAGTGTGATTATCTATTCCGGTGTTCTGGTAGCTTTGTCCGGTGGATTTATTCTCATCTGGTTATACGCGCAACCCTGGTTTATGAACTTTGCTTTTTTTGGCGAGTCCATGCGATCACTGTTGAGAGTCGACGTGGTGAACCTCTCGGTGGCCGTGTGGATTGGATTTATCGCACTGGTGGGAATTGCCACCGATGATGGTGTGGTGATGTCAACATATCTTCAGCGGCGATTTTCCAAATCAACGCCCAAATCCGTTGACGAAGTGCGGCAGCTCACGCTTGAAGCCGGCATGCGAAGGGTTCGTCCGTGTCTGATGACCACAGCCACGACTATGCTGGCGCTTATTCCCGTGATTACGTCTCAGGGCAAAGGTGCTGATATTATGGTCCCCATGGCATTGCCGTCGCTGGGAGGGATGACCATTGAGCTGTTAACTCTTTTTGTGGTCCCCGTTCTTTTTTGCGCCGTGGAAGAGCGGCGGGTTAAACAGTCAATTCAGTGATTAATCCGACTGGGATAATCTGTGATTTTCATTGTTTGGATATTGGATTCCCGTGTGCAATTCGGGGGTCTGGCTCTTGGTCTGAGTTTGAAACAGATGCTGATTGTGTAAAGATTATTTGAAAAATGAAGACGTTTGAGCTTCTATGAGGCGTAAAAAAAAAATCAAACACTGCGCAGGGAGCAAACGCCCCGACTAAATTGAAACTGGTTACTTCTGACAAAAAGTCAGGTGCTGAGCAGGCGCCTCAATCCAAAGAAGCACTTGTTGAACAGCTGGCAGATATGTTGAGTGAGCTATTGCCCGAAACGGATGATTTTCAGGAATTTAAAAAAAACGCCGCACTTGAGATCGGCCCGGAAGGCCGGTGTACGCAATGGTCCCACGGTGGTTTTGCTGGAATTGTCGAGTCAAATAGTAGAGCGTGCGACGTCTGCATTGGCGTATCGAATAGCACCTGACGACGCGCAGTGTGCGGGACGACAGTGGGAGGAGCAGCGGCATGCAAGTCATCGGCGACCTCCGGCACGACGTTGGAATGAATTGCAAAAAAAAAGTTACCTATCGAGGTAGGCAAAGCCATTCTCGATATCGAAATTGAAACCGAATCGATTGCGAAAGACGCAGTGGAAATAAGGGTGAGAGGTAAATAAAATGCGACCTGAAGAATTGCGACAGATGGGAATCCCAGGCGGAGTGACACAGGAGATGGCCATTGCCATTATTAAATCGGCCATCGCCGATGGGATGACGCCACAGGAAATCAAAGACACACTGGTTGGGCTGGTTGCAACGCCTGAACAAAAATTCGATGACAGGCGATTTGGACCGCTGGCGCGCAAAATCGATGCACTCAGACAAAGTCGTGCGCTGTACGTTCCAAGACAAACACCCGCCGAATACCGACAGTGGGGGGACGATATTGAGGCAGGGGCATTGCTGCAAATGAAATACGCATGCGACCTGCCTGTGGCGGTGCGGGGGGCGCTTATGCCCGATGCCCACGAAGGATACGGGTTGCCCATCGGTGGCGTTCTGGCGGTGAAGAATGCGGTGATTCCCTACGCGGTAGGTATGGATATTGGTTGCAGAATGAAGCTGTCCGTGATCGATTGGCCTGTTTCGGCACTGCGGGATAGGCATGAGGCATTGGCTGGGGCACTGGAGCGGGAAACCCGGTTTGGTGTGGGCGCGAAATTTCGAACGCGGCGTCAGCACGCGGTCATGGATGCGGACTGGTCTGTTTCACCGGTGACTGAGCGGTGTAAGGATTTGGCCCATGCACAGTTGGGCACCAGCGGGAGCGGAAACCATTTTGTGGAGTTTGGGACACTCACACTGGATGCAGATGATTTGGGTTTGAAAAAAGGCGTTTATCTCGCACTGCTGAGTCATAGCGGCGCACGGGGCACCGGCGCTGAAGTGGCCAAACACTACAGCCGGCTGGCCATGAGTATCCACGGGGAATTGCCCAAAGAACTGAAGCATTTGTCCTTTTTGGATTTGAACAGCGAATACGGTGAGGAATACTGGCAGGCCATGGAGCTCATGGGACGCTACTCAGCGGCAAACCACGAATTGATTCACCGATATGTTACCGAACACCTCGGCGCAGCGGTGTTGGCCCAGGTGGAAAACCACCACAACTTTGCATGGAAAGAAGTGCATTTTGGTGAAGACGTCATCGTTCATCGCAAAGGCGCCACGCCGGCCACCAAAGGAACGCTGGGAGTTATTCCTGGCTCCATGGGAACGGCGGGATATGTGACGCGTGGAAAAGGCGCCCCCGAGTCATTGAACTCTGCGTCTCACGGTGCCGGGCGCCGGATGAGTCGAAAAGCGGCAAAGGAACGTTATAATTGGGCGGATCTGAAACGATTTCTGGACGAACGCGGCGTTTGGGTATTGAGTGCCGGAGTGGATGAAGTGCCCATGGCGTACAAAGATATTGACGAAGTGATGGCCGCCCAGCGGGATTTGGTGACCCCTGTCGCCCGATTTGACCCCAAACTGGTAAAAATGGCGCCCGCCGGACATTAGGAAAACGGAACCACACTTCACGCTACGTCTCTGCTCCAGAACTGAATGTCATAATATGACCTGGCTTTTGTATCGACCCGAGGGAACTGCACCCTGCGAAGTACGTCGTCTTTTCCCCCGACTGCGTCAAGCGGCGTTTCCCGAACCGCACGCAGATCCAAATATCCCTGCAACAGTCTGCGCAATACTTCAAACCCTTCATCCTTTATGAGATTTTCCACATCACCATGGGTAGCGGTTGCGGTCTCTTCAGAACTCAAACAATCTATCAATAATTTAAAATGAGCGCGAGCGGCTGAAAATTCATCCAAACTTTCGTAAATATTGTATGCTTCCATTCCTGGGCCTCTGGGTTGGCTTTGGGTTTTATCACTTCATGAGTAACCTGGAGTGCCCATTTTTTTTAACACAATCAGACAAAACCCGTTGATTTCTGGAGATCATGCCATCGACCGGGGAGATCTGCACCCAAATTCGATACAGAGAAGGCCAACATCGCAGAAGGACTGATTTGGTTTTCCATTGCCGCTGCCTTCATCAAACGATACCTCG
>JAFGQN010000162.1 GCA_016935665.1 Deltaproteobacteria bacterium | reverse complement strand
TTTAGACAGCGGGTTACCGAAGCAGAGCTGGATATTGCATTTGAGCTGCTCGAAAAGGCCGATCGGAATCTGGCAGCGGATATTGGGGTTTACGGTATTGTAAGTGGCGCAGAGCCCTCTCAGCATCAACCGGTGGCAGATTTGTCCATTGACCTTATTGCACCCGCCAGAGCGTATGATCATCTTGGGCAGCGTATTTTCATCGGCACTGATCAGGTTGTGGACCTTTCTGTGGACCATGCGGGCATTCCAACAGAAGTGGCGTCTTCGGGCAACGAGCGCTGGATGGCGGTGTTTCTTAAATTCGAACGCCTGCTTTCCGATCCGAGAACGGACGGTAATTCGCAGCAAGTGTTTTTCCGAAGAGATGAATCGTTCCAGATTATCGTACGCCAGGCAGCGGAAGGTGTCATTGGCAGTGCGGGTAAAGTCCCGCTGGTGGAAGGAGAACTGCTGGTTTGCGATGTGCTCCGTCGCGCTGGGCAGACTCAGCTAATCGGCACCGACATCGACAATTCACGAAGACAGGCGTTTGTCTTTGCCCAGGGCGACGCGGTGGAAGTGGTATCCGGTCTATGGAACGTACTGCAACCGGCGGTGAACTCGGTTCAGGCAGCGCTCGACGAAGTGGACGCAGAGTTGAACGCTCACTTTGGCGCCACCGCCAGACGGCACACTGCCGCGAATATTGACTACCAGCCCCATAGATTTATCGCTGCGAACAATCTGCAGGCCGCTGTAAATGAGCTGATTGACGATTTGAACGCCGCCACCGATGGGTCGGCTGGCGCGTCCCGTGTTGGCGCCGATGCCGTTGCGGGCACTCCCCGCGCGCTACCCGCCGGAAATGTGGATGGGCAGTTGTCACAGCTGCTCGGCTTTTTGAACACACACCTGGCAGCGGTTACCGGAGCACACAATGCCAGCGCCATCGCAGTAACTGACACCCAAAACTATTTTAACGCCGCCAATGTCGAGAGCGCGTTGGCGGAATGCATCAACGCCTTTGATGATGACCATTACCGGGGAAACGAAACCAATGCGGGATACCATCGCACTATTCGTCAGCCCGACATGGGAACCGGCATGATTCTGCTCTGGGACGCGAGGGGGAATGGCAGCGACTATGGCAGATTCAGAGTCTACGCAGATAGCAGTACCGTTTACTTCGTCATAAATGCGTACTACGATACCAGCAATAATCAGTGGACCAGAGATACCATAAACTCCTGGTCTGGTGGTTTTAGCCTGTCTCGCAACGCGTTCACTATTATGCATGAACACAGCTTTGATGCGACGTTTCCCATGTGGGAAAGCACGTGGCGACTGCCGATGAGTGCGTCTACCAACTCGGCGTTTGAAACGACCGGGACAATCGAAGAAGAAGGCCGTCTGGGCTTTCAGGCAACCAATACAGCTGACAGTGGCAGGCAAATCACCATGGGAAGCGCAGTGACGTTTCGTTCCCGCTTTCCAGCTGCGCCGTCATCCATCACGCTGGCTGTCGATGACGCAAGTATGGGTTGGAACGGAACACCGTATGTCTATCACACCGACCGGGACGGGTTTGCCTACTATTCCTATCAATGGGTGAACGGTTACGGCGGCGCCTTCTGGTTTGGTCGCTATACCGCAATTGCATGAAACAGTATGAGGTGATGTATGCCGCTTAGAGAAATCAGGGACACGGATATTGAACAGGAATGCGACGTTTGCGGCGCCATTCACGCCGTTCCGGAGGATGACGTCACTGTTGGCGTTGAAACGGAAGGGCAGCTGGACGCCAGAGTGATTCCCCTGCCACCATGCGCCAATTGTGGCGCTACAGAATATTTGATCAGCTCTGCGGATAACGAAGCCGAACATCCCTCCCCGGGAAGCTTTGGTCATCGCCACCGACTCATGGTCGACGCGCTCCATTCCAAACTGGTGAACAAGGGTAGAGTGGCTGCCGGTATCGATACGGCAAAAGCCAAAGGAAAAGAGCGAACGACCGACGAGTTAAACAAATGGTTCAAGGGCTCAATGAAACTTCAGCGATTGAAGGAAGAGAAGTCAGCACAGCCCGAGAAAGGCACCCCTGTCGAAGCGGAGGTTGAATAATGAATACTTATTCTAAAATCGTCATCAACGGAAATTTGCTGGATCCTCCTGAAGGACTGCAGGTTCGCAATTTTCATGATCCTGTAGTTCCGCGATTTAGAGGGAAGAACCGTTGCAAAACGCTGGTGACAGAAATCATTGTGCATGAGACGGTTACCCAGAGCGTTGAAGCAACAATTCGGGTGCTTCAGCGACGCAAGCTGGGAGTCCATTTTATCATTGGTCCCAATGGTGAAGTCACTCAGCATGGAGACCTCGCCATCGACCTGCTGTTCCATGCCGGGTTTCACAATCGTCCATCCGTTGGCATTGAAGTGGTGAATCCGTATTATCCCAGATATCGGAAGGAAGATGCGCCTTGGACCGAAACCATTGACGCGCCATGGGCCCATGAAGGCGCCTACGTTGTTCCAACCGCTGCGCAGGCGGAGGCCACTGCACTGCTGGTGGACTGGTTGTCTTCAGAGAAAGCGGAAGGTCTCCATATTCCCGAAAACTGGATTGGCCTCGGTAAAAAAGGCATGGCCCTTGGCAGAGTGCTCGCCGCCAAACGTCGAAAGCCTGGTATCTACGCCCACCACTACTTTGGTCATGCTGATGGCGCATGGCTGATTCTGTACTGCTGGTTACGCTTCGAAGCCGGACTCGACTCCCCACGTGCGTACGACGAGGCAATCAAACGCACTGTCGGTGTTAAAAAATTCGCCGATGTTAATACTGTGGAGCGCTAAACAATGGACTCTGCCGGATTCATCGCGCTGGCCGAAATGCTCAAAGCCACAGGTCCATACGGATTGGTCGCCGTCCTCGGCTGGGCATTTTGGCGTATTAACGAAAAGAAAGACCGTGAGCTGAAAATCCTCAGCCAGAAAGTCGTCGCCATGGCCGAAGCGCAAACAGCAGCCATCACAAGAATGGAGACCGCACTTCTGGCGCTTAAAAATGCCTTGGAACATATGAGTTCACGCAAGGGAAATTGAACCGTCAGCCCTCCTGTTTCATATTCGCATCCCCTTCTTTTTTTATCTTGTAACTATATGAAAATAAACGAAAAATAGTTCTATAAACCACTTGATATACTCGTTAAAAGACGCATGTATGTATACACGATGCAAACAACAACCAAACATAAAAGGAGCCCCGCCATGAAGAAAATAGTCGGAACAACAACCACATACAAAGGCAGCGAATTCGGATTTATGAAAAACCTGAAAGTGAGGATTGTCGCTATCCTCAGAAGCGACGTCGACCCCGACAGTGAAGACGCCTTTGTAAAAGACGACCAGCACCTCGCCCGCCTCGGCGGTGTCAAACCCAACGATAGAATAGAAGTACAGCCATGGATTGAAAAAGAAGGCCGCTTCAGTTGGGTAACCAGCGATCCGAAAGCAACTGATTTGGCCTGCTTCAAGCAGCTTGCCCAAAACAAATGAAACCAAACACGGGCCGGGTAACACCGGCCCTTTTTTTTACCCCAGGGAGGACCAAACCATGACTACGGCTTTTGAACGAAGTGAAAAAACGGAGCTCGAGCCCGAAGGGCGAGTCCGAAGGACGGAACTGCCAGAGGCAGGCCGCACAAATGACATCGAAACCCAAATCAAAGAAATGGAAGAAATGAAACTGCCCGACCTTCAGCAACACTTTGCCAAAGTAGTGGGCGAGGAAACCAAAGCCCCAAACAAGAAGTATCTCATCAAGCGGATTGTTGAAGTGTTGGAACGGGAAGGTCTGGAGCAAGATGATATTGCTGAAGATAAACAGGATGAACTGTCCCAGGAGGATACAGAGGACACTTACGATTTATTTTTCAATGATGAAGGCAACGACAGTGACGCCTTCACCGAAATCAATGGCGGAAAGGTTGCTCCTGTTGTGGCAGAAGATATAACGGAAGGAAGTATAACCGAAGACACCACACGATTAAGCCAACTCGATGTGGATGCGTTACGCGATAAATACAGCGAAATCGTTGGCCGCCCCACATGTAGCGGCGATAAACGTTATCTCATTTGGAAAATACGACAGGCGCAGCAGGGTAAAATTCCAGTGGGTCCTATTGCTCGAAGAAGTTCAGTTGATAATGGCGGTGACTGTAAAGTACTTCCTGTTCGGCTGGAGGCGAAACTGGTTGAACAAATCGATGAAGCCTGGAGAAGACATGATCTGAAAAGCCGAATGGAACTGTTTCGTCGGGCATTGTTGGTTTACATGCAAGAAAAAGGGGAAGCGGAAATCGTTGCAGCACTGTCAGCGTAGACACTTCGATACCACGTCACCGCCGCTCATAGCCCGCCAGCTAACTGAACACAATCGGACGACCAGCAAACATGGTCATTGAACTGCCTTTGTGTGGCACTCTGGAAAACCTCTTTTGAAAATGTGGCTCCCGGATATAAACACCATAATGTATATCAATGGAAAGAATCAGATCCACTTGATGGGGTATTTGCTTCGTCGCGTGGAATTGTTGGTTATCAACGCCACAACCAGAAGAATCATGGCTCCCAGCCCAATAGGTGCCAACGCATACAGATACCCGAGCTCATGAACCCTCTCGTTGCCTATGACTGCAATCAGGGCCGTCGCACCGCCCGGAGGGTGTAATGTGCCGGTAAGCTGCATAACGGTTATGGCCGTAGCTACCGCCGTTGCCGCAGCAAGCGGGATGTTCCACCCAAGCAGCAGATACGTGGTCACGCCAACCAGGGCAGAAATGACGTGCCCGCCCACCAGATTTCTCGGTTGCGATAATGGCGCGGCTGGCGCGCCAAATAACAAAACCGCAGAAGCGCCGAACGATCCCACCAATAACAGCAGGTTGTCTGTTCTCGAAAGAAATGCGCTGTTAATCAACGCGAGAATGAGTATTCCAATAAACGATCCCGCCCATCCTATGGCAAGGGCTGTTGGCGACATCTCAATACTGCCGGTGCAGGGCTTCTCCAATTCCAGTTCAAACGATTTTTCTGATCCGGCAATTATGCTGTTTTCAGGGAGCCAACGTTTTCTTAATAGCCACGCGGAAGCGCCAGTAAATGTCGCGACACTTAGCAGGATAAAGGCGGCTCTTTGCCAGGGTTCGCCCATCGATGTTCGAACCTGCCATATTTTGAATACCGTCATCGCCCACTCGAGGCATCCGGCTATCAACGCCAATTGCATTGCAGTTGAAATTGCAGGCTTGCGATTGAACAGGAGCGGTACGCAAATAATTGACATCAATGCAATACCGTAGTTTCCAGAACGAAAGAAATGCGCCCCCAGCACCAAAAACGAAAGCATCGCAGGCACTGTTTTAAAAATATTGGTTGCGAGTAACATGCTCTCCCTCCAGCGAAAACAATTTGTCAGATTTCTCCCAATCAAAAAACAACATGGGGAAGTGTGGATACTATATAGGTAAAACAGTACCGGTTTGCAATGATTGTTTTCAAAATGGCTTTTTGGGGCGGAGAACTTAGAACCGTTCAGAGAGACGCATGTCGTTCTGCGATAGCACTGGCGAGTTTATCGATGGCATCGCAATCAATCTGGTCAGGGGAACCTTTGGTCAGGTACGGTTCAACAACCACCACATTGAGATTGGGAATCATCCCGGCCAGCGCTTCCACCGATTTTCCTCCCCATCCGTATGAACCGATGACGGAAAGATATTTAGCTTTAGGTTTGAGCGCATTGGCAAGTACGGCGGCATAGGCTGCCAGTGGATGCGGTCCGCCGAGGACTGTCGGTGTCGCCACAACGATTGTCGCCGCATCTACAAGAGCTGTAGCCAGTTTACCAATATCGGCGACGGCGAGGTCGTAGCGTTCCACGTTGACGCCTTTTTCAACGAGACTTTCCACCAGGCAATCCACCATTTTTTCGGTGCTGCCGTGCATGGACACAAACGGAATCACCACCAGATTCTTTGGCTCCTCTGCTGCCCACTCCCTGTAGGCATCGAGAATGAAATGGGGCTCAGAATGAATTGGACCATGACTGGGCGCCACCATCTTAATGGGATAGTTGGCCAGTCGGTCGAGGTGCTTTCGAATGTGATTTCGAAACGGCATCATGATTTCAGCGAAGTAGCGCTTGGCCGCTTCTGCAACCCGCGCTTTGTCGGTGACGTACAGATCGCTGGAGGCGATGTGGCACCCCAGAAAATCGCAACTGAAGAGCAAGCCTTCCTCCTGCAGATACGTCACCATGGTTTCAGGCCAATGGACCCATGGGGTATACAAAAACTCCAGGGTTCTGCCTCCGAGGTCCACCGTTTCATTGTCTTTGACCACCCGAATACGCTCATGCGAAATTTTCAATGAATCCACGAGAACATTCACGGCCCGGTCTGATGTCAGGAGCACCGCTTCCGGATAGCGTTTCAATACTTCGGGAATGGCGCCGGAATGATCCTTTTCCGCATGGTTTGAAATTACATAGTCCACTTGCGGGACATCTTCAAGCTGTCGCAGCAGAACGTGAGCCATTGATGGATCTACAGTATCAATTAAAGCCGTTTTGCTGTCGCCGCGCACCAGGTACGCGTTGTATGTGGTGCCGTCCGGCAGTGGAATGAGCGAGTCGAACAGGCGTCTATCCCAATCAATCGCGCCCAGCCATGTCACCGTATTGGATATTTTTCTGGCTTTCATTTTTCTACTCCTCTCCTGCGGGGGTGTGCACGTCTTCACCAGCGAGCGCCCGGGGAAACAGGACATTGTTTTCGAGATGAATATGCGCCATCAAATCCACTTCCAGTTTACCAAGCGCGCGATACAGTTCCTTCCAGCTGCTGCAGGCGTAGGACGGCGGCGTCAAATCCGATGTCAGGGTTCGGATACGCTGCAGATTTTGCCCGTGGTCTTCGTGTTCCTGCAGCATGACCTGAATCGGCATATGGGCTCTATCGCCGTGACCGGCAAGGATAAGGGGAAACAAAATCTGTTCTTCTTTACCCAAATGACTCTCCACTGCCAGTTGAATTTCCCGAAGCAGTTTTACCAGGCCAGTTGGCCGGGCGGGGGCATCCCGATGCACGTCTTCAACTTTCTCTGCGAGCTGTACCAGCCATGGCAGTTCTGTGCGCAATGCAGCGTGATACCTCTCCAGAATATGCTGAACCAGTTCTTCCAGAGGACGTCTGTCCCAGCGGATATGCGCCTCCTCGGTGTCGTTAATTGCCGATAACGCGGTTTGCACCTGTTCAATATTCACGCGTTTTGATTCGCAGGCCTCTGCCAGCGTCTGTTTGCCACCACAGCAAAAATCCAGGCCGTGCTCATGAAAAATACGTGCGGCGCCCGGGATTTCCGTGACCAGTTTACCAAGGGATTGATTTTGATGTGTATTCATGATTGCCACCTTTCCGTAAGTGGGTTGTTGTTATGCCCGGAGTAACAGCAACACCCGTGCCGCAATTAGAGCTACGTAATTTCAATGGGTTACAATCGATGTTATGAATTGTGCAACATGCATTATGTTGCGATATCTGCAACATGTTGTATGTTTAACAACATGGACCAGTTACATACTTTAGTCTCGATAGCTACCAACTTAACCACAGCACTGTCTTCGGAAGAGCGCTTCAATCGGCTGCTTGATGCGCTTGGAAAAATAATTCCTTACGATGCGGCCGCGTTGCTTAGGCTGGATGGCGATGAACTTGTCCCTGTTGTCGCCACCGGGTTGTCAGCCGATGCACTCGGTCGACGATTTTCACTTAGGGAACATCCGCGGCTGGAGATTATCTCCCGCTCGGATGCCCCCGTGTTTTTTCCTGGCGAAAGTGATTTGCCGGATCCTTACGACGGAATGCTGTCCAGTGACCATGGTGAGTTCACTCGAATACATGCCTGTATGGGGTGCGCGCTAAGAAACGGTGATGAATTGCTGGG
>JAFGQN010000161.1 GCA_016935665.1 Deltaproteobacteria bacterium | reverse complement strand
GGGGTGACAAACGTTACTCAAAGCTAACTTTTTAATACTTACGCGGCATGGGTTTCTTTGTATTTGGCGATGGCGTTTTTGGAGACTTTTACGGTGAGTACGATGAGCAGTGCCAGTCCTGCGACCATGCTGGCAACGAAGATGCCAACCATACCCCATTGCTCAAATATCGGCACATGTCCAAATTCAAAATGGGGACGAAGGTATTCCTGGCGCAGGAAGTCGCGAGAGGCCACCAGCATGATGACTTCGAGCACCATCAGGACGATGCCTGTAATGGGAAGCAGCACCATTTTTTTCTTTGCGCCCACAATCACCAGCACAGTGGCCAGCACCGCCAGAACAATACCAATTGCAAGGAACAGTTTGCCCGGCCCAGCCATCATTGCTTCAAACGTTTCTTTGGGCAATGTGGCTGCCAGTCCGCCGGCGGCGGCCACGGTGAGCGCGCGCCCGATGATATGGCCCTTCATACCCATGTCCGAAATGGCGTTGCCCGAATCGTCGCCGCGCCATTTGGAGCGCAAAATGCCCACCAGCACCAGAGCTGCACCGGCCACCACCAGCGCAGGGGACATAAACAGCGCATAGCGGGCGAATAACGTGGGTTCTTCGTGGTTGAGCTGACTGCCGGCAGGGTTGGCCGCATACTTGGCCAGCCATGCATCCGGTGTCATGGACAGTGTGAGATTGTTGACGTAAATGAAACCAACGGTGAGCATCGCCAAAAGGGAGATGCCCAGCACGATTAGCTGTGTGTTGGGTTTGGCGTTCTTTTTGAACTTGTTGAGGTACATCATTCCGTACGCCAGAATCAGCAGAGGCACCACCAGAATCCAGAAGGCGCCAATGATAACCGACGAGCTGTAGAACATTTGTCCGTACATGACCTGCACAAATAACAGCGGCGGGATACCGAGTGTGACCAGGTATGAAAAACCCAGCGGCAGACTGGCGCTCAAGTACTTTTGGACACCGTCATCGCCCTTGCGAAGTTTGGTCCAAATCAGATACAGCAGACCTCCGAGTGTGAAATTGACGGCGATAAAGTGTAGTCCCAGCGTAAAGTACGACAGAATCTGCAACAGAATGGCCGGCACCGGGTATCCCAGCGGATCGGGCGTGGGCATGGGCACCTGTGCGGTGATTGCAGCGATTAAATGCGTGATATTCATTTTTGGGCCTCCTTCACACTGGCGTTCATCGCTTCCGCTTTGGCCTTCTCTTCCTTTTTGTAAGTATCGAGTACTTCAGTAGCCGAGGGCACATTTTCTTTTATGTGTAGCGACATAAAATATGCGGTCAGTGCCGCGCGATCTTCCAGTGTGCCCTGGAACGGCGGCATCACGCCCTGTTCATTCAGATTTTCAAGGAAGCGCACACCAAAGGACGGCGTCCAGTTTTCGGTGCGTTTGGTCAATTGGCGATAGCCATCGAGCGTATGACAGGTGGCGCATTGCAATCGATATATCCATTCGCCGTGTTCCATGCTCATGGGTTTCACTTTAGGCGCCCATTTGGCATGGGAAAGATACGGTTCGCTCATATACGATTTGTCTTCGGATTGGTCTTTCCACAGTGCATTCGAATAAAGCACGCCGTTTACGACGTACGGCTTGCGCGCCATTTCGCGAAAGAACTCGGCGCCCATGATACCTGCCTGAGCGATGAGCAACAGCGACAATGCCGTGGCAAAATGCACCGCTTTGGGTTTCCATGCGGCCACTGCCACACCGACAACAATCAGTGCGCCGGAAATAACCGCCAGCCAGAAGTGACGGGCCATGCCTTCGAGTTTTCCGCCGGCAACTCCAACCACGCCGGCCTCGTACATTTTCTGTGAGGATTCGGGCAGTGTGGACCAGTACCAGATCACCATGGGGGGAACGATTATCGCCGCGGGGATGATCCATTTTGCGCTGAAGCGAATGATGCGCGCTTTGAAATCGTCATCGTCTTTTACCAGACTGGCAACCAGAATCCCTGCCAAACCGGCGATGAGGCACATGGTCATGAACCGTATAATCAATGATGGTGCAAATCCGGGATTAAAGAAGCCCCACGCGATTTCCTTGTTTTCAAGGGTCCATGCGCCAGGAGTGAGCATGAACGTCAAAATACCATTGATGATAAACAGGCTGAACCAGGCAATGACAAAATAGGCCACCGCCAAAAAGACCTGCATCCTGCGGCTGTTGCTGTTCCATCCGTAGTAATACAGATAAAGGATGGTCAGTTCACCAATGAATGTGACCCACTCGGTTGCCCAGGCAAACACAAACTGATGAATGAGCAGACTGGTGGCTTCCGGGCTGGCCAGCTGAATGGAAAACCAGATGCCCACGCCGGTAATGGCGCCAAACACTGTGGTATACACCAGGAAAAACGTTGCAAATTTATGAAGCCACTTACGTACGCGCTCCCCATCGGGAATGCGGTCGGACCAGATTTCGGCCACGGCCAGAAAGGCGCCGCCGCCAATGGCCAGGTGAGAAATCAGCACGTGAATAATGGCAATGATGGCCACCACAAGTGAGCCACCGAGTACTGGTAAATTCCATACGGGATAATTCATCTGTCTCCTCCTTCCTTATGACAAGAGTCCCCAGATGGTCATCCCGAGAAATCCGATGAGACCACCGATGGCCATTTTGGTTATCAGTTCACCGCGCTTGCCAGTAGGTATTTCTTTGTCAATAAAGGGAAGGGCAATCACAACCAGCGGGGCCAGGCCCATGATGGCCATGCCTACCAGTTCGAGTTTTCCTGGAAAAAGTTTGAGAGCCTGATACGGCGCCAACAGATACCATTCGGGCTTGATGCCTTCGGGAGCAGCGCCCATGGGGTTGGCTTCCGCTGCCAGTTCCCGTGGCAGAGTGGCGCTCAGTGCGATGAGCAGACCGAACATAAACAGCCAAACAGGGATTTCACCAATCATGAAGTCGCTAAAGAAGTTGCGGTATTTCTTTTTTTCGTCGGGCAGTGCCGCAAACGCATCCGGTTCACTGACGCCCTGAATCTGTACAAATAACAGGTGAAGCGCAATCATTAGCAGCACCACCAACGGCAGAATTACTACATGGAGCGCATAAAACCGACCAATAGTTTCCATACTTACGTCTGGACCACCGCGCGCCAGATCGGCGGCGAATGGGCCAAGGACCGGGAGCTTTTCCATTTCGGATACGCCAATGCGCACAGCGAAAAAGGCAAGATCGTCCCAGGGCAACAGGTAGCCGGAAAAGCCAAACAACATCACCAGCGTGAGGAGTATGAAACCGGAAATCCATGTCCCTTCGCGAGGCGCACGATACGCTTTCATGAACAGTGTGGAGAACATGTGCAAAAAGAGGGTGAGGATCATCAGATTGGCGCTCCAATGATGCATACTGCGGATGAGCGCGCCAAACGGAACTTCCATCACGATACGGTTCACCGATGCCCAGGGTTGTCCGGGTTTGTAGTAAACCATCAGCAAAATACCGGTGATGATTTGAATAATGAAAAAGAATAGAGCGATTCCCCCCAGCATGTACCAGGCGGAGTGTTTATGCTCCGGTACTTTTTTGCCCATGAAAAAGGAAATCACGGGCCAAATGGGGTAGCGTTTCAAAAGCGCCCGATAAAATCTGCCCATACGGGTATCCGCTGCAGGCAGCGCCGCTTCGGCTTCAGCGGGAATCTTAGTTTGATTCATATCCATGGTTCAGCCCTTCTGTTCAGGTTCGAGGGGGGACACGTACAACACACCGTTTTCTTCGAACACACGCAGTTCCGTTAACGGTTTTGGGGGTGGTCCCGAAATGTTCACGCCGTCGAGATTGTATTCACCGCCATGGCAGTTGCAGTGAATGACGTTGCCCTGAAACTGCACATTGCAGCCTGCGTGGGTACATTTGGAATCGAACGCCTTCAGCTCGCCGTCCTGCTTGCGAAGAACGATGATGCCACGAGCTGCGTACCCACCGTTTTTCCCCATGCCGGGATTGGCCACATCGGCCGGCGTAATCTTGTCCACCGGCGCTTTGCCTTCTTCTCCAAATGGATCGGGAACGGGTTGCGGCGCCAGATACCTGTACACCGGATATGCGGCTGCGCCTGCCCACGCCACGCCAATACCACCGGCAGCGGCGAGTAGAAATTTTCGTCGCCTGTCATTTTTGGGAGCTTCCGATGCGGGTCCCTTTTTATCTTTTTTGGACTCAGTCATGTTCTGGCCTCCTGGGGTTATTTAAAGACCTTGATTTAACAGGATGTTACTATGTATTCAATACGATTAAAATCGCAAGAAAATATCAGAATTCTGGTGCCATAATATCTATTTGCAATTCCCCGTCAATTGGAAAAGCAGCCCTACCATCGTATGACACAGGCCTGGTGGCACTGCAGTTTCCAGTGAACCGGGTACTTTTCCCATGCGTCGCCCGAATTGATGCTACATTTAAAAATCAACCGATTTGTCAATTTTGAGCAAAACCACAGGAGTTGGATGATGAAAACCGGCAGCATTCTTTTTGTTTCGGTATTCGGTATGATATGGGTTCAAGCCGCACAGGCTGCCACGTTCACAGTGAATTCTGGAGACGATTGGACGACGATTGAAAACGCACAGGCGGGCGATATTGTGGAGATCGCACCGGGCACATATGATTTTCGCGTGCATCTCGACAACGCGGGTACAGCCAATAATCCCATTATCATTCGCGCGCAGGACCCGAGCCAGCGGCCGGTATGGGATCTGGTGGGGGACGAAGACCATCTGGTGAGCGATGCCCCGGGCAGTTATTCGGCGGGGGATCTGGGTCGGGGATGCTGGCAGGTGGGCGCAGATGGCGCATATTATGAAATCTCCGGAATAGTGTTTCGCAACTGCCGGGATTCCGCTTCGGCCGGTTTGCGCGCGGTCAACTCCGGTCCGGTGACCCTTCGCGACTGCCTTTTTGAAAACAACACCAACGGACTAACGGGCGCCTCAACGGATCTGGTGGTGGAACACTGCGAATTTCGCAACAACGGGAAGGTATTTGAAGGCGGCAACATGACGCATAATATCTACATTTACGGCGGACAGTTTACCATGCGGTACTGCTACAATCACGATTCCCACGAGGGTCAGCTTTTCCATGTGCGCGCGGCCAATACTCGCATTGAGTACAACTGGCTGGCCCGGCCCTCGGGATATGTGGGAGATATTATGAGTTGCGAATATCTGTGTGACGGAACGGAACAATACATGACCCTGATGGGCAACGTCATCATTCAGGGAACGCCCCAAAATCAGAGCCAGATCATTGCACTTTACGATGATGAAGAGACCGGTGTCACTGAAATGAACATTTCGCTTTTTTACAACACCATTATCGGGACGCAAAGAAACCCGGGACAGACGCATACACTGCTTAATCTGCGCAACGATTCCATCGACACGCATGCCACCCTATACAACAATATTATTTATAACGTGGGACAGGTTGCCACTGTGGCAGATTCGGGGCTTTCCAACTGGTCAGTGACCGGTGCGGTGAACTGGCTTGGCAACGGAACTGAAAACATGGGTCTCTCCGAAGTCATCAGTGGTGACGCGCCTGGCTTTGTGGATGAAGCCGCTTTGAATTTTACTTTGGTTGAAGCGGCGGCCGCACGCAATGAGGCAAACGCATCACTTTGCGAGGCCCCACTGCGGGAGTATTATCTCAATGAATCGACCATCAATGCATACCGGGAGCGCAGCTCCGCTGCCGATTTGGGGGCATTTGAATTCGGTACCAATGGTGCAGGCATTGATGCCTACGGCGCTACACCCCTGCCAACGCTACCGGAAGACACAGACTCGGTTGCGGTTGATACGGCAACAGGCACTGTTGAGGATACAGAATCAGCGTCCACAGATTCGGGGACCATCGATATGGATACCATGGAAGGCAGCACTGATTCTGCGGACGATAGCGATTCTTTGGCTGCAGTTGACGATACTGAAAGTAATGAGGACAACGACACCGGTACAGCAGCAGGCGAAGGATGCGGGTGCAGGAGTATTGGGCAATGGTCTGCAGGTTCCATCTTCAGGCTGCTGGAAGCGTTGGGTTTCTAAACAATAACGCATTGATTCTGTGAATTCAGGTCCAGGCCGGTTTTGTTATCAATCGGTCAACAAACGCATATGCGTCGCACTGAGGAATCCGCACATTACCGGAAAATCCGATTCTCATTCTGCACCAATAGTCATACTTGCAGGGTAATCGAGTTCTTAAAATGTAGGGCCCGGGATTGAACGAAGCCGCTGTCAGTGCAAGACGGCAGATAAACCTGTGTCCAACATTCTGCAAAATGGCTTTTGATCTGGTCTAGGGGCGAACACTGGACTGTCTGACAATCAGATGGCCCTTTAAAATGACTTTTCTTGCGGAACGTGAGGGATCCTTAATTCGTTTTATCAGCATCTCTGTGGCGGTCTGCCCGATTTCATACGCCGGCTGATCCACCACCGTGATGGAGGGGGTAACGAGTTTTGCCCAGGAGGTGTCATCAAATGTTGCCAGGCCTATCTGCCCGGGAATGGAAAGGTTCTTTTCCTTGATGGCCAAAAGCACCCCCACTGCCAGAAGACTGTTGCTGGTGAAGATGGCATCTGGCGGCTGAGCAAGTTCCAGTAGATCGCGTGCAGCTTCATATCCGGTCAGCTCCCTGGGAGCGATAAACCGGACCAGTTCTTTTAGGGCATTGCGCCCGGCTTTCTTCAGTGCGGACAGATACCCCTGATGGCGTTCTATTCCGGTGGTGCTGCTGTCCCCGAACAGGCCGGCGATTCTCTGATACCCGTTTTCACAAAAATGAGACGTTATTTTTTCAGCAAGAAAGAGATTGTCCGTAACTATATTGTCAATATCAAAATCGGCCACACGGCGATCAATGACTGCCAGGGGAATGTTCAGCTTTAAGATGCGCTCAAATTCCCGGGACGCCCTTTTGGTGGGAGAGAGGATGATACCGGCAGTATTCTGGTCCTGCATGAGCTGCAGATACATTTTTTCCTTGTCCGGATTTTCATCCGTATTGCAGAGAATAACGCTGTATCCGTTTTCATGCGCTGTGTCTTCCACAGCGCGGCTAATGTGCCTGAAAAATGGATTCTGGATGTCGGAAACAATCAGCCCAAGAATTTTGGACTGCTGTGCCCGAAGATTCTGTGCCACCAGGTTTGGACGGTATCCCAATTGCTCCACCGCAGCCATGACCTTTTCCCTGACCGCGTCACTGACATGAGGCTTGTCTGCAATCACCCGGGACACCGTTGCCGTGGAAACACCCGCTGCAGAAGCCACATCCTTTATTGTCACCATAGTTATTCCTTTTAATGACGCCAATTGGAATTGGCGGGCCGTAAGGATGTAATCGTTTGCAATGAGTATCCAAAAAGGTCTTTCCCGTCAATGACAATCCTGTCTCCCTCTGGCGTTATAATGAAACTTCTGTCCAAAGTCAGGTGCCACTTTCGCAGATGTTCGCTGGAGTTGCCAGCCCGGCTCACCTGTTCTTTATATGTAAACTCGTTGCAAACGATTACAGACTGCAAAACAATTTTTTTCCAGTTTATTCAGGAAGTATTATCGGGGCCTGTATGGGATTGTTGGATTAAATATCTGAATTTAAAGGTATAAAATGGCAAAAGGAGAGGTGGCGAACTGCCCCGGTGGATAGCCTTGTCACGCTTGACAACCTACTCCATGCATTGTAGACTGTAAACGATTACAGTGGCTGAAACAGGTTGCTGCGTATGATATCAGCAATCTCAGCCGGGAGGTACGTTTATGTCAGCGAGTACGTTAAAAGTAGGAGTCCAGTCATTTGGCAGGTTTTTAAGTGGTATGGTGATGCCAAACATCGGCGCATTTATTGCCTGGGGGTTGATCACTGCCTTCTTTATCCCAACCGGCTGGTGGCCCAACGAAAGTCTGGCGGCGCTGGTCGGTCCCATGATCACCTATCTTCTGCCTCTTCTCATTGGGTATACGGGCGGCAAAATCGTTGGTGGCGACCGGGGGGCGGTGGCCGGGGCCATCACTACCATGGGGGTTATCGTGGGCGCCGACATTCCCATGTTTATGGGGGCCATGATTGTTGGGCCATTGGGCGGTCTGGCCATCACCAAATTCGACAAAGCAGTGCACGGCAGAATAAAGCCCGGCTTCGAAATGCTGGTCAACAACTTCTCCCTTGGTATTATCTCCATGATTGTGGCGCTGATCGCCTATGTGGTCATTGGTCCCGTGGTCGCTTCGGTGACCAAAGGACTGGCAGGCGGTGTGGGCTGGATAGTGGACAAGTCACTGTTGCCGCTGGTGTCGATAATTGTAGAGCCGGCAAAAATACTCTTTTTAAACAATGCCATTAACCATGGCGTGTTCACACCGCTGGGCGCCGAACAGGCTGCAGAGGCCGGCGCTTCCATTTATTACCTCATTGAAACCAATCCCGGGCCGGGTCTGGGCATTCTGTTGGCCTACATGGTGGCTGGCAAGGGTACCGCGCAGAAATCCGCATATGGCGCCTCCATAATTCATTTTCTTGGCGGAATCCACGAAATCTACTTTCCCTATATCCTGATGAAGCCCAGACTGATCATCGCAGTCATCTGCGGCGGTATGGTTGGGGTCGGCTTTAATATGATCACGGGCAACGCCCTGGCTGGTCCCCCGTCTCCTGGCTCTGTTTTTGCCTTAACGCTGATGTCTGTCAAAGGGATTGGCATCTTCCTGACGTTAAGTTCAATTGCCCTCTCTGCGCTCACCTCGTTTTTGGTCGCTGCAATTATCATCCGCAAGGGCGCCTCGGAAACAGACGACCTGGAAGCGGCCCAAAAAGCATCCGCCGCCAATAAAGCAGAGGCCAAAGGTCCAGCAATGCCCGTTACGGCGGGCACGGTTCGCTCCATTGTGGTGGCCTGTGATGCCGGCATGGGATCGTCTGCCATGGGGGCCACGGTGCTGCGCGGCAAAATTGAAAAAGCGGGTCTGAATATCACGGTTACCAACGTCGCCATTAATGATCTGGCGGATGCGGATATCGTCATTACTCAGACTGAATTGACCGACCGTGCCCGGGCCAAACTGCCTGGCGCGCAGCATTTCAGCATCGACAACTTCATGGATGCCGCCTTCTACGACAACCTGGTGAACACGCTGAAGAAATGAGGGGTTTAAACCTGCTTGACCAATGACCGCGTCACGTGCGCGCAGAGCCCAGTGAAATATAAGGGCCCGCGCCTGAACCATAATGTGCCAAAAGGGAGAATCATTATGTCCTTTTTTAAAAATCTGATGGGCGGCAAAAAAAAGCAACCGGAAGAGCGGCAACCCAATACGGCAGAACAATCAACCCCGGTTCAGGTATCAAAGAGAACGTCATCCGAAGCAACGAAGACGATTCGGGTCAGTGCAGACCAGATTCTTCTCAATGTGGGCATCTCCTCAAAGGATGAAGTCCTTGAGTTAATCTCTCAACACATGGTTTCTCAGGGCCTGGTTGCCGGAGATTATTCAGCGGCCATGAAGGCCCGGGAGCAAAAGGTCTCCACGTATCTCATCAACGGCGTGGCCATTCCTCACGGAGTGAACGAGGCCAAAGAGCAGGTGATTTCGCCCGGTGTGATTATCGTCCAGGTGCAAGGTGGAATCATCTGGAACGACAAAGGGGATACGGTCCAGCTCGTGGTGGGCATTGCCGCAAAGGGTAATGATCATTTGAGTCTGCTTCAGCGCCTGACAGCCGTTGTTATGGATGCCCCTCTGGTAAAAACCCTCGTGGAAACAACGGATAAAGCAGATATTTTAAACGTCCTGAACGATGGGACGGCAGACGCACCGTCGATGCCTCAGGATGACTACCCCGTTGCCAGGACAGCAACGGTAGTGGATAAAGAGGGCATGCACGCCCGTCCCGCAAGTCTCATATCGGAACGGGCAGCAGAGTTTTCAAAGGCCGATATCCGGATTCGCAACGGTGAGAAGACCGCCAATGCAAGGTCCATGGCATCGTTGTTGAACATGGGGGCTAAAAAGGGCGATACCCTTGTGGTGTCGGCCAACGGGGATGAGGCAGAAAAAGCCGTACGCATTTTGGCTGAGATGATAAGCCAGGGACTGGACAATGACGAAGATGATGCCAATGCCTCTTACAGGCCCCTGACCGTGCTGGCGGCTCTGCCCGATGTGAACTGTGGATTGCGTTTCAAAGGATCGGCGGCCTCCCCGGGCATCACCATGGCCCCGGCCTTTCGTTTAAAAGCCGGCAAAATGAAATTTGACGAAACGGCAACGGACCAGAAGGCGGAGGTCAACCTGTTTGGCTCTGCACTGGCCGAAGCCGCCCGGCAGCTGGATGAACTCAAGGCCAGTCTGCAGACCCGGGCTCCCAACGAAGCGGCCATTCTCCATGCTCAAAAGCAGTTGCTTCAGGACGAACTGGTACTCTCCCATTGTGAAAAACTCATTTTACAGGGAAAAACGGCTGCCTGGTCCTTCCATCAGGCCATTGAAAACCAGGTGGATTCTTTAAAAAAGGTTGATAACGAGCGCCTCCGGGCGCGAATCGCCGATCTCATTGATGTGCGTGACCGGGTCCTGGCCCTGATGGTGCCGGCCCATTCCGCCGTCGACTATCCCGATACCGACTTCATTCTCATGGCAAAAGACCTCACCCCTTCCCAGACCGCGGGGTTGCATGGTCTCAATGTAAAAGGTATTTGCACCGAGCTGGGCGGTCCCAACAGTCATATGGCCATTTTGGCCAGAGCCCTGGGGATTCCTGCGGTGGTGGGGTTGGGCGAAGGGACCCTGGAGTGTATAGAGGGTGGCGAACTGGCCATTGTGGATCCCCAGGCATCAACCCTGTACATTGCCCCCGATGACGCCACGCAAAAGAACTGTCTGAACTGGATTGAACAGTGGCGAAAACTGAGGAATGCAGAGGGCGCAAAAAGACACGAGCCCGCTGTGACCCTGGATGGCCGGCGTATCGATGTGGTTTGCAACATCGCAACCCCACAGGATGCCGCCCACGTTCTTGAAAACGGCGGCGAAGGAGTTGGGCTGCTTAGAACAGAATTTCTGTTTGAGTCCTCTCGTTGCGAACCCACAGTGGCGGCCCAGACGGATGCGTTGAAAAAAATCGTTGCTGAGCTGGGCACACGGCAGGTGGTGGTGCGCACCGCCGATATTGGCGGCGACAAACCGGTGTCCTGGATGCATATTCCCAAGGAAAACAACCCGTTTTTGGGCATGCGGGGCATCCGGCTCTCGTTCAAGTACGAAGAGATGTTCCGACGCCAGCTGGAAGCCATTTACAGCACCGCCGCCTGGCAGCAGGAGAGCCAGGGGAAAACCGGGCTGCACATTATGTTTCCCATGATCGCCAGAATATCCGGGTGGCGCAAGGCAAGGGATATTGCCGAAAGTGTCCGAAAGCAGGTCAATGCCCCCGTGTTGCCTCTGGGCATTATGATTGAGGTGCCTTCTGCGGTACTCACCGCCGAACATCTGGCAAAGGAAGTGGACTTCTTTTCCATCGGTTCCAATGACCTGACCCAGTATACGCTGGCCATTGACCGGCTCCATCCGGATCTGTGTAAAGAGGCGGATGCCTACCATCCTGCCCTTGTTAAGATGATTAAGATGACCGTCGATGCGGCCAAAGCCGAAGGCAAATGGGTGGGGGTGTGTGGCAATGCCGCGGCAAATCCCAATCTGGCGACGCTGCTGGTGGGACTGGGAGTGGATGAACTCTCTGTGAGCCCGGCCAATGTGGCCGCAGTGAAAAACATTATCCGTGCCGTGAATTACAAAAAACTGCAGGAAAAAGCCAAAAAGGCGTTGGCAATGGACAGTTCCGAGGCGGTGATGGAATTGTACCAGAGCACCGACGACCTTTTGTAGCGACCATACCGATGACTTTGAAAATAACACGTTCAACTGCAAAAGGCCCAACGAAGAGGCCTCCATTAATCGCGAAGGAAAAAATATGACACAGCAGTACGACAAATATAAGCAGCTTGCCTATGGGCTGCCTTCGGTCACAAAGGCCTGGAATCTGTATGGCGCCGGTATGGAAAATATCGGCGCGAATGACCGGCCCGAAATATTTGAAATCCCAACGCCCGGCGCCGGTCAGCTTTTGGTGCGCATGGATGCCGTGGCGCTCTGTTTTTCCGATGTCAAGGTGATCAACCAGGGCAGCAAACACCCCAAACTCTACAACAGGGATATGAAAAAGGAGCCCACGCGCCTCGGCCATGAAGCCTGTTTAACCATCATCGACGTGGGAGAGGATTTGGAAGCCGATTTTAAACGGGGCCAGCGGTATGCCATGCAGCCGGATATTTATCAAAACGGCAAAAGCACGGCGTACGGATACACCATTCCAGGGGGGCTGGTGCAGTACCACCTGATTGGTCCGGAAGTGCTGGAGACGGATGCGGGCGCCTGTCTGCTCCGGGTTTCCGATGAGATGGCGTATGCCGAGGCCGCTCTTTTGGAACCCTGGGGGTGCGTGTGGGCCGCCTATACCCAGCGTCGACGTCTTGAGCCCAAAACCGGTGGGGTCATGTGGATTAAAGGCCACAGGGACGACGCAACTGTTTATGATTTTTCAAAAGGGTTAAATGCGCCTGCCACCGTTATCCTGACCGATGTGCCGGAATCCGTGCACAGTCTGGCCAGGGCCAATGCACAGACAGTGGTCATCCGCGACGGCGACACAGTAACTTCCATAAAAGCCCTTTCCGATGAATTTACAAACGGCGCAGGCTTTGACGACGTAGTGGTTCTGGACCCAGGGTCGGCAAAGGAACTGACCGAAATTGCCAAATACGTGGCCAGACGCGGCACCATGAATATGGTGGGCAAAACCCAACTGGACGGTCTGGTGGATGCAGATGTGGGCCGACTGCATTATGACTATGTGGCGTTTGTGGGAAATTCGGGGACGGACATCTCAGATTCGTATGGCTTTGAGCGCAACCGCTGCGACCTTAAAAAAGACGGTCTGGCCGTTTTTGTGGGCGCAGGTGGCCCCATGGGACAGATGCATGTTCAGCGCGCCATTGAAAAAAAAGACGGGCCTTCCACGGTGATTGTTACCGATATTAACGATGCGCGGCTGACGGAGATCACACAGCGATTCGCCCCTCTAACAAAGGCCAACAATTGCCGCCTGCTCACCTTTAACCCCACCGGACAGGCAGAGGGACTGCCAGCGTTCGTTATGGCTCAAAGCAATGGCGGCGGGGCGGATGACGTGGTGGTGTGTGTGCCCAACGCGCAGATTATGGCGGAGGCCGCCGGGTTCATGAAAGCGGACGGCATGCTGGTCCTCTTTGCGGGAGTGCCCAACGGTACTTTGGCCCCGCTGGACTTCAATCGGGTCTATTTGGGCAACGCCCAGTATACCGGCACCTCCGGGTTGACCATTGAAGACCAGACCGTTGTGATGGAAAACGCCGTGGCCGGCAATATTGCCCCCGCTGTCTGTGTGGCGGCCATTGGCGGGATAAACGCGGCCAAAAAAGGAATTCAGGCCATGATTGATGCGCGCTATCCCGGCAAGATTCTGATATTTCCCCAGCTGGAAGACCTGCCTCTAATGGGGCTGGACGAACTGGTCCAAAAGTTGCCCTCCGTGGGAGCGAAACTGGGGCCGGGCAATACCTGGACCATCGAGGCGGAAAAGGCGTTGTTTGAGTGCTTTTGGAAGGGTGACCAATGATTTATACGCTGACCCTGAATCCCGCAGTGGACCGGGAGCTTCTGGTTGACAGGATTTCGTTTGACACAGTGCTCCGTGCCGGTGAATTCCGGGTGGACTGCGGGGGCAAAGGCTTTAACGTCAGCCGAATGCTCAAAGCAATGAACGTTGACTCCACCGCCCTGGGTTTTGCCGCGGGCAAAGCCGGAAAATTCCTCAGAGAGTCCCTCAATGACCTTGGGATTTTAACGGATTTTGTCTGGGTGGATGGCGAAACCCGCACCAACGTCAGCATCGTCAGCGCAGAAGACGGCCGCTATGTAAAAGCCAACGAACCCGGCCCCGTTATCTCGCCCGATAATATTGAGAGCCTGCTTAAAAAAATAAAGGACCTGGCTCGCCCCGGGGACCTCTGGGTGCTGGCCGGAAGCCTGCCTCCTGGAGTGCCGGCGTCCATTTACAGCGAAACAACCCTCATCCTGAAATCCACCGGGGCGCGCGTCATCATCGATACCAGCGGCGAGAGCCTGGCACAAAGCTGCAACGCTGCGCCCTATCTGGTAAAGCCAAACGATGCCGAAGCCTTTGCGCTGACCGGGATGAAAGTGGATACGCAGGATGACCTGGTAAAGGCAGGCCGAGCCATCTGCGCGCTGGGTCCGGAACATGTGGTGATTTCCATGGGCAAAGCGGGCGCCATGCTGGTCACTGAAGATACGGCCTTCATGGCCCACAGCCCCGAAATTGTCGCACAGAATCCCATTGGCGCAGGCGACTCCATGGTGGGAGGTCTGGTATTTGGAATCAGCCAAAATCTTCACATCTCCGAGTCCCTCGCCCTCGGCATCGCCTGCGGCGCCTCAACCGCTTCCCGCAAGGGCACCGACATCGGCTCCCGCGACCAGGTCAACACCCTTTTGTCCCGCGTAAAAATATCAAAATTGTAAACGTGTTCATCCTTTTGTCACCATCGTAGAGACGTTGCACGCAACGTCTCATATGAACACGCGGGAAATAGGATGCTGAATAATGGCGCATTTTTGTGCGAAGCGGCAAAAAGGTAAGTGTCTTTGGGATGGAGGAGAAAATTACCTGGCTCCCCCAAAATCGCAAGACTGCGAAGCGCGCCCCTGCACTCGCAAAAGAACGGTGTATCAGTGCGGCAGTGGCAAGCGCTGCCGCGGTTTGCGGTCGTGGCGGTTTGCGGTGGTGGCGGTTT
>JAFGQN010000160.1 GCA_016935665.1 Deltaproteobacteria bacterium | reverse complement strand
GGGCGCATTGTTGCCAAACAGCTTTGTGATAATGGCAATATCGTCTTCGCCCAGCATATTGCGCCTGGAGCCCAGACTCTTGCGCATTTTGCCGCACAGATTAACGGCATTAATCAGCTGCACTTTGCCTTTGCGTGCTTTGTCTTTTTTATTGGTGAGCACCCACACATAGGTGGCAATGCCCGTGTTGTAAAACATGTCGGTGGGCAGGGCCACAATGGCTTCGAGCAAATCCGCTTCGAGAATATAGCGGCGAATCTCGGACTCTCCCGAACCGGCCCCACCGGTGAACAGGGGCGACCCGTTCAGAATAATCCCAATGCGGGCACCGCCTTCGGAGGCGTCGCGCAGCTTGCTGATGAGATGGAGCAAAAAGAGCAGCGACCCATCGGACACCCGGGGCAGGCCCGGTCCAAAGCGGCCATCAAACCCTTTTTGGGTGTGCTCGTCTTTAATGTCGCCCTCAATCTTTTTCCAGTCCACCCCAAACGGCGGATTGGAGAGCATGTAATCGAAGCGGTTGCTGTACAACTGGTCTCGCCCGAGAGCGTATTTCCCAGCTTGATATTGGACACCTCCAAAGACCAGATATACGCCGCCAGATTATTACTTTTGTTCATATATACAGCTCCAGAAATCGGTTACAGAAGGAATGCAGCCATCTAAATAAGACATAAACGGCCCTAAACGCAATTTTCATAAAAAACTGAAGAGGATAACGGAGTGTCAGCTGATACGTATGGCATGATTTTCCTCCTCAGCAGATATGGGAATCCAGCTCTTAAAAATTACATCTTTCAGCGATGATACACGAAACTTGAAAAAAATTTTCAGAAAATCCTTGATCTCCGGGAATATCTGTCATATCCCGAATGTATATTACAGCATTAGTGGAACTGATTTTGTGCAACCGAGCGTGTGCCCAGGGGTTATTTGGGGGGCAGTCCCATAGGTGGCGTTCTTTTTATTTATTTTCCAACGGAAAGGGGAATCTTATGAGTGACCAATCGAAAATTGCGTTGAGTGAGCTGATTGCCATGGTGGATAAAATTCGCGATGTGGCCATTGGGTTAACGCCGGATGCGGTGAAGGCGCCGGATATGCCGGTGATGGTGTTGCTCGATGAGTTGAGCAATACGGTGCTGGCGGCCAGGGAGCATATGGACGCCCTTGCGGCGGTGGGGGTAACAGTGGAAATGGTGGAGAGGCTTGAGCAGTACACCGAGGGGTTGCGGGCGGCGCAGGCGATTTGTATTGCGGAGAAATCCAGGGGGCGTTCCGATGAAAACATTGCACAAATAGAGGCTGCGGAGGCGTTGCGCGAAGACCTGATGGCCGCTGGTGCACTGGCGCTCCGCAATGATATTGAGGGACAGCGCCGTTTGGCCGAAATTCGCGAAGGGGAAGGACTGGCGGATTTGGTGGACGACCTGCGCAATCTGGCGGTGCTTATTAAAGATAAACGCGCGTTGTTTGAAGCCATTCATATGGATGTGGACATAACCGCGGCCGAGGCCGCAGAGAAGGGCGAATCGCTGCAGCGAATGCTGTCCGAGGAGGATGTGGCCCGCTCTCTGGTAAATAGTAAGGAGATGCGCGACCGCGTGTACACCCTTGCCATTGATGCGCTTAAAGAAATTCGCCTGTTTGCCGCGTATGCGTTCCGCAAGGATAAATCCAATAACCGTCGCATGATATTCACATCGGCGTACATGCGCCGCCGCAATCGCAAACACCGCACCAAAATGGCAGCGGCAATGGGGGATACCACCGGCAGCGACAGTGCCACCGACACTATCGACAGCACCGAAATCTAAAAACAACACCCACTTTCACAGTAAGCAGGCGTTCCGTTTTCCCCCAAACAGACCCCGTTTAAGTCGAGCACACGTCCGTTTTGGCAGAAAACACGTCCGTTTAAGCCGAACCCCCGTCCGTTTAAGCGGGTGGGCGATTTCGTCTCTGGGGTTGCTATCCCGTCTCACCCCAAAAGCGTTCCGTTTCACCCCAAAATGGGCCTGTCTCACAAGGGAGATGTGTCCGTTTTGGGGAAATGTGGTCCCGTCTCAACAGAAAACGTGTCCGTTTCACATGGGGAGGAGTTCCGTCTCGGTGTGAGGGGCTGTTGGCGAAGGAGCAATTGGTCTGTCTTATGTCAGCTGACATCAATTAAGGGGGCGTTTACACTGGTTCGTTTCACGCGCGCCACTGATGATTCCACGGGTATCCGAACGCTTTTGAATTTCCAACAGCAAAAGGTCACATAGCGCTGGACATCAACTCCGTTTTCGAATATTCCCGGTTATGGAAATCATCCCCCATTTTTCAATTCAACATCAAATCAAACAAAATAATGGAGCTGCGCATGGCCTACTTTTATAAAGAACCGTCTTATACGTTCAGCGAATATCTGTTGTTGCCCAATCTGACCAAAGCAACCGATACGCCGGAGAATGTCAGTCTGAAAACGCCGCTGGCCGCTTTTAAAAATGGCGAGACCGCACGACTGTCTTTGAACATTCCATTCACATCGGCCATTATGCAGAGTGTATCCGATGATCATCTGTCCATCGCCCTTGCCAAAGAGGGCGGGCTTTCGTTTATCTTTGCTTCCCAGACCATTGAAGAACAGGCGCGAATGGTTGAGAGAGTTAAAAAATTCAAAGCCGGCTTTGTGGTGTCCGACGCCACATTGAAACCGGACCATTCGCTAAAAGATATGTATGACCTGCTCGAACAAAAAGGTCACACGACCATGCCGGTCACAAACGATGGTACGGCGCACGGCCTGCTCGACGGAATGCTCACCAGCCGAGACTACCGGCAAGGCATGGATTTATCGACGAAAATCAGCACATTGATGACGCCGGTGGACAGGCTGGTCACCGGTCACGACGGAATTTCTCTGGAGGCGGCCAATGAAATCATCTTCCAACATAAGCTCAATGTGCTTCCCATTACGGATACATCGGGAAATCTGGTTCACCTGGTGTTTCGAAAGGACGCCGATTCGCACAGGAACCATCCCTGTGAGTTGACCGATAAGGAAAAACGCTACGTCGTGGGGGCCGGCATCAATACCCGCGACTATGCCCAAAGGATTCCGGCGCTGGTGGACGCCGGCGCCGATGTGCTGTGCATGGACAGCTCGGACGGCTTTTCGGAATACCAGAAGAAGGTATTGGACTTTGTGAAATCCAAATACGGAAACAAGGTCATCATTGGTGCGGGGAATGTGGTCGACAGGGAAGGCTTTTTGTATCTGGCAAACGCCGGTGCGGACTTTATCAAGGTGGGTATCGGAGGGGGCTCCATCTGCATTACGCGCGAACAAAAAGGCATCGGTCGCGGACAGGCCACCTCTATTATCGAAGTGGCCGCGGCCCGGGATGCGTACTTTGATAAAACAGGCACATATATTCCCATCTGTTCGGACGGCGGCGTCACCCACGACTACCACATCACGCTGGCACTCGCGATGGGGGCGGATTTTGTCATGATGGGAAGATACTTCGCGCGCTTTGATGAAAGCCCCTCACGCAAAATCAAAGTTAAAGGCGGATTTGTAAAGGAATACTGGGGAGAAGGCGCCAACCGCGCGAAAAACTGGCAGCGATATCATGTGGGTGGGAACGCCAGACTCACTTTTGAAGAAGGCGTTGACGGATATGTGCCCTATGCGGGGAGGCTCAACGACAATCTGGCAATCACTTTGTACAAAATCAAATCCACAATGTGCAATTGCGGCGCCGCAACCGTTGCCGAATTCCAGCGAACCGCCAGGATAACTCTTGTATCCGCCCTCAGCCTGCGCGAAGGCGGCGCACACGACATTCAACTGAGGGACGACGATTTTATGTCTTCGAAATAACGCGCCGACGCTTTTGCGACGGCGGGCCAATGTCTTTTTAACACCTGGGGAATCTGCGTTCCCTGGTCTGTTGAAAGACGTTTTTCACGCAGACTTAATCGGAAATCTGAATGTAGTTCACTTTTACCGGGAACGGAATGGTTGGTGGTCCGTTGTTGTGATGTACTCGCGCCTGAAACGCAACGGCGTGATAGCCTGAAGGGCGCGACAATGTCACGTTTCTGGTATACGTAGTGCCCCCTGAGCCACATCCGGTTGAATCATTGTACACGGACACCGTTTGGCCGGATTCCATTTTCATCCTGATTTCAAGTCCCATGCACGAGGGTGTTCCACTGAAGAGGGTTTTAAACTGAATAGTATATGTCACATTCTTCGTTTGCTGGATTCCAAACTCTGCGGCAGCGCCAGCCAAATCCGTCCAATCCGTATTGGTAAAGTCCACATTGGTGGTTGTATTGAGTGTTTTATACGCAGGCAGCGGCGGGCCCAGATTGGTGTACTCCGTCACCAGATGATAGACGCCGGCAGTGCGGTTGAATCCTTTTACGCCCACATACAAAGGACTGGCGGATGATGTTGTCATATCACACCGTTCACTGGAACCGCCAATGTATGGGCGGCAGTCCCATTGTGAATCGGTTGGGAGCGCGCCTTTGCGCACGTATAAATCAGCATCGCCCGTTCCACTCAATGTGGCCACCAGCCGGCCGCCCCACGTATACCCACTCATCACCCCTGGCAGATAAAATGGACCGAAGTAATCCCATTCTCCCATTTCAACCGTCCCGGTATTGTTTTTAATGGTGAATGGTTCATACGCCAGACATGAAAACGCCACCCCGTTTACATATGTGCTCCAGTGTCAATACAAACAATACGGATCATCATCTCCCCCAATGCAATCTCGTGGCTGGAACATTCCGAACCAGTTGGTATAAGCACGCGTGATATCCCTCCAGAGGTGGTGGCGCCCGAATCGACAGGGGATACCGAAAAGCCAGATATGTACTGCGATGAACAACCATTTAGAGATAAATCACCAGGTGGCGATTGTTCCACGTTTGTCGCCCAATTTGAATCATAATTCGCTTTCAGGTTTTCGCCGTTATAAGATTGTGTATACTAATGGTGATTTTTTTCGACGAGGTGACCAACTCTCTTTCCTTTGCGCGCGTGCAGGTCGCCCTGTTTCGAATTTGGGGGAAACGCACAATGCGCAAATATCGTAGCAGAGTATTTCTGTGTATAGGTGTCATGCTGACCACGGGGGGTATGGTTGCGGCGATTATGCTGTTCACCACCAACCATGTGACCGAAGTGGATATGAAAACAACCGCTCAATCCACCCCCGCTGCGCTGGACAGTGACCAGCGCCCCGTTTTGAGAGTGGCCATTGGCGCCATGATATCACCGCGAATTACCAAACAATATTACGCCGATCTTTTAAAATGGGTTGGCGACAAGGTGGGCAGACGCACCATCATGGTTCAGCGAAAAACGTATGCCGAAGTCAATGCCCTGATTGAGCAAAAGGAAATCGATTTGGCGTTTGTGTGTTCCGGTCCATATATTCAGGGAAAAGAAAAATTTGGTCTGGAGCTGGCCGCTGTTCCCGTGGTGGGGGGAAAAAAGGTGTATTACAGCTACATCATTGTCAACGCCCAAAGCGATATAAAAACGTTTGATGATTTAAGGGGTAAACGGTTTGCCTTTACCGATCCGGACTCCAACACCGGATGTCTGGTGCCTAAATACATGCTGGCCAGGCGCCAGCTCACCCCAAAAACTTTTTTTAAGGAGACATTTTTTACCTATAGTCACGACAACGCCATCAAGGCGGTCAGCGACGGACTGGCGGATGGGGCTGCGGTGGATTCGCTGATATGGGAGTTTATGCGGGCAACAGCCCCCGCCGCCGTGGAAAAAACAGTGGTCATACTTAAATCACCGCCATATGGGATTCCGCCCCTCGTGGTGCATCCCTCACTGGACCCGACGCTTAAGGCACAGCTCAAATCGGTTTTGTTTTCTTTACACAAAGATTCACAGGCCCGCCGCTTCCTGAAGCAGGTTCGCATCGACCGGTTTGAAGAAGGCAGTGACGCATTGTATGAAACGGTAAGGCAAATGAATTCCTGGCAAAAGAATAATCAATAACCGTTGGAGGATTCAGTATGCAAAAACGCATTTTTTTAAGAATCCTGGGATTGCTGGCGTTACTGATTATTGTCACTGGTACGGTCATGTCGTTTTTTCAATTACGCGTTCATCGTAGCCAGCAAATCAGCAGCGGTCACGACAAGATTCATTTTCTTGCCAGGCAGTTCGAATCCCTGCTGATGTGGGACGATCGCGTTGCCATGCGTAAAATGCTGGTTCAGATGGCCGAAGATAACGAATTTGTGCGTTATGCGTTTATCAGTCGCAACGAAAAGATTATCGCCCATTCCTTTCCATCCGGAATTCCCGTTGGCCTCCTCAACCTTGCCACATCGTCCCTGAATAAATCAGGACAACCGCCGGCGGATGTGTCCAGATTCAAGGTCAAAGACGACGGTGTCATCTACGATTTGACGGCCCCCCTGGAAACTCCCGGTATCCGTTTGCACATGGGCCTTTTGCAAAAAAAAATTGACCAGGCCACTATCCCATCAATTACGGGCATCGCCTCCATCTGCGGCCTTTTTTTCCTGCTGCTTGTCTATCCGGCGCTGAAGGTGGCCAACGCCATCACTCGCGAAGTGGACGAGATGACCAATCGTCTCAAAGCATCAAATCTTGCGCTTGAAGAGCGGGTGGCGGAACGGACCGCCGACTTAAGTGGCGCCAATCAGCGTCTGGCGGAGGGTCAGGAACAGCTCGCCGTGACCCTGCGTTCCATTGGGGATGGTGTCATCACCACGGACGTGGATAGAAAAATCCGGCTTCTCAATCACGAAGGAGAAAAACTGACAGGATGGACGCACGCCGAAGCGATAGGGCGCCCGCTTGGTGATGTCTTTCATGTTGCCCCCAAAGAATCGAGCCATCCGTTAAACGATGCGGCGGCAGAGGTACTAAATACGGGCAGCATCGTGAACCGGTCGGGAGGGACAATTCTAAGCGCCAGGGACGGCACAGAGCGGAGCATTGCCTTAAGTTGCGCCCCCATCAGAGACACCGACAGTCAAATCATTGGTGTGGTGCTGGTGTTTCGTGACGTGACCGAAAAGGAGCGTCTGGAAATCGAAATGCAGCGTTCCGAAAAACAGGAATCCATCGGTGTCCTCGCGGGAGGGATTGCCCATGACTTCAACAATTTTCTAGCGGCGATTCAGGGCAACATTGAATTGGCCCGTCTCCATGTCTCCGCCGACGACCCGGCGTACGAATACCTCAACCGCGCAGACAATGCGACGGTTAAAGCCAGCGACCTGGCGGTGCAGTTACTGACGTTTTCAAAAGGCAATACACCGGTGAAAAAGGCGGGTGAGATAGAAGGCATCCTACGTGAAGCCGCCGACCTGGCACTGAGCGGCGCAAGGAGTCGCTGTGTCTTCGAACTGCAGCCCAATCTTCCATCGGTATTTGTTGATGCGGGTCAGATGGGTCAGGTGTTCCATAATCTTTTTTTAAACGCGATGCAGGCCATGCCCAACGGCGGCGAGATATTGGTGCAGTGCAAAACTGTATTTGTGGACGGTGTGGAGACGCATCTTCCAATGGGGCGATATGTCCGCATTATCGTAAAAGATCAGGGCATCGGCATTCCAAAAGAAAAGCTCATTAAAGTGTTCGATCCATTTTTTACGACCAAACCCAAAGGGACGGGGCTGGGACTGGCGGTGGTGCATTCCATTGTCATAAACCACGGTGGCAGCATCGAAATCGATTCAAGGGAGGGACACGGAACCACCTGTACCCTGTACATTCCAACAATAGAAGAACAGCCGGTGGCTGACAAAAAAGCATTGCCCACGATGGCTGGCCAAAAGGGGCGCATTCTGGTCATGGACGATGAAGAAATGCTGCGCGAACTGCTCTCATCGCTTTTGACCCGTGTGGGATACGATGTGGAGTGTGCCGCCCATGGCGAAGAGGCCATCGGCAAATTCCGCCGTGCACAGAGTGAGGGCAATGCGTTCATTCTCCTGATACTCGATTTAACCATTCCCGGGGGTGTGGGAGGCATCGAAACACTCCGTCGAATTCGCGAACAGGGGTCTCTCGTCAAGGCCATCGCCGCCAGTGGTTATTCATCCGATCCGGTCATCGCCAGTCCCGAAAAGTACGGTTTTTGCGCATCCATATCAAAGCCATTCAAAATCCACGAAATCTGCCAGACTGTTCAGAACACACTTTCAGCGTCGCAAGGCGCCATCAGCGCGGAGGTTCTCCATTAACCGACGTTAAACGTAAAATCGTTGAAGTCGGGGGATAAGGTTTCAAAAAAAACCGCGATTTACGAGCCAATAGCGCTCATTTCTCGCAATTGTCCATCAATATTCCACCACGAACATGGAATCCTTCTTTTGCTTTATTTCAAAAACCAATTATATTTTTCAGATAGCCGTTGCCAGGGGGGCGCAATGATCGAAAAAATCTGCGAAGTTGCTTTTGAGAAATGCTTCGGTGACTTCATGGCACTGCAGGACGAGCAGGTGACATTTTGCCGCGTTCCCATTGATACCGCATTGGCAGAAGCCCGAACGCTGACTGAAATTGTTACAGAAGACTATGATGCGCTCATTGGCGCGGGATTGAATCCCCTGTTTCTGATCACCTTGCCCGACCGGGCATATGCATTTATGTATGCCGCGATTCGCTACAAGGAGGCCACCGCCACAGATCCCGACGCGCTTTTACGTTGGAAAACCGCCTCTCAAAGGGGCTACGATGTCAGAAACTATCTCGTTCGTTTTTTGAGTTTTGCGTTTCGAGACGCGCCCGAACTCCTCAAAGAGGTGGATACCCGCGTACTCCAGGGAAGAAGTCACAAAGACATGATCATGGATTTGCTGGCCCTGAGCGTGCTGGCTGAAAATAATCCCAGGTTCCTTGAACGGGTGCCACTGTTTGACAGAAGCAAAATTGCCGAAGCCAAAGAGTTGCATATTTCGCTTGGAATACTGCTGGAGAAGTCCAGCATTAACCCGGAAAAAGCCAGCAAAGCCAAAAATATTCTGAATCGGGCCTATACCTGGTACAAAATTGCTGCCGACGAAATAAAAATTCATGGTCAGTACCTCTTTCAGGGCACCGGTCGCGTCCGACATTATGGTGGCAAATTAAGGGGAACGCCACACCGCGGGGAACGCGCTCTGGCGACCATCCCCGGAATGAAAATCACTAAAGACGCATAGTCCCATCGTGCTCTGGATGACACATTTTGTTGGAATGCTCAGTCATTAATTGCGAGTTGCGACGATATCAAAAAAAATTTTCCATGGAATATTGAATATTGCGCCGGCCTATTGCAACTGAGACTGAAAAAAGCGCACCAGTTCACGATTAAACACGCCGCTGTACTGTACATGTATTGAATGTGCGCCATCGGGGAAAAATCGAAATCGGAATGATGGCATATCACTTTTGAGTGCCTCCACGTCTCCGGGCCAGATGGCGTTGTCCTTGCCGCCGTATACCAGCCAGCCGGGAATGCCCGATTCTCCAACCTGTTTATAGGTATCCCGGTAATCGCCTATCAAATCGGTTTGAAACATGGAACAAACAGCATGCTCAAATCCCTGGATGGCAGTCTGGCGGGCAAAAAGTTCATCGTAGTAAGACATATCAACGGGCGCCCCTTCCCACTGTTGATTGGCACGCACATGAAGGATCTTAATCATTGCCAATCGGAGCAATACGTCGCCCACAACTGGGGTATTGCATACAAAAAACGGCGCCCTGACATGCACGGAATTTATCACAGGTGAAAGCAACGCAATGCCGCGCACCTTTGAGGGGTACGAAGCAGAAAATTGCATTGCGGTGGCGCCTCCCAGAGAATGACCCAACAGGAATACCGGTTCAGATACCTTCAGGTATTTAAGCAGGTGCTTGAGCTGTGAGACATATACGTCACGCGTGTACGCAATTTCGGGTCGATCCGATAGGCCCCGCCCCAATGCATCGTAGCGTAATACACGAAATCCAGCAGAGAGAAGCGCTTTTACCTGCAAATCAAAATCCCAGATTGAGACAGTGGAGCCATGGAGAAATACCACCAGGGGCGCATGGTCATCGTTACCCAATAACTCATAGTGCGTCATACCTTCCGGCAGCTGCGCATACAAGCCACCGAATTGAGCCCGCGTTTTTGCATTGAGCGATATCGTTTCCCTGTGAGCTGCCAAATACACAGCCGTCAGAAGCCCAATCACAATACCGACTCCCAAACACACTTTCTTTAATACCGATTTCCATCGAATACGCATGGAATATTTATAGTTTCGTTCTGACAAAGGCACAACAACTTTCAGCGATACAACGGCTGGTTAACAATTTTGCCCGACATTGCTAGCATGTGAAACGGTCAACTCCGCCATTTATAATGTCCACGCGGAGTCGCTAACCCAGCGCCTGAATGAATTTATGTCCCAAGGTTGGATTTGTATTGTGTGCAGACTGCAAAACAGCTAAGAAATGAATCTCTGGCGTGTTCGCGATGGCGCCTTATTTAATGAGACTCCGCTATGCCGACCCGCGGGGATCTGTACCTTGTCGTGGCGTGCAGGCCGGTCACAGCGTATCGGAAGCCAAAAGCGACAACACGGAGCCCACCTTTTTTAGGACGCGGAGTCGTTAACGTGTTCAAAACGGCACGCCGGAATTTTTAGGATTTTACAGGGATGGCTTTAAGGGATGCCTTGCCGTCTTTTTCATAAACATTGAACTTCACAGCTTTACAGCCGTAACGCGCCACAAGCGCATCCCGGTTCTTTTTGAGAGTTACTTCGAATCTATCGAATGTAAGCCCGTCTACGGGTTCTCCCAATTTCTGCTTTAAGGCAACAAACTCAGCGTGCACATGCTGAAAATATGCTTTTTCATCTGCAGGGGACGTCCCTGGATTGGGTTGATGCACACCTGTCGTGCCTGCAGGCGGTCCAAGCGGTTTTTGGGGCCCTGTAAGCGGTTTACCACCTCGTGCCGGAGTGGGACCAACAGGGGGCGCCGGCTTTTTAGGCTTCGCATCGGGTGGTGGTGCCTCAAACGCGGATGGAGGCGCAGGAATATCGTCGTCGATATCTTCAGCAAAACGAAATGACGCGCTGGAAAGTCGAGATTCATCGGTTTTATCGCCAAGAATATTTGAGACATTGCGTCCACCCGACTCGCCAATGTTGGACATCAAAGTTCTCAGTTTGGCATCCATCACCGTATTGAACGCCTTTGCAATCTTACGAACATTTCGTTTGTATTTGTAAACATTCAACTGGTCTTTAACATCCGCCTTCTCCAGAGCGACAATCGCTTTGTACAGCTTTGAAATTGGTCGTTCACTCTCGAAGTAATTCCAGAACCATCCCAGCAGCAATACCAGTATGGCGCTACCAATGAGTGTGACCCAGGGCAGGTTTTCCACATCCTGAGAACCGGCTTCTTCGTAAATGGACGTCAGTGCAATGGGTCTGCTCACAGGAACGACCACTGCCCAGCCTACGCCGTTCAACGACGCTTCGCCTCGAATCCGTGAAAATACCGCCAGAAAATCCTGGTCAGCGCCCTTGATTCGCCGGATACTGCTGCGTCCCTTTTGAATAAATTGCTTATCGTTATCCAAATCGGCCAGGGGTTGTGCAATTTCCGAGTCCTTTGCATGGGGGACGTCTTTTGATTCCGGAGTACCGACCGCCACCATGACGGAATTGGAAAAATAGGCCACCTGAGCGGTACTGGAAAGCATGCTGGCCATTGCATCTGTCACCAGCACCCCGTGCACAATCGCCCCCACATACTGTCCGCTCTGAATAACCGGTCGTGTCGCAATCAGATACACATCGCTGCCAAGCTTCCAGACATCGTCGCGAACATATCCGCGCAATGCGGCTTCAACAGTTGGAAACCCCGCCAGATTGAAATCGTGATCCCGTCCCTTGCTGCCCGTTTTTACCAGCACATCACCATTTGTCCCAACGGCCAAAAGCATATCCGCACGGTACTTATCCAGCTCATTATTCATTCGATTGAGTGCGGTCAGTAATTTAGGCCGATATTCGTCAATTTTTTTAGGTGTATGGGCGATGGCTGCCATATTAGAGGTGACATCTTCGTCCGCAGAGACCGAAATCAGAACGTCCAGCCGTTTTCTGGCATGCAACGTAAACGCTACTTCAAGCTTGTCCAACTCCTTGTAAAGCGAGCTGGTGGAGTTTTCCTCTCGTTCGCGATTTATTAAATCCTGTGCCAACATCAATACCGACACACTTATTGCAACTGCAATCACCAAAAGTAATGTCCAAAAGCGAGATAAAAACATATAACCTCTGTATAGTTCCGATCGATTACCGGCTAGTTGTTCTTATTTTTTTTTTCGTCCGCTTTGCCGTTTTCTTTATTTTCTGTTTCGGCTGCGTCCTTAGAAGATTTTTCACTGGATTTGGCGCCATCGATACTCTTCAGCTCCACAGCCACCTCCTGCTTTTTCCCTGAAACTTCAAACTTTTTCTCAACTATCCATTTGCCCTTGAAAAACACTTTTAAAGTGTATTTTCCCTCTTCCATATCCTCTATGGAAAAGGAACCGCTGCTGTTGACATCGGGCACATAGGTGGCGGGAGTCGCAACAACCCACCCCTGGAAATGCGGAAACAGTTTGCACTTCACCTCAAAAACGCCTTCACTGTAAAAATCGATGGGACGAAAGGAATTATTTCCCTGTTTTTGCGGTTTAAAATCGTGCTTTCCAGGGGCAAACAATTCATGATCATACGGTGATTTCATAATGAATTTGACGCGACTTTTGGGACGAATCACCACCACATTTTTTTCGAGGGATCCCGTTAAAACATTCAAAGAGAGTACAGGGTCTGCTTTGGGCTCGTCGGCGCCTTCTTTAAAAATCGCAACACCAATGTCAGAAGAAAAATCGAAACGTACGGGTGCTATCGGACGCACGCCATTGGGTTCGCTCCAATAGCCGCGCGTATTGGGATCTTCTGCCTGTTTTCTTAGCTCATCCAGCTGCGTCATAAACTTTTTTGAAACGGAAATTTTCCCCGATAAGTTTGTCGCCGCTGAAATACCACTCATCAGCATTACCAGTGTAACGATTAAAACCCTCAGAAATATCTGCATTCACATTCTCCCATACATCTTCCGATGTGAGGCTTCTCACCCAAAAGCAATGTATCATTATATGATACATTTATTCGTAGATGAGTAGTTTAACCCCAATATGGGCGCTACTCAAGCAATTGTTTTTTTTAATGAAACGATGTTTGCGTCGCGATTCGCGGACACGGGGGGGGTTGGCCGAACAGCATACTTGAACCGACGATGAAGCCACATCCATTCGTCGGGAAATCGGCAAATCCAATCTTCCAGATTCTGATGAATTCGCTCCATGATGCACACGTTGTCAAGACAGCCATTTTCATTGGAAGCCAGTATTTCCTTTCCAAAAACCACATGATGTCCACCATCCCTTCGTCGATGAATCATCACAGGAATGAGAGCCGCACCACTGCAGCGAGCGAGATTGGCAGCAGCGGGAGAGGTCCACACGCTGTATCCAAAAAAGGGAACCGGAATGCCGCCATTCGTCTGTGACAAACGCTGGTCCACCACCAGTCCCAGCACGCGCCCCTTTTTCAACCATCGGACAACGGAAATCGATGCACTGTGCGAAAGGAAAATTGTCAGTCCACAGCGGCGTCGGATACGCATCCAGATCTCGTTCATAAATTTAAAATGAAGTCGTTTGCTAATGATAGCCAAAGGCACACCCGACGTTGCCTGGGAACAGGCCAACAGGTCAAAATTTCCAAGATGCGCTGTCACGGCAATCACCCCTTTGCCCCTGGCTTGTGCCGCAGTCAAATAGTGCGCGCCCTCAGTGGTAATTGCGTTTGTTTTTTTCAGAATTGACCGAACGAACAGCAGCTCAAGTATATTCGTGCAAAACTTTCGATAAAAAGACAATGCGATTGCGCCATGGACGGACTCATTCGCAGCAAATACCCTGGTCAGATTGGCCAGCACGACACGTCGCCGGATGGGGAAAACATAGTACCAAAGCGTCCCAAGAAGCCAACCCAGCCGACGCAGTACATCGTTCATTTTAAACGCCCGCCTCACGTTCCATAACTGCGCCGATAGCGGTGAATAGAGACGTTCAGCAGCAATCCAAATCCCAGCATGAAGGTTAGCACCGACGAACCACCGTAGGAAAACAACGGCAACGTCATTCCCACCACAGGCATTATTCCCATCACCATTCCCAGGTTGATAACCACGTGCCAGAAAATAATCGAGCCAATCCCCACTGCAATTACAGAACCAAATCTATCCCGCGATTGAGAAGCGATTCGAATGCACCACATGATAAGAAACAAATACAGAAACACCAACCCGGCAGCCCCAAGAAAGCCATGTTCTTCAGCAAACACCGAAAACGGAAAATCTGTGCGGCACTCCGGAAGAAAGTGATGTGGCCCAGCTGTCCCCTGCAAATAGCCCTTTCCTGTCACCTCCCCCGACCCAATTGCAATAATGGATTGATTCGCATGCCAGCCGGCGCCGAGTTTATCGGCCTCGGGATCCACAAACAGATTCCAAAACGAGATAACCCGTTGCTTCTGATAGTCTTTCATCAGATAACTCCAGCCGACAATGGCAACGATCGGAGTGGAGAGCAGCAGCGCCATGGTGGAGCGAAACGTCAACCGGGTGAGCATCATAATGCTGAAAAAGACCAGTATGCAAAGCAGCGCCGTCCCCAAATCAGGTTCTTTTAAAATGAGCACCATGGCAAGCCCTGTCATCAACGCCGGGACAAACAGATCTTCCAGTTTTCGCCCTTCTGCCTTTGGATCGTGGTGCAAATATTTGGCAAGACCAACCACCAGCAATACCTTCATTAACTCAGATGGTTGAAATCGAAATTCGCCGATGGCGAACCAGCGCACGGATCCCCCCACCTCCTTGCCGAAAACCAAAACCATGATCAATAAAATAATTCCGGCCCCGTAAGCGAAATATCCGTAGCGTTCATAGTGTTTGTAATCGATGATGGCCACGATAAATGAGCCAATTCCACCCAGAACAACCCAATAAAGCTGCGTCAAATACAATTCGGGCGCACCGGAAGCAACCCCTGTACTGTAAAGGTTTAAAATACCGATTGTGGAAATCAGAAATACCACTCCGACGAGAACCCAGTCAAATTCTTCTCGCCGGTTATATACGAGAGAGCCAGCCATGTTGTTGATTAATGCTTGTGAGCGGATGCCGTTGTCGGACTGGTGTCCTCCACCGGAACCTTAACATCCTTTTTTTTGTCAGCAGGGGAATCTGCCAGAAGCGGCGCCTCATGACGCGGTGCGATTTCATCGAAATATCGACGGGCAATCTCAACACCTACCGGTGCGGCATGCTCACCACCGGCACCACCGTGTTCCACCAGCACGACGATGGCAATTTCCGGATTCTCAACGGGCGCCACAGACGCAAACCATGCATGATCTCTGTTTTTGTAATAAAACTCCGCCATCGTGTCGCCCTTTTTGCGCGACTGCTTCACCACCTGAGCTGTTCCTGTCTTGCCTGCAACGGAAACGGCCTCGTTATAAGCAGAATGCGCCGTTCCCTTTTCGTCTTCCACAACACCTGCAAGCGCTTCCATCACCAAATCCATACTGTGCTTGCCAACAGAAACCCGTCTTTTAATAATAGGTTGAAATGATTTCACTTCCTCGCCATCCGGCGTCTCAATCCGCTTCACCACCTGGGGCTGATACAACGTACCCCCATTGGCCATAGCAGAATACGCAGTGGCCACCTGCATTAACGTCACCTTTGTATTTCCCTGCCCGATGGCCGCATTCAACGTATGGCCGATTCGAAACTGCCCTGGGAAATTCTTATCATACCACTCACGAGTGGGAATTTGCCCCGCCGCCTCGGTATTATATCCCACACCGGTTTTCTGCCCGAAGCCGAACTCACCCGCGTACCGCGCAATGCGATCCATACCCGTCATTTCCGCCAGGTTATAAAAATAAACATTGCACGATTGAACGAGCGCATCGTACAGAGTCATATCCCCATGGGCGTGTGTGCATTTGAAGATTCGTCCGCCGAACTCGTGAAACCCGCTGCAGTTAAACACGTCGTCGGGAGTGACAATTCCCTCTTCCAAAGCTGCAAATGCGGTAAACGGCTTAAACACGGACCCGGGAAAATAATTTTCGTAAACAGTTTTGTCAATCCGGGGACGATATGGATTTTCGTTAATGGCGTCGTGTTCCTCGTAAGTGAGCCCCGCCGTCATTTTGTTGGAATCCAAAGATGGTCGACTCACAGCGGCGAGAATACTGCCATCGTGAATATTCATAACAACGGCGGACGCAGACGGGTGTCCGCTCAACGCCTGACGCGCCAGTTTCTGCAACGCCACGTCAATAGTCAATGTAATGTCATAACCGGGAATGGGTTCCTGCATGCTCGCGTCGGGGAGAAGATTCTCCGCTTTTTCTTTGGACAAAGCCAATCCGCGAGCATCCACAACTTTCTTTTTCCAACCCCGAACGCCGCGCAAGTCCGCTTCGAATGAATGCTCAATACCTTTTCGTCCAATCAAATCCCCTGCCCGATATTTGTCAACGATATTTTCATTTTCTGTAGCACGGGTAATGTCATCGCCATTTACCTCATTCATATAGCCAATGACGTGACTGGCGATTTCGCCGTAGGGATAATAGCGTCGGGGCTCATCCACAACATCAATCCCCGCCAGTTCATCGTGATATGCCTTCACCGCCGCCAGCTGCTCCGGCGCCATATTCTCTACCAGTGAAATCTGCTGAAAGCGCCTCATGTCATGACTGTCTTTTCGATAATCATTTAACTTGTCCGACATCTTTTGCGCTTCCTGTTCATCCAGTCCCAACAATTCCACCAGTCTGGCAAAACCTTCGCCCATATCCACATAGTGTGGAATTGCCACCAATGTATGAGATGGCATACTGGTGGCCATCACCCGCCCCTTCGCATCGAAAATTCGACCTCGCACTGCGGGTAACGAAACAGTCCTTATAACGTTATTCACACTCTTTTTATGGTAGTCACCACCATTGATCAATTGCAGGTAGGCAAGTCGACCGACGAAAACCAGAAACGTTAAAAAAACAAAAACCCGCATCCAACGGTATCGTCGTCGAAATTCAGACAATTCATTTCTTGGCGAGATGTGCATTATCGTCGAATTACCTTTCCTCTACCGGCACTTCGTCTGGCGCTGGCGGAGAATTGTTCAATCCATCTCATACCCCCAAAAACGAAAGGTGCAACCAGTGCTGTGGCGCCCGCGCGCAAGCCTACTATTTTTGTATGGGTAAGTAAACTACCAAAATCCTGATCAAACAACGCTCGAATGGCCAAAACAACCCCACCCGCCACCAACACGAGAAACCATGCCAGTATGATTTCAAAAATCCATCCCTGAAGAAAAAGTCGCCATGCCGCCACTTTGGAAATCAAAAAGACGGCTACAGAAACAAAGGTGAACAATCCAATGGGACTTCCGGCAAATGCATCCATCATGTACCCAATGGCGAAAGATACAATTGCGCCACGTCCCAAATCATGATCGTGAAGACCCATATACAGCACCACAGCCAGCGCCGCATTGGGAACAAACATGTCCCAGGGCACCAGATGGGCGAAACTGGACTGCAACACCAGCAAAATAAAGGCGAAAATGATTGTTCCAGCGGTGCGCATTACTTTTTACTCACCGTGCGTCGTCATCATCATTAATGTCCCCTTCATGGGCGGTATCCAGAATGACGAAAACTTCTCTGAGTCTTGAAAAATTGACGGCTGGTTCCACAACCACTTTTTGAAACAAACCGGTGTTTTCCCGTCGCACAGATTTAATGGTTCCAGCGAGAATGCCTTCAGGGAATTTTCCACCTGTGCCAGATGTAAACAACTGATCACCTTCCTGCACTTCATCGGAACGAAGTAAGTATTCAACTTCGCAAGTGTACCTGTCCAACTCCCCAGTGCCACGCAATATTCCCTGCGCACCATTTCGCTGCACATAAACGGGAACATAACTTTTACGGTCCACAGAAAGCATCACATCCGCATATTCGCCTTCGAAACGCGCAATCTGCCCAACCAGCCCCTCGAAGGTAACAACGGGCAGTCCTTTTTTTAAGCCCTGATTCTCTCCCAAATCCAAATGAATCCGGTCAACGCGAAACTGTTCCGAGATGCCGCGCCCCACCACTCTGGCCACCACACGGGACGCCCGAAGCTGTCCGGCAAAGGTTTCTCGAAACATTAGCATTCGACGCAGGCGGCGAACCTCCTGCTCCGTTTTTAGGAACAGCCGATTTTCCGCCACCAATCTCTGGTTTTCAAAGCGGAGGCGCTCGTTTTCCTCCTCAGTTCCCACAAGGAAAATATAATTGCTCCAAACATTGCCAATAGCCTCTGCTGTCGCAGTGGTTGCCCATTGAATCGGCGTGGAGACAGTCAACAAAACCCTGTCCAGCGCAGTCAGTTTTGCAGGATCCGCCAGATTGGCCTTTAAAAATAAAAAAGGAGTAACCAGAGCGACGATACAGATAAATACATTCTTGTAACGTGCGAGAAACGACATGAAGTACTTTCGTTCAGTTCATGGTGATCTCGCGAAGGAGATCCAGATTATCGAGAGCTTTACCTGACCCCAGTACAACAGCGGAAGTGGGGTCGTCACACACCATCACAGGCAAACCGGTTTCCTCTCTCAACAGCACATCGAGATTCCTCAATTCGGTGCCACCACCAGTCAGTACAATCCCCTTGTCGATAATATCTGCGGAAAGTTCAGGCGGGGTATATTCCAAAGCGGCCATTACCGCCTGGACAATGGCGTTAATGGGTTCACTCAATGCTTCCCGGATTTCATCCGAGTTTATCTCCACCGTTCTGGGGACACCTGCGACCAGATCCCGTCCTTTTACCTCATATGTGTACACTTCCTCTGAAGGGTATGCATTTCCAATTTTTATTTTGATTTCCTCAGCGGTACGTTCCCCTATCGCAAGATTATATTTGCGTTTCAGGTACTCGATAATGGCTTCATCCATCTTGTCGCCAGCCACCCGAACCGATCTGGAATACACAATTCCGGCCAGAGAAATCACCGCAACTTCGGTAGTGCCGCCGCCAATATCCACCACCATGCTGGCCGAGGGTTCGGTCACGGGCAACCCCGCACCAATCGCAGCGGCCATGGGTTCTTCAATGAGAAACACTTCTCTGGCGCCAGCGTTTTCTGCGGCTTCCTTTACTGCTCGTCGCTCCACCTGCGTTACACCAAAAGGAACGCAAATGATAATTCGGGGTTTAACCAGTGTCTTGCGTCGATGCACCTTATTTATGAAATACTTGATCATTGCCTCTGTCACTTCGAAATCCGCAATCACACCGTCTCTAAGCGGTCGAACGGCTTCGATGTGCCCGGGCGTTTTACCGAGCATCTCCTTGGCTGCGGTGCCAACAGCCAATACTTTTTTGATGCCACGCTGGTCCGTCTGCACCGCCACGACAGAGGGCTCACAGCACACAATCCCTCGCCCTTTTTCGTAAATCAGGGTCGTTGCCGTACCAAGGTCAATTGCAAGATCACTGGACAACAGGCTATGGAGCCAATCAAAAATCATATGTATATCCTGGTACTTTCCGCCAAAAAAGTACTGTTGTTTGCTATCCAAAACAGCTGCAAAAGTTCAGCTGCTATCATAACTATCCGATATTATTGAATATTCTGCAATATCTGCAAAATTCAGCCAAATTACTAACAAATCTCCCTGTATCTTTCAAGTGTATTCGATCTTCTTTGCATCGTATGCCTGTTCCGTGATTTGATGCAAATACAATTAAGAAAAAAATGATTTGTGTCCATATTTTTAACAAATTAACAATATCGGGCTACAAAACCGCTGTCTGTCCTACAAATGAATACATCAAAACATAATTCGACAAAGAAAAATTATAAACCATTTGCCTTTCGTCGCTCTCTCTGTAACATTGCGCGCGTTTATTTTATAAAAATCGTGACAACGTACATTGTTTGCGTATTGTTAAACGATTTAACAGGATAGGTAATTCCGGAGGAAATGTAATGCTCGAATTTATTCGAAATCACGTGGGCGGCCTTGTTGGTCTGTTAATTATTGGTGCATTGTCATTCGTTTTTGCGGTGTCATTTGGCCAGCAAAGCCAGGGGTGGGGACGTGGAGCCGGGGACGATACGGCGATCACGGTTGATGGTGTGGAAATCTCGATGGCGACATTGGACTACGCAATAAATATGAATACTAATCGAGATTTGTCGCAGGATAGTCCGGAATACGCGTCCCTGCGCCAACAGGTGGCCAAAGGACTGGTTGAGCGTCAGCTGCTTCTGAACATGGCCAAAAAGGCGGGGATATCTGCATCTACGGAAGAAGCTCAGGAAAACGTTATTAAAGGCGAGTTTTACATTACACGCCCCATCTCCACAATTGCGACCCAACTCGGGTTCCAGACGATGTACAGCGCGCTTACACCGGACCGGGTTAAAGCGATACTCGTTAAAGATGGCCATCGTGCAATGCTTGGCAGTTTTGTGGATCCCAAAGGTAAGTTCGACGTAAAGACTTTTAATAATGTTATTAGATATCGTCTGAATTACAAGGAACCGGATTTTGTAGAGGAACAGCGCAAAGAAATCGTTGCGCAGCGCATGCGAATGCTCCTTCTCAGCGGAATCGCCGTGCCAGAAAGGGAAATCCGCGAAAAATATCAGCGCGAGAACGATACCGTATCTCTTTCGTATATAAAGTTGGCGCCGGCGTTGTATGCAGGCAATATGGACGGAGATTCCAAAGCGCTGGGCAAATGGATTGAAGAGAACAAAGATAAAATCAAGCAGTATTACGAAACCAACAAGTTTAAATACACGAATGTCGAAAAAACAGCCAGAGCGCGTCATATCCTCATCAAGGTGGATGAAGACGCTGACGAAGCGATTCAGAATGCGGCCAGGGCCAAAGCGGACGCACTCCTCGCAGAGGCGAACGCCGGAGAGGATTTTGCAAAACTCGCCACAGAAAACAGCGAAGATCCCGGCTCTGCGACCAAAGGGGGCGATTTGGGCTACAATCCGCGCGGTGTAATGGTCCCTGAATTTGATAAAGTGATGTTTGCATTGAAACCGGGGGAGATTTCCGATGTAGTGAAAACGCAGTTTGGCTATCATATCATAAAACTGGAAGACATTAGAGAAGGAACAGTATCCCTTGAGGATGCCACCGACGAAATCGCGCGCAAACTCTTTCAGGAAAACCGCGGCAAGGAATTGGTATCCAAAACCGCTGATGCGCTTTTTGCGAAGCTGAAAACGGGTGCGGATATTAACGAATTGCTCCCTGGCAATGCGAAGGATAAAGCGATTGCGGCGCCTGAAGATACGGCTGAAGATGCAGAGGTAGACGAGGAAGAAGCAACGGAAGCGCCGACCACCGAAGCTGCTGGTGCTACAGATATAAAAATCCCCGCTGGTCTGAACCTGATGGTGCAAAGTACATCTCCGTTCAATAAAACACAGGCACTCATTCCGGGTATTGGAAAATCGGAGGAACTGGTGAATGCCGCGTTCGCACTCACTGACGAAAAACCAGCCGGAGATAAAGTATATGTAGTAAATGACAATTACTTTATTGTGCAACTTAAAGAACGCAAGCAGCCCACTGATGAAGATTACAAAACCAAAAAAGTGGAAATTGAAAGCGAACTTCTTGCATCGAAAGTGCTAACGTGGACCAATGACCGCATCACTTCTGTTTTGGACAAGGCCCTCAAAGATGGCAAAATTGAATCTATCGTCCCAATCCCATCTTCGCTGGCCAAAAAGGAAGAAAAATCACCTGCTGGAACAGCGACGGTCACTCCAAAAAAAACCGAGAAAAGCGCTAACTAGCGTTTTTTCGAGACCACCATCCCGTGCCACACAATCCCCATCCACCTGATTTACCGTTCCATAAGAGCGGATCAAAACCCATCGCTGCGCATCCATTGGACAGTGTCGCGTCACCGAAAGTGATCCGGGAGATATTGCCCAATGGTCTGACACTGATTGAAATCATTCAACCGCTGTTGCGTACCGTGCACATATCTGCGTATGTCAAAACAGGGTCGCGATTTGAAGCCCCCGGGCAAAATGGGATTTCCCACTTTCTTGAGCACATGGTGTTTCGCGGCACCAGTCGCTATCCCACAGCATTCGAGCTGAATCTGGCGTTTGAGCAATTGGGCGCCAACGTCAACGGCAGCACTATGCCAGACGCGACAGAGTACTCTGTATCTCTGCCCCATCCATCTGCCGCAGACGGATTATCGCTGCTGCTTCAGATGATTACCCGACCTCTCTTTAATGAAATTGACACTGAGCGAAAAATCATTGCCGAAGAAATACTGGAAGAGTTCGACGAGTATGGTCAGTGTATTGATGTGGATTCTTTAAGTCGGCGACGCGTCTTTGCGGACAGTCGTCTGGGCGCTCCCATCACAGGCTCAGTGGACAACGTCATGGCAATTGGCTACGAGGAACTGACGCAGTGGTTTAAAGAGAATTACACTGCGGGCAACATGGTTGTATGTGTGTCAGGGGCCATATCCGATGAAACAATCAAACGTGAACTGAGGGATTTGCTGGGAACAGTTCCCAAGGGCAAAAGACACTCAATTCAAAAAACGCATTTCGCTTTCCACGACGGCAAAGCCGTTCGATACCAGCATGTGCATAAACCCGGGAGTCAGACACTGATGCGCCTCGCATTTGGTACCCCTGGACTGGCGCATCCGGATTATCCAGTGGTGGAAATACTGTTGCGCCTGATTGATGACGGCATGTCCACACCGCTGCATCGCACCATTTTCGAAGATCTGGCGCTGGCGTACAATGTGGGAGCCGAACTGGAAGCGTACGAGGATAGTGGCGTATTCAATATTGATGCCCAGGCCTCTCACGAAAATATTGCGGCAATCGTAAAGGAAACCCTGCAGATACTGGTAAAACTGACACGCGGCGATATCGCGGAACAGGATTTGGTAAAGGCAAAGCGTCGCGCCACATGGGATTTGGAAGCGCTTCAGGATTTTCCCGGCGCGCTGAATTCATGGTACGGCGAACAGGAATTGTACAGAAACGCTCTTTCTCCGGAAATGGCCGCAACGCGCATCGCCGCCATCAAAAAAGATGATATTGTTCAGATAGCCCGGAAGGTTTTCAGCAGGGACACCATTTTCCTGACCACCGTGGGTAATCAGTCGGAAAAGCGTCAGCAGTTGCTGGCCCGGCAAATTGACGATGTCCCATTGCCACAGTACAAATAAATCATGGAGCCATCGTAATGTCGGAATTTAAATTCGAGCACCCGCGCACCGTACTGAATCGGTACTCATTGCACGCCAAAAAATCCTGGGGCCAAAACTTTCTGGTCAGCGAGAAGGCTGTGCGGACCATTGCCGAAGCGTGCACATTGGGGGAGTCGGAAATACTCGAAATAGGCGGAGGGCTTGGCACACTGACCCAGTCGCTGCTCCATTTTGCTTCTGGCAAAATTACGGTGGTGGAGCGGGACAGAGATATGTGTCATGTGCTGTCGCGGGAGTTTTCAAATCATCCCCGGTTCAACCTCATCGAAGGAGATGCGGCGAAATTTGATTATCAGAACTGGCTGCAAACCACGAACGGTATAATTGCCGGAAACCTGCCCTACCAGATTACAGGCGCCATACTGAAACAGGTAATGATGGCAGGAAATGACATGAAAAAAGCAGTGTTCATGGTGCAGCAGGAAGTGGCCGACAGACTTTGCGCCCCACTCTCCGACAAACATCGCGGTGCCCTCACGGTAATGGTCCTGGCGCGATGCAGTATCAAATCTGTATTGCGACTCAAACCCACCGCTTTTTTTCCCCCGCCTAAAGTGCGTTCCGCTGTCATTGCGCTAACGCCCCACGCAGAAAATCTCCTCGCCGATACTGTCCCCGAAGCCTTTGACAAAGTGGTTAAATCGGCATTCGCGACGCGGCGAAAAACGGTTCGCAACAGCCTTTCCAAAACCCTGTGTGAACGCGAAATCGCAGAGCAGATTTTACAGGAGGCCGATATTTCGCCCACATTGCGGGCACAGGATATTGAGTTGTCCCAATTCATTCGGCTGGCACAGGTCGCCACCAAACATCAGCTGGTTTAAGTGAAGGAGCTCTGAATTGAAAATCATTCGTTGTATTGACAATAATAGACAGCTCTGCACTGCGGAACAAAATGCCGACGGTACATTTGAACAATTGGAAGGCAGCATCGACAGGGGATTTACACGGACTGGAAAATTTGTCGTCCCACAAACGTTGCTGGCGCCGCTGGTACCCGTCAATATTTTTGCCATTGGCCTGAACTACAAAGCCCATGTCGGCGAAACCAATTTTGACACCACACACAATCCGGTGGTTTTTATGAAAGCCACATCCAGCCTGAATCATCCCTTTGCTCCCATTGTGACGCCGGCGTGTTCAACCAGAGGACCCGAGACAGACTACGAGGGCGAACTGGCGGTGATTATCGGCGCCACAGCCAAAAATGTTTCGGAAGAAGACGCCATGTCCCATGTGTTTGGCTTCTGTTGCGCCAATGACGTTTCCGCGCGCAGATGGCAAAAACATGCGGGCGCCGGGCAATGGGTGAGAGGGAAGAGTTTTGATACCTTTTGCCCTTTAGGGCCGGTTATCACCACCCGCGATGACATTGGTGATGTTCACAATCTGGAGATTCGCACGGAACTCAATGGTCAAATCATGCAACAAAGCAACACTGCAGACATGATTTACCGTATTCCGCGTTTGATTTCGTACCTCAGCGAAGACACCACACTTTTGCCTGGTACTGTCATTCTAACAGGTACTCCCGAAGGAGTGGGGTTCGTGCGTAATCCACCTGTTTTCCTGACCCATGGCGATGTGGTCAAAGTGACCATCGACGGCCTTGGCACGCTGGAAAACCCGGTAGAGGAAGCAGTCATCCCCGCATCAAAGTAGGCGCCGCTGCTGCAGTTCATCAACACCAGTCCAAATCGACACAAAAAGCGATTTGTCGGTATTCGGTGTCCACGCCTTCAACAAATCGAATCGACAGGCCGCCGGGAACACCTCCACCTTCACTGTTCCAACGAAATATCACAGCGGCATCAATGGCATCCTTTAATGTGTTGTCGCCAGTGAGTTCCGCAATATGCAGCAGGTCGTAATAATCATGATAATAGTCGTCGAAGGTCATTGCCTGGTACACGTAATCGGCCAATGTATATGTGGCAACCAGATTGTTGATGGCTTCCCCAAGAGCATCCAGCATGGCGGTATCCACCACGGCCATGGTCATCACCCAGGGTTTCAAATGATATTCCTCGTGAAACCGGCGATAAGTCACCACCTGCGTCTTTGCCAGATTCAACGCCGAATGATCAATGGCGTTCGCCCACTCGTTTATCCACGCTTCATAATCCCAACCGTATGATGCTTCGTTGGCCTCAGACGCAATCATATACTTTACACTGTCCTTCACTGCCCAGGCCACTTCCACCATCCCCATCAGACAAGCGTCGAATCCCAGCACGTCCATGGGATACATCTGAAGCAATGGCGCCAAATCGTTCTGAACAGATATACCGTCGGTAAACCCCGAATCATCAGAACAAATTACTTTAGCCAAAGGCGCGAAATTGGCGCCCTTTTTCTGCCACCCATTGCCATGCCCCGACAGCACCAGACCGTAATGCGCTGCCGGAAAAGTGGCTTTCGAGTACTGAATGAACTGCTCCAGCGTGCGCACGTCGCCCAAATCCCGCTCTTCATTGTCTCCGGCAGCGGTGAGTCCCATATACGTTGCATCGGCGAGTCGCTCCAAACCACTTTCCATCGCAGGGTTAACTCTGAAAAGTCGCGTGCCCTTCCAGTCGCCATCAGTTGTATCCAGCCCCTCGCGCCGATCGAAAAGAATCACAATATTCAACCAGTCGGGCAGAACCACCGTGCTCAATTCCTGCAAATCCAGTAGCATCGATTCTTCCAAATCGCTGTCGGCCGACATGTACAGCATCAGTGTCCAGGTCCCCGGAGCCCCATCTGCGGTATTAGAGTCCGAGGAGGCATCACTGTCCCAGGCCGCATCGGATGCGGTAACAGTGTCCGCTAATTCCGTTTGCACGGTGTCACTGCCTTCAGTCTGCGTATCACCCCCTGTTTCACTCGCCCAATCCATCACTGTCCCGGTATCCACAGGAACTTTATGCGCGGAATCTCTCCCGGCAATGTAAGGAACGCTGTCCGTTGACGTATTTACAGGCGCCAGATACTCAACTTCTGAATCATGGCACGCCAGGGGAATGGCCCCAAACCATGGGACACACACGCACAGAAGCGCCCGCCAAACACTACAATGTTTTCCACTCAATTTCATCATAGCCCTAACCTCTTGCCCGGTGGTCTTACACATAAAGCGTCATCTTTTGCTATCCCATTTACCAGACTGTCCATCAATCGCAAGCATCAATCGCCACCACTGCCAACATACGATACCGCAATTAATCCATTATCTGGCAATGCTGCGAGCAATTTGTGCACAAAAATCGCATCACGCATAAAACGTTTCGTTTTGAAACATTCACGTGTTCGGTAACAGAAATTCAAACAAATCCTTGAAAAAAGGTTGTGAATTCAATATTCGTCGTATCAGAATTTTTTTGACTACTGAGGAAAAGAGATCTCTATGACCAAACCAAATTACGACATCAAACCTGCCGATGGAAAACTCGGAATTATGCTGGTGGGACTCGGTGCTGTCAGCACTACGTTCATCGCTGGTGTGGAAATGATTAAAAAGGGCCTGACCAAACCCATTGGTTGCCAGGCATGGATGGGAACCGCCCGACTGGGCAAACGAACGGAAAACCGCTTTGTTAAACTGAATGAACTGGTGCCCCTGGCCAAGCCGGAGGATATTGTCATTACAGCTTGGGATATTTTTCATGACAACGCATATGTTGCAGCGGAAAAAGCCGGTGTACTGACCCACCTTGATCTTGAAAAGGTCAAACCGGAACTGGAGAAAATCGTTCCCATTAAAGGTGCGTTCGACAAAAACTACTGCAAAAACCTGGACGGCGATTACATCAAATCCGGGACGCGCAGAGAAATGGCCGAAGAGCTGCGCAAAGACATCCAGGAATTCAAAAAATCCGTGAATCGCGTAGTTATCGTCTGGTGCGGTTCCACCGAAGTGTACAGAAAACCCATCGAAATTCACAACTCCATTGCCAATTTCGAAAAGGCTCTGGATGAAGACAGTCAGGAAATCTGCCCATCTCAGCTGTATGCCTATGCGGCACTAATGGAAAAAGTTCCCTTCGCCAATGGCGCTCCCAATCTTTCCGTTGATCTGCCCTGCATGGTGGAACTGGCCAAAAAGAACAAAGTGGCCATCTCCGGCAAGGATTTTAAAACCGGTCAAACATTGATGAAAACAATTGTGGCGCCGGGGTTAAAGAATCGCCTTTTGGGTATCCGGGGTTGGTTCTCCACCAATATTCTTGGAAATCGCGATGGCGAAGTGCTTGATGATCCGGAATCTTTCAAAAGCAAAGAAGTTTCCAAATCCGGCGTACTGGATACTATCTGCAGCCCGGAATCTTTTCCGGAACTGTACGGCGATTTGTACCACAAAATCCGTATCAATTATTATCCACCTCGCGGCGACGAAAAAGAAGGCTGGGACAATATCGATATTTTTGGGTGGATGGGATATCCCATGCAAATCAAAATCGATTTTCTGTGCCGCGACTCCATTCTGGCCGCACCCATTGTTGCCGATCTCGCGCTCTTTTCTGATTTGGCGCAACGGGCCGGGTTCACTGGTATTCAGGAATGGCTGTCGTTCTTTTACAAAAGCCCGCAAACAGCCGAGGGCGTATATGCCGAGCACGATTTACACATCCAGAAAATCAAATTCAAAAACACCCTGCGCCACATGGCCGGCGAAGAGCTGATTACCCATCTCGGTCTCGAATATTACCGGGACGAAGAGTAGCCCCGGTTTTCGCTAAAAGCGTTTCCTTCCGTCCTGCATAGCCGCACAACTACTCCCGACTTTGACACTAAAGCCAGACCGGTTTTCCACTGGTCGGACGACAGAATCGTCAGCCACCTTACACTTTGTTTGCTGGCGTACTATTGCGAATCGCTGATGACCATCGCTCTGCGCGAAAAGGGAATCATGCTGGAGAGCCCCGCCATCGATGACGGCATT
>JAFGQN010000159.1 GCA_016935665.1 Deltaproteobacteria bacterium | reverse complement strand
GTGCGAACAGAATCTCACAGGATACCCTTCATCGCACCCGCTGATGTCGGTGCAAACATGAGCGCCATTCGCCTGGGCGGGTGTCGACCAGTTGCAGCCATTGACCTTGGCGAAGTCCTGAGCCATCGACACGCCTCCCGAATACTGAAGGACAGTGTCGCCCGTTCCGTGATGATGAAAGTAGGCAACTTTCTTTTGGGGAGGACAGGGCCCCTGCGAGATGAACGAAGAGCTGGCGTAAACGGCGACGCCACGAATGTAGCCGTTGTCACTGCCCAGTGGTCTTGCACAGGCCGTCTGGTAAGTTATGGAACCACCGAAACTCCAGCCTGTGGCGAAAATCCGGTTGGTGTCAACGCAGAAGTTCTCCTCTATCTCAGCAACGACCGCATCGGCGAGCGCAATGTCCGCGTCGCCTGAGTTCGGCCAGCCGCAGCCGCCATCGCCGTCGCCCGTGCCAGAACAGGGTTGGCCGTTCTTTTGGCCATTGGGCGCCACAAAGATAGTGGTGTCGCCAGACAAAGAGCGCAGCCCGTAAAAATCCCAATTGTAGTTCTGTACGTCGTTTCCGTCAAGTTGGTGAAATGAAACGACCAACCTGTACGGTTTGGTATTGTCGTAGTTCTGAGGGACGCTGAGGATGTAACGACGCTGCATGCCCCCGGCCGAGATCGAAATCGGTTTACCGTTGTTGTATTGATCGCTGGAAATGCCTGGCGCCTTGCCGCAGCCGGCAGACATGCCTTCCGCGTCCGAATCGGTATCCCCGTCGCTGTCCGAATCGGTGTCCCCGTCGGTGTCCGAATCGGTATCCCCGTCAGTGTCGGTGTCGGCATCCGTCGTGCCCGAGCCATCCATGTCGCAGCACATATCCCCGGCATCCGCCCCTTCACACAAACCAGACACCTCAATCGCTCCCTCGTACCGCGAACAATCCGAGTGACACTCAAGCGGCGCTGCACACGGTGCTTCCCCGGTATCCCCATCAGAGTCTGAATCGCTATCCCCGTCGGAATCCGAGTCCCCGTCGGTGTCGGAGTCCCCGTCGGTGTCGGAGTCCCCGTCGGTGTCGGAGTCCCCGTCGGTGTCCGAGTCCGAGTCGGAGTCCGAGTCCGAGTCGGAGTCCGAGTCCCCGTCGGAATCGGCATCGGTGCTGGTGGAGCCGGTGTCCTGTCCGCAGCCGATCGTGGCCGCAGCCAAAATTGCATAAAAAATAGACCAAATAAACAATGACCTGTATGTCATGACGAAACCTCCAATTATTACTGTCGCTTCAAATTATCTAACGAAGTTCCCAAACGCTAAAAACGGAAAATTTTACCGATGATGTAACATTAAAAATGCATCATACAGCGCTTTGCCAGCCTTTCGCTCAAGAAATCCATCCATCGAATCCTTTAGTAGCCGTCAGGGTGGAAAATGGGGGAAAAAAAATGAAAATAGTAAGGGTGCTATTCCTGAAATACAACCACGATCACGACCACGACCACGACCACGACAGGGCTCAGGTGTTTACATACCACGACAGGGCTCACCGTCACTCGCACGTAGAGGGGTAATCATTCAGGATATCCGCCATGTTATTAAGCAACTGCATCGTATCAGCATTATCGCAGTTCAATTCGTTGCCATTGAGGTCAAGCCACTCCAGATTTTTCAGCGTTGACAGAGGCGTTATATCCGAAATGCTGTTGCCATTGAGGTCGAGATTCTCAAGTTTTTTCAAATTCGATAAAGGCGTTATATCTGTAATGTTATTTTCACTTAGATCCAGAAACACGAAATTTTCCAGCTGTGAAAGTGGCGATATGTTCGAAATCTGATTGCTGTTGGCCACAAAAGCCCACAGATTTTCCAGCTGTGAAAGTGGCGATATATCCGTAATGGTATTCTTATCCATGGCAAGCCACCCCAGGTTTTTCAACTGTGACAAAGGCGAAATATCCGTGATATTATTGCCATCAAGCTCGAGCCACGTCAGGTTTTCCAACTGTGCAAGGGGCGTAATATTAGTAATGTTATTGTAGATGAGATCGAGATGCGCCAGATTTTTCATCTGTGACAGCGGAGTGATATCAGAAATGCTGTTGTCATCAAGCTCGAGCCACTCCAGATTTTTCATCTGCGACAGCGGTGTTATGTCCGTAATTTCATTGCCGCCAAGCGCGAGCTCCTTCATCTTCTTCATCTGTGAAAGGGGCGCTATATCCGTAATGGTATAGTCGTCGATACCCAAACGGAGTGATTCAAGGTTGGTCAGATTGACAAGGGAGGTCAACGGACTTTTATCGGATAGCTTGATGCTTATATAAAGATTTTTTAGAGCGGTTAAATTAGCGATGGGACTTAGCGTATCGATATCGCAGTACTCAGTGGCGAAACTCTCCAGATTTTTCAGGCATTCAATGCCAGAGAAGCTTTTTATATCCCTGAATTCGCATGTGACATCCAAATCCGTGATGCTTCTCACGTCATTGTATAGCAATGGGCCGTCCTCAGAGACATCATGTCTCGCCCTGGATGCAATTAATTGCTCCAGATTTTCATCGACAAAAACCAGGTCGCCTTCGCATCCTTCGGGAATCTCATAAGAGGTCTCACTCTCGTCATCACCGCCGTTTTCATTCTCCTGGTTAGGTATCTGCTTTGACGCATTGTCGCCAGTGCCATCATCATCTCCAATCCCACCACATCCAATCATTCCCGTTAATAAGAATACCAAACATATCCATATTTTAAATTTGTCCATGGCTGTTCCCCTGTTTTGTTCCCTGTTTTGGTAAACGGTTGAAACGCATTTTGTCCTTTCAATAGAAACGATGCTGTTTTTAGCAAGAGGCATACCATGGCTGTCTGGATTTATTAACAATATGAAATCATGAAACTTTTTCAAATAAGAACATTAGAATTGCAGTTTATCCGTTTGCGCCATTTTGTGCCATATGGTGTGATGCTGGAATAAATAAATAAATAAATAAATAAATAAATAAATAATGATGCCTCAAACCAATTTGACCATCACAGAACAGGAATGGAATGGAATGGAATGGATTGTAGCAGCCCACATCCATTCAAAAAACGGCGAATTCGCAAATGCGGTCACCTGTTGCGACGAAGCACTGTCATTGAATTCATATTCAGATTTGGCAACCGCAACAAAAGCGCGAGCCATGATGTCAGGAATGGAGTATTTAGATATGCTCTCCCGGATTCACAACGAACTGAAGCCTGCTACCTATGTAGAGATTGGCGTTTGCAGAGGTCACTCTCTTGTTCTGGCACAGGCAGACACCCAAACAGTTGCAATTGACCCGAACCCCCAAATACAGCATTAAATTTCAACACCTCACAGGTTATTTGCAACGGAGAGTGGCAAATTCTTTGAAAAACATAATCTGTTTGACGAACTGGGCCTGGATAGGCTGGACCTGGCATTTATTGATGGGCTGCATCATTTCGACCAGGTAAGGATGGAGATGGTTCTTCCCTTTCCATCTGCAGCTTTGGTGCAATTGGTGCGGACTGCGCATTTGTCGCAGACAACCGGATTAAACTGTACTGTTTTCCCATATTCAAATTTCTCACAATGTCCGGCAGGACACGTTGCCGTTTTGTTTTTGAGATTGATGTTAAAGTCTTCTTTAGTGTGCAGGTCGCCATTTTGTGTTTTCCATGGCTTGCAGAAAATGAGGGACCCTTCCGTTTCAAGTTCTGTAATCGAGGGGCTGGCAATGTAGCCTCTGTCAATGTGGGTTTCTACCACATGAATCACCTGTCTCTCAATAACAGCCACCATTCAAGGTACGACTACCGTTGCATATAGCGATGTGCAAGGCCTATATCCGGGAGCTCAAAACATTGACGAGGATCCCCGATTTGCAAACCGGAGCGCTGGAAATTTGGATTTTTCTGACAATTCTCCCTGCATTGATGCAGGCGATGCGGGCACTATTGCCAGCGATATAGCCGATTTGAATGGGAACGGCAACACTGGTGAAAATGTGCCTTTCGATGCAGATGGAAATGCTCGCCAGGTTGGTGACAATTTGGATATGGGCGCATTTGAAACCGCTCACCAACCCTGTTTCTGTAGTGAAGATACTGGAGATATAAATTCCGGGAAGAATTTAGTGAGGAACGTTGCCGGACATTTCGAGCAGAGACATTACGCCCAAAGAGGTGGAATAGTATATCCGGTTAAACTGGGGAGACTCCAGGATATCCATGGTTGTTCTGAAGGCATTTTCCAACACTACGTCGTGTCCGGTGGATTTGGCAGCAATCCCCAATGGTCCGATGAACGCCGCCTGAATGGGTACAGCATTGTTGTGTTCGGTACCGGTCAACAGGTAGCCTGCCTTCATTTGACCAATTGTGTTTCCGTCGTCGAATTCTTTGGCAAAGAAGCCAACCAGTTTTGAAAGGATGGATTTCGCATCGGAACCATTGCCAAAACAGGCGTCTATTCCCAGACGCAATCCCATACGGGCTGCCTCGTAGGCGTATACGGTGTCACCGCACATGCCTTCGCCACATACCTGGGCGCCTACAGAAGATGCAGAAACGGCGTTTCCATCGAATGTACACCAGTCTGCAACAAGTCCGTTGCCGGCCTGACATGAGGAAACGATACCATAGCCGCTGTTCAGGACGCCATCCCAGCTGTTCGAATCAATTTCGCCGTACTTCCGATAGAAAAACGGCGTAAAATACGACGGGTTGAAACCGGCATCGAACTGGCTGCCCAGTTTGATTCTCGGAACAGAAGCTTCCACATCGTTACTCCAGATGGCGCCGACCATACTTTTGGCATCGCTGCCGGTGCCCCATCCTCTGGCATCGGCGAGGATCAGTGCATAGGCCACATCTTCGTCACCGTCCGTGGCGCTCCCCTGCCCGCCGCCCCAGGACCAGGTGACCACACCGCCTGAGAGTTTTGTTTTGGTCTCGGCCCAGATTTTTTCAAACGTGGCTTTGTCGTTCATAATAACGGATAACAGCATTCCGTATCCCTGGGACTCCGAGGTGGAACCATCAGAGGGTTGTTCCGGCATCATCACACGGCCGCCTTCCACGAACTCGTTTCTCCAGTGATTGTAAAGGCCCTCAATGAATCCGTTGAATCTTTCCGCTTCAGGTGCTATTTTGCAGGAACCGCCCGCTTCATTGATGGGCTCCCAGTCAGATTTCGGTTCATTTTTGCACAGGGATTTGCTTTTAAAAAGCTGAACATCGTCCACCCAAAGATCAAATTCATCCGCCAGACTGTGGGTAACAGGGTCGCCATCGAAACGGGTCGCCTCAACATCCATGCTTTTGTTGAACTGGAATTGAAGCTTAAGGAAATTCTTTCTCAAATTGCGACGCTGCTCCGCACTGACATTGGATGGCAGCCACTGGGGGAAGAGATCGGTATCAAAGCAGAACGTAAATTCCTGCCACTCATCGGTCATGGGCATGGCCAGGCCGGGGTTGTCTTTTTCGGTCCAGAAGAAACGCCCCATGTGATTGTTGCACATGGATTCGCCTTCGTATTTTTCTTTCTGAGGATCGCATTTACCACCGTTGTTGTCGGCATTTTCAATGCTTTCGGTCTCGGGCATGGCGATATTCATCCGCACGGGATTCTTATGACCACTGCCAACTTTGGCCTTGAAACGGATGCCTACATAGTCCCCCAAATCAACTGCTTCCATCTCGTTGTTGGGCGGATCGTATTTTCCTTTAAGGAAGAATTCCGCGCCGCACCCCCAACTGCTGAAACCGGAACCGGAGATGTGCAACGCCTTGCTGCCGCAAGTGCCGGAGCCGCCATCTTCGACCTTGAGATCGATTTTGCCTGAACCATCCTCAAATATACCCCATTCAGCGTTGTCCAAACCGGTGCCTGCCACATCATTCACTTTGGGGGTGCCGTCTTCAAAGTCTGATATAAGGCCTTCCTCGGAGCAGTCGTCCACCGGCTCCGGATCGCTATCCGAATCGCCGTCACTATCGCTATCGCTGTCACCGTCCGAATCGCCATCGCTATCGCTATCGCCATCGGAATCGGAATCGCCATCGCTGTCACCGTCCGAGTCGCCATCGCTATCGGAATCGGAATCGCCATCGCTGTCACCGTCCGAGTCGCCATCCGATTCACTTTCGGTGCTATTGCCACCCCCGGATGAGCCCCCACAGGCCGCCAGACCAAGCATCAGAAAAAGAATAATTAAGTACTTCATTTTAACCTCCATATTGCAGCCAGGGCAAAACGCAACCCTGCACTGTTTGTCATTGTGATGCAGCCCATCAATATGTATGCATTTGTGGGCAACAACGCGGAGATTATCATTCCTTTTCCAGGATTTACAGTAGACAATATTTGAAAAGTTCATTTATTCAGAACCTACGCGGATTGTCACTGTAAAATTTCAACCGACCTCAAAAACATTCCGGATACAACATTTCCCACTGCCCTGGTGTTGGCACTGCGTGCTCTAATCGAACTCAATTATAGGAAGCGTCATTGGGGATGTTGCCACATTGAGCGGCCGCAGATTGCGAATGCCTGAATTCATGAGACACACGGAACATTTTGCACAATATCCGAATTTACCACCAGATTCACTGTTTCTCTCCCACTGTCACATCTCCATTTATGGTGGTGAAAAAAGCGGGCGCAAAAGATAGCGCGTCTTTGTTGCAGGCGACCACACAGATCAGACGCCTTGAACAGGCGTAATGGGTGGACAAATTAGTCTTTCCAGACTCGTACCGACTGAAATCGTATTTATTTGTGGCGATGTAACAGACGCTGTCGCATTTGCCGCAGGCGGTACAGGCGTTTTTGTCCGACGTTACTTTTAGAAGACTCACGTTTGTTAAGCAACCCGCTAATCCATGCGATAGGACATCCCACTTTAAAATGAAACATCAGTGCGCAAATGCACTATACCAAAATGGCTGGGTAGAATCATTTTGGTGGACCCATCCTTTAGTTTGGTTGGGAATCCGTTGGCTTCGTCTCAAACCAGTCTTTGGTTCTCAGACAGATGCGCACCAGCAACAGCATCACTGGCACTTCAATGAGCACGCCCACCACCGTGGCGAGGGACGCACCCGACGAAAGTCCAAACAGCATTGTGGACGTTGCGATGGCCACTTCGAAGTGATTGGATGCGCCAATCATGGCCGTGGGTGCCGCATTTTTGTACTTTAGTTTCAGGAGTTTCGCCAGTGCGTAGCCCAGGGCAAAAATAAAAACCGTCTGGATAAAAAGTGGTACGGAAATCCACAAAATGGTCAGCGGATTGTCCATAATCACATCACCCTTAAACGAAAAAAGCAACACCAGCGTAATCAGCAGCGCCACAATGGTGATGGGGCCTAAAAGATGCAAAAACTTTTCTTTAAGCCACTTCTCGCCTTTGGCTTTAATGATCAGTTTTCTCGATATATATCCCGCCACCAGCGGCAACGCCACGTACACACTTATGGAAAGCAGCAGCGCCTGCCAGGGAACGGGCAGCTTGCCCACACCCAGTAAAAAGCCCCCCAACGGCCCATACAAAAACAGCATGGTCAATGAGTTTACGGCCACCATCATTAGCGTGTGTCCATCGTTTCCCCGTGCAAGAAATCCCCAGGGCGCCTTCCACATCGCACACACACATTTCACCGTGTTTTAAAATCAGGTACAGTATCGCCAGTCGGGTTTCATCGCCCATGGCTTTATATATTTCGGCATATCATCTGATCGGGCCTCCACCAACTGCATAATCGCTTAAGCGGTTATATGCGACTGTCATATTTTCAAAAGTATCCATTGGGCCACACTCTCATTGCTCGGCAACGCAAAGCTGTCACAAAAGCCCCCGGTTTCCCCTTTTTCTCTCTATTCCATCGTCAATAGATCATTCACTTTTGATTCAAACGCTGATGACGATCTTATCTTTTTTCCTATCAAAATTGCTGGTACATACGCTCCATGGGAAAGACAGGAAGAAATTCCCCCTGCCCCTGTGGTTCGGGGAAGAAATATAAAAAATGTTGTGCAGGAAAACAGAATACGCCGTTGCTGCCTACCACTCCACCGCCGTGGAGCCAACCCACCGAGGCTGTGTCGCATGTCAACGATGGTATGTCGAATAATGCCACGGACTTTTTAAGTATTTTCCGCGAAAATATTGGCGAACATGCATTCGAATCAATAGATGAACTAAAAGAAGTCATTGCTTCATATAATGATGATTTCAATAGTAGACCGCTGGACGATTTTCTGGGACTTAACTCCACACAGATGCAACGCATCTGCCGCGAACCCCTTGAAGCGCTCGATGATATGGCACACCTTCGGTTTGCTGATAACGATGCATCGTATCTGGGCACCCCAATTATACAGATTGCCCTATCCATCATGTTGCACATCAGCAAGGCCAAAAAACTGAAGCTGACCGCAAAAGGGAATCTCCCTCTGAAAGTGGCCAGGGCCATGTATGATCATCTGCCCAACTTATATGAATTGACGACAAAATCTGTTCGGAGTGAAGAAAATCTGCCCGAACTTTACATTGTACGAAACCTGCTGAAGATGGTGGGTATTGTCCGGATGGAACGCGGATGGTTGATGCTTTCAGAGGAAGGCCATGCGCTTCTTGAGGGCGTAACGCGTCATAAAAATGGCGCCCCGTTATATCGTCAGTTGTTTTTCGAATACACCAACCGTTTTAATTGGCTGCTCTTTACAGGTTTCAGCAAAGAACTGGGATTCATTCAGCACACCGCACTGTTTGATCTGTACATACTTCACAAAAAAGCCAATCGCTTTGTAAGCGAGCAGATACTGGCGCAAACCTACGCAAAAGCGTTTCCATCATTGAGCCAAAAAATAAAAAAAGTCGGGAAGGTTCCCATGAGTGCCTCTGCCAATGACCTCGTTACCGATGCGTTTGGTGTTCTGTTCATCCATAAATTCTGCTGGTTCTTTGGATTGCTTGAGCAGAAAAAAAGCGATCAGTCTGATGAGTATATGTTCAAAACAACGGAATTATTCAGGTTGGTGTTGGACTGGAAGATATAGAGCCATAATACGACCCCGCGTTCACGGGGACCTCTCTCCCCTATTCGGCCGTTTTTGAAATTTTGTTGCAAAAAGTAAAAAGAATGTGATTTGCGGCGTTTGCGCAATCAAGGGAAACGAGCCTTGGGGGGAATCCGACTTTCTGGAATGGCAGGCACCGAGCGGGATGTTAAAGGAACAATTTTACTCCTCGGCTGCTGTGGGCGCCGCTTTGATTTTTTTAAGAACCATCCACTTTTCGCCGTGCTTTTTACTGAGTTTTGCGTTCATCTTCCCTGACACAGTCACCTGTTTACCATCAAATTTTTTCGCCTTCTTTTTGGATTGGGCGTTTACAACAATATGAACCGTTTCGCCGGATTCATCTGTAATTTCGATAGCTTCTACTTTTTTCTTTTCATTCGTTGTCACCGAAAGAGTTCCTTCCACCTCCACAACCGCTGACTTTTTGGCGTTCTTTGTTCCCTTGGCCGCTGCGTTGTTCACAATCAGCAACAGCGCAGCAATGCTCATAAAAACGACCAACGTCCGTGAAAGATTTAACTTACTCATGTTTTTGCCTTTCTTAGATGCACCGACGTTTCGATACATTTGGTTTGGAACAGAAAATCCAGTCATGTTGCAAACGGTATACCGTTCAGGGAGAGTTCCAATCTCAGGAAAAAAGGCGTTGGCGCATGTGGCAATTCACCCCAGTGACGCATTTTGCCACAGGTTTTTCTTCCACGCTTTCGCTTACAATTGAACAGTGGCCTTGAGAGAAGAACTTATCTCGAGTTCAATGCAGCCAGCTGCAACGTCCATCGAATCCACTGTTCTGCGTGTCAGCCGGCCGCTGGGTCTGCCAGACACGCCGCTGTTGATGAGTGCATCAATGAGCTTTGCAGAAACCGTTGCCTCGCCGGTATCCGCAAATTCACATATAAGAGTCAGGGGCGATTGGCCATGTTGATCAATATTCATTATCAGCTCAATCTGTGCGTCCACATCCCCATCTGTCGTTTCCCAGGAAACGGTGAGTGGACTGCCGGCTTCGATGGACCACACCAGCGATGTAACCGCGAAAGGCGCGACGCCGACTCCGTGCAGGGTTAGTTCACCAAAATACCCACCAGTGGAAGTCATGGTAATCACATCCCCCGCACCAAACGCAGCGTCATTAAAATCTACTTTCGAATAGCTGTTTGTAGGCTCCAACGGTTCCACCACCACGGGTTCAGACAGACCGTCCAGTGTGATGGTTCCAGCGTCCTGCTGCACCGGAGAAGTGATACAGTTCCCATCAACATCACAGGTAAATCCCGATTTGCATGATGGCACGCACGAAAGGTTTCGACGTCGCCAGAGAGAACAGTCGCCATCTTCCAGTTCCAGTTCGGGTACTGATGACGGTGCAACGCTGTCAGCGAAAGCGCCACTGACAGATGAAAAACTCTGGGCCACGCTTACAATCAGCCCCCCAAGCGCATTCTCGAATGAACAGGGGCCCCGCAATTCAGTTTTTCCGGTGTCTGTTTCTGAGTCGGTGGGGATAACTTCCGATGCAGTCTCCGTATCGCAGCAGGAGTCGCTTTCCGTTTCCGATGAAGAATCAGAAGAACTCCCGTCACACCCCGTTAGACAGAAACCCGTCAGCAAAAAAATCATTGGTAAAAAAGCAAGTAATCTGTGTTTCATCAATCCATATCTCCTGTACGTTTCACCAGAGAGTAAAGTATCCAATACAAGCAACACCCGTTCACCGTGAAAAAGTCCCTCAAAAATCAGATGCGACAAGCAGCGATTTTTATGGATGGGACGTTCAAATGTACTGCAATCACATGTACTTTGAAAGTGCCACGGCAAAACAAATCATGCCATTCAATAATATTGATTTTCACTGACAACGCAGACAAAGGAGTGAAAAATCAAGGCGGAACCTGCCAGCAAAGCGATTTATACAGTTCAGATAGGTCATTTTTTTAAAATTTCCCTGTCAATACGATGCCGCCGCCATTATGGAACACCACCGGAACAGGAATGACAACAGACGATACGGCAGCCCTGGATTCGCGATACCGGGCGCTGTTCTGTTGATACAAATTGTAGACTTCCTCAATAGGAGCGGAGTGTCGCCACCACCAGATGCCCGACCCCAACATTACCAGTCCCACGCCACCGAGCGCCCCCGCAAAAACGTATTGTTCACTTCGCGAATCCACATCGTCTTCATAACGAGGTACCAACGGAATATACACAGCTGCCGCGCAGGACAATGTGCTCCCCAGAATAATCGATGCAATCGATGCAATCCGCCTTTCCTTTGCTTTTTTTTTGGCAGCGCGCTGCCATTTCAATTCGGTCTCTACAAACGTCTGCTCTCGCGTCGAAGAGCCGTCATTGCTCCTGTCGATGAACGCCCGGTGCAGTTTCTCCAGCGGCGTGGGCCTGACCAACCGGATTCCATGGCCAATCATTGCCGCGACCCCTATACCCAATGTGATGCGTCCTTCGACCGATTCACTGTCATCCTTACTATTCAGTATCATCGATGTGCTAACGGCACTGTAAATCAATCCCAGTGACATACCAATGACGCCAGACTGGATAACAGCCGTCCGTTCCAGCTTTGCCGCCAGTGACAAATGGGTTTCAAGCAACGCCATCTGTTGTCGATTCACTCCGTAAACCGTATCGTTTTGTTCACGCGATCTTTTTGTAAATTCAGCGAAAGCCAGTTTACCGTAAGGTTGCTGAAACATGCTTCTGAAAACCGGCGACTCGCCTCTCATGGCAAAACTCATCGGCTCACACGCACCGTCGTCAAGGCGAACGTCCCGGGAATCCAAAGGAAGCTTTCTTACCAGTATTTCCGGGCGCGACATGCCCTCTCGATGAACTGTTTCAAATACCTGAAGGTCTTGGCCGGCAGCGGGAAGCGCCAGAGCGAGCGCAGTCCCGTCTTCTTTGTGAACATCGAGAACCCGAACACCTTCGCCGTCGCGAATCGTCAGTCGACGCGCACCTTTCCCTGGCACAATAACCCGTTTTTCATTGGGAAGAGACGGGACAAAAAGCGCATTTTTATTGCCGCCGGGGCCTCTGGCGAAAATTTTCGGACGGTACAAATCGTTTTTTATTGCAGCTGTCGACGCCTGAATAAACGCCTCAAGTTCCGCGTACGATAAGCCCGCCCGCCCATCGGCATCGGCGGCGCCACGTAATCCGGAGCGCACTGCATAACTGAAAATTCCGGATTGCAGTTCGCTCCATTCGTAAGTGACCGCTTCAGAACTGGTGGAAATCAGCGCGCCGAGACGTGGATACTTGTCCAGCAGATTCCCCTGCACGTCACCAGCCGCCGCCCATCGGCGTGCGCCGCGCCCTCTGGGATTCAACATAAAAAACGAATTGCAGCTATCCAGAATAAGGTGCATACGGTCCGCGTTTAAAGGCGCAATCACCTCATTTTCCAGCTTTTGTGCCGTCAATCTGCCATCCGCGAGTTCGATGAACCCCTGACCGTGCTCCAGGTCTCCATGTCCCGCGAAGACCAGATACAATTGCACTGACAGTCCGTTACTGCGGTCGAAGGCTATTCGTTTTTTCAGTTTCGCCACTTCCCGCATAAGATTGGTAAGGGATGGTATTTGAGCGATACTGCCCCAGCGGGGATACAAACGCAATGTCGCCGCATCGGCCAAAGTGAGCAGCGTGACATTATCGTCACCTAAAAATTCCGAAAACAACTGAGCGTACTTTATACCGTCGTCATCGGCGTAGTGCAAATCAGGCCGGTCCAGAGATAGAGAGCGGTTATTGGTCACGATAAGTGCGTAAGCGGTCTTGTTGGTTTCAAAACCATATACCGCAGTGGTCCACAAAGTGCCCATAACCACACAAAATCCCAGACGAATCAGAATCATGGGCGTCTGTTCCGCTGAGAAGTGGCAGATGGTTGGCCGGCTGCCCTGGCGATTAGCCGTAACACCTGAAGCGATGCGTCTGGAAACTGACGTCGAAGCCGATTTTTTCCACCTCTCCCCATCAGAGTGGTCAATGTTTCCACCGTTTGAGGCTGATGCGTCATTAGTGCCATCAGCAAAAATCGTCCATCAGCCACCTCCCCAGGGGACACACCATCCGGCAACGGAAACAGCACCGGCGACGCAGCCACCGGAATGGACTCGCTGTCGTATGGACTCATGTTTCCCGATGGATAGAACCAGTGGAGCTTTCCCGTTGCATCAGTCCCGAAAATCGCGAGATAACAGCGCTCATTGGTTCGATTGTGCACCACAAAACTAAATCCATCCATGGGTCCAAATGTCATATTGTCTTCAACCTGTTTTCGATTGAGTGGATCGCTGTTTTCATGCAGATACACATCCACGCCAGTCAACCGCGTCAACGCATTCTGCTTGCCCGTGGCACTGCGTGGCGTAAACGCGCTGTCATGTTCATAAACAGCCGACGTTGATCTCAACAAAAAAAACAGCACCGCAAACGTCATTGCCAAAATGACTGTACATGCCAATGCCACCGTAAAGCGGAGTCCAACTCTGGGTCGTTGCGAATGGTGAATTTGACTGAATACCCGTGCTTTGAAACCAGATACAGGTCCCGGGGCCACTGCGGGTTTTATGGCGCGACGAATCAGCTGCAATCGCTCAAATTGCGCGCGGGCAAAACTATTTTCTCGCAGAACCTGTTCAATTTCCTTTGCCTCGTTAGCCGTCACTTCACCGTCGAGGAACGCTATCATTTTTATTTCGCTCAAGTGATTCATGGCCGATACTCACTCGGTAAATATCTGGAAAGATTTTTTAATCCATGATGTACCCGGGAACGTACGGTAGACATTGACCGCCCGGTAACCTGCGCAATTTCGTTATAGTGCATCTCTTCCACAAATCGCAGCAATACGGCACTTCGCTGCTTTTCAGGCAATCGCGACAGTGCGACGCGCATCGCCTCATCGATTTCAATCCCTTCAGCAAAGACATCATCAAATTGAGATATCTGCGGCGCGCGATTCTCCACGAAATCAATGCCCACCATCGTCAACAACGCCCGTCGGCGCAACCAGTTGAGACACAGGTTTCGTGCTATGGTAAACAAATAGGCGCGAAATTTATTTTTCGCCTGATATCGCCCCCGGTGCTGCCAGACACGTAAAAAGCTGTCCTGTGCCAAATCTGCCGCAAGGGCATCATCTCCCACCATTCCCGTACAGAAACGTCGAATCGGAATTTCATACCGGACCATCAGTTCTGCGAATGCACCCCTATCGCTATTCGCACATCGAAGCATAAGCTCCTCATCGGACAGGCGCTCCTTAACATTCACCCTGTCAAAGTCAACTATTCGCAAATGCGATTGAGTTTGTTCGCTCAATTTAATATCCTTATGAAAGTGACCGTTTCTTTGGCCAATTTCCAGAACACTCACCAACACAAGCGACCCAATTGCAATGCATCAGTGTTTTCCAGCGCGTGTCACTCCCTATCAACAAACCAAAACCCATTTTGTTGAAAAAAAATCCGAAAGCGCCTTTTTTTCCATGCCGTCTATCATGCTTCAATCGTTCAAAATATGTAGTGCAACACGATCCAATTGATTCGTTGTCGCTGCATCGCTTTATACAGGAAAACAATTGAGAGTGACATTCGTCAGATGGCATTCATCCCAGACATCCACTCGAAACGGCTGCCAGAGGAGGGGGCAAGTGGGGTTCACCCCATGGTCTGGCGCCAGGCCATCATTCCGCCGGTCATGTTTAAAACATTTGTAAAACCGTTGCTTTGCAGAATTTTTGCGGCGGTTTCCGCTCTGTGTCCGGAGCGGCAAATGGTGATGACCGTTTTGTCTTTCCAGGGGGCCAACGTCGCCAGCTCTGACTGCACATGGGTAACACTGATGTTCTGAACGCCGTCGATCTGTCCATCCGGCCCCGTCAGTTCATAGGGTTCGCGAACATCCAGCAGCAATATATCCTGACCGCTGTCGATGATTTTTTTCACCTCCGCAGGTGAAACGGTGTCGATATTCTGAGCATCCACGTTTTTGCCAATAGTACCCTGAACCTCACAAGCGGGGGAATCGTTGGGAACATACGCATCGCCTGGGTTGCGGGAACATTTAAAATTCGCCGCCAGCACATCCACCATCCAGTCTGCCCGGCCCAGCTTAAGGTCGTTGATATAACCAATGAAATCGTCTTTGCTTTGATCTTTCAACCAGGGATTAGTCGATTTCTGACGTTTCAGGCTCGATGGCATCCGTTCCCGGTAGTCGTGCGCGGGCAGTACCACCAAATCTTCATTCAGTCCTTTAAGCTTTTGCAGTGAATCGTAATGCGCTCCAGGATCGCCCCCTGGCAAGTCATCGCGCCCCGCGCCACCGTCGTCCAGAAAAAGCGCATCTCCGGTCAGCAAAACGGCTGTGGCGCCATCCTCAATGCTCAGACTGATGCTGTCCCGGGTGTGCCCCGGCGTATGCAGCACTGTCATTTTAATGCCCGCCAACTCCAGTTCGTCCCCATCCGCCACGTGAATGTCCACGCACTTTTGCCCGCTGCTCTCATGCATCACATAGCTGCAACCGGTAATATCCTTTAGAGATGACGCGGCAGAAATGTGATCGGCATGGGTATGGGTATCCACCACCGCACGAAGTGTCCACGCGGGATCCAAATCTTTAAGTCGGTTCAGCAAATCGCGATATTCCGCCAGACCGTCCAGAACCGGGTCCACCAGTACCGCCTGCTTTTGGGCTTCGTTGGCTATCAGGTATGTTTTGCACGCTATCGGATTCAGTTGTTTGATAAACATTTGCTTTCTTCCTTTCTTCGGTTGTGAATAAACCAATCCACCGCGTCTGCCACGGTCATAAAATGATTTGACGTCCCAATTCGTTCATAAAGACCGCCACGCTTCATCACATCGCGAATGGGGCCTCTCACATAGGCGGTATAAAAATGAATCTTCATCGCATCGAATGTGTCCAGCATTCCCTCCAGCGTATGGACCGATGTGGAATCCATACTGTGAATGGCGCTGGCATCGAGCACCACCAGCCGGAGTACATCGCCCCGCGCCTTCACAAGGGTGTGCAGCCGGTCTTCGAAAACACCCGCGTTGCCAAAAAAAAGCGGCCCATCAAACCGAAACACCAGAATATCATCGCAGGTCGTCGCTTCGGGAAATCGCTCGATATTCATGTAATGGCGACTGCCAGGCAATTTTCCAAGCACGGCACAGTGGGGATTGGATGCATTGTACACCACCAGAAGCAGAGACAGAACCACGGCCACACCAATCCCCATCTCCACGCCCAGCGTCAGAGTGCCGAAAAAGGAGGCCAGCAGCATGACAAAATCCCGCTTATCCGTTTGCCACAGGTGCCGCATTTCACCCACTGCCACAAGGGGAATCACCGCCAATACAATCATCGCCGCCAGAACAGCACTGGGCAGATGAAAAAACAGGGGCGTCAAAAAAAGCAGCGACAAAAGAACTACCAGAGCACTGATGAGCGACGCCATCTGAGTGACCGCGCCTGCGCGTTCGTTTACCGCGGTTCGGCCAAATCCCCCCGCAACGGGATACGCACTGAAAAAAGCCCCCGCAACGTTGGCGGCGCCCAGAGCGAGAAACTCTCGATTCGCCCCAATGAGTTGCCCCGGATGTTTCGTCGCCATCGCTTTAGCAACCGCAAAGGATTCAAGGAATCCAACAAACCCGATTATCAGTGCCTGTGGCCACAGCATGCGCAGTGTTGCGATGGAAAGCGCAGGCACAGACAGAGGCGGCGCTCCCGAAGGAATGTTACCCACAATTTTGACCCCCGCCGGGGACAGCCCAAAGCCGAATACCATCAGCGTTCCCGCAACGATTGCGATCAAAGGCCCTGGAATAGAGCGGTGAATTCTTTTAGCAACCAGAATAATCCCCATGGCGCCACCGCCGATGGCAACCGTGGGCCAGTGAATTGGTGAGTCCGTTTGCAGCAATGCTAAAATCACCTCGTGAAGATGTGATAGACGGGGTATGGGAATTCCCAACAAATTACCAACCTGGCTTCCCATGATGACCAGCGCCGCCGCACTTGAAAAGCCGTGAATCACCGGCCTGGACAGAAAATTGGCCAAATAACCCAGACGAACGCCGCCAGCCAACAGTTGCACCATCCCGGCCAGAAGCGACAGTTGAATAACCAGGGATATATATTGGGCACTCCCCGGCGTTGCCCACTGCGATACGCCGCTGGCGATGAGCAGCGATACAATGGCCGCCGGCCCCACCGATAACTGACGGGAAGCCCCTGAAAACGCGTAGACGATAAGCGGTACCGTTGCTGAAAACAACCCGTACACCGGTGGCATCCCCGCGAGCACCGCATAGGCCATTCCCTGAGGCACCAGCAGAATCCCCACTGTCACTCCGGCCAGCGCATCGCTTCGAAAATTGGTCTTGGAATAGTCCGGGAACGTGCGATATACCGGCAACCATCGAATAAAACTGCGCCACAACGTTGTTCTCATATTATTACCGTTTTTTTTTAGTTTGTATGATTCAGAGGGTTGGATTGTCAATTAAAACTTTAAGCCCCAGGCGCCAGGCCCGGGGGCAGTGACGGCGCCAGTCTTTGCAGGAACCAGCGCTTCTCCGCCCTTTTAAAACAGTACTTTAAATGTATTGATTACATAAAATCGACCACTGCGTGGTCAGAGCCATCCTGACACCTGCGTCGTTTTGCATAAGACAAAATTTCTGTTCTGAAATAGTATGGAAAACCTGAATGCGAATTTGAACCATAATTCAAGAGGAATATATGCAGGAATACGATTTTGTTCATCGAATGTCTGTTCGGGATTACGAATGTGATTTGCAGGGAATTGTGAATAACGCCGTTTACCAGAATTATCTGGAACATGTGCGTCACGAATACCTGCGACATGTGGGAATTAACTTTGCAGAGTATGCGGCGAGAGGAATTCACTTTGTGGTGACCCGCGCCGAACTCGACTACAAACTGCCACTGAAGGCGGGAGACGAATTCTGGGTGGGCCTGAACATGAAAAGGGAAAGCCGCGTTCGTTATGCGTTCTATCAGGACATATATCGTGCCACCGATGATAAACTCTCCATCGCCGGAAAAATCATCGGCACAGCACTCAATGAAAGAGGCCGTCCCGAAGTGCCCGAAGAAGTAGCGAAACTCCTGGGGGAATAAGGCGCCTTGGTCCATCCGAATTGACATCGTCCCCAAAGGTGACAACATTTGTCATTGGGAATATTTTGGAGGGAAAGATACTCTTCGGTCTGCTTTTTCACCGTCTTGAACGTGGCAACCAACCCTCCAGGGAAGGGTATCATTATGGACGAGCGTTCAAAAAACTCTATTGCCATCTGCAAAATCGCATGTTTTCCACTGGTGGCGTGTTTACTCATCGCGAGCGAAGCCTCATACGCACAGGCGGAAAGTCCATCGTCAAGTCAGATGACGGAATCCTCCAAACCCGGACCATCTCTGCCAACGCCGGCATCAAAGTATTACGTCCATGACCTGGGCGTCACATACGGCCCGTTTACCCTTGAGGATGCGGTGACTTTCGCGAAGTCAGAGGGGGTTTCTACAAACGCGCGCGTTGATAAATTAAAGGATACCGAAGAGATACACTATATTCCCAATATTCCCAGTTCTTCGCAAGCCATGACCGATACACGCCTGAAGCCGTTGACACAGCCGCCATCCACCGGTCTGGGCCTGCGGATAAGCGGGGCGATTGCTCTGGGTGTGGGCGGCACACTTATGGCCTTGACGCCGGCCTGCGTCATCGTTGGGCCGGTAAACAAGGGAGGTTCCGACACCGCAAAGGATTTGCAAAGCCAATGCCTGCTGGGAACTCTCGGCGGAGGTTTGCTAAGTATCGCCCTTGGGGTCACCATGCTCTCCTTTGGCCTAAAACAAAAGCATCTGTATCAGAATTGGCAGAGACGCGAATTCACCCGCGATGACAATAGTCTCATTCGATAACGATCGGACATGACAGCACCCATTCATCGTCGAGGCATGAGAAGACTTCGTCTCTAAACATCTCAATGTAACAATCCTCCAACTGCTGAACGGCGTCATCGTCCAATTCACCAGGAAAGCACATACGAATCTTTGTCACTTTCCCGGATTCATCCACCCACAACTGGGAATCGCTGTAGCCAGACGTCTGCGAACAGTCATTGGGGGGACTGTAGTAATCGTGAATCGCCTGCAGTTCCAGTGCTGCACACTCGGATGCCGTATCCGGAGTTTTATCATCCGACGCGGTATCTTCGTCATTTTCGCTGCCAGAGTCTTTCGCCTGTGCGGTTCCGGAATCCCCATCCTCTGCATCGGAAAAACTGTCTTCGGTTTCCACATCCTGGGTGTCGGAGTCGTCTGTTGTTCCCCTGTCATCGGTATTCGTCTCTAAACCTGTTGAAGAATCGGCTACATCATCGCAGGCAACGGGTCCCGCTAAAGATACAAGCAACGCTGCCGCCGCGGCAATCTGGGCATAGGGACGACCGATGGGGGCGCCTGCAATGCGCTCAAGCACTCGCTCCTGCCTGGCAATATCTTCCTGCAACTGAGCGAATTTACCCTGTGCGAACAATTGAATGTCTGCGCAATCCTCGCCGGTGACACACGCAGCCAGCAGCGCCTGTAATATTACCACCCGCTGTGCGTTTATATCTGGAACAATTTTCCACAAATGGTGTTCAGTCCGGGCTGCCATTTGTCTAGCTCGCCTTGAATGGGCATGTCTGGCAGACAATTTTGCATTGAGCAGCAAGTCATGCAGTCGCAACGCGGGGTCGTAGGGCCCCAGTGTATTTATCTGAAATGAGGTGAGCGCTCGACTGAATCGCACCATGGATTCGTCGGTAAATTTAAAGTCATACAGCAGTGGATTGCCGCGCAGCAAGTTCATTTCCCTTAGTCGGCTGGTGACCGATGTGCCGGAAAACGGCCGCAACTTCAACGTGTTAAAGAGGGCTTTGGGGACACTTTTTAAAAAAGTCAACTCCTCACCAACGGAAGATGCATCACTTTGGGGATGCAGAAACAGGGAATTAAACCACACCAGAATCCCTGCATCGGCCATGGTTCGCAATGCGTCAATGCCCTTTTGCGCGTTGCCACCCCGCCCCAACTGACGAAGTGCCCTCTCCGTTCCCGCCTCCACGCCCATTAATGTGCGAATAAGGCCCAGCCCCTGCATTTCACTGATTATCCTGGGCGTCAGGCGTTCCGCCCGGGTGTTCATCCCCAACGAAAGATGTTTCATGCCATTTTTCAAAAAGGCGCTTTTCAGTTCAGAAATCCAGTTCAGAGCGGCCGCTTCAGTCGCTGGCAGGGGATTCTCATCGGAAAAATAAAAGTATCGAACATAATGTCCGTGATACAGTTCCGCCATTTCCAGGACCAAATCATTCACAGGCCGACGATGTTGCCCACAGCGGACATTGGCGAATTCTTCCCGGGTTTCCCTTTGCAACGCCACGGCGGCGTGAACACAATAATCGCAACGAAACGTACAGCCTTCCGACGCACAAACCCCGGCGATGGGAATTCCCATCAGTTGTGGCGTAGTCTCCCGCATCACGCGCCATGCGATTTCGTCATGACGTGAGGATTCAACTGTTGTACGGCGCACCCGAGAGCGCAAACCAGGAACCGCTTCAACACCAGATCCCGCCCGCAACCGCCCCAGGAGCTGATGCAACACGAAATCAACACATCCGACAGCCACCCCGTCAATGGCCGGCACTTTGTTTAAAATCCACTCATCGTTCAATACCGACTCGCTGCCGGAGCAGGTGATGACACCTCCAAATCCCAGTTGACGGGCATATGTGGCCAGCGCCAAATCCATCACGGTGCAAAAGGGATACCGCACATGAAGATGGATAACCTGCGGTTGTTGCGCCACCAGTCGGGAAATCGCCTCGGGCCCCAAAGACCGATGTGTGACAGGTTCATTCAACACGTTGTTCCCCCGCGCGGCGAGACCATGTGCGAAGCGCCGGGTTTCCACATTTTCGTGATGCTCAAATTCGAAACAGACAATACCAATATCCGATGTTCGCATTTTAATGTTCCTCTCGCAGATGAAAGCCGGTCAATCGAATAACGGAAATACCAGCGCAAAGAAAACTGAGAACCACCAACATATCAATAATCCATTTGAGCGATCCGATTGCACATGGCACACATTGGCACAATCCCAAATGGAACACCTGCATTTCAAACAACTTATTTTCCGAAATAATAACGGAGGATTACAGTTATTCTCCCAGAACAGCCCTGCTGGAACAGTCCTTGCCTAAAACGGTGAGGCAAACCAATAATGTCGCAAATGAGGGAGGGCTCTTATGTTTAATCAAATTTCGATAGGTCAGAAGGTGCGTTGCTGCACTTTGTTTCTGACGCTGCTCATAGTAGCGTCGTGTGATGGCGATGGGCCGGAAAGCGTCAACAGTCCAGGCGTCGATGGCGATGGCGATGGCGAAGGCAGGAATCTATCCGGTTATGGTCTGGACGACATCGGTTTTCGCAACGGCGCCCCCGATAATGCGGAAGCCGAAAATCAAAAGTCGGATATGGATGCTGCCGCGGGGGCGGACGCAGATGGCGATGCGGATGCCGACGCCGACGCCGACGCCGACGGGGATGGCGACGAAGATGCCTATGAAGAGGACGACTGGTATTCAGATGGGGATTCAGACGGAGATTCCGACGGGGACGCAGACGGGGATACGGAAAACGATACAGACTCCGAATCCCACCAATCCCATATTCCCACCACGTTTTTAACTGCTGCCGCCCCTGGCGACCCGTGGGTGGGCGTGCATTATGAGGGAAATATCTCTGTGGATTCGCCCACGGCATTGACCAGCACCATCAACCAGATGAATGGCGTCCTCAATGGTATATCGCTGCAGTCCACGCAATCCACCGTGATGTGGTCGGCAGAGGCGGACGTGCGAGTGAGTTCGTCTGTTTCCACGGCTCCCAGGCAATCCATTGTGGATAACCAAACCTACAAAGACAACTACGAAGTGGAAAGCGTACTCAATGCCAATGCATTGAGCGCTGCTGCGCAAGTGACCCAAAACAGCAATGCGCCCACACTGGTGTTGCGCAATACCTACCAGGTCACCGACGGCGGCGATGTTCTCCGCGCCAGTTGCGCTGTGGCCAGCACCAATCCCGACACGGTGGGACAGGAGGGTCAGGGCCAAACCCTGGCGGCCGGCATTCAGAGCAACCCTGCGGAAGACTACTGGGTGGCGCTGGCCCATAAAACACCACTGACCCAAAGCATGGATGTGGTTGTACGACAATACAACGACGCATTTGCCGACATCGTCCCCGAATTGAATAACGCCACCAACCTGTGTATCTGCTACGAAGAAGATGGCGCCACTCCCATGGACTGCGCCAGTTTCACTGCACTGCCACAGATGGCCTCAAAGGCCAACAAAAATGAACTGATCGAAAATCCGTTTTACACCGTGACCGAGATGTCCACCAGCACCTTCTCCATTGATGTGGATACTGCCAGTTACACTCTGGTGCGTCAGTCTCTGAAAAACGGCACGCTGCCCAACCCCGAAAGCGTCCGGGTTGAGGAGATGATCAATTACTTTAAGTACAACTATGAAGTACCCACCGGTGACAATCCCTTTACGGTATATACCGAATTGGCACACTGTCCCTGGAACGACCGACGCAAAATGGTGATGATTGGACTGCGTGGTCAGCAGGTGGAAATGACCGACCAGCCACCGGCGAATCTGGTATATCTGCTGGATGTATCGGGCAGCATGACCGAAGAGATGGGACTGATAAAACCGGCGTTCCGCATGCTGGTCAACCAAATGCGTCCGCAGGATACCATTTCCATTGTCACCTACGCGGGAAGGGATGCGGTCATCCTCGACGGCGTCAGCGGCGACGATAAAGAGACGTTGCTGGACGCCATCGATGGACTGGAGAGCGGCGGTTCCACCAACGGCGCCAGCGGCATTGTGACCGCATATGAAATGGCACAAAAACATTTTGTCGAGGGCGGCAATAACCGAGTGATTCTGGCAACGGATGGCGACTTCAATGTGGGAATAACCAGCCACGATGATCTGGTCGACCTGATTAAACAAAAAGCCGACAGCGGCGTATTCCTCACCGTCTACGGCGTGGCCACCTGGTCGTCGGGCAACATGAATGACAGCACCATGGAACAGCTGGCGGACAACGGCAACGGCAACTATTTCTTCATTGACGGCGAAGCCGAGGCAAGACGCGCATTTACCGCCAGTTTGAGCGGCTCCCTATTAACCATTGCCAAAGACGTGAAACTGCAGGTGCAATTCAATCCCAACAAAGTAAAAGGATACCGCCTCATCGGCTACGACAACCGGGTAATGTCCAACGATGACTTCAACGACGACTCGGTGGATGCCGGCGAATTGGGCAACAGCGAAGACATGACCGCATTTTATGAATTGATTCTGGCAGATTCCAACGAGCCCGTGCCCCCCACAGACGTGGAAGTAGACCCCAATGCGGGAAGCGACGATGAATTCGAACCTTTGCCGGACGACACCTTCATGGCCATTCGCATGCGATACAAACTCCCCGATGCAGACGAAAGTATTCTTGTAACCCACCCTGTATCGGCCATTCGCTTTGTGAGCGAGCCGTCCCCCAAATTTGTGTTTGCATCCACTGTGGCCCAT
>JAFGQN010000016.1 GCA_016935665.1 Deltaproteobacteria bacterium | reverse complement strand
TTTAGAAAACATTTCATTCTTGCGATTGCCCTGTTATCGGTATGATGGAAAGCAGACGTTCGTAAACTTGACCAGACTGGTCAAGTGGCCAGGTGTACAAAATGGGAAGGGAAAAGATGTGTGACCTTTCAAAAAAAGATGACAATGGCAAGGCGTGCGCGGATTAGAGCAGATCTGTTCGACCCTTCGCTTTGAGGGTTTCAACGACTTTTTTTACGTGTTGATCCTGGTCCTTTTTACAGATCAGCAGTGCGGTGCCGGTATCGACAATTACCAAATCCTCCACACCCACCAGCGCCACCAGTTTGTCTTTGGGAGCGCGTACCAGACATTTTTTACTGTCAATCGCAACGGCATCGGCGCTAATCGCATTGTTGTTGCCATCTTTGGTGCTCAGCTCGAATGCCGCGGCCCACGAACCCAGGTCGGACCAGCCAAAATCCACAGGAACGCACAGGATGCCACCAGCGTTCTCCATGATGCCGTAGTCAATGGACTCGGACGGGAGCGTGGGGAACACCTGCTCCAGCACGGCACTCTCGTTTCCCGATTGCAGTGCTCCTTCGATTTTATCGAGTCCGGCCTTTAAGTCGGGCATTTGTTTTTCGATTTCGCTGAGGATTTTTTCGGCTGTAAAGAAGAACATGCCGGAATTCCACATGAAGTTGCCGGCTTTCAAATACTCTTTGGCTTTTTCCAGATTGGGTTTTTCAACGAAGCGAATGGCCTGATTAACGCCCAGGGAGACTTCGTCTCCGGTTTCAATGTAGCCAAACCCGGTTTCCGGGGCATTGGGACGCACACCGAACGTGACCAGAGATCCCTTTTGAGCCGCGCTGATTGCCAGCCTGGCAGATGCGTGGAACGCGTCTTTGTTGGCCACCAGATGGTCTGAGGGCATGACGGCCATCACCCCGTTTTTGCAGCGATGGCGCACGTGAACCGCGGCCCAGCCAATGCACGGTGCGGTGTTTCGGCCCATGGGTTCGGCCAGGATATTTTCTTTGGGAACATGGGGCAGCGCGTCCTGTACCGCTTTTTGCGTAATGCGCCCGGTGACCACAATGACTCTTTTGGGGGGAATGTGGGGCGCCAATCTTTCCACAGTGGCAGCGATCATGGTTTTTCCGCTGCCCGTTAAATCGAGTAGCTGTTTGGGGCTTTGAGAGGTGCTGGCGGGCCAGAATCGCGACCCGACGCCTCCCGCCATGATAACGGCATATGTGTTTTCCATAACTGTACCTTTTCCTTACCTTTTTCCTTCGTTTACAACAAAACAGTGCAGTCGCAGTTTGTCTGCAATTCAAAAAAAAGCAACATTCGATAGAATTCTTCCGGTGAAATCCCCCAAAAAAATGATTGGCGCTTCGCAAAATAATTCTGTTGGATGTGCCAGGAGAAATCCGAAAACAAAACTTTGGATTGATTGTTGGCGGCAATTGGTTGATAAAAATCGACCATCGGCGTGGAGACCATACAGCAGGAATGATGATGCAAATGAAGTACCAGATTATCGGGATGTGGCTTTTGGGGGCAGTGACGTTGTTGGGTCACCGTTCCTTTGGCGCTGAAACATCCGTCGCAAATGCCGGCAAACCGGTGCTGCTGGTCCTGTCTGTTGCGCGTACCACACCGGAACGAGAGCGGGAGAGGGAATTTGTTGCGGAGCTCGAACTGACTCTGGATGGTTGGCGGGTGGTGCATCTGGATGATGTATCCGCGCCGCAACTGATGGATTTTGCTTCACAGAGCCTCGAAAGGCGCCTCGCCAGTATTCGAGCGCTCTCCAGGCGGGACAATGCCGTGGCCACGATTTGGCTCGAAGCCGGTAAGCGAGGGGTCACGCTGCTCCACCTGGTGTCGCTGAGTATGGGGCGATCACTGGTTCGCATTGTGGAGGTGGCCGAAGATCCCGGCAACGAAGTTACGTTGGCCATGGCGGTGGATGAGCTGGTCAATCAGACCTGGCTTTTTGATGCGCGCAAAGGTGTACCCGCCACCACCGACACCGGCGCAACGGCTGCCGATACAGAGAACGCGAAAAAATGCCCGGAACGCTCGCCGTGTGTGGCGCCGCCTCCCAGTCCGTTTAGCCGAGCGCTGGTTGCCAGCGGTATTGCCCGCGCAGGCGTGGCCGGCGCGGAGGGCCCCCGCTGGACCCTGGGCGGTGGAGTGGGACTTGAGGTGCAATTGACTCAGCGTATTTTCATCAGTGGCGGCTTTAATGCCATGGGGGGACCGTTTGAATCATCCAGCATTCAAAAAATTCGACGGCTGGCGCTGGAACCGTCCCTTTCCGTTCATCTGCTGCATCCGCTGGGGCGAATATCCTTTGGCGGAGCAATTGGCGTGGCTGTTCCCTGGCAGGAAACCGCAATTACACTGCCAGGTACCGGTACGCACCTTTACCACGATTGGAATGTGCGGACGTCAATGGTCTTTTCCGTTCGCATTCACCTGTTGGACAAGCTGGCGCTCTATCTGTCGCCCGATGTTGGATTCTGGGCCGATAAAAAACGCTATTACACCGAAAGCACCCATCGCAGCATTGTTCGAAATCCGCGCGTCGACATCGGACTCAATCTGGGTATCATCATAAAAAATTAGTATTTGATGGAACCTTTTTAACGTGTTGTTCGATTATGTCATGTGACGATGCCGTTGATGAAACTTGAGACACAGGAAAAAAGCGATGAAGCGCTGATGGCGGATGTGGCAAACGGGGATTCCGTTGCCTTGGGGCAACTGTACGTGCGACACAACAACGCGGTCCGCGCCATGATTGGGTATGTGATACCGGGGATGGCGCGGCATGACGTGGACGATGTGATACAGGATGTTTTTTTATCCCTGGGCAAGGCGGCCAAAAACTATCGGCATCAGTCCCGGTTCAACGCGTTTCTGTTTCGCATTGCCACCAATCGCGCCCGGGACTGGCAACGTCGCGCAGGTGTGCGATGGCTTTTTTTTTGCGGCGCTCCCGAAGTCGAAACCGCGGCGCCGGCGCAACACACCCAAACCACGCCGTCCCAACATACCGAGCTCAGTCAAACTGTGCGTCAGGTGATGAACAGTCTGTCCTGGTCTCACCGGGAAGTGCTGGTGCTCAATGTGGTCGCGGGGTTTACCTGCGAAGAAATTGCCGCCATTTTAAATATACGGCCTAAAACAGTACGCACTCGGATGCATCGCGCCCGGAATGCGGTGTTGCAGCATCGTCTGGCGCCGGTTTGGCAGGCAGCGATAAGTGAGAAGTCGCCATGAGAAGAGAACAACACATATGTAACCAATTCAACGGTTATCTGGATGGTGAACTGTCGGCAGATGCAGCGGTGCATTTTGAACAGCACCTGAAGACGTGTGCGGCGTGTGGCGACGGAATCCGGATGTGGCAAAAGACCGCCTGCGAGATGAAAGCCGATGCGATGCAATGGGCTCAGCGCACAGCGGCACAGGTTTGCATGGAGCGACAACAGCTGATGGCATCTTTTGAGCAGCATCGGGCGTTGCCGTTCTGGTATCATCCGGCCTGGCGAGTGGCGTTGGTGGCGATGGCTGCTTCAGGGGTTCTGTTTATGGCAGGGCACTGGTTTTTTTCCAGCATGGATAAAAGCGCAGCAAATGTCAGCCGGGCGAAAACGGTTAATGTGACGCATTATCGGCAGGACGGATCGATACGAACGTCCACCCAGCGGCCGGATGCGGTGCTCAGTGCCGGAACGAATGAAAGTCTCCAGACAGATGTGGACGACGATCGGGTGGCCGTGGGTCCCGGTGCCGAAATAAAACTGAATGATCGGGTGAAGCGCACGCCGCGGGTGGTGCTTAGCCACGGGTGGGTAGCCTGTCGCGTGTCCAAACGCAAAGCGGATGACGTGTTTGTGACGCGAACGAGTGATGACCGCTTTTCAATCGAGGTTAAGGGGACGCGCTTTGGGGTTCAATACCCAAAACGGGATGGCAGCGTTGCAAAGAGCGACGCGCCTCATTTGCTGGTGGCGGTCACCGAAGGGCTGGTCCTGGTGACCGGGAACAGTGGCGGACAATGGATGGTGTCCGCCCAAAATCAGCTGGTGGTGTTGCCCGATGGCACAGCAATGGTCACATCATTGTCCAGGATGAATCGAAAGATTGTAACGCAACTGCTCTCGCCGTCGCCGTTTGCCACTGCTGATTTGGGAATAAAACCTCAAGACGCCATATCTGCGGGTTCATCGACGGATGGGGAAACTGCAAAGAAAAGTGCATCGGACAAAACGATAGGGGCGTTGCGCCCATGGTTGCAACGAAACGCGCGCAGGTCCGACACGGCTGAAACTCCGTCGCCCAAAGTGGATGAAATAAAACGCTGGATTGTGTCAGGGCAACACGTGGACGCCATTGCAGCCCTGGAACAGCGGTTGAAATCGGAACCACAGAACGGTGAGTTGTGGCGCCTGCTGGCCGAATCCAGACGAAAGACAGGCAGCTACAGGGAGGCCGTCGATGCATATCAGCACGTCATCCGACTGGCGTCCGCACCGGTGGCCAATGCAGCCAGATATAAAACGGGGCTGATATATCAGAATCGCCTCGGGCGGCCCCTGGATGCGGCCAGGCATTTTTCAGATTACCTGGCGTCGCCAGAGCCGCAGCTGTTGAGGGCAGAGGCGCTGCTGCATCTTGGCAGGGCCAGAATCTCCCTTGGCGACACGTCTGCGGCACGCGCGCATTTAACCGAAGTTATCCGGGAACACGCCGCCACCGCGGCCGCCATGGAGGCGCGCAAACTGCTGCAGAATCTGCCGGAATAGGACTTCAGCACAGCGCTGCCTTTACGCTCGTGTTGGAAATGATTACCTTATGTTCGCGACTCATTCGTGCATTTGTATCGAGGTGTCAACAAATGATTCAATCGTCAGGTACGCCGAGAGAGGCAGAGGAAACAGGGAATGACAAAACAATCCGTTGAAAAAGAAAAAGTGATTGTGGTAGGCGCCGGACCGGCCGGTCTCACCGCAGCGTATATGCTCATGAAGAAGGGGTACACGCCTCTGGTTCTCGAGGCGGATTCCACTTATGTGGGTGGCATCTCCAGAACGGCGTCATACAAAGGATTTAATTTTGACATTGGCGGTCATCGCTTTTTTTCAAAGGCGAAGGAAGTGGAAAGTCTCTGGAGCGAGATTTTGCCAGACGATATGCTGGAGCGTCAGCGTAAATCCCGAATTTATTTTAACAAAAAATTTTTGGCGTATCCCTTGAAGCCGGTGGATGCGTTTTTGGCGCTGGGACCTTTGGAAGCCGCGTTGTGCGCAAAATCCTATTTGGAATCCAAAATTCATCCCATTGCATCGCCCGCCAACTTCGAAGACGTTATTGTAAACAGTTTTGGGCGCAGGCTTTTTGAGCACTTTTTTAAAACGTACACCGAAAAAGTGTGGGGCATGCCCTGTTCGGAGATTTCGGCGGATTGGGCAAAGCAGCGCATTAAAGGATTGTCGTTGCGTGCGGCGGTGTTGGACGCATTTACATCGCCCTTGAAAAAGCGCCTCACAAAAAAGAAACCCGCAGATACCCAAAACGTGGTGACCACGCTCATTGATACATTTCGATACCCACGCAAAGGACCGGGGATGCTGTGGGAAGCGGCCGCTGAAAAGATTGCCGCCGGGGGCGGTGAAATCAAAATGGGGCACCGGGTCACACGGCTGAAAATGAGTGATGGGGGCAAATGGAACGTGTCCACGCTGGATGCGGATGGGGGAAAGCACAATTTCAGTGCGGATTATGTGATTTCATCCGCTCCGCTGTCCGAAACCATTAAGGCGGTGACTCCGGTGGTTCCGGATAATATCGTGGCCGCGGCCAATGGACTGCGATATCGCGATTTTTTGACTGTGGCGCTGGTGGTCAAAGATCGTCAGCTGTTCGATGACAACTGGATTTATATTCAGGACCCCGGAACAGTGGTGGGCCGCATTCAGAATTTCAAGGCCTGGTCCCCCGAAATGGTGCCGTCTGCAGAGCTTAATTGTTACGGTCTGGAGTACTTCTGTACCGAGGGGGATCCCCTGTGGGAAGAGGAAGACGCCAAACTCATTGAACTGGGCACCAAAGAGTTGATTTCACTGGGGCTGGCTCACGAGGGTGATATTCGCGACGGCGCAGTGGTTAGAATGCCAAAGGCGTATCCGGTGTATGATGATGCGTACGCCACCCATGTGGACACCATCAAATCGTTTATTCACGCCCGTTGTCCAGGATTGTTCATGGTGGGGCGAAACGGTATGCATCGCTACAATAATCAGGATCACTCCATGGTGACCGCCATGCTTACCGTGGAAAACATTGTGACGCATTCTCAACGATACGATCCGTGGCAGGTGAATGAAGATGCCCACTATATTGAGTCGGGCAAGACCGGTGACGCGTCCATTTATTCGGCGCCCTCGAAAAAAAAATAGTTCAGGTATTATAAACTGGAATCGGTCTTTGGGCGCACATTGCGATTGCCGCGCCAGTTGTTGTGATTGCCCAGTTTGGGTTCCCATTGAATCCCCAGAAACATTCCCAGCGACAATTCGTGGTTCATGCCGCCAACCTGATTTTTAAAGAAGGATAACCCATCAAACAGCGCCACGCTGCGCCGCTTTTCAGATACCAGATAATTGACGGCGGGACCGGCGTAAACGGAGAGCTGATCGAAAAAACGCATCCCTATGGTCCATCGGATTTTTGAGATGGCATCGTAGGCATATTCGTCATCATCTTTTTCGGGAATCCATTCGTAGAGGGCATCCACTTCCATCCACAGGGGGTGAAGTTCAAAATGGCATCCAAACCCGCCGATGATATTATCCCAAAGCGCCATGTGTTTGCCATCCGACCCGGTGGCGAAGATGCCGTAGGTATACCGGTTGCCCATTTTGAAACCCAGGTTGAACAAACCCGTATCAGACATCCACGCGGTGGGGGCCAGAATTCCATCTCCGGCGTAACTGATGAGGCCGATTTGCGCACCGGACACATCGCCGCTGGCAATGTTCACCAAACCAATTTGCGCCCCTTTGGTGGAATGGCTGTAATTAAACAGGCCAATCTGCGCGCCGAGTTGTTCAGTGGCTGCCAAATTTAACATACCGGTCTGTGTTCCGGTCGTGGACTTGCTGTAGTTAAGTAAACCAATTTGCGCCCCCTTTTGCACAAACGCGTTAATATTGGCCATCCCCACCTGGGCTCCATGAAGGGACGCCGCAATATTCAACAGCCCCAGTTGAGAACCGCGCATGTCTTCTTTTTGCAGATTCACCATGCCCGCCTGCAGGCCGGTCATGGCGGCCGAATAGTTGATCAGTCCCAACTGACCACCGTTGAAAGTGTCTCCGTTCATATTGATGAGCGCAGCTTGAAGGCCAATGGTGGTATGACTGGTGTTGATGAGCGATGCCTGCAGACCCACAGTATGGTGGCGCGACACATTCACCATTGAAATCTGTGCGCCGTTGAGGGTTCCCGCGTAGTTGAAAAACGAAGAGACCTGGATGCCATTCACATCGTGCGTGCGAATATTGGCGAACGCACCAACTTCCATGCCGTCCACCGAATGCCCCTTACCCACAAAGTTGAAGGCAAAATTATTCCGGGTGGGCCGGTGTCCGTTGGTGGTTAGTCCCGGCGCAATGCCCAGCGCCAACGGAAAATGCCGCACCGTGGTGTCATCGTCGCCGGTTGTGCCATCACCTCGCGCCACGGCATCTTTTTTGCGCGCCCTGGGCAGCGAATCGCCGTTGACGCGTGTTGGCCTGTTTCCGGAAACCCGAATGGCGCCTTTGTGGAGTCCCAGCGTCGTGGAGTCAATGGTGACGTGGTACCGTCCCGGCGGTACCCCCAGTTTGATGGGGCGGTCCGAGCGTTTATTGATTTCGGCAATGAGATTGTTTTTGTTGTCGCGCACAAAAATGTGGCCTTCCACTTCCGGTGCAAACAGAATCATGGCATCGGTGTTGCGCAAATCGGTCATGACCAGATCGCCGGCGCCCACCAGACGAAAATCGTAGTTGGGGTGCTGAGCGCCCGCCTGAGAGTCCGTGGTGCGACGCAGGGTTTCATCGAATGCGTATGTGTAGGATTCGTTGAGAGTCACCCGACCATCTCTGTCGCTGTCCGCCGCCCCCCGCATACCGGAAACCAGATAGTGGGTAAAATAGGAACCGCCGACCCGGTCGGACTCCTGAGCCACTTCATCGGCCGACGACGATGTGAGCAGCGCAACGCCTTTTACCTCAGAGGAAGCGTCCACCAGAAACGGAGCGGTTCGCGTGCCGCCTTTGGTGCGCACCAGAGTTCCGGATGCACACGAATCCAGAATGCCGATGCGCACACGGGCGGGAAGCGCCTCAATTTGCGCCTTCATTTCCCGATAAGTATACACATCGTTGCCCAGCAAAAGTCCCTGTTCATTGGAATGCCCCGAATAGTAAAAAAGCAATTCCGTACGGTTGCCCTGGTTTCGGGCGGCGTTGAGCATTCCTGTTATTTTTGCGAATCCGTCTTTGAGCGACGTTTTGCTGGTATTGGTGATGAGCAGCAAATCCTTTTTCTGGACGCCCCCCAAATCCGTAAGCACGTTGGCCACTGCCTCAGCATCGGAGTTGGCGAATCGCAGTTTCAACCGTTTTGGGCCGCCATCGTTGGTGCCCACCACAAAGGCGAAGCGTCGAATTTTAATTACATTGTCCGCGGATACGGCGCTCACACCGAAAGTGATGAGGAACATCATGAGCGGGACTGTGAACTGGTTTATATTTTTCATTATGTGCATTTCGCATTCTCCCGGGAGAAATATAGCTGATTGTGGTGCGCCCGAAACGATGAAACACCGAATAATGGGCAATGTGTTACTTTTGCGCCCAATTTTTTTTTAAGATGTTTTTTTGGGGAACCATTTGTGCTTGTGTGAACGATATGTATTCCGTGCCGAATAACACTTGAAAGAATGTAAAAACATCAGGAGATTAACCATGTGCAAGACTAATTGTATCGTACTCTTAATTTTATTTCTTTCCCTGTTGCTGTCGTCGGGTTGCGCCACGCAGCAAGGCGTACCCGATTGGGACACAGAGACGGGGGCTTCGACTGACGGGGATGGGGATTCCGACGGGGATGGAGATTCAGATGGAGACAGCGATGGGGATGGAGACTCGGATGGGGACGGAGACGGGGATTCAGATATTGATGGGGATTCCGACGGTGACAGCGATTCCGGGTTGGATACGGAATCGGATTCCCAGACAGATTCTGAATCGGTGACGGATACGGAAAGCGACACCGCAACAGAAACAGAAACAGAAACGGAATCTGAAACAGAAAGTGACACTGGCGCACCCACCGGCATTTTTGGGGATATCACCGACAGTGTGACGGCCGACGCGTTTCCCAATGCGTCGGTTTCCGTGGTGAGCAATTCCACACAAACGGTGTACGGTCCGGTTATATCGGACGCCAACGGCCGCTATGAACTGCGCGATTTACCGGAAGATACATACAATGTATATGCCGCAGATAGCTGCTATGAGGGGTCGGCGAGCAATGTACAGGTGGTTTCCGGTGAAATGACGCAGCTGGATATAAAAATGTATGAGATACTTGTGGATGCGCCTTACGTTTATCTTTATCCCGAGACGCCCCGCCAGGTTTCCGTGACATTGACCCCCGGTGAAGACCTGGCCATTGTGGCGTCAATCCCCGAGTACACCGACGGTTGGAATGTGCTGGCATCCCCGGATGGTCGTATCGATGACCGTTACGATTTCCTGTTTTACGAATCCACAGTGTATGCCACATCGGATCGTCAGCTGGGATGGTCGGTGCCCGAACCCATTGTTTTTGAATGGTTTGAAGACAATCTCCCATTGATGGGACTCAACAATGGCGAGGTGGTGGACTTTATGGATTACTGGAAATCTGCGTTGCCGTATGCGCCCTGTTACAACATTTACCTGCAGTCGGATGCCACCATTGACGCGAATATGACGCTCGATGTATCCCCGACGCCGCAAAGTGTTCTTCGGCTGTGGCTCATGCTGGAGGGCGCCAGTACGTGTTCAGATATTTCTGCGCCGACACCAGCCGAATTTTTCCGGAACGGCTTCACCGTGGTGGAATGGGGGATGATACGCAAACAATCCACGTTTGCACCATTCATTTAATACTTACCCTTTCGCAGCCGGCTATCTGGAACATCGGCGTCGTAAGGGTACCCCAGTTGCTCCCAGTACCCCAGGTGCGGGGCGTCTGTCAGTTCGATGCGATAGATGTACTTGGCATTTTTGTACCCCAGTTTGCGTGGAATAATGAGTCTGAGCGGAAACCCGTGGTCCAGCGGCAGGGTGCTGTCGCCCACGCCATACGCCATGATGGTTTTGGGTTGAAGAGCCTCGTCGATGGGGGTGGACTCCGTGTAAATATCCCCCTGACAGTGAAACGTGATGTGGGTGGCGCTGTCTTTGGGGCTCACCAAATCCAGCAGGTCTGCCAACGATACCCCCACCCATGGAATATCGTGTACCGACCATCCGGTAACGCAATGAAAGTCGGTGACCTGCCTGGTAACGGTCATCTCCCGCAATTGAGCAAATGTGAGGGTGACTGGCGTTTCCACCAGCCCATCGATTTGAAGCGACCAGTTTTTTAAAATATCGGCCAGATTCTGTTCATCTACAGTGAAGACCACAAACTGGTCCAGCAGTGAATGTCCTTCCCCCGGCGAAAACGGATACTCGGCAAACTCGCTATCCGGTTCAATATCGGTGTCGCCAGCTGAATCTCTGCTTTTTGAGGCGCCGTTTGCTTGTGTCTGTTCCTCTTCAAGGCACGCAGCCAGCAGGGGACTGCTCAATCCCAGCACCGCCGCTTTCCCAAACCATTCAAGCACGGTGCGTCGCTCCAGCGTACGGGTTTCAACGTGACCCTCTTTTGCTTTTTTTGTCATTTTCGGTTCCTTTGGCCAAATAAAAGGGGTTGGATTCAGGTTCGCCAACAAATTTAGTAATCAATCAGGGGGATGCATCCCAAAAGTTGTGCGAATGTTCTATCGCGATGGAATGACATAACGGTCCTTTTTCTGAGCCAAAGCGCCATTTTGGTTTCCACTCTATTATCGGCTGGTTGAAGCGCTTGCGATTTGGCAAAATATGGCAGCGGCTCGCAACACATCGATAATATCAACACGAAAGGGAGTAAATGTTTATGCGACAACAATATGTAACCATCGGGCTTCTGGCATTGCTGCTGGCATCCTGCGGTGCGGCATCTGAAAATGCGAAGGGCCCTGTGGCCACCCTGGAGATAAAAAAAGCGATTCCGGAAAAGACAGTTGAAGAAGCGCCCAAAACGGCTGCGCTGACCCAAAAGACGACCCGAAAAGTACCCCAGAGTTCCAACCCGGAAATGCTGCGGGTGAAAGACAATCAGGTGGTGGATGGCCATGGCAACATTGTGAAGTTTCACGGCGTGGCGTTTGGCAACCGGGTATGGGTGGACGACGAACTGCCCCGCAAGCATCACAATGAAACCGATTACGAACGTCTTGCGGCCATGGGCGGCAACGCCATTCGGTTTTATATGAATTACAAAACCTTTGAGGATGACGCCGCGCCTGGGACATACAAAGACACTGGCTGGCAATGGTTGGATGACAATGTGGCCTGGGCGAAAAAACATGGCATCTATCTTATTTTAAATATGCATGTGCCTCAGGGAGGATTTCAGTCTCTGGGTGAAGGCAAGGCGTTGTGGGAGGATGCATCTGCAAGGGAGCGGCTCATTGGGCTGTGGATGGCCATTTCAAAACGGTATCGGGATGAACCCATCATTGCCGGTTACGATTTTTTAAACGAACCCATTGTGACTAAAAACCGGGGGCAGTGGCACGACCTTGCGGATAGATTGGTAAAGGCAGTGCGCAAGGTGGATGCGTATCATATGCTGTTTGTGGAGCGGGTAAATGCGGTGGATGGCGACTGGAAAGAAGACGCACAGCGAAACTTCTTTCTGGTGGATGACCCGAACGTTGTCTACGAATTTCATTTTTACAAACCGTTTCATTTTACGCATCAGGATGCGCCCTGGGTAGATTTTGCCGCGTCAAAAACCAGCTGGCCCGATGAGAGTCGCGTGGGGGTAGAATGGTTTTTCATGAATTGGGAAACCGCCACATTTTCCAGTCCCACCCTGCCTGTCGGCGACAGTGACTGGGCGTATTACGAAGGCGCCCTTTACACCGCCGTGGGGACAAAAAACATTTTGGCCAAACCGGCGCTTACCTGCAATACCAACAGCGGCAAAGCGTATTTTGATGACATTGTGATTGAGCAAATCGATGCCGATGACAAGGTGGAAAAGGTGTTGCGCACCATTAATCTCACCACAACGCGCGGATGGTTCTTCTGGAATCCGTCCGGTGACGGCGACGCCAGACTGGAATCGGTGGGACACGAAGATGATTCTTCCTTAAGCATCAGCGGCAACACTGGTGACTGTAATCTGGGCGCTGATATTTACATGGTGAAAATGGAAGACGGCAAGCGCTATCGGGTGAGCGGCTGGATGAAGGGCGAACAGATTCCACAAGGGGCCCGCTGCATGATTCGCCTCGACGTCAACAGTGCCAGTGTGCCATTGCACGGCTGGGATAAAGGCTTTTTGGCGCAGGAACTGGCCGACTATGTGGCATGGGGCAAAAAACACGATGTCCCGCTGTACCTTGGGGAATTCGGTGCCATCGCCGGCAGCTTTCAGGAAAATCGCGGCGGTGAAAAATGGGTGGCGGACATGCTCGATTTGATTCTGGCAAATGACCTGCATTTTACTTACCACTCCTGGCACGAAAATTCGTTTGGTATTTATTTTGGCGACGAAGAGCTGCCCGACGAAGCCAATGCCAACGATGCCCTTTTGCAGGTGCTGAAAGAAAAAATGCAAAAATAATTCGGATAATGGATTCAAACAGTCAACAGTCTGTGGGGAAAAGCCCCGGTCTTCCTCGAACAAATGGGAAGACTCCACGCATTTTTCTCGGGAATTCCAAACGCCAGCGCTTGCGCGCATCCGACGCTCAATTTTGTGTGCTTAATTGATTTGGAGTGTTGCTCTGTATCTTTGGAAAAATCTGCATCGGAAAAAGCGGTTGTTTTTCTGTGTTGTTTTGGATGGACTGCATTTCATTGAGCGGGCAGAGTACTTTTTCGAATTCCGCGAAACTCGCACATCGGACAACAGCATAAACAAATCAGTTACATCTTTTTTTTGACAACTTCCCGAATGCGCTTAATAATAGTCGCATCCATTCAGGCGTATTGTGTAAATTTGTGTAAACAAAGGAGTAGTACCATGTATTGCAATCCAATCTGCGACATTATGAAACGAACAGGTGTTTTATTGTCAATTTTGGCGTTGGTGGCGGTCGCCTGCACTTCGGTCGAAGAGGCGTCTTTTGAATCCATTTCAATGCCGCAACGGGTGGTAGCGCCCCTTTCATCGGCCTATTGTACTGCAGTTGTAACCATCAACGGGGTGGATACACAGAAAAACATGGAAACCGATTATCTTCCACATGTGCTGGCCTGCGAGAACTTTTCAGCGCAGTATGAGGCACTGAAGGCGCTGGCGATTGCAGCGAGATCCACGGCCTATTACTACATGGCCCAGGATGGCAGGATATGCGATGGCCAGGCGTGTCAGGTCTATAGTTGCAGCGCCAGCCCGCAAACCAGACATTATCAGGCTGCTGCGGCGACAGCCGGTCAATACCTCAACTACAGCGATACTCTCACATATGGTTTTTATGTGGCCGGAGATCCCTCAACGCCCAGCCCGTCATGTGTCAGCAGCAGCTCGTCAGGGACCGAATACTATGTGACCTACAATCAGGGAAAAACCGGTACAAACGTTGAGCAGACAACATTGGGATGGGTGCATTCACCTTCTGATTTTGGATACGGCCAGAATCGCGGATGTTTGAGCCAAAACGGTTCTATCTGTCTGGAGAATCAAGGATACAGCTACATGAATATCCTGAGATTCTATTATGGCGCGGACATCTACGTTTCGACAGCACCAGGTTCCTGTTCCGGAACACAACAGCCTCCGCCCAAAGTGACCGGCCTTTCTCCGGATGGATGGGGCAATGTTGGAAGCAGCGGCGTATCGCTCGGATGGAATGCCGCAACAGGGGCCACCAACTACGACGTTCTGTTCTGGTACTGGGACTGGAACAGCGCTTCATGGAAGGAATACTATACCTGGAATACCACAGGCACTTCCCTGTCAGTATGGCCGGTTTATCACGATACATATTATGCCTGGACGGTAAAGGCGAAAAATAACGCGGGCACAGGAACGCAGGCCGACTATGCCTACTTCTATTTAGATTGATTTAATCCGAGCGCAGCCGCACCAGCGACTGCAATGACAATGTTTTTCCACTTGTATCAACATCGCGCTTGTAACGCCTGATATTATCTTTACCGTGAGAATGACAATTCCCGACATTGGGCAGCCATGGCAAAGAGGCGTGGTCGCGGCAGCACAAAACATGGCATCAAACAGGTTGACCGATTCATGTCAAACCAGAACCGTTGTCCTGTGGAAATAATGCATTGCCTTGTCAGGGCGATAGTGGGCAGCAAAAAAGTATCGATGTCACCATGGACTGGACGGATTTCGACAATGACGGCCAAACCATGCTGGTATTGTCACTCATAATGAAACATGGCCGAGCAATTCCCATAGTTTGGAATACAGTTGGTAAGGACACGCTGAAAAGCAATCAAAGAGATATTCCGACGATTTCGTTCTCAGCCACTTGATCGGATGGTGTATCTGATTAACCCGATACTGAGTGGCTGGGTGAACTACTTTGCAATTGGTCACTCATCGCATGTTTTTGGATACATCAGAGATTGGGTTGAAAAGTAAGCAAGGATACATCTGATGAAAGTGCGTAAACTTTTTGGCGTTGGCTGGAAGAGGTGGAGTAGGTAATGGTTATATGATATAGTTGTTTTTTTTGTTTATAAACTGAATCGGGAGACCACATCGCCGAAAGCGCTTCCTGTACAATAGGTCGCATAAACGTTGATGCGAAGCAGACAGGAAAGCGCAGTGCGGGAAATCCGCATGCCGCGTTTGACGTGACGGGGGCTGGAAACGGAGTCAAAAGATAACCGCGCCAGTCCTCGACCCTGCTTTATAAGGCGACGGGGGGCGACAGAAAGCCTCCCTGATTTACCTGGACGGACTATAGGAAACTGTTGAACTATGAAATTCCATCATATTGGCATACCGACACAATCACCTCAAAAAGGTGAAGTGTATATTGAAAAATTCGATTTTCATTGTACGGACCATGCATCCAATCCCTACAACATTCAATGGATGCGATACGGCAAAAATTGTAAGCTGCCTGAACTTGTAAAAGAAATTGCCCATGTAGCTTTTGAAGTTGATGATCTTAATGAGGCGCTAAAGGGAAAGCAAATATTAATTGAACCCAATAGCCCTGGTAAAGGCGTTTCGGTAGCATTTATAGTTGAGAATGGAGCGCCTGTGGAGTTTTTAGAATTTGTAAAAGAGTAAAATTCATATCAAAAATCCGCTAACCTCCGGTGAACAGGATGGGCCTAAGTCACAATTCATGTATCATAAGCGGAACGTAGTAAGCGCGTCCATTCACCTTAAGGGATTGAGGCAGGTGAAACCGCAAGGCATACAGATGGATGGCCGTGTGCGTGAATCTGGAGAAACCTTTTCCAGGTCCAAAGTCGCATCCCCGCCATAGAAAACCGAAATTTCACAAATTGTTGTCCTTCAAACGGTTTCATCTGCTGCTTTTTGTCTTTTCGTAAAAAAAAGAGATTCACGTCCAGGACTGGGCGTTCATTCGAGACTTTGAAGTTCAAAACCTCTGTCTGTCGGTGCATGCCATGTCCGGGTTGCATGTTGAGGAGAATACAATGCGATTGTTGCTCTCTGAAGGTGACATTCGAAATGATTCTCTGACCATAAACGGCTGCCGGGAACTTGAGAAAATATCATTTTTTTTTTTTGGCATTTTTATTGCTGAACCACGGGAAAACAAAATTCATGCGAGCGCCTTTATGTATTTGCTGTTTCGCCTGTTAGGGAAAAGGATGTCGGATTGATGTCGAAAAGTAATGTTTTTTTACCCATGCAATTAAAAGAAGCAATTCAGAATGACGCCGAGAGATTTTATTACATGTTTTCTCCTCTGGCGTTAAGCAACGCGCAACCGTATTTGACGGAAGAGCGAGCGGTTCTGTCTCGGCTGGTACATGGAAAACATCTTGTTGTAGTGGGCGCGGGGCCTTTGATGTATCTGGATGTCGCTCAAAAGCATTCATTGTCCTATACGGCAATCGACCCGTTAATTCATTTGTATGTCAACAGCTCGGTCAAATCTCTTATTGCCTCTTCGGGAAGCATTGCTGTTCATCTGGTGGACAAGCCGTTTTGCGCCATTGATTCATTTGATATTCCGTCATCGCCTTGCGTACTTATTTTTCATTTCAATGTGGCGGCCTATATCGATGGTTTTCAATACCATTTGAATAAGCTTCTTAAAAACGGAGATGTTCTCGTTATTTCCAAATGGGGAAACAGCGAGAAATCCAAAAAAATAAGACAAAACTATTTTAGCTATCTCAAGACGTTAATGCCTGATTGCGCGACGCTGGTTGGCGATCTCAATAGAGAAATATCATTAAAGGATTTGCAGGAGATTCGAGATTTCAAGCATGCGCAGAAGATAGAGAACGACGTTTGCGAATTCATCGTTGTAAAAGCAGGAGCAGGTAATGAGTAGATTGTTACATAATGTATTTGAAAATGCTGTTTTGCAGTTTGCAGATAAAACGGCAATCGTTGAGGAGAACGGCCACACCATTTCCTATGACGAGCTGGAAAAAATGGCGAATAAATATGCGAATATTTTTTTAAAACGAAAAAGCTCCCGACAACTTTCTCCGTATGTGGGAATTTTGTCCAACGTTCACATTCACAGTATTGCAGCTGTTTTCGGCGCTCTGAAATCTGGGCTGGCTTATGTTCCTTTGGATGAAAGCTCTCCCGGAGAGCGACTTCAGAAAATTATCGACAATACGGGATTGGATGTGATTGCCCTGGATCCCCGTTTTTATGAAAAACACAGGGAACTGATTGAAGCCAATAAAAAGATTCTCTTTGTGTTGCTGCATCCACATCCCTGTACGCCGGCCGCAGACCATATTGATTTCTCTACTGTCCTTTTGACGCGCATCGAAGAACGAACGCCGTCAAATCAGGTGTCTGACGATTTGGCATACATTCTTCACAGCTCTGGATCCACGGGTGTCCCCAAAGGGATTATGTTGAGCCATCGCAATGCAAGAACCTTCGTGGACTGGATGCAGAAGACGTTTCAGCTGACATCTGATGATGTGGTTATGTCGAGGGCGCCATTTAAATTCGATTTGTCGGTTTTTGACATTTTTAATACCCTTGGTGCAGGTGCAACGCTCGTTTGTTTTGACTGGTTCAGTAAAAGAGACAATAAACATGCGGCATATGTGGATTTAATGATCCGGGAAAAAGCGACGACCCTTTATACGACACCGTCAACACTAATATCGCTCATGAACCGGGGAAATCTGGGAAGAGAAGGACTTAATTTAAAAAAGGTGATGTATGCAGGTGAGCCTTTTCCAACACCGTTTCTTCGCCGGTTTATGAATACAATCCCTGGTGTTCCAGTAGCGAATATTTATGGTCCCACGGAAACAAATATTATTACATGTCAGTGGATTCGCAAACCACCAAAGAATGATGAACCCATTCCCCTTGGAAAAGAAGTGGACGATACAGAAATTATTGTCGTTTCCGAAAATTCTGAACAGTTGTGTGACATCGGAGAGACCGGAGAACTGTGGTGCAGAGGCGGCACTGTTACTTTGGGATATCTCGGGATGGAGGAGCAAACCAAAAAACACCTTGTAAAAAGTCCGTTTCATAAATCTCCCGCCTATTTTTGGCGAACCGGAGACTTCGGATATCGGGATTCAAATGGCATTCTGCATTATTGTGGAAGACGAGATCATATGGTTAAAGTGAAAGGATTTCGAATAGAAATCGGTGAAGTGGAATCCGCGTTGGCAAAGGACAATAACCTGGACAAGGCGTGTGTTGTTGCGATTCCGGACAGCAAATACGGGAACAGATTGTATTGCTTCTATACTTCTTTAAACGGCGCTTCATACAACGAAGAAGATGTTGAAAAAAACCTTTTTCAACATCTTCCCGCCTACATGATGCCTTATAGGTACATACAAAAAAGAGAAATGCCCATGAGCTCAGCCGGGAAGATAGATCGCATTTTATTGCAAAAGGAGATCCTGAACAGAGAAGGAGTTTAGCCATTATGAAAATCTCCCGTCCTTATATTCGTGACATATTGAGGGCATATTACCGAACAATGCACTCATTGTATTTTGAAGAACTGGTGGACACACAGCGATTTTTGATCTCGTTTAACGCGATTGCAGACAGAAAATATTACAACTGTGCTCACACTCTGGCGAGTGATGACAGGGATACATTGGGAGAAATTGAGCAGTTTTTTGAGCAAAGAGGGACAGCATCATGCGTGTATGTTGACCCTTGTTCTCCCTTGGCGCTGGAGGATTCGCTCAAAGACTGCGGATATAAAGAGGATGCGTCAGAGCTGGAGGTCTGGTATCAAAAAAAACTGGACAGCAACAAGTTAATGGAAACTGAAAGCCACATTAAAATCGATGCTGGAAGACTCCACATTCAAAATGTGCATCCGAATAGCCCGGATATGCATGTTTTCTGGGAGATAGATACTGCATGCAACGACATAACGGATGCGCTTGGGGCTTTTTTTAGAAAAAGAGCGCATGCTTTAAAAATAGACAATAAAAACGAACACAGCTTTTTCCTTGGACGATTGGACGGAATCCCGGTAATGACGGGCGCCGTAAGTGTATGTGGTCCATTCGCATTCTTTTCCGAAGCCGCAGTATTGACGCCGTATCGTTGCCAAGGGCTGTATTCCACGATGTTGATGCATTGCATTAACTTCAGCACAAAACTCGGATGTTCGCACGCGTTTGTCAACTGTGACGGTGATGCATTCAGCAATCAGGCCTGTTTGAAAACTGGTTTCAACGCGTTTTTTCGTCGAAGGCTTTTTCGACGACCATTAACAAAGGACATTTAGGATGAACTCAGCAGAGAAGAGATTGATAGAAGCAACAATGAACGAGCATCGGCGATCGCAGATTCGAACCATGTTCAATCAAATGAAACAGTACAATGTCATTGTGTCAGGCATTGATGGCAGAAAGGTAGAAGTTGAGAAGGGGCACTGGGTGGTGGATTTCGCTTCGTGCAATTATCTGGGACTGGATTTGGATTCGGAAACCAGCAATGATATTGACAAAGAGATAAAAAACTGGGGCGTACACCCCAGCTGGTGCCGACTGGTGGCCAGCCCAGGAATATATGATGCGCTGGAACGAGAACTCGCCGAATTGATAGGCACGGAAACGACGCTTATCATTCCTACTGTCACGTTGATATCAATCAGTGTGTTGCCGGCGCTGGTTGGAAAAAATGGTGTGTTGATTCTCGACAAGTCCGGGCATGAGACCATGTATGAAGGCGCAAAAATCGCTCGGGACAGCGGTGCGACATTAGAGAGCTTCAGACAGGACGATTTCGAGACGCTTGAAACCATGCTGAAGAAACATAAAGACAACCCACGTAAAGTCATTATGGTGGATGGTGTCTACTCCATGTCCGGCGATTTTGCCAGAATTCCGGAGCTGGTCTCACTCGCAAAAAAATACGATGCCATATTGTATATCGATGACGCCCATGGATTCGGTATCGTTGGCGAGAATCCAACCAGTGATATGCCTTACGGATTCAATGGCAATGGCATCGTAAAATACTATGGGCTCGACTACGAAAATATAATTTATGTGGGCGGATGCTCAAAAGCATATTCCTCGATGGCCGCTTTTGTCGGTTGTTCGCATGAAATGAAGACATTTCTTCAGGCGTTCGCCACAACATACGACCTGTCGGGACCTTGTCCAACAGCATCTCTGTCGACACTTGCAAATGGATTAAAAATAAACAAAGCACGAGGAGACCAGTACAGAAAGAGATTATGGGAATTGACGAACAGGACGATAAAAGGACTGCGGGCGCTTGGATACACGGTGTTCAATAAGAGCGGCTTTCCCATAGTGTATGCACTTATTGGGGACAATGATGCGTTAATTGATTCCGCAAATATGTTGTATGAAAAAGGTATTCTGGTGACCGTATCTCCTTATCCCATGGTCATTAGAGGTGAAGAAGGGCACCGAATCACTCTTACCGCGGCAAACACCCATGAAGAAGTCGATCAATTACTTGCCGCATTTTCCGACGTAAAGGACTGCCTCACAGAAAAACGTTTTTTAAAAACGAAATAGTTAAAAACAGTAAATGGCAGCTTGTGCAGAAAGACACGCAGACGCATTTTCTTAGCATGAATCGCCTTGGCATGAACAGCTGAAGATTGCATGAATTCAGTCTTTAGAGTTATTTTTACGGATACAAAATGAGCAATAGGTCTCTGGGAATTGTTTCTTTTGTCATTCACCTTTGGCTGGTGAATGCAAATGATATTTATGCCAAGTATCTCGAACAGGAACTCCCTTTTCTGCAAGTATCTTTCTTTCTTTTCTTTTTCAGCTTTGTCACCATTGTGCCAGTGGCGCTTTTTCAGGGGATGGGGACTTTCAGGACTCAAACAACAGGATTTCATTTTTTACGGTCAGCCGTTTTGTTTGCCGCTACTCTGTGTTGGTATTGGGGGCTCGAAACTGTGCAAATCACCGCAGCTACCGTGATAAGTTTTTCCATTACGCTATTTTTGCTGCCGCTGGCGTCATTGATATTGAAAGAAAAAGTTGGAATAAAAAGAGTAGTGGCTACGATGATTGGATTTATAGGTGTTTTAATTGTTGTTGGACCGTTTACGCCATCATTCGATCCGATGGTTTCCATCATGTTGCTCGGCGCGTTTTTTTATGCGCTACTGGAAATAATGAACAAGAAGCATCTGGAGACGGAATCCATCGTAACGATGATTCTGTACGCTTCACTGTTTGCGTCACTGCTTACCCTTGGACCGGCTATCAGTGTATGGAAGACACCCTCTTCCATGCACATGATTGGGCTTTTTGTTATCGGTCTGATGTTCAACATTGTTCTGTTTTTTTTGTTGAAGGCACTATCTTTGGAAGATGCTTCCTTTCTGGCGCCGTTCATGTACCTGGAGATCGTTTTTTCGGTTGTAATGGGGTACGCGGTGTTCGGAGAAACCCCACATGTGACAACTATCATTGGAGGAATTGTCATTGTTGGCGGAACGCTTTACATTATGGTGGCTGACAGGCGGGAAACGATGAAAGCAGTATCCCGTTAAGTCTCTTTATCAAAGTGGACGGAATGAATAAATGGAGACGGTGTTTAGAAGTTCATCAAAAATGCGAATTATACAGTTGAAAAAATGGTGTTCCTTTCACAAAATTAATCGAATGCTTCCAGAGTCGAACACCGTGTCTGTGCTCCGGATTTAAAAACCACCGGAGAACAGTAATTCGTGAACAGTTGGAGACCATCCCCCTGAGCCCGGATGACCTCGACGAATATTTGGATTTTCATTTTCAAAAAGAACAGCTGAGAATCTATCCTAAATAGACAGAGGCACGTAAAATGAAAACTCAATCCGTCGTCTTAAAAAGAGCCGCACCCGAATCCTTTTGTATCGCCGGGTGTCCGTATGCAATTTTTATTTACCGCAAAAAATATCATCCGCACAGAAACCGCCGCCGCTGTCAAATGGCAGACAGCAGCCAAAACCGCAGTCTTCGTCCTCATAGCAGTAATGTCGGCATCCCGCGATGCGGTCATCCGGTGACGAGACGCACATTGATGTACAACAATCTGGCGTGTCTTCGCATGCTCCGCCATGGGGCACGCACGGGTCTTCACACTCGGATGCCGGCGCACAGACCATTACGCCGATTCCCAGCAAATCAGAGCAGCAGCCGGTTTCGCAGTCATCGTTGTTTTCACAACGTAGCTGACATTTTTTGATTCTGGGTATCACCTCAATGCACTCCAAATCTCCACAGCATGTTAGTTCTGTGCACAATTTGTTTTCCATTGCGCATTGGCCCAAAACTGCCCTGGGGCCCCCGCTGCATTTGGCCGCATTCACTTCCGCTCCTTTACCCGTGCAATAGCACGACGCTTCCTCGTAGCTCATGCACGCATACGACATGCAGTAAGGATAGGCTTCGCTACGGGTTCTTTCTTCTTCGGTAAAGTCCGGCGTACACACCCAACCTTCGGTCTGACAAATGCTGTCATCGCCACAGCCGTTGAGATTTTCGCAGGATTCTCCAACCGTTCCACAATCCGTGGGGAGCGTCCATTCCAGAGGCGCGACAAAGTTTTCGAGCCAGGCGTTTGAGTCCTCCTCGCCCGTATCGTTTTTCCCATTGTCTGTCGATTCTGTTGATATGTCATCGCTGGTTTTGTCAACCGAAGAGGTATCACCCGTGTCATTGGAAATATCGTTCCCGCCATCGTCCTCTTTGCATCCAGACATCACTGTCAGTAAAAAAACAACGAACAAACAAAATAAACTGAGTCGCAGCATTCAGGCCTCCTTGAAAATCAATCGTCGTCAATTTGAAGTTTTGTTCTGAACTTTTTTAGTCGACCTTTAGGAAAAAAAAAAGCCATTTCGTCTGTATATCGTACTTGGCGCAATTTTCAATTTGTCGTCCGTGTGTGACCAGGGCAATCGAGATAAAACAGAACTCGACACCCCTGTGCATACCCCCATCCGGGGTTTCCTTAATTATTGTGTTATGCAATTCACAAGTAACTCGGAAGCCCCATTTTTTTTCAACTTATCAGCTGCAATGTGCTGTTTTTTTTTATTATTGTGTCGGACTAAAAGATCCGCACCCAATTGATTTCGGCCTTGTCTCTGTTTTTCCGGGTGGGTTCCAGTATGCAGGTCATTGGGTCTAATCCGGCCTGCAGGGCCTGTCGCTGTGCATCTGTGAACAAAATCAAATCGTCATCTGCGTGAGTGAGCCGAAGTGGGTATCAGCGAGGCTGAGGCCAATAAAAGCCACAGTGGCCACAATAAAACTAAAAATGGTCGCTTGTCTGTATTCATTCCCGTCACTCCCTGGGCATCTTGTGTAGCACAACCCGTTTTATGTGAATACCATCTCCCGCTATCTGTGGCGTATCGTGGACCGTTTTTGTTTTCTGAACTTCTTTGCGAATATCTTCGAGCGAAATAGATTTATTGGAAGAAATGAAAAAAAATATCTCGTATCCGGGTGCATCGTCCAGTTCAAATGCGAATGGCAGTACGTGGCGGCCGCTCTGAATATGCGTGCTTTGAATGCCTTCGTCTGGAAAGTGCTGAGAGACGGTTCCTCGCCCATCCACCGAGATGATTATGCCATATTGGGCTTGAGTCGAATACTGAATTTGAATTGTGTCGCCTTCCAGTACGGTATGCCCGCTTTGCAACTGGCGCACACCGGCGTGCGTATTCTGATACAGTCGAAGGTCCGGAATACTATTTGAGGATGTGGCGGAAATGCGTTCTTCGTCCGTTGCCCTTTTTTCGGTGTGGATGGCGTGGCGCTTTTTGGGGACGGTTTTTCCACCGGATGTGGATGTTTTGAAACAGGACTCACCCCACACCGCGAATCCTGTGGCTATCAGGCCCAACCAGGACAAAAGCACAATCCGCCGCACTGTGCCTCTTTGGAGGAAGGGTCCAACGTGGCGTACAGACGGCGTATTGTTTTTAGGTGTGATGCGCATCCTGAAAAATGGAACACCAATTCACTGCAAAAGTGTTACCGCGTGTTAAAAGATATGAATGGCTACGAATGTTGGCTTGCGCGAGGCGGACTCCTGTGCGATAAAACCGATAAAATTGTGGTCATTTACGCCCATTTGGAGAGTAATGAAATGCCCCTTTTGTTGAAAAATTCGATGTTGCTGCTGTGTATGCTGGCTGTGCTGGGATGCAAAAACAAAGCTGCAGCGCCGTCAAAGGACGACAACCCAAAGCCCAAAGAGGAACTCACTAATGGATTGACAGCGGCCCAGGCGGCCAAAGTGGTGGCCAAAGTCGGGGAAGAGACCATTACTGTGGGCGATGTCACGGAACAGATAAATCGTTTATCGCCATACATTAAACGCCGCTGGGCCACGCCGGAGAAGCGCAAAGAGTTTTTACAGAAACTGATTCAGATTGAGCTGTTGTCTCAGGAAGCCATTCGCAATGGTCTGGATGAATCTCCGGAAGTTCAGCGCGCCGTGAAACAGGTAATGGTTCGGCTGATGGTTAAAAATGACCTGCAGGATGAATTGTTTCCCGCCAGTGTGGATGAGTCCCGGCTAAAAAAAGAATACGAAAAGGAGTGGTTGAAGTACCACAGTCCCGAGCAGCGCCGTGTGAGCCAGATTGTGCTGGCCACAGAAAATGAAGCCAGAGAAATCATTGCCGATATTCAAAAGTCGTCGGATCCCAGAGCCCGTTTTCGCGAATTGGCCCGAACGATTTCCATCGATGAAGCAGGCAGAAATCGTGCGGGTGATGTGGGATATGTCACCAATCCCAAAGATATTGCCGCGAGCAAAGAAAACGGGCCCGGTCGGGCGTTTGAGCAGGCCCCCGGGGTTTCTGAAGCGGTGGCCACAGCCACCTGGACGCTAACCCGTCCCAATCAGCTGTACGCCGAACCGGTGAAAACGGCTTTGGGATACCATGTGTTGATGCTGTCCACAGTGAAGCCCGCCTTGAATCGATCTTATAACAGTGTGAAGCGACTAATTGAAAATCGCGTGCTTCGGGAAATAAAGCGCGAAAAAATGGATGAATTTGTTGCCACATTACGCAAGAAGGCAAATGTAAAAATTTACCAGGAAAATCTGGACAAACTGAAACTGGAACTGCCGAAGGCCGGCGAGGCTGCCGCCAATGCATCGCAATCCGGGGATGTTATGGAACTGGATGCTCCGGAATCTGCTGCGTCAGATATGGTATCATCTGACACCAATGCCAGAGAAATGAGTGACTGAGTTAAATGATTCGTAAGACATTATTACCGTTATTGTGTTGTTTGTTGTTTTTTGCCGCTTCGGCCCGCAGTGATGAGTTGCCGGCAGACGGCATCGCCGCCATCGTGGGGGACGAAATTATTTTACTGAGCGATGTGCATCGCCGCATGGACATTACAGTGCAGGAAATGCAAATCAGTCCCACAAGACAGACGGCGCCGCCACCTGCGGAAGTGGAAAAGGCAGCCCTGAATAATTTGATTGACGATGCACTGGTGGCTCAGCAGGCAAAGGAAATGCAGGTGGCCGTCACCAATCAGGAAGTGGAATCGGCTATTGCCAACATGGCGGCGCAAAACAATATGGATTTGGAGACGTTTCGGGCGGCCCTGGAATCACAGGGAACCACTCTGGAGCAGTACAAGATATCCATGCGCAGCGATTTGCTCAAGTACAAGGTGATGAACATGCGGGTGCGATCCCGCGTAAATATTTCAGAGGAAAAAGCACGGGAGTTTTACAACTCTCAGGTGCGCGATGTGCGTCGATCCGCTGAATTTGAAGGGGCACATATTCTGATTCGCGTGCCTGCGGATGCCAGGGCCATTGATGTGGCCAAATTGCGGGAAAAGTCGGTGGCGCTGGTCCAGCGGATTAAAGGCGGCGCCTCATTTGAAGAAATGGCCATGTCGGAATCCGATGACAAGGTGACGGCTCAGTGGGGTGGGCGTCTTGGAAAGCGCATGCCCGGCGAGATTCCCAAAGTCCTGGATTCGGTTTTTCTCGATATGGAGCCCGGAGAGTTGACGGGGCCAGTGAAAAGCCCGGCTGGATTTCATATCTTAAAATTGATTAGCAGAGAAGATACCGGTGTGAAACCGTTCAGTGAAGTGAAAAATATCATCATTGGGCAGCTGACTCAGAAGGAAATGGAACGACAACAGGAGTTGTGGCTGCAGGAACTTCGTAAAAAGACTTTTATCAAGGTACGCATCTGATTCATGATGTGGATTCAAAAAAAAGGGTCGCTATTCAGATTGGGCGTCATTGGTCTCCTGCTGGGGTCCGTGCTGTTTTCGCAAATGGCGTTGGCGCAATCTGTCAAAGGGCCGTACCGAAAACTGGATGTGTTTGCCCGGGTTCTGTCGCTTATTGAACAAAACCATGTGGAGTCTATCGACGAGGGTAAGCTGATTGAGGGGGCCATCCAGGGAATGTTGCGCGCCCTCGACCCCCACAGCTCGTATTTGTCTCCCGAGGATTTTCGAATCCTGAAAGAGGATACCGAGGGCAATTTTTGTGGTGTGGGAATGGAGGTGGGCATCAAGGAGGGGGAATTGACCGTCATTACCCCCATCCCCGATTCACCCGCGATAAAAGCCGGAATTTTACCTGGCGACCGAATTTTGAAAATTGAAGGTGTGCCCACATCGACCATTGATTTGATGGACGCTGTGCAACGGATGCGGGGTCGGGAGGGCACCGATGTGACTATTACGGTCAAACGGGAATCCGAAGAGCCGTTTGAAGTGGTGTTGACGAGGGCTGTCATTGAGGTGCAAAGCGTGGCGGCCGAGTTGCTGGAACCCGGATATGCCCATATTCGCATCAAAGCGTTCCAGGAAGAGACATCGGCTCAGGTGCGTGATGAGCTGCGCCACATGAAGTTGATTGGCGGCGGACTCAAAGGCGTGGTTCTGGATTTGCGTCGCAATCCCGGTGGACTGATGTATGAGGCCGTTAAAGTCAGTGACCTTTTTGTTTCCGAGGGAATGCTGCTGTCCACCAAGAGCCGCGGAGGGGTGGTCATTGAGAGCTTTGATGCCCATCGCGCGGGTACATTCGACGATATTGAGCTGGTGGTTCTCATCGACGGTGCCAGTGCGTCGGCAGCCGAGATTGTGGCAGGCGCACTGCAGGACAGCGGACGCGCCATGGTGGTGGGAATGCAAAGTTTTGGCAAAGGTTCTGTACAGACCATTATTCCGCTTCGGGATGGCGCTGCCTTGAAATTGACCACATCCAGATATTACACACCCGCAGGGCGGAGCATTCAGGCAGAGGGAATTATGCCCGATGTCGTGGTGGAGTCGCTAAATCCCCCGGTACCGGATGAAATGACGCAAGCCATTAGCGAAATGCCCACCGAGGGGGAGCTTCCGGGGCACCTGCAGCAGGAAAAAAAGAGCAATACCGAAGCGAAAAGCCCGGAGCTGTCGGATTATCAGTTGCGTATGGGATTTCAGATTTTAAAGGGAATGGTGCGTTCGAGAGCGGCGCGTGAAGGAAAATGACGGTGCCGCGCGTCATCATCATCGGACGGGATTCCGTATCGCCCCACCTTGCGTTTCATCAGTTTAGAAAATGAGATGCCCAATCTGACCGCTCTGTGCCAGTCTGGCGGATGTCTCGGTTCCACGGATTTGGGATGTGGTTGCGCAGTACGGCCCAAAGAGCGTGGTGGTTTCAGTCCCCGCAACAAGCCCCGCATCTGCGCATCCACTGATTTCAATGACGTCCTGTTTTTTAACGCCGTCCACACGGAGCAAATGGGCCACGCGGCCATCCATGGCACGGGAACTGGTGTCCCTTTTCGGCGAATACATTATCGATATGGCAAACTTTCGCAGCGGTGAGGCCGAGCGTATAGCAGAAGAATGCGCTGTTTTTACCCGTCAGCATTTTGCCATTTTTAGGCATTTGATTAAAAAGGAGGCGCCCCGGTTTGCATGATGGTGGATTTGGGACCGGATCGTCTGCACCATGGGGCATTGCGGCATATTTCCAATGAACACCCGGCGTTCCAGGATGCAACTCTGGGAAAACGTTCCAATAAATTGCTGGACGATGAAATCGGAGAAACTGTTTCTCTGACCGGGCCCGACACGGTGGTAATGGTGGTGTCCAATCACGGTATCAAGCTGCTTTTGGGAAGCATTTGCATCAATGAAATCCTGATTCGCAACGGTTGCCCGGTTTTGGATGAGGCCTATCCAAAGATGCCTGTTTTGCTGAACAGTCGACCATTTGAACTATCGGGCGGTGGGCGCCGTGGGCCATCATGCGCTGCAGATAGCCGGAAATGATCGCGGTGCCGACGATGCAGATCTAGACTATTGCGGTATCTGGCGCTGCAAACAGAGAGGGCCGGCTCAGGGACAAAAACAGATTTACGATGTCTTTGCCACCGTACTCACCGCGCTCAATTTGCCGGTTCCGAATGATACTATGGGCACTTCCTGGGTGCAGGGGCATGGGTGTGCATTGGCACAACGATACAGGTGGTGGGGGCTACTTTTTCAGGGAGGGATACCGCGAGGCGTTTTGTGTGGTGGTGTTTATGTGAGGGGAGCCACTGGCTTCCCGAATGGCCATCACAATCTGCGTGATCAGCAGTGACAGAATAAACAGCAAAAGAAACAGAAAAACAAATTCGCCTTTGCGTCTTGGTGTTCTCATGGCGCCCCCTCGTTCATTTTTGTAGTGTCTGAAAATTTTACATTACGATGTTGGGAGTGTCAATTTCGTAAATTGTTCAAAATGAGATTTTTTGGTGCAGGGATTCTTTTAGAATTCTGAGATGGTCTAAAATTAAACCAGGGAATGCCGTTGTTTCATTTTGGTTGTATGCTGAATTTACAACCGGATCTGATTATACGGACGGCAGGTTTATGTACTACCCGATACTACTGGTAAATTCATCGGAATCCTTTTGCAGCGAGATTAGCGATGCGTTGAATCGCAGTGGGTACTTTGTTATATCGGCAACCACAGCTAAAGATTCACTGGAGGCGATAGATGCCGGTGTTTATGGGGTGGCGATATTGCCAGCCACGTTTGAGACGCGCAGCGGCTTTGAATTACTGGCCAGAGTGCGAGGAATTTGGGCGGATACCAAGGTGCTGATGCTGGATGATGGTTCTCTGGGCAGGGAGAACTATGAATTCATTTCCAGCACGAAAAAAATCGATTACATTTGCGCCCCGAATTACAAATCTGATGACGTTGCGCTGATAGCGGCAAGACTGGCCGGAATTGCACCACCGATGACTCGGATTCCAGGCGCCGTACACTCCATGGCCGCGGGAAGTCCGTTTTCGATGCCCCGTCGTGCAGGCACGTCGCTGCCGGTGCCACCTGCCCCCCGGCAGCATTCCATGGAGGTCGGTACTGAGGAAGATACACTGCAGCTGGAGATTATGCGGCTGGCCAGAGAGTATCAGAAAACACTGCCCACGGAATTGCGCCATTTGAGGAACCTGATTACCACAGCGCAGCAATCCTTTGACGCCGAGGACGCTATTTGGGAAATCCGGAGTATTACCCATACTATCAGCGGCACGTCGGGCACCCTGGGGTTTATGGAAATCAGTGAAATTGTCCACCAGATAAACGACAAAATAAAAAAGATTCAGAGCCGGGGGAATGGTACTAATGAAGAATGGGAGAATCTTTTTTATCTGGTGGATCGCGCCATCAGTACTCCGGAAAGAAGTTCTCTGGTGCCGGTGGGACCCGCCGCCGCCCAGGATCTGGCCACCTTGCTCGTTTTGGGGGAGGACCGCGCGTCGCTGATGATCCTGCAGGATATTGGTCGACTCAATCAGGTCAGAGTGATTCCCGCAAGTACCCGGGTGGAAGCGCTGGCGGAGATCATCGCCAATGATATTGACGGAGTGATTATCGACCAGGATATGCGAAATCTGGATCCTGTGTCGCTGGTGGCGGATTTGCGCGCCATGGAGGGTCATGAGTCGCTGCAGGTGGCGTTTATGTCCAACGTGGATTCTGTCGATCGGCGCATCGCCGCTGCGTCAGCGGGAGCCATGCTGTTTTTGGGTAAACCCCTCACCGATGACATTTTGGTGGAAGTGGCCAGGGAGTTCGCGACTCAGCAGTCTCAAATCACTGCGCGGATTCTTATTGTGGATGACGACCCGTTTTTTAGAAAACACATCAGCAATATTCTGGCATCGGAGCACCTGGAGGTGCAGGAGTTGGACCAGCCGCAACGCATTCTCGAAACGCTGGATGTGAGCAATCCTGATATTTTGCTGCTGGATGTGCAGATGCCGGAGATAAGCGGCTTTGATGTGAGTCGCATGATACGTTCGGTACCCAGATGGCGCAATCTCCCAGTGCTTTTTTTGACGGGCGAATCAGATGTGAAAGTGCGGATTGAATGTTTTAATGTCGGCGGCGACGACTACATTCAAAAGCCGGTGATCAAAGAGGAGTTGCTGGCGCGTATCAATGTTCGCCTGGAGCGCATTCGACTTTTCAAAGAACGCGCAGACAGGGACCCGTTGACCCGCTTGCTGAATCGACGGGCGTTCCTTGAGGAAGTGCAGGCCAAAATGACCGAAGCGGCGCATTTTGACAGGCCAGTCAGTCTGTGTATCATCGATCTCGATCATTTCAAGCACGTGAATGATACCTTTGGCCACCTGGCGGGGGACCGCGTGCTTAAAGCCATGGGCAAGCTCCTGCTTTCCCGTTTCCGAAATACCGATGTGCGTTGCCGCTGGGGAGGCGAAGAGTTTGCTGTTGTGTTTTACAATGAGGGTGGCGCCAACGCGAAGCGATTGCTTTATGAAGCGCTCAAAGCCCTTCGGAAACTGGAGTTCACCGGCGACGGAGGGGAGTCATTTCAGGTGACCTTTTCGTCTGGAGTGGCCACTTTCCCACGGGATGCAGCCACGTTTGATCAGCTGTTTAAAGTGGCCGATGAATGTCTGTACCGCGCCAAGGAAAACGGCCGCAATCAAATCCAGACCGCCGGCAGTGGGCAGGGAGATACGGTCCTGCCCGGAAACGTTTTATAGAGAACATCCAAATAAAGAGGCGCTGAAAATCCCCCTTCCCCAATTCTTTGCAAGACAGAAAATAAGATAGGAACATATGCAACATCGTCCATATAGGTGATGTGTAAGGCTATTTTTTGTCGAATAACTTTTAACAGTCTGTGTTTTAATTTGATACACTTCCCTGGATTACATTAATACCGGCGTTGCCGGATACGGTGAAGTGACCGTTTAGTTTGGAATCCAGCAGTTGTGCCACCAGATTGCCCCGGTACACGCCGTTTTCTCCGTCGCCTTTCAACCAGCAGCGAATGGTGTCTCCGTCGTGCATGCCCACCGCCTGCAGTGCGATGCCGTCAATCTGCAGGGTCCCGGTGACATTATTATCCTGGACGGTGGCGTTCAGTTGAACCGACTTGCCGTTTTCGGTGACGCCGTTGGCAAAAAGCGCCCGTTTGGGGCCAGCGGCTGGTTTGGTCGTCGTCCTGGGCGCGATGGAACCATCTCCTGTTTTTATGGTGCTCTGCGGCGTGGGAGATGCGGCGTCTGTGTTCTGGGGAGACTCGCCACCACAGCCAAAGGCTGCAAAACAGAATGAGAAAATGAACGGCAGCGTCCATGGGCGCACCGCGTCTGTGTGTTTAAAATTCATGGGACCTCCAGAATTTCCAGGGCGATTTCGTTCTCCACCTCAACCAGTTGCCCTTTGCAGATTACCTGATCCCCGGCTTTCAGATACACGGCATCCGTCAGTGGCTGATTGAGCTTTAAAATCTGGCCAGGGACAAGTGAAGCGATTTCGTTCACACTCAGTCGCAATTGGCCAATCTCCACAGTGCAGGGGACTTGAACCTGGCTTGCAGATTGCAAAATTGGGGGGTGGAGAATATGTGTCTGTTCAGTTGAATCACTCATTACTGTTTTTTCTTTCAGTTGGATGGCGCCGCCGCCATCCCAGGTGGCGGCAATAGTAAGGTAACCATTGCGCAAATGGATTTCATCGTTAAAGGGAGCATCGCGGTTTTGTCGGCACGGGGGACAATGAATGCGATCCAGCGTTATCACATCGCCTTTTTCAAGGCGTTTTAAAGAATTGGCGGGCAGAGTTGTGCCGCCGATTTCAATGTCCAGTGGCGCCAGGAGCAAAGCCGTCATCGCTGCGGGAAGCGTCTCTCTGGGAGTTGATTTTACCCTGGAGAAAGGCATGCCAACTCCCACTAGAATCCACGGCGATTTGCGATCGTTGGCAAAAATGTGTCCGCGCACATGCCACATGCCGGGTGACGGGCCGCCAAAAATCATTTGCAGTTGCATCTGAGAATCCAGAATCCCGGCGACTTCGAAATCCCGATTTTCGACGGGCAGAATGTCCGACATGACCATGGCCACCAGTTGGAGGAGGATGCCTCGGTCAAATGGCGACATTGTTTTGTTGGCTGTGGAAGCAGACCTTGACAAAATGCCATCGACGACGGCTTGCGCATCGGAATTGTCCAGAATCAGCGCAAACAGGTGTGCGGCCGGATGTTGTCGCAGGACTACCGCAACAAAATTTTCGGGAAGCGGTGGCCAATGAACACCTATCCGTTCTGTTATGAACCCACTGAGTTGCGTCGCATCGGGAAACGCCAGCGACGGTAGCAAAACACGCGCTCGCATCCCCCACACGCGTGTCTGCAATGCGGTAAGCAATCGGAACTCATCGCTGGCCTTTTGAATCAGTTTGAGGGGCAAAGGCGTCACGGCTACCGTGGATTGCGTGTCTATTGTATTTTGTCGGGTGGTTGTAATATCGACCTCCGAGGTTTGAATGCCCGTTATTTCATGAAATCTGAACCGAATTTCTTGCCCGTTGTCAAGCAAGCATATATAAACCAACTATGACAGATGACCTGATCGGTAAAGAAATTCTCGGGCAGTTTCGTATCGTTGAGAAAATCGGCAGAGGCGGAATGGGGGCGGTGTACAAAGCGGAACAGCCAGCGATGGATCGGGTGGTTGCCATTAAAATTCTGCATCAGAAACTGGCTGGCCGAAAAGATTTGGTATCCCGATTTCGTAGGGAAGCTCGAGCCATGAGTCGTCTTTCGCATCCCAATACCGTGCGGGTATTTCTGTATGGACAGCTTGAAGAAACCGGTCAGCTGTATATTGCCATGGAATATCTGAATGGGATGGACCTTGCCAAACACACCCGGGTGGAAGGCCCCATGAATGTGCAGCGCGCTGCCAAAATCATGATTCAGGTGCTGGGAGCGCTGGAAGAAGCCCATGATGTGGGGGTTATTCATCGGGATTTGAAGCCCGAAAATATTCTGCTTACCACACAGGGGGGCATTGAGGATACGCCCAAAGTCCTGGATTTTGGGCTCGCCAAGATTCACGATTCCAAAATGCGCCCTGGTTCCATGGTGTTAACGCGCCAGGGGATGGTGTTTGGCACACCGGAATTCATGTCACCGGAACAGGCGCGCGGAGAAGAACTGGATGCCCGCTCCGACATCTATTCGCTGGGGATTATCCTCTATGAAATGATCACCGGTCGCCTGCCGTTCCCCCGTTGTAAACCGATGGAATACATTACCCATCAGATTAATACACCGCCCATTCCCGTGACAGAGCGTCGACCGGAGTTGAATATTCCCAAAGAGTTGAACGCCATTATTGGCAAAGCGCTGGAAAAAGACAAAACACACAGGTATCAGTCTGCCGCGGAATTTGCACAGGCGCTTCAGGTGCTCTTGCCGGTGGAGGAGCAATCCGGGCCCATGCACGCAGTGCCCCATGTGGAAAAATCCGTCGCTCAGTCGCGAACGTCATCGAATCCGTCCGAGAGACGGTTATCTGCGTCCGGAGCCCATCCCGCCAGCCGTCGTCAGCGACAGGGAAAAGGGTTGGTCATCGCACTGTTGGCTATAATAATAGTTTTGCTTGGGGTGGTCGCGTGGTTGATGCTGACCATGCGTGAACCTCAGTCCAATCCGGTGGTTGTTCCCACCAGCAGCATGTCGCCCGAAAAAACAGCCAGCCCCTGATGTTTCATCTCTAAATCATTGTAAGTGAACAAATTCCTAAAGGGTTCCCACGTGGCCAAAGTCCATTTTCTCCCTGTCACGTTTGCTGATGCATCGATGAAAAATAATGATTGAAAAACTCTGATTAGCGTTTGATAGAAACCATTTTTAGGAGTAGGTTCATGAAAAATTTTTGAGTGCTACTGAGGTACTGTTCAATATGGATTCTGTTCATACACACCTGATTTTTTATCCAGATTCGCAATTGAAAGGAACGCATAAATGTCGGAAAAAGTAATGAACCGCTGGCTCGCGGTGGTTGGGGCAATTTTAATTCAGCTGGCGCTGGGGGCTATTTACGCCTGGTCCGTATTTACACCGGAACTCGTTTTGAAAGGATGGGAAAAAGGTCAGACTCAGAATGTTTTTGCGGCAGGGCTGGCTTTTTTTGCAGTTGTAATGGTATTTGCCGGGCGGCTGATGCCTAAAGTCGGTCCGAGGAAACTGGCGATTACCGGTGGCATCGTACTTGGATTGGGATACGTACTGGCCGGTCTTGTGGGAGGTACCAGCTATTGGGCAATTCTGATTTTAGTTGGTGTGATTGGCGGTTCTGGAATAGGTCTTGCCTATGTGGTGCCTATTGCTGTGGGAACTCGATGGTTTCCCGATAAAAAAGGCCTGATAATGGGGCTGGCGGTGGCGGGTTTTGGTTTTGGAGCTATGCTATGGGTAAAGTTGGCCGGTTCGGTTGGTAACCTGATTGCGACCCTTGGATTGTCTCAGACATTTCTCATTTACGGCATTGCTTTCATGTTAATGGTTGTTATCGGCGGTATTTTTATGGTGTTTCCTCCCGACGGGTGGAAACCAGCAGGTTGGAATCCACCTATCCCCAAAGAAGGTAAATTAGCGTCCGGTGCGCTGGATTTTACGTCTGGCGAAATGCTGAAAACGCCACAATTCTACATGATTTTTCTGTGCTTTGTGGCAGGTGGCGGCGCCGGTCTGATGAGTATTGGCCTAATGAAGCTGTTCCCAATGGAGGCCCTTGGTAAAAATGGCTATTCAGAAGCGGAGTCCAGTGCCATTTCCGGAGCGGCCATGGCGTACTTCTTTTCCATCGCTAATGGTTTGGGGCGAATTCTTTGGGGAGCGATGAGTGACAAACTGGGCCGAAAACTGTCCATTATTATTATGCTGGCAACGCAGGGTGTCGTCGTTCTGGCGTTCCCAATGATGGCCGGCAGCGAATATCTGCTGTATCTGGGCGCCACCATTATCGGATTTAACTTTGGCGGTAACTTTGCACTTTTTCCCTCGATTACCGCAGATACATTTGGAAATAAATTTGTTGGTCAGAACTACCCCTGGGTATTTTTGGCATACGGTGTTGGCGGCATCGCCGGTCCCATCATGGGGGGTAAGCTCGGCGATATGGGGAACTTCCCGCTGGCATTTACCATTTGCGGTGTGGCGGTGTTGGCAGCCGCTGTTGTTGCCGCGCTGATTAAGCCGGCTAAACAGGTCGCTTGAATTTGTTACTTTTCGCAGTTTGCTGCGATACGGAATTGTAAATAGAAGGGGGAGATACCCCCGGAGAAAGAGGAGTCGACTCATGGCAGATAAATTCGAACCGATTGCAGAATTTCGTGAGAAAGCATGGATTAAAAGTATGGACGAGTACAAGGCAATGTACGACAAGTCCATTAATGACCCCGAAAGCTTCTGGGCAGAGCAGGCCGAGAATTTTCACTGGTTTAAAAAATGGGACAAGGTATGGAACTACAATTACGATCGCCGCGAAGGCAAAATCAAGATTGAGTGGTTCGCCGGCGCCAAAACCAACATTACCTACAACTGCCTCGATAGACACCTGGATACCCGTGGGGACCAGGTTGCCATTATCTGGGAAGGCAATGACCCCTCTGAAGTAAGAAAGATTACCTACAAAGAGATGCACGAGCAGGTGAGCAGGTTTGCCAATGTGCTTAAAGCCAATGGTGTAAAAAAAGGCGACCGTGTTTCTCTGTACATGCAGATGATCCCCGAGCTGGCTGTGGCCATGATGGCCTGTGCCCGTATTGGCGCTGTTCACTCTATTTGTTTTGGCGCCTTTTCTCCAGACGCCCTTGCAGACCGTTGCACCGACTCGGACTGCAAAATTGTTGTAACTCAGGACACCGGTCTGCGCGGCACCAAAAACAATGTGCCCATGAAAACCAATGCCGACAAAGCCGCTGACAAAGCAAGCTGCGTTAAAAAAATTATCGTTGTAAAACGTACCGGCGTTGAAGTTCCCATGCAGGAAGGTCGCGATATGTGGTGGGAAGACGAGATGGCCAAAGTATCCGCCGATTGTCCCTGCGAAGAAATGGATGCCGAAGATCCCTTGTTCATCCTGTACACCTCCGGTTCCACTGGCAAACCCAAAGGTGTTCAGCATAACGTGGGTGGCTACATGGTGTACACCGCCATTACCCACAAATACATTTTCGATTATCACGATGGCGATATTTACTGGTGTACAGCTGACATTGGCTGGGTAACCGGTCACTCCTACATCGTGTATGGACCGCTGCAAAACGGCGCCACCTCTATCATGTTCGAAGGCGTTCCCACTTATCCCGAGCCCGATCGTTTCTGGGAAGTGTGCGCCAAACACAAAGTGAATCAGTTCTACACTGCGCCCACCGCGATTCGCGCGTTGATGGCTCAGGGGGAAAGCTGGACTCAAAAACACGACCTTTCCAGTCTTAAACTGCTGGGATCCGTGGGTGAGCCCATCAATCCCGAAGCATGGATGTGGTATCATAAAAATGTGGGCAATGAAAAATGTCCCATCGTGGATACCTGGTGGCAGACCGAGACCGGTGGCATTCTGATTACGCCCCTGCCCGGTGCATGGGCAACCAAGCCCGGCAGCGCCACACTGCCTTTCTTTGGGGTGAAACCCGTTATTCTTGAGCCCGAAAGCGGTAAAGAGATTACCGAAACCGTGGCTTCGGGCGTTCTTGCCATCAGCCAGCCCTGGCCTGGCCAGATGCGTACGGTTTACGGCGATCACGATCGTTTCGAAGAAACCTATTTCGACATGTACAAAGGGTTCTACTTCACCGGTGACGGCGCCCGTCGTGACGAGGATGGCTACTACTGGATTACCGGTCGTGTAGACGATGTTATCAACGTATCCGGTCACCGCATGGGAACCGCTGAAGTTGAGAGCGCACTGGTATCTCATCCCAAAGTGGCTGAGGCGGCAGTGGTTGGTTTCCCCCACGACATCAAAGGCCAGGGCATTTACGCTTACGTGACTCTGATTGTTGGCGAGGAATATACGGATGCGTTGAAAAAAGAGTTGGTTGCACACGTTCGTACGGAGATTGGACCAATCGCCAGTCCCGACGTGATTCACTGGGCGCCCGGTCTGCCCAAGACCCGTTCCGGCAAAATCATGCGCCGTATTCTGCGCAAGATTGCTGAAAACGATACCGGCACAATCGGTGATACCTCCACACTGGCCGATCCGTCTGTTGTGGAAGACCTCATCGCCCGCGACCCACGCAAATAGTCACTGACTGTTTTTTTTAGTATGAAAGGGGCAATTCCTTATTTGGGAATTGCCTCTTTTTTTGATGTTGATTGGGATGGTCGTCCGGGTCCGGGTGCGACGCGGTGTTGTCTATTATTCCTCTTCTGACTGCGCATCCAGTCGGGACCACAGTTCTTTAACGGTTCGTCTCAGGTCATCGACGGATAGTTTAAATGTGCCGTATTCTTTTGGGGTCTCTTTAGCTTCGGCAAATTTACCGATGAAGGCTTCGTATTTGTCGATTCTGGAAATCATGGTGTCCTGGTCAAATGGACCGTCCAGCAGTTTGCGGGCGGCGCTGCGCCATCTGGGCAAATCGGTTTGCAGCGCGCGGAATATGGGATTGCATCCAGGCGCTGTGGCCAATCCCCCCCAGTACGGGTAAGTGTCCAGGCAGTTATCTGGAATTTCAGTCCAATGGGGGGTGGCGTGATCGGGATTAATCCAGAAAGAGGATTCCGCATCCCAGGGAAGAAGGGCGAAGTGTCCAGGTGCATCCTCATAAAAGTAGTAGTTGTGATTGTGACTCCATACACCGTCGTCCGTGAAGAAATACGTTACGCCGTCATAACTGAGGATGGCTTCATCCACAGCCATGTATCTGGCCCATAAATCGAGATCGGTGTAATCGCTAAGAACATCGAGCACCTCGGCGTCGTCCTTTGCGGCGTTAATCGCCTCTGCGAATTCCACAAAACTGCTGACATCTGCGTTGTCTTCATTGGTGCGCAGGCTATCTGTCAATTGCGTTTCATCTGCATCGGTGGGCCACATTTCCTTGTACAGATTGCCATTGGGATAATCGGGCCATCGGTCCTGGGTAAAGCGGCCATCCAGTTCTTCCACCATGCCATACAGCCCATACGACCGATCATTGACGCGCACCACCGACCAGGCGGACCGCGGCGCCATTACGCCTGCCGAGCGGTACAGGTCGTACGCCAGTTTTTCCCTCATCATGGTGTCATCGTATCGATGGGCGTTGAAATTGAGCCGTTTCAGTCCATAGAAGCGCAAATCGTCATCATACTTGCTGAACTTCAACTTCATGCTCAATCGCGGACAAATCAGGTCTCCGGTTTCTTCATCGAAGCATCCGTATAATGTGCCAAAGGAGCCTTTGAACCGAAGTCCGATTTTACCGATATACTTTCCTTCGAAGCAGGCATCCACCGCAGTGTACTTTTCATCCATGGCGTTGGCCTGCAGAGATTCCCATTGGTCCTCGGGCAGGTAAAAGTCGAAAGCGGGTACATGGTCAAAATCAAACAGTTGTTGTGCATCAAGTTCTTCCAGAGATGAATCCGGATTGGTCAGACAATCTCTACCGTCGATGATGACATCGTCGGTGCTTTGGCCTGTGTTGGAATCGGAATCTTCCGCATCAGATGGGTGTTCATCAGACGATGCTGTTGCGGAATCGGTCGCAGTGGCGTGCGATTTTGATTTGGTGCATCCTGAAACCGTCGCCATGAGACAGATGATGATGCGGAACATGTGAAGTTTGAGCGTGAAACCTGGTCGCATTGGGGAATACTCCTTATTTAGTGACTTTCCCTGTCGGGGCCAAATGGCCCACCATGAATGGAGTATCTGCCGGGACAAAAAGTGGCTCATGTGAAGCGTTTGGGGCTTTTTAATGAAACAAATGAAGATTTGCCGATTTTATGGCAAAAAATAAAAAGATCGCTGGAACCGCATTACAGCAACGTATTGCTTTTTGAAACCCGCAGAAAATGCCGGGATGAACCGGTACACTGCGGTGAAACGAATGAATCAGATGGATTTGCTACGAGATAATAGAAGTCTATTGGATGCATTTAGGCGCGGCGATGAAGTGGCCTTGCGTCAGGTGTATTTTGAGTACGCGGAAGCGTTGTTTGCCTTTCTGAAAAAGGGATTTTCCTTTCATTCCAGAGGACGAAATTTTGCCTTTAATGGCTACCAGGCCAGTTGGCAGATTGAGGATGCGGTGCAGGATATTTTTATGCGAGCGTTTAAAGATGAAGCCCGCCAGGCCTATGATGGTTTAAGGCCATATAAAACGTATTTGTTTACCATTGCCCGAAATCGGGTGATGGATTTGTTTCGCAAGGAAAAACCGGGTCGGATTGATGTTCGGGAATTGAACGAAGTGGATGACAGTGAGTTTGTGAAGGATGGAGAGGCAAAAACCCCGGAGCAGCTATCGGGCGACAGGGAATTGGAAGAACAGGTTAAGCAGTTTCTTGAGGGGTTGGCCCCGGACTTAAATACGTTTTTTCAGATTCGATTTGTTGAGGGACGTTCGCTTGAAGACGCCGCTATTGCGCTCAAACTGACCGATTATCGGGTGAAACGACATGAGCAGCAGATTCGAAAACAGTTTTTTCAATTTATGCAGAGCTGTGGGTATTTCGGAGGGTATTCCTTCAGGGATAGAGGGGTGGAGAAATTAATTGTCGCAACGTTGCTGACGTACGGGAGGTTTTGCTGATGTCACTTAGCCACAGCCATCGACGCACTGAAAAACAGATCCGACGGCTGTTTGCCCGGGGTCTGGAAGGCAGGAGTATGGTCCGATTGTGGAAGTCGCTTCATGAATGCCCATCGTGCGCAAAAATATATGAGCGATATTCTGTTTTGGAGAGCGCATTGGCCGGTCGGGGGGGCACGGTCTCCCACTTTTCGGTGGAACGCGCTGGGCAGGCGATTTTTGGCCAACTCAACGAAGGGGCCCAGCAAAGGCGCGTACGTGTCATCAAGTGGTTGGCTCCGGTGGCGGGGGCAGTGGCTGCAACTCTTGTATTGCTGCTGCTGTTGCCCGCGCATCCGGCATCCCATCGCGTGGATTTGTCCGAGGTGCGCATTACTGGAATGCAACAGTTGGCGGCGCGTGGAGAATCCCGGAAGTCGGCTTCTTATGTGGGATTCAGGGTGTTTACAGTGAACACGGGAGACGATGGAATTGGAGAGAAAAGCCGTCTGGATATAGGTGATACCATTACTTTTACGTACACGTACGCAAAGAAGGAGAAGGGATATATGATGTTGTTTGGCCTTCAGGAGAACGTGGCAAAACCGCTTTGGTATTATCCCGATTACGGGAAGAAAAGGAGTATTTCTGTGGCTGGCGACCGTGTGGATGAGCCGTTGGGAGACGGAATCCGGCTTGCGGTAAATCATCAGGAAGGACCACTTCGCATTTTGTCGTTGTTTTCTAAAACCCCGATTCAGGTGAACGATGTGGAACGGGCCGTTTTGGAATTGAGGCAAACTGGGCAGATGCTCGATGTGAATAAACCGTTGCCTCTAAAAATTTCAAATATTGAAGTAACGGAGTATTCTCTTTTATTTAACATCAACGGGACCACATCGGTGGGCGCAACAAAATGAGTGCATGATTCGGTAACGTTTGTGGTGGAGCCGGTCATTCTTCAGCTGATGTATCGGCGTTATTTGTCCTATTGAGTCCCCATGTTTTCATTCAATCAACTGCAACAGGAATCGGCCGGAATTCGCAAGGTTGGGATAAACAAGTTGGCAACTTTTTATCAACAATCGACAGAAAAAGCTGCAAACGCTCGACAATCATAAAAAAGTTATGTTATGATTCGGTTCATTTGGAATACTAACATATCGGCTGAAAATATCGAGCTGTGCTGGGTGAATGGGCATCTTGTTATCATGCGATTGTTTACTTTTTTTATCACTGGAATTGTAGTACTTTTTTGCGGGATTGCTGCGGGGAAAGATTTGAATGCGAGCAATGTGAGTCGCTATGCGATTATTGTTGCCAATAATAACAGTCTGGATGAAGGTGTCCCCCCTTTGCGATATGCCGACGATGATGGTGCGCGATATTTTGAAATGTTCACCTCTGCCGGCGTTGAGGTGTCGTTGCTGACCGTCCTGGGGGCAGAGGAACAGCGTCGCTATATCGAAGCGGCAAAAGCGGCAGTGCCCCCGTCATATAAAAATCTGCGCGCGACACTGAAAACACTTTTTACGCGTATGGAATCAGCAGTTCAGAGCGGCAGTGAGGTTCATTTCTACTTTATTTATGCCGGTCATGGCGATGTTGGCGCCAATCAGGAAGGGTACCTGAATCTACTCGATCATCGCTTTACGCGGTCTGAATTGTATTCGGAAATTGTGGCCCAATCCCCGGCATCCTTCAATCATATTATTCTGGATGCCTGCCATGCGTATTATATGGTGAACAAACGCGGGGGGGGAAACGACAAATCCGGCGACTACAAAATGCACGTCAGAGATTTTCTTGAAAAGGAAATGCTGACGCGATATCCCAATACAGGGGTTATTCTGGCGGCCTCAAATGAATCGGAAACTCACGAATGGCAACGGTTTGAATCGGGTATTTTTTCTCATGAAATTCGCAGTGCAATGGTGGGGGCCGGGGATGTGAACAATGATGGCTTCATCAGTTATTCGGAGGCCGCCGCGTGTGTGGATGCCGCCAATGCCGCTATCGATGTACCCAACGCCCGGCTTAAAGTTTTTTTTCGCCCACCTCAACAGAAAGTGGATGTTCCTCTTTTGGGAATCAGCGATTTTAAAAAGGCGCCCACTCTCAATATGCCAATATCGTTTGCCGGAAAATATTATGTGGAGGATGCGCGTGGGGTTCGGCTTGCCGACTTGCATTACTCTACCGAGCAACCCGTTGTGTTGAAGTTGGTGGGCAAGGCGCCCTTTTATATCCGAACAGCAAAAAACGACGAGGCCATGGTGGGAGCCGATGTATTACAGATTGAATTGAGTTCACTGCAATTTGTAGCGTCTCAAAATGGACATCGCGGCAGTGTGGAAGAAACGTTTCGAAAAAAATTGTTTTCGCTGCCATTCGGTCAAGGCTTTTACAGAGGTGTTATGGCCCAGCGGCAGGAATCCGGCGACGCATCATTGCAACGGGACGATACTGCCGACGAACGCCCCGAGCCAGGAATGCAGCTCGCCAAAGTGGATACTTCCGCCGCGAAAGTGGAAACGGCCAGCCCCAGCGTCACCACAGTGGAGGTCGTTCGCCCTGCAGATTTGCCTGTCGACAAACGCCTTGTCTTTCAGCGCAGAATGGGTGTTCTCAGCCTGGGCAGTGGCCTTGTCTTTGGCGTGATGGGTACCGTTTTTTATGGCATGGGGCGCTCGGAGTGGCATGACTATAAAAAGGCCACGGCACTGGATGATATTAAAACTCACCGCGATTCCAGCGAAAAACTGCTTACCGCGTCACGCGTGTTCTGGGCAACGGGGGCAGGTCTGGCTGTACTTGGGGGCGCATTGTTGATTCGGCAGCGAATTGTGCAGCGCAAAATGAGAAAACGGGTCACCGCGCAAAATGCGGTTCAGTTTCACTGGATGGGAAATGGGGCGTTGTTTCCCGGAGTGACTGGAACGTTTTAACAGTAAATATCAGGTTGTAAGCAGTCCTTTTGTCATCGGACAGAAGGCATATGGTGATACCCAATGAATACACAACGCATTCGATGGAGATTAATTGCCATCTGGCTTATGGGGCTGCAGGTGGTGGCGTGCGATTTTAAGTATGACAATCCGTATGAGAACATGCGGGATACAAATACGCGTCAGCGTGGCGATACACAAACGGAATGGGATACGGGGACGGGTTCGGCGGGACTGAACTTTCAGCCGTCAGATGGCTCCGATACATTCGACAGGAGCTTCGACAGTATCGTCGCTTTCGATAGCGATACGGACATTTCCTATAAAATGGAAACAGATACGCCTTACGATTCGGAGAGTGGCTCGGATACAGGGATTGATACTGAAATCTCGTCGGATTCAAATGAAAATTATGATTCCAGTTCAGAACAGGGAACAGAGCCGGACTGCGAAACGGCATTGGATACAGGAACGTCGATTGATACGGGAACGGTATCCGACTCGGACACAGCGCCCGTTGCGATTGAGTTGATACTTGAGACAGCTGAAGAACCGAGCGGTATGGAAGGTGAAGAGATTATTTTTTCTGTGACAGTGCAAAATGGAGCGCCAGAAGGTGTTGTTTACTCACTGTCCGCTGCACCGTTGGATGCAGTTATTGATAGCGCATCCGGCAGCGTTAACTGGACGCCGGCGCCAGGTTCAATTGGCCATGTGGGACGCGACAAAGAAGTGGTTTTCACAGTTGTGGCCGACCAATCGAAGCCGCTGGGGCATGGCCGGCTGGATGTGCAGGTTCGCGTTCATAGCAACATGGATGGGGATAAATTTGCCGATACGGACGACAATTGTCCCCTTGTGGCCAACAACGTGCAGCTCGATCTGGACAGCGACAATGTGGGAATGCTGTGTGATCCACTGATTGCCCTTCCCGAGTTTCTGTTAGGCAAAGACACCGACAGCGCTTCCGATTTGGCGACGCGGGTGTATGCCACTGGGACAAGGGGAAATTCAGTGGTCGTTCTGGCTGGGACTCGGGATGGTTCGTCGTCGGCGTTTGGGGATGTTGGTGCAGCGGGATTTTGGGCCAGCGAGAAACAAACGGTGTCCGGAAACGACGCTGTTTTTGCAACCACAAGCGAATTAAGCATACACATGTTTGATGAACAGGTGGCCTGGCTTGACTTTGGGAATGGCGGTTTGATGTCTGCGACGCGCGAAAAATTTTCAGATGTGCGTTCCTCGCCTGTGATGGATGTGTGTGCACGACAATTTGGGCGTGCTCTGGCAGTGTTGGGTGAAGCCGGCGGTGATGACAGTGCTATCCTGCTGGGAGAGGTGTCGGGAGAACTGGAGAGTCTGTTAACGGATGTCAGGATTGTGGAATACGGCTGTGGATCAAAGGCGGGCGACTCCGCCTGGTTCATCGTGAAAGACGATACGGGCATGTCTCTTGTCTGGCTCGATGAAGCAGGAGAAGAGCTGCTTCGTGAGTCTGGCTGGACGGAAATAACGCGAGTTGAGATGGGTACTGGCGCCATATCCGATGATCGGGTGTGGTTTCGGTTTTTTAGTGACGATGAGACGACGGACAAAGATAGAATTGTGTTGACGGGATATGTGAACGGGGTGGTGGATACCCGTACCCGAATTGACAAGGCCTCCGGTGTATCGGATGGCCAACTCGTGCAGGTAAGGGGACATCAGGGAGAAAATGTCGGATACATTGATAACGGAAAATATATTTGGTTTTATTTGCACAACGAGCAGAATATCCTTCAGCGCTGTTCAATTGAAACAGGCAACTGCAAAGATATTCTGGGGGATTTCACTTTCGATTCAGTGATTTATGTATGGCCCGCCGGGGATTTCACGTACGTTGGAGATGCATACAATGACAATACTCCCGATTTGGCAATAAACGTTGGTGCAGCACCCGATGGTGATTTTGAGATGATTCGGTATGCCGACGGAGATTGGAAATGGATGCCCGGGTCGTTGCTGGTGCATGAAACCCTGCGAACCAACAATGATGGAAGGATGGGGGCAATTGAACTAACGAAAGCCGATAGAGTGCCGGATTTGGTAACCGTATGGATGAGCGCCGGGACGCTTTCCGGGTACTATTTTGAGATGCAGGGCGTGACCAGCTACGATATTTCAATTGGACGAACCTGGATGGATAATTGGGGAAAATTTTGGTTTACAATCTCCCCTACAACCGACGGATTCCAATCGGCTGTTTACTCATGCGAACTTATCAACAGTGAAATTGCAGCGGTTGATTGTATTAAACAGGGCAACCTGGATACCTATGATATAGAATTGCTCGATGATGGCGTTGGAAACTGGCTGCTTTCATCCAACTCTCAGATGGTTTCCATCACCAACGGAATGTCGGTAAACTCTGTTGGTGTTTCAGCTGAGCCCCAGATGCTTTTCGCTTCGGACGTATTGTCAAACAGTCCCTGCAGTTGGTTTTATGTTCAGGAAGACACCAATAGGTATGTCCTATTGAACTGGTGTGATGGCGTGTTTACCAATCCGGTGATTGAATTCTCAACTGTTCCCCGTTTCAGTGAAAATCACAAAGATAATAGTTTTTACGTTTCGGGGCGTACAGGTACGGGCTGGCAGCTATATGCAGTGAATGGTGCTGCACTGGCGCCTCTTGCGACGAATTTGGCGGCCGAACCAATATTTATATCCAGCCCGCGGGAACGAAACCTTTGGGTGATATACCAGACCGCGGCCAGTTCCCTGATGTCTACCCTCGAAGGAAAAAAATTGAGTCATCAGGTCTTGTGGACCGACGGCCAAATTTCGCTTGAGCCCCGGTCAACCCTGCCAACGGTTCGGGTAACCAGTGCGGCAGGTGGCGAGGCGATTTGTCCGGTGGGGTCGCCTCACGGTCGATGTTTTGATCTGCCCATCCCGGGTTCCGGCACTTTATCGCTGGCTTCCGAAATCGCCTACAACGATGCCTGTATGGGAGCAGCTGTTCTGGTTTCGAAGAAGGCTTCAAAGACGCCGAATAGCAGCGCGTTTTTATGGAAAATGACAGATGAGGTTGCCCCTGCGAACTGTTGCGAAAGCCATGCCACGCCATTATGCGATTCCGCGGCGGTTACAGCATGTGTATGTGCCATTGATTCATCCTGCTGCACAGACAACTGGGCCGAGCAGTGCACGAATACGGTGACCAATAGATGTGGATTCTGCAAGTAGACGGGGCGCCTTTTTGCCCCAGGGGTGGCGTTTCGTCGACTCTTTTAGCCCTGAACAATTCCCTGATTTAAAAAAACTTTTTTTTAAAAAAAATCGCTGAAACGTCCATTCCCCTCCGTATTGAATGGCAGACACCACAAAAAAAAGACGGAGAAGGGGAATTACCTATGAAAAAAAGTATTGTTGTATTGGCCACACTTATTCACATTCTTGTAGCATTCAACGCTTTCGCCAAGGTAGATTTTTACGGAGTGCAGTTGCAAACCACCAGTGATGGGTGGGTAAACCGAACGACATACGATGAGATAACCGAATCCCCTGGAGATATTTTTAATTTTTATACCTATGTGACCGGTGATGGCATAGTACTTACTTCAAAGGCGCTTGTAATCAAAGACGACAGTCCGGCTCCGTATCAATCCAAAGTATGGAAAAGATGTTTGAATTGTGGCGCGTTGAATTCACATGAATACATATCCAGAGAACGGCTGGTACAGGAATCCTATTGGAACACCACGGATTTTGCGTATGAAAATTGTGAATCTGCAAACTACATGTCTTTTGAGTATCTGTTGAACTCGAATTCCGATTGGATAACGTTTCTGTTTCATGCAGTGGCCCCCTGCGAATAAGCGGTTGTACGGTCGTGCAGAAAACGGCGTATCGTTCCGTTCGATGTCAGGTTTCCACAAAAAAACAGTGTTTATATAGTGTTACACCAGGAAGTGGAAGAGGAGTCAATGCCATGTTTAAAAAGAATATCTGTATTTTGGGGATAGTTGCCTTGATGACAGCCGCAGGTGCAACGATTTGCACAACCGCTTTTTCTTCGGGGAAAACAGATGAAAATAGGGATAAAAATGCCGGTGAAAAGAGAATGGATGCGCCGTCACAAATATGCGATTTCTCTTCTGACCATGCGTCGACATGTTCTGCGCCTTCGAAAGATGCCATGCGCATTCGCCGTCTGGAGCGTCGTCAGCGCCGACAGTGGGCAATCGCTCAAGCGATGGCGCTGATGGCCCAAAACAGCAATCTTAACGACGAGAAGGAGCGACTGCAAAAACTGGTGGAAGAGTCAAAAATTCCTGAAGATGAAAAGAAGAAAATCAATCATCGCAACCGCGTTATTAATGACCATGTCAGCAGGGAAGCGCCATCCATCTATGAACAGATGATAGGTGAGCAGGAATCAGACATGGAATGGACCAGCGAAATAAGCACCGCTATCAATGATGTATTAAAAAAAATGAACGGCACTGCCACAAATGTGAACGAATTGAAGTGTTATGAGACCCTGTGCCGCGCTCAGTTCGCCCATGAAAACAGAGATGCGCTTTTTGAGTTCAGGGATGTGGCGTCACGCGATGCAATCAACGGTCCCAGCCAGGGATTTATTGAAGAGAAGGAAGATGGCACTGTTTCATCGACCGTTTACTTTTCCAGGCGGGGCGACGATGCATTGCTGATCGAGGAAATGTACGACCGATTATATGAAAAAGTAACGGGGCACACCGTTGATGAAATGGCGCTCTAAATAATTCGACTAAAACACATCATAATGCAACAGGCGGCATTCCAGCGCGCCGTTCCACAGTGGGTCCTGTCTTTGAGGCAATAGACCAATTTTCTGAGCCAGAAATTTAGAACTGGTGATGACGTGCCCCGAAACCCCTGCACCGCAACTTTTCAGGATATCGCCCAGTTGGCGGTAAACGCCGGCGAGTTGATTGATATCCCCAAGACGCTCGCCGTACGGTGGGTTGGTCACCAGCATGCCACTATCGATGGGGGACATTTTCTTTATCGGTTGTCTGCGAATCCGAATCATATCGTCTGTGCCCGAACCGATGGCGGCAGCCTGTGTCCGGCGGATGGCGTCTTCGTTAATGTCGTACCCAACAATAGGGCACCCTTCCACTTCGATAATTTCCGTTCGAGCATCGCCCTGCAGGTTGTGCCAGGTGCGCATTTCGTAAGTGGGATGTTTTACAAATGCAAAATGTCGCCCCAGCAGTCCCGGCGCTCTGTTCTGGGCCATGAGCGCCGCTTCCACCAGTATGGTGCCGGAGCCGCACATGGGATCTACCAGCATCCCCTCGCCTTTAAATCCGCTCATGATAAGCATGGCAGCGGCCAGATTTTCCTTGAGCGGTGCAGGACCGCCAATCTCACTGCGATACCCGCGCCGGTGCAGCCTTTCGCCGGAAGTGTCCCAGCTTAGTGTGCATTCGTTGCCCAGAATGCGCGCGCTGACGCGAAATTCGGGGTTTTGCAAATCCACATCCGGACGACTGCCGGTGTTGTCGCGGAACCAGTCCACGATGCCGTCTTTTACGACCCGTGATGTAAACTGTGTGTGAATGAGATTGTCGTTGGTGCCTACGGTATCCACCGCCAAAGTGGCGTGCTGTGTAGTGTGGTCCAACCAATTGATTTGCCGAACACCATCGTACAGCGCGTCTTTGTCAGTCGCATCAAATGTGGCGATTTGCCACAAAATGCGATGGGCGGTGCGACTCCATAGATTGGCTTTGTAACAGGTGGCCAAATCGCCCTGGAAGCTGACGCCGCGATTGGCGGATTTGACATTTTGAGCGCCAATGGCTTTCAATTCTTCTGCCAGCACCTTTTCAACTCCCTGAAAAGTGGTGGCAAAGAATGTTTCCGAGGATGAACTCGGTGCGGCCGGTTTCTTTTTCCGTTTTACGACTGTGGGGCGTGCCATCTGCTATTTGGTCCGTTTCTTTCGCAGCTCAATGGCCGCGTTGCGCACAACTCCGGGTACATCCTTGCTGCGCTCGATACCACGCAGATCATTGGGCCGAAGATGTGTTAAAAATCGAAGTGAATATTCCACCGGTGTGCGGGGATTGATAACGAGGTTTAATTTGACGCCGTATTGCTTGGTCCAATCCCGTTTGTTGGCAATAAAGCGAATGGCTTCTTCGGGAAGAGACTTGAGCATGGTGTATCGCCGAACTTCAGATTCATTGACACCCGGGGATTTGAGCACGGCCATGATGACCAGTTTGTTGGAATCGCGAATGAGCACGGAGCGTTGAGAGGCAGTGCCCAGTGTGGCGGTACGGATTTTTTGCGAAATGTTCATTTCACTGAGACTGGCGCTGAGAGTGGCCACTTTCTTTACTGTGTCGGCTTCCACCGGATTGCCATCATTTTCCGCCATGGCCATTAGAGCGTCTTCCATGGTGTCGGTATCCACAGCAAGCTTCTCGGCGGTTTGCACAGCCGACTGAAAATCCAAATCGTCGGGAGTGGGCTCTTTTGAAGGTTCAAATATAAGCTCGCCTTCCAGCGCCTTTTTAACCTCTTCGAAGGCAGAAATGCCCGTTAGTTCGATACCGTTGCGGATGGCCAGTTCCACAGCGCGGTCCACTGAGGACATGCGTGAATTCTTGTTGTGATAGAGCGCCTCAATAATGGCGGGGTGTGCCAGTAATCGATGTTCGTTGGCACAAATCATTTCAAGGATTTTTTCGGAAGTGATTTTTTTGGTCAGTGCCACGATGGTCTCCGGCGCGGTGGCCCGGTTCAGCACGATGCGCTCCATGGCGTCTTCGCGTTGAACGAGTAAAAGCGCCACGCCATCGAGAACGCCAGGATGGAGTGGTCCGGAGATGGTGTCCAGCAGAATGTTGGGGGGCAAGCCCAAAAGCGTGGCACGGGCCTTGTCGCCAATGGCGGCATCGGCGCCGTATGCCAGGGTGTACAGGACGGAAACCAATTCTTTGGGGGGCAATGGCGCCATTCCCGATGCGGCCATCATTTTAGCGGGTATTGGGGCATTGGGAGCCAGAATTCTGGCGGCCTGAGGCGCTAACCCTTCAATTTGTACCGGATGTTCCATGGTCGTGTGTCCTCTTGCTGATGCCTGGTCGATAACCGGGGACGGGCGTGTTTGCCGCACTTCCCTTCAGATGTCAAGGTGCCATATCACAAGAACCCTTGCCAGTGGAAAGTTTTTTGAATACAGGGCGGGCTGTTGGATTGTTTGGGACCCGTATCGATTTCCGGGGAAGGTCCGGTGGCCGGGCGCCGAAGATTTCACTGCAACCGGCCCGAAACAGTGCCGAACCATTTAACAGTTGCATTTCGGGAAATCTTCTGGTTGATATGCGGGCTCAGTTTCACTAAATTGTCTTTCGGAAATTATCATGGAAAAATTTACATTATCAGAATCTCCATTTCTCGACGAAAACAATCCCACAGTGTTCGTGACCGCGGGCAAAGGACCGTATCAAAATACGGTGGATGCGCTTCGACATATAGATTTGAGTCCGGTGAAAGGCAAGAGGGTGTTGCTTAAACCCAACGCCGGCCGTCTGGCCAAACCGGAGTCCGGTATCTGTACCCATCCACAGGTGGTGGCGGCGGCGATTGATGTTTTCAGAGAGGCGGGCGGGATTGTGTCGGTGGGGGAAAGTCCCATCACTGGCGTCAATACACTGGAAGCATTTGAAATAACGGGTATCGCAGCGGTGGCGCGGCAGAGGGATTGCCCGCTGGTCGATATGGACGAACGAAAATTTGTCCAGGTGGCGCTGGATGGAGTGGCTATTCAATCATTGAAGCTTTGTCCCGAAATGATGGAATATGATTTATATATCTCGATTCCCGTTATGAAGACGCACATGCATACGGGCGTGACCCTTGGGGTAAAAAATATGAAGGGGTGTCTGTGGCGCCGCAGTAAAGTGGTGTTGCACATGCTGGCAGAAATCGACGGGTACGATGATAAACCGCTGGATTTGGCCATTGCCGACATGTCCGGCATTTTGCGGCCACATTTTACTATTGTGGATGGCACTGTGGGGATGGAGGGTATTGGTCCCAGCGCCGGCCTGCCCAAACCGCTGGATGTGGTGGTTGTGGGAGCGGATGCATTTGCGACAGATGCGGTATCCTGTGTGCTGATGGGAAAAGATGCGTACAATATACCCCACCTCCGAATTGGCGCCGAGCGGGGTTTTGGAGTAATTGACCTGGAACACATTTCCGTTAGCCCGGCCATTTGGCGGGAATTTGCCAAGCCCTTTGCGGATCCCCCCACCGACATTTCCATTGGATTTCCCGAGTTTGGCATTCTGGACGAAAACTCCTGCAGTGCCTGTCAGTCCTCCCTGCTCCTGTTTTTAAAAAGGTATGGCGATGTCATTCTGGACTATCTGCCCAAAGATACCCGATATCATTTTGCTATCGGAAAGGGGCACGAAGAGGTGCCGAACAATACGTACTGCATTGGTAACTGTACGCGAAAATTTAAAAATCTTGGAAATTTTATTAAAGGGTGCCCGCCTGTTGGCAGCGAAATCCTTCGGTTTATCACCGGGTCCCCTCACGTGGATGAAAAGGACGCCAAAGGCGAGTGAATATATCTGGCAGGAATCATTTCATCTGAAAAAATCATCAAAACTGTATTTTTACACAAAAGGTGATTTACCTTTCCTTTGATTTTTACTAAAAGGACAGAAAATAGAATTTTTTTTCTTGTTATACCACAATAGTGGCAGATGCAGCGATTCATCCTGGAACCGTGGAACGCGGCGTTGAAACTTAATGTGAAAGGATGAACAACCGTGCGTAATTTTATTATCCTGGGCCTGCTTTCTTTGATTACTATTTTCGTCGCCGCTTGCGAAAAGGAAAAAAAAGCGCCCATCCTTGACAGTAAAGACGAAACCAGTAGTGGTGATGCGGATTCGGATGCAGACGGTGACAGTGATGCAGATGGGGATTCTGACAGTGATACGGATGGGGACGCAGACAATGGGTTTGTGGGAAAAGTGTGCGATCCGTTGACCGCCCTCGCCGATTGTGGTTCGGGACTGTTTTGCGTGGAAGGGGTGTGTTGCAGGGAAGAGTGCACCGGCGCCTGTTCATCCTGCGTCTTGCCGGGATATGAAGGGCATTGTACCGCCCTTGGCGCGGGAACGGTCTGTCGTCTCGAGGCATCGGCCTGTGACGCGGCAGAGGTGTGTGACGGGACTGCCAAAGTCTGTCCGGACGATGTGATGAAAGGCCTGGGAGACGCCTGTGGCGATCCAACCGACAATGATTGTGATAATCCGGATAGCTGTGATCCCAATGGTATTTGTCAGCCCAATTATGAGGCAGCTGGTGGCGTGTGCACGGATGAAAGCGGGTTTTGCAAAGTCAACCCTATCTGTGATGGCGCGGGGCTGTGTACCAGTGCAATGAATGTGCCGGATGGAACTGCCTGTGGGGATACCGAGACGACGGCGTGCAACGCGCCGGACAGCTGTCTGGCGGGTGTTTGTCAGCCCAATTTTGCGGCGGTGGGCACAGCTTGTGGTGATGTTGCCACGGTGACGCAATGCAATCTGGCCGATAGCTGCGATGGCAGCGGCGTGTGCGCGCCCAATCTGCAACCGGCTGGAACGCTTTGTGGCGATGCGACGGAAAGTGAGTGCAATCTGCCGGATCAATGTAATGCAGAGGGTGTGTGTGATCCGCGAGTGCTACCGGATGAAACGGCGTGCGGGGACGACGCCACCAGTGATTGCGACAAGCCTGACAGCTGTGTGGCTGGCGTGTGTCAACCCAATCTGATACCAGACGGTACCGTTTGTAACGTGGACCAAAGCACAGTGGTGTATCGCTGCTCCGACACAGACTGTTCGGCCACTCCACAGCGTCAGGTTCTGGGGTGGGCCTGTGCTTCCGGTACCTGTGCTGAATCGGGACCGCAATGGAAAGATTTGAGTGCGCCCTGCGCGACCAGTCAGGTCTGTACCAGCAACGGGACATCTTACGCCGAATGTATACAATGTAACCAGAAACCATTGAGTGAGTGCATTGGTAAAGTGGCCGCCAGCTATGATCCCTCCGGGTACTGTACAACCAGCGGCGGGACCCCGGAGTGCACATACGATCCAATAAAAGTGAATTGTGCATTGAACACGGACGGCAGCACCAATTGCGTGGACGGTGTTTGTACAGAATACACCTGTGAGCCAGGCGAGAGAGACAGGGCCTTCACCTGGAAATCGGGGGATGAGGGTTGGACATTGAACAAGTGGGTTCGAACCAGTGAATGGCCATGGCACGTGAGCGCACCGGCTCCATATCTGCGATTAACCATCGCGGAAGCCGGATTTTCCGAAGAGGAAGCCTCTGCGATTTCTCCGCCATTGGCACTGTTTGCGTGCACCACCGGAACGGCTTCATTTTATTTTACCATGCAGGATGAGAGTCCAACCTGTTCGCCGGATACAAAGATCGCGTTGGAATGTGGCGCGGGAGACGATTGGACAGAGCTTTGGTCTGTGGTGGATTCAGAAAACTATGTCGCGCCGCTGACGACGTTCCAAAAAGCATTGGTTGCTGGTGTTGATATATCGCCGTGTTTTGACTGGGAGGAAGTGTATTTCCGCTTTATTGTTCACAATTTGTGCAGGAGATCTGTGAGTTTTGTCGCTATTGACAGTTTCTCTATTACTGCAGAGCAGGAGATTACCGAAGATACGGACACCGGAATAGATACGGGGATCGATACGGGCACGGGAGAAGACACTGAGGACACTGAGGACACTGAGGACACTGAGGACACTGAGGACACTGAGGACACTGAGGACACTGAGGACACTGAGGACACT
>JAFGQN010000158.1 GCA_016935665.1 Deltaproteobacteria bacterium | reverse complement strand
TCCATTTTTTTCCTCCTCGGATTGCAATACAAAATTTTTCTGTATCTTCAAAAAATCAGGCGCTTAAGTGATCGGCATTGCGTTTAAACGCAAACGGGAAAAGCCCGTTGTGTACTGGTCCGGTATTCGAGACGCCACGGCGGAAAAACAGGTGGTGACCTACCAGGTGCCCGATTATTTTAACGGCAGTCTTCGGGTGATGGCGGTGGCGGTGTCTGCAAATCGAATTGGCGCCACCGAAGACAGACTTACGGTAAAAGGCCCGTTTGTCATTCAGCCCAGCACGCCGTTGTTTGCGGTGCCGGGAGATGAGTTTGAAGTTTCTGCAATTGTGGCCAACAACGTGGTGGGCTCCGGGAAAAATGCCACCATTAGCGTGGGAATTGATGTGTCCACGCATCTTGCCGTGGTGGGAACAAAGACACATTCAATTGCCATTGATGAGGGCAGGGAAAAGACCGTTCGTTTTGTGGTGAAGGCGGCCGCCGAGCTGGGCGGTGCAACGATTACATTTACCGCCCGTCACAAAAAGGAGACCACAGCGTTTAATGCCACGCTGAGTGTCCGGCCCGGTTCACCGCATACGACGATACTGGCTGCGGGCATGGTGGACAAAACGGCCAATATCCCAACCAAACGAAAATTGTATGCCGAATACCGCAAGTTAAATGTGTCTGTATCGCCACTGCCGTTGGCGCTGGCGGATGGCCTGATGGCTTATCTTGAAAAATTTCCACACGGATGCACCGAACAGATTGTGAGTCAGACGGTGCCCGCGCTGGTGCTGGGGGAACATCCCGAATTTGGATTTGATAAAGCCACGGTGGATAAATCCGTGACCAGAACCATTCGCGTATTGCGCGCGCGTCAAAACGAGGAAGGCGCCTTTGGCTTTTGGGCCGCCAATTCCCATGTCTCGAACTTTCAGGTCATTTGGGCGATGCAATTTTTGACAGAAGCCAAAGAGAGAGGGGCGCGTGTTCCCAAAGATATTCTGGAAAACGGTTTGTCGTACCTGAACGATGTGCTGAATCTGGAATTGGAGTCTCTCGACGATGCTCGCATTCGCGCGTCCGCCATATACATTTTGGCGCGACACGGCAAACTGGCGCCGGATGCCCTTTCGGGGCTGCGAGAGTTTTTGGCCAACCCGGCCAACAAGGACTGGAAAAAAGATGTGATTCCTGTGTATCTGGCCGCCATTTATCAGCTCCTGCAGGATAAAGCCGAAGCCCGTCGTCTGGTTTCGGGCATTGACTTTGATGCCCCCATCCGTTCGAACTTCGACAGTTACTACGATAGTCAGAGTCATCGCGGCATTGTGTTGTACCTGCTGGCAAATCATTTTCCCGATCGTCTCAGTGATGTGCCCGGGGACTACATTGCCCAAATGGCAAAGGCAATTGCCGACGGGCGATACAACACGGTGTCATCTGCAACGTTGATTTACGGACTGGAGGCATATGCCCGTCAGCTGGTTAAAGCCGGAAGCGGCGCGGGCGCCCACAGTGGTAGTGTTGAAGAAGTGTTATCGGATAAAAAACGAACAAAAATTCAACTGAGTGGCGCCCTCATCTCCAGGGGCAGCTTTTCGCCTGAGGCCAGGGAAATTCGGATTGCCACCAATGGAAACACCCCACTGTTTTACCAGGTGACTGTTTCCGGTTTTGACCGGGATGGAAAAGGGGATGTGGTGATTAAAAAGGGCGTGGAGATATTGCGGGAGTTTCAAACCGTTGACGGCAAGCCCATCGACACGATTCACCTCGGCGATGAAATTCATGCCGTGTTGAAACTGCGTTCTGTCAACAGCACGTATCACAACAATCTGGCTGTAGTGGATTTGCTGCCGGCAGGCTTTGAACTGGTGATGGAACACGGGCAGGGGGGGAACAACTGGGACCGACTGAGACAGAATGGGTCTTCGTGGTCTCCGGATTATGCAGATGCGCGCGAAGATCGCGTCGTTCTGTATGGGGGCGCGGGATCGGGCATCGTGTCATTTGTTTATCGGATAAAAGCAGTTACAGCCGGCACGTTTGTGGTTCCCGCTGCCTATGTGAAGTCCATGTATGATCCCGACGTGTCGGCGCGCACCGAGTCCGCCAAAATCAGTGTGGTCGCCAATTCGACAAGGTAAACAGATGGGCCCTCGGATTGGAAAAAAAAGGAAACTTGCGCGTCAAATCGGAATCGGCGCCATTTTGATAACTGTTTTGGTGGTGGCGTGTTTTTTGATCTGGGCCGCCCGGAGGCCCCCCCTGTTGGACACCTGCGATTTTGGATGCGAAATTTATGACCGCAACGGCAAACTGATGCGCCTGACCACGGCCAGCGATGAGCGATATCGGTCATTTGTGTCTTTCAATCAAATATCCAAACATCTGGTTGATGCGACGCTGCTGTACGAAGACCGGTACTTCTGGCAGCATCCGGGGGTGAATGTTGTCGCACTGATGGCGGCAGCGGTGGATACGTATGTGGGAGGCAATCAGCGAGGGGCATCCACCATCACCATGCAGCTGGCGCGAATGAAGTACGGCATTGATTCAAGAACGCCTTTGGGAAAACTGCATCAGATTTTGTGGGCCTTCCGGTTGGAGATGCATTACACAAAAGAGGAGATACTGGAGGCCTATTTTAATCTGGCGCCCTATGGCGGAAATGTGGAGGGGATAAAGGCGGCCAGTCTGATATATTTTGGCAAATCGCCCCAAAATCTGACCCAGTCCGAAGCCATTTTGCTGGCGACCATTCCACAGAACCCGGCCAAACGCAAACCGGGCCCTTTGGGCAAAGAAACAGATTCATTATATGACGCCCGACAACGCCTGGGAGCGATATGGCTCACCGAACATCCAAATGTGGAGAGGCACGCCCTTGGGCTTCGGCATCGGTTTACGCTGGGGCTTCCTTTGCAACTTCCCTTTTTTGCCCCCCATACCACTGTTCGTCTGCTGGCAAAACATCGTGGCGCGCGGCGACTGGATACCACCCTTTTGCTGGAGATTCAAAAAGAACTGGAAGAACGAATCGGTACGTACGTGGAGAAACACCGACTGGCGGGCATTCACAATGCCGCAGCCATGGTGCTGGATCATCGCAATAATCACGTGGTGGCCCTGGTTGGGTCGGCCGATTTCTTTAACGCGAACATCGACGGACAGGTAAACGGGACCACCGCCAGACGTTCTCCGGGGTCGGCGTTAAAACCATTTGTATACGGCCTGGCCATGGATGAGGGGCTCATTCATCCCGCGTCGCTGTTAAAGGATTCGCCGGTGAGCTTCTCGGATTATACACCGGGAAATTTTGACAAACAGTTTAGGGGGCCCATTAGCGCCACGGAGGCGCTGGTGCGCAGTCGGAATATCCCGGCGGTTCGACTGGCCTCGCAGCTGTCTGATGGGGGGCTGTATCAGCTGTTGCAAAAGGCGGGTGTGAAAAAGCTTCGGGACGAGAATACCTATGGGCTTCCCATTGTACTGGGCGGGGTGGAGGTATCGATGGAGGAGCTGGCGTCTCTCTACAGCGCCCTTAAGAATGATGGTGTTGTGACGGATGTTGTGTATGAGAAGCCGCGGGCAACAGCGGAGAGATTGCGCGTGCGTATTATGAGTCCCGAGGCGGCGTTTTTAAACACGGAGATGCTGTCGGTCCATGGTCGGCCAGGGCAGCGGTTTAATGATGCGTGGACACGGGATTCGTTTCCCGTTGCCTGGAAGACCGGCACGTCGCCAGGAATGCGGGACGCGTGGTCCGTGGGCATTGTTGGCCAGTACGTGGTTGTGGTGTGGGTGGGGCAGTTTATGGGCGGGCAAAGTCCGGCGTATGTGGGAAAACGTTCGGCGGCGCCGCTCTTTTTTGAGATTGTAGACAGTCTTCGGGCACGTGGTCTTCAGCCACCTGTTCATTTGGATAAACAGCTGAACGTTACCCGCGTTGAGGTGTGTGCCACGTCCGGCGCGTTGCCCGGGCCCCATTGCCCGCACACCAGAGAGACCTGGTTCATCCCCGGTAAGTCGCCGATTCAGCGGTGCGCCATACACCAGCAAATCGAGGTTGATACCCGGACGGGGCAGCGGGTGTGCCCTGAAAAAGCGGGCAGTGGTCAAAAACAGGTGGTGGAGTTGTGGCCTTCGGACATGCGCCAGTTATTTAAGGAAGCGGGACTGCCGAGAACGCCACCGCCGCAGTTCCCCTCATCGTGTGCGCTCTCTGCGTCCGAACCGGAATTGGCGTCTTTGAAAATCACGTCTCCTAAAAATCGACTGGTGTACGCGGTGCGGTCCGATTCCCATGAAGAGGAGAAAGTGCCCTTCACGGCACAAAGCAGTGGAGATGCAAATGTCCTGTTTTGGTTTGTGAACGGGGCGCCCATCGGTCGCGCCGCTCCCGGTGAAACGCTGTTTTGGCCACCGCGACCGGGGACGTTTCAGGTGGCGGTTCTCGATGACCAGGGCCGGAGCGATTCGTTGACAGTCCACATTGAGATGGTGAAGTAAAAATGGGCAATATGCGGTATACACGGGCGTTTTTTTGGGGGGGATGGCTGTCCCTTGCGTTGATGGTGGCGTGCAATTCCCCAAAATCACCTGTGTCACACACGTCCGATGCGTCGGTGAATGTGCCGGTGGTAGTGATTGAGAATGGCAAAAGAATGATGCATTCACAAAAGGACGCCGTTGCAAAGGGGTACACCATTATCGACCTGTCAGACAACTGGGCCCCCTTTTTGTTTTCGGCCAGGGATGCCAATTCGGACCGCCCCATCTCCAATCATGTGAAATCCATGGTGACCCGCCTTGCCAAAGGTGAAGCGCTGATGTCCCCCACCATGGCCGAAGCCAAACGGCAGTCCGGCAACAGGGCGGCAACCCGGCAGCGAGTCGTGGAAAACGCGTTTTTGGAGGTGTACGGCATTTCTCCTGGTTTGACGGTGCTAAAGGACAGGATTGACACAGAGGTGAAGAATCACTGCATTGACGGCGTTTTATTTGATCGCATCAGGCGTTTTAAAGGAACGATTACCTATCACAATAATCGCCAGGCCCGGCTATTGTCCCAGTCGGGAAGTGTGGCGGCCAGTCGGCTTGGGGCGGAAATGAATCGCCTCGGCACCACCAGCCCGACGCGGGTTGACGGCAACTGGCAGGCGGCACTGGCATATGAGGCATTGGTGGAAATTCAAAAACAGCTGGTGTGTGAAGGACTGCTCCATAAGGGGCAGTATGTGAACGGCGGATTTGATCAGATAACTCATGAGGCCGTCGCACAGTTTGAAAATAAGAACCGAATTATGGGATTTGGGCAACTGAGCGGCGAAACGCTGGCTTTCTTTAAAAAATCCCCCATGGAAAGGCTGCATCTGGCGTTTGTGAGAGCCCTCACTGAACGGGTCGTGGATGCGGCTGCGATTATCGAGACCGAGCTTGCACAACAGCTGACAGGTGCAGTGCTTGCGGAAATGGGCATTTCGACGCCCAAAGATACGGTTCGATTTTTACAGAGTGTCGGCGATAATAACGGATTTGATGCCTGTCTGGTGGGAGTTCGACTTCCGGCGTTGCCGGCCTACTACCGGAAGCCGCTGGAGTTGTCGGTGGAGATTCATCGGGGAGATGTGTGGTACGATCCTCCGGTCACCGCCGATGGTGTGTCGGTGCCGCAGCCCCGAAAAGTGAAGCCGCGCCTCACGTTGTATACCCGTTGGCAGGGCACCAGGGTTCCCCTCATTTCAATTCCCACGACAATCGGTGGCTGGCAAAAGGAGATGACGTCCGACGGAAAAGAAATCCTCGCGTATAAAAATTCGCATCCTGGCAATCAGATATGGCGCACCATTGTGGCGGGCCCGGTGTGGATTCCGCCGCCCTCCACCCCAACTGGCGAAATCGTGAAAGACGTCAGGGTTGCGGGGCGCGCCATACGGGTAGTGGACTATGACCGCATTGGACCATGGTATGCGTCCGCATACGGACTGGTTGCCGCGTTCCATGAAATCAGCAGTGGGGGGAAAAAAAATATGGAGACCGGTATCCGCACCCACGGCACTTTCGACTACAACGCCATAATGAACCGATACTCGCATGGCTGTCACCGATTGCCCAACCACCTGGCGATTCGCCTGTTCAGCTTTATTCTGCGCCACTCTCCTCACAAACGCCTCGGCCATATTCGCAAAAAAGCGGCCGTATCATTTACACAGCAGGAACGGGACTACACCATTAAACTCGACGACCGCGGCTATACGTACGAGCTCTTAAAACCGATTCCTGTCACCATATTACCGGGAACCATTATGGGAGAGAATCGGTCGCCACTCACCACGGCAATCCCACAGCCCGCATTGGGAATGTCTCTGTAATACACAGTCAATCATGCTTTGACGGGTGAATTGCATATGCGATTGTTTTGACGATACATCGAAAAGGTGGTTCTATAGGGGTGGTTTATCAGAACATATCATTCGTTCAAGGAGCTGCCCATGGTTGCGCCCAGTTTTAAACGACCCATTTGGTTTGTCAGTGGAAACACGCTGCCCGATGAAAAGGAATTGCAATTCATCGCCGACGCCGGATTCACAGACGTGGTTTTGGATTTGCAGCCGCATGGTGACCGTATCTTTGAAGATGAATTTTTTATTAGTCAGTTGGAACGTATATCTCAACTTGCTGACGGACTGGTACTAACCACACACGGGATGGTTGGGCTAAGGAATTCGATGGCTGCGATGCAGGGGTTGGGTAATCCTGACTGGTTGGTCGAGCTGGCAGGGGTTGCTGAAGCGCTGGATTTCGCGAGCGTAATTGTTAGTTTCCCTGAATTTGCTGTGTCATCCAATGGTATCCTGGAATCTGTGAGGCGCTTAAAAGGCAGGGAACAGATTGTGAGGCTTGGCGTTGCCGGTGAATCTTTAAATTCGCCAGAAATTAGAGCGGGATTCTCCGTAAGTGACTTTGCTCTTCTCAACCTTTCTCGTGGGTTCGACATCTCTCAGGTTGAGCGTGAATTGCTGGGATCGGGTGGGAAAATGGTAATTCCGTTGTTTGACCCAAAGGAGGAGGAACTGGACCTCATCCAACGAGTTCTGGACAAAATCGAAGAATTCAAAATTAGCGTTCCGCGTCCCATTGCATTTTCAAATTTTGACAGTATCCGCCGCGTGCCCCAATTGCCCGAATTCATCGCTCGGATACAAGCGGTTCCAGCAAATTCTGACATGCCTTCTACGGGAGTTATGTCTTCAACAGGAGATGGATTGCCAGATCTGAAGGTTGGAAACAGGGGGACAGGAGTGGGGGAGCTGCAGGTGCAACTGAAAAAGCAGGGCTACGCGCTTGAGGTGGACAGCCAGTTTGGGCCCGCCACTGCGGCAGCGGTCACGGCATTTCAACGGGATCATGATCTTCCTGCAACGGGTGTTGCGGACTTCCAAACCCGGGCAGCGATTGCCAAAGAGCCCTCTGCCAAAACACCAACGCCATCGATCGAGGAATCACCACCCGCCGACGCGCCCATCCAACCGGGGCGCGCCAGGATTACGGGCGATACTCGGACCGACGAAGATAGCCTGCGCATTGGTGTGGCAGTGGATTGCTTTGCACGTCTCTTTGCGGCAAAGGACGTGCGTCCGCCGGTTTCTCTTGGGCTTTTTGGCAACTGGGGGGCGGGCAAGACCTATTTTATGTCCCAGCTCAAAAAGCGCATTACCGAACTCTCCGATGAGCGCCGGGAGACGTATGTGAACCGGGTGGCGCATATTGAGTTTAATGCGTGGCACTATTCCGACGCCAATCTGTGGGCCAATCTGGCAGTGCGCATTTTTGACGGGCTGAGCAACGAGCTTAAAGAGGAGACCACAAACGGCGAGACCGACGCGTTTGCGCAGGCTCGCGCGCGTCTGCGACAACGGTTGCATTCCAGCCGGGAGGCCATTGAAAACGCAAAAACACTAAAGGCGACCGTTGAGCAACAACAGCAGTCGCTGAAACAGACGCTTCACCTTAAACAAGCTGAGCGTAAGGACGCTGTCGAGATGCGGCAGCAACTGGCGTGGGGACGGTACCTGACGCGTGCGCTGGAAGACGACCAGTTTGTAAAGCAGATCAGTGAGAGTCTTTCGACCAGAGATCCAAAAAACACGATTGATGACCTGAAGAACGCCAAAGCGCACATTGATAACCTGAAGATAGCCAAAGCGCGCATTGAAAAGTTAAATTCGCTCCGGCAGCAGTATGACAGCAGTCTGATGACGTATCTGTTGAAACATTACAAAGTACTTTTGGTTTCTGTTTTCCTTGGCGTTGTCTTGCTTGGTGTGCCACTGGCGTTGGGGGCGATTGATGCGGTCTCTGATACTGTGAGAAATTGGCTATCGGCTATCATCGCGCCTCTGGGGGGGCTTGCAACAGCATTGATAAAACGAAAGCAGATGATATCCAATATGGGTGGCGCCATATCGCGTCTTCGGAAAATCATGGCCGAGGTGGATGCCTCCAGCGATGACGACACCGCGTCGCCTGACGAGAAGAACCTGCTGGTGGACATTGCGCATCAGGACCGCATCATTGACGAAACCAATCAGGCGCTGGTGGCGGCATCAACGGAGATTTTAAAAACCGAAAAAGAGATTATTCGTCTCGAATCCGGCGGACTGGTGTACGACTTTTTGGCCGAGCGACAGGACAGCGACAGCTATCGCAGTCAGTTGGGCGTTATTTCAACGATTCGCCGCGACTTTCGGCAACTGGCGGAACTGCTAAATGGTTGGAACGAGGAACAGGCTCCAAATGTGAATCCGGACCGCACAGTGACCGATGGGGTGCTGGACCCACCGGATGGAGACGGAGGACCGGCATTGAAGTCGACCTCGCCCGTTGATCGCATCATTTTGTATATTGATGATTTGGACCGCTGCCATCCGGACAGAGTCGTGGAGGTGCTGCAGGCGGTGCATCTGCTGTTGGCCCTGGATTTGTTTATGGTGGTGGTTGCGGTGGACGCCAGGTGGCTGGAGCGTTCTTTGTACAAGACATATCTGCCCGAGGCCATTTCGCGGCCCAGTGTGTCACTTAAATGCGTTTCTGAAAATGCCATCGTGAACGGCATGCGCATTGACGGAACGGTGGACATTGCCAGTGACAAAAAAGCGGCGAGCTTTAGCCCTCAGAATTATCTCGAGAAAATTTTTCAGATTCCGTATTCCCTGCCCAAAATGGACGCCGACGGGTTTGGTCGGCTGGTGGATGCACTCACCCGTGGGGGAGAGGATGTTGCTGTGTCAGCGGTGCCATTGCCAATAGAGGAACCAACGCCCCTATCGGGCGGTATCGAGGAGGGTGAGGAATCGAAAGTGGTGGCACCGGCGCGCGATGTGCCATCACCATCAACGCCTGTACAAAAAGGGGAGACACCCGAACCGGGTGCGGACGAAGCGGCTGTTGCCAATGCTGCACAACCGGACCTCGCACCGGGTGACGCGCCGGGAAGCAAGGCAATCTCACCGCTACAGGTCGATGACACCGCCATCTCTGTCTCGGAGATGGAACGCAACTACATGCGCTTGCTGCATGGCTTTGTGGATACCCCTCGGCTGGCCAAACGTATGGTGAATATTTACCGTATTTTGCGGGTTGGCATCGCGCAACAGATGGCAGAATCAGACTTCTCCAATAGCTCAATACATCAGCTTGGATTCCTTTCCAATGAGGTGCAGGGGTATCGCGCGGCCATGGTATTGCTCGCCATCAACGTAGGATTTCCCAGGGTGGGTGGACCGTTGACCCGCTGGCTTGAAGAGGAAGAACCAGCAAAGTCGTTTTTGTCGCTTATCCAGACCCTCGATGCTATCGGGCCGATTAAGACGGGCAAACGGAGACCTTACTGGATAGCCGAGCAGTTGAATGACTCCAACTTGCGTCCACAAATCGCCCGCATTGCTGAAAATGTTTCGGCATTGGCTGAACAGAAGGAGGGAATTGTAAATGATATTGAACCGTATCGCATTTTAGCGCCGTTTGTTGGACAATACTCCTTTCGGTGGCATCTCGATACGTGAAGGACGATCCGATTGAATCCACTGGCATCGCGTCCTGGAACAGCTGTTGTCAACGCATATGGCGATGTACGTTGCTCCCCATTTTGAGCCTTCTGTGCCAAACCCATCTCGACAAAGTACTTGAAAATCGTTTAACGTGAATCCGCAAAATAAAGGAGACACAATGGCATTTAACAGTTTGAGCACCCCCGCGATGGTGGCGGTGTCCGGTCGGTTGGTAAACGCGGACCAGGATATGCCGCTGCTGCAGTCGTATCCGATGACCGCCGGTGTGGTGCCCCTGCTGGTGGTGGCCCACAACGGATTGCTCGGCTTAAAATCCACCGATCACGCTGAAAAAAAGCAGGCCGAGGCGCTGGCCAAAGAGATTTTGGCGCTGGATAAGGCGCACGATGAACGGTATCGCGTTCTGTACACCATGCTTGGCGCGCTGGCCCAGGTGGCTGGCGCCGAACGACGCAAATGGCTGGAGCACATTCGCGATACGCTGATGCCTGAAGGCCTTTTGGGAACCAAAAGAACATACATGTCTGAATACGGTGGCACGATTGCAGCCGCCGCCCGTATCACCGCAGAGATGGCCGATACGCTCAAAGAAATTGTGGTGGAAGGGCAGAGCCTGCTGGATTTGTTTCATTCCTGGATCGCCCTTGGCAAGCGACTGGGCGATTTGGAACATGAACGATACCGGATAATGGATGAGGCCAAACAGCAGCGACACCAACGGGGCGAGGTGCAAAAACGCCGCTTTCGCTGGGTGCGCACCATGAACCTGCTGGTGGACCTGATGGAACTGGACGACAATTTGCCCGAGCAGCTGCGCTCCCACATTTTAAACCCGCTTGTGTCCGCCCGTCAGAAACACACCCGCAAAAAGCCCACCCGCCGCGTCGCCAACGGTGAAACGGCCCAATAGTTCACAGCACATTGCTGCAAAGAGTGACCTTTTTTATTCGCGAGCAATATTAATGCGGGGGCAATATGCTTGTTTTTATTAACGAATAATAAAATTTGTGGATCATATCTTTTATTTTTATTCGCTAATTAATACTATAGCGGTTGCCTGACGTTAATTTCATTCGTTAATAAAAATTATAACATGACAGTGGTTATTCGGATATTCGTGAATATAAACGTGTACGCTCCAGGCATGTTTTATTATTCGTGAAGTATGAAATCGCTTCATTGGATCGGAAAAATGATCGAATGACCGAATGCGGCCTTGTTGTCAACGGTGAATCGCCAAATCACTTTTCCAAATCCGGGGAGGGACCGTACAGGGTGGGGCGCTCGTTATCGGATCTTCCCGTGTTTATTATTCCCTCGCATTACCATGTAGAGGCGGCGCCCGGTGATTGGGATGGGGCGGGTTCGGCATGCCAAAACCCTGCAGTTGCAAAAGCAGGCGTACAGAAAAATCAGCACCCGATACCCTTGCCGGTGTGAGAGAACATCCTTGTGGTGAACAGGAAAAGAATGATAGAGCCCTTTTGGAAATGAAAATGACGAAGCAGAAATTTGGTATTTACGGGAATTGTCAAAGTGAGGTGCTGGCTCAAACGCTGCTTGAGAACCCGCATTTCAGTGACGCGTGGGAAGAGGCGCCGCTACCGCTTGTGCAGCGCATTGGCGTTGAACATGTTGCAGCGGTCCCGTCGGTTGTTGCGCAACTGGATTTGCTGATATATCAGCCGTTTAAAAGTGCGGCGTTGCCGTCTCTTTCAAGTGATGAAGTTGTAAAACACCTTTTGCCCACGTCCATGGCCATTGGCTTTCCATCGCTGTATTTTGACGGGTATTTTCCGCAACTGGCGTCGTTGACGGGCGTTCCGTCTCCTCTGAATCGCGTGCATGACTATCTGGCCATTGATTGCTTTTTGCGTGGCGGGGATGTCACCGACGTGGTGGCGCGGCTCAAAGACGAGCGGTTATTTAAAAAGGCACATGCAAAGCGGTATTTTCAAGGGGGCATTGACGAACTTCGAAAAAGGGAAAAGACGCATCGTTTAACGGCCACCATTTCAGATTTTGTGGATGCATACGCGCGAAAATATAAGCTGTTTTTTCAGTTTAATCATCCCGTCAAGTCTTTGTATCAGCATGTGGCCCGCCAGATATTGAACCGTTTGGGAATACACGAATCGGCCGACGTGGACCTGAGTGACATTGGACCGGAGCCAACGGTGGTTTGTCCGCCACTGCGCAGTATTTATTATCACAATCAATGTCAGTTTGATTGTGAATTCGATACGTACAAAGTTGCAGACGAAAGACTGTCAATGGTGGACGTCATTGAGCGAATGTATATATCCTATCTGGCAGCGGATGCCGAAATATTAAGAAAACACCTGAAGAAAAAAAATCTTAAATGGCGCAGATAGTCCTTTGCCCTTACTCCATTCGGGCATAGTAATCGGTGCCATCGAAAATCCAATTGGCCGGTTTGTTGGCCCAGGCGTCCCAGGTCTCGTAATCCACATGGAGGATGGCGGCTGGGTTGGCCCAGAATTCCGGCGGGAAGCTGATGCTGTCCAGGGCGATGGGGTTCTCCTGTATGGCCAGTTCGGTGAGGGTGGAGAGGGTGCTCAAATCGAGGTTTTCTGAGGCCAGTGAATACGCCAGATTGTTGTAGGACAGGTCGAGGTACACCACGGGCGCACCGGCGGGAATCTCGATATGAGTGAGGTTGTTGCTATAGAGTTCGATGTTTTGCAGTGATGTGCAGCCGGTCAGATTGATGCCAGTGATGTGGTTGTTGGGGAGGGAGATGTCGGTGATCTTTGGTGAGCCGGAGAGGTCGATGTCGGCATTCAGGTTGTGATTGGATGCGTACAGTCTTTCCAGGTTGGGTTTATTGCCAATGTCCAGGACGGTGAATTTGGTCAGCAGGTCCCATGCGCTCAGTAGTCTCAGAGATGTGGCACTCGATAAATCCAGACCGCTCAGATGGGTGTTGTCCACATGCAGCTCCAGAATACTGGACGTGGCGGGTAATGTGAGCGCGCTCAGTTGCCGACTGTCAGAAACGTTCAGAAACTGAAGTGCGCCGGCGCCACTCAAATCGAGGCTGGTGAGATCGGTACCAATGGCGGAAACGCTTTCAAGACGGTTTCCCGATGCCTTTGAGAGCTGCAGGTCGATAATGGGGGCATTATCCAGAATCACCGTGACGAGACCACTGCACTCGGTGCATTGAAGTGACGTTAAACCGCTGTTATAGGCGGTTATATTTTCCAGATACTGTGGATTGCCGGGGAGAATCAGACGCGTCAGGCCCACATTGTCGGCGATGCCAACGTCCATGAGATACGTTGCGCTTTCGAGATTGAGAGAACCTTGAAGTTGATTGTTTTCCACATTCACCTCCGTGAGCTCCGCCAGACCCGAAAGGTCCAGCGCTCGCAACTGATTGGCGGGAACGTAGATGCTTTCGAGCGCGACGGCGTTCGAGACATCGAGCTGTGTCAGCGCATTGAATCCCAGGTCCAAAGCGCGTAGATACGGAATGCGGGGCAGGTATGCCTCTGTGAGCAGGTTGTTGTACAGATGCAGAACTGTCAGGTAGGGATTGTTGGATAAATCGGCGGTTTCAATGTGGTTTTGGTATGCCTGAAGTATGCTCAGGTTTTGCAGGCATCGAATGGGCGACAGAATGTGCGTGGCCGCAGGTATCGCAGTGGTGTGCTCCGAGGGCAGGTAGTAAATCTCTGTGGCGTTTTGGGGCTCGGTGTGGGCGGCGCCGTTTTCGAGCAGAAATACAGGCACTTCCGTGACCTGATCACAGTTGATGGTCGCGCTGGTGTGGCAACTGGCCGCCAACTGCGGAATCTGCACCGGGTCCTGTGTGAGCACGTCGGTTTCGTTGTACCAGAAGCCACCCCCTGCCACGCAGTCGTTGCGTGCGGCTATTTGGGGTGGAATGCCGGTGTCCGAATCTGTTTCGGTGTCCGAATCGGAAGATGAGTCGGTTATCGAGTCTGATGACGCGGCGGTATCGCTGCTGTTGTCCGAGCTGCTCTGCGTATCGGTGCCCCCATTTTTGGCGTCTTTCATTTCCGGCAGCACCAGCTGGCAGCCACCGATGGTGGCGACAAACAGCAAATATGAGATAATAATGGAATTGCGCATCATCAGAAAGACCCTCCCACATGAATGCCTGCCATTTGCGGCGTTATCAGCGGTGTCGCCGTTACGGTGTGTTTTTCTTTTTTGCCCCGGATGAGCAATACGGCGCCCACGGTGGCCACGGCAATACCCGCGCCCATCAGAATATCCGCGGTGAGAGCCAGTCGTTCCGCGTTTTTCTTCTCATCGCCAGGAACGCCTTCGGGATGGTCGTCGTTCAGTTTGTTGGCTTTGGCAAATGCGATGCTGCCCATGACCAGCCCACCGACCAGCAAACCGCCCCCCGATGCCAAAAGGACGACGCCTGGGGTTTTGAATCGATTTTTTTTGGGAGCCACCGGGGTGGCGGGAGACGTGGC
>JAFGQN010000157.1 GCA_016935665.1 Deltaproteobacteria bacterium | reverse complement strand
TTGCCATGGAAGACGGAATGCGCTTCGCAATTCGCGAGGGTGGACGTACTGTTGGCGCCGGTGTTGTTGCAAAAATCATCGAATAATTGGAGAGCCAAAAATGGCCAACAAAATCAGAATTAGATTAAAAGCGTATGATCACAAATTGTTGGACGCGTCTTCTTCGGAGATCGTCGATACAGCGAAAAGAACTGGTGCTTCAGTTGCTGGCCCCATTCCGTTACCTACCAGAATAAGCAGGTACACGGTATTGAGAGGACCGCACGTGAACAAAAAGTCTCGCGAGCAATTTGAAATTCGCACTCATAAGCGCCTTATCGACATCGTGGAGCCCACTCAACAGACTCTCGATGCATTGATGAAACTTGATTTGAGCGCTGGTGTTGATGTGGAGATCAGGAGTTAACCCTGAAATCAAGTGCGGCGAAATCATTATCGGTTTCGCAATTAACGCCTTGAATGGCGGAGTAAGAGAATGCCGAATTTAAAGGTTAAAAATTTGGATAATAAAGACGTCGGCGAGATTCAACTCGCTGACGAAGTTTTCGCTGTAGAAGTGAACGAATATATTCTTCATGAAGTTGTTCGGATGCAGCGCAATCGAAAGCGTGCGGGTACCGCATGTACAAAAGAGCGATATCAAATCGTAGGTGGCGGTAAAAAGCCTTTTCGCCAAAAGGGTACAGGTCGCGCGAGACAGGGTTCTTTGAAGGCTCCCAATCACCGCGGCGGTGGTACCGTTTTTGGCCCAAAGCCCAGATCATACGATTTTTCTCCTCCGAAAAAGGTGCGAAAAGGTGCCATGAAAAGCGCCTTGTCGCTGTTTTTGAAAGAAGATCGTCTTGTTGTTGTTGAAGATTTTGAGATGAGTGAAATCAAAACAAAGGCACTTGCGAACATTCTGGACAAATTCGGGAAGGGAAAAGCAGTTATCGTCGATGATAAGGAAAACGACAAACTGAAACTCAGCGCCAGAAATCTTGAGGACTCAATGTATCTTCCCCCCGAGGGATTGAACGTCTATGATTTGCTGAAACATGATCAACTCGTGATTTCGAGAAGAGCAGTTGAGCGTGTTCAAGAATCATTGTTGCGTCCCGTAAATGCGAAAGGGGCCGTAAAATGAAAACTGCACATGATGTGATCATTAAGCCTCTTGTTCTTACTGAGAAAGGGGAAATTCTCAGAGAGGACAATAATCAATATTTGTTTAAGGTGGCATACAAGGCGACCAAGCCTGAAATTAAAGCTGCAATAGAGTCATTGTTTAGCGTGGGCGTCACCGAAGTGAACACAATGATTGTTAGAGGAAAACCCGGTCGTTTGGGACGTCGCATGGGGAAAAGGCCTAATTGGAAAAAGGCTGTAGTATCCTTGAAAGAGGGCGACGCTATCGAGTTCTTCGAGGGAGTGTAGCACGATGAGTATTAAAGAATACAAACCTACATCTGCAGGACGCAGAGGAATGACCGGCTCTGATTTTTCCGAAGTCACGAAAACCTCTCCCGAAGCGTCTTTGCTCAGTCCGTTGAAAAAAACCGGCGGCCGTAACTCTGCGGGACGTATCACATGTCGTCATCGCGGAGGCGGGCACAAGCGTAGATATCGACAAATCGATTTCAAGCGAAACAAAATTGGCGTTCCTGCCAAAGTTGCTGCGGTTGAATATGATCCCAATCGTTCTGCCAGAATCGCGCTTCTTCATTATGCGGACGGTGAGAAAGCGTATATCCTCGCTCCCGATAAATTGAAAGTGAACGACGAGGTTATCTCCAGCCGTCATGCTGATATTAAACCCGGTAATGCATTGCCTTTACGTTTCATCCCTCTGGGAACGCTCGTTCATAACATTGAGCTGAAACGCGGAAAAGGCGGTCAGTTGGTTCGATGTGCCGGTACAAGTGCACAACTGATGGCTAAAGACGACAAGTATGCACATATTCGCATGCCTTCCAGCGAAGTTCGTCTGGTGGGAGTCGATTGTCGCGCGACCATTGGTCAGGTCTCAAACGGCGAGCACGGAAATATTGAGATTGGTAAAGCCGGTAAAATGCGTTGGCTTGGACGTCGACCCAGCGTACGTGGTGTGGCCATGAACCCGGTTGATCACCCGATGGGTGGTGGTGAGGGCCGTTCCGCTGGTGGTCGACAGCCATGTACTCCGTGGGGTAAGCCGACTAAGGGATACAAAACTCGAAACAATAGTCAGACTGATAAGTTCATTGTCAGACGGCGCAAGAAAAGGAAGTAAGGGGCACAAGTAATGGCGAGATCGCTGAAAAAAGGTCCTTTTATTGACGGACATCTCCTAAAAAAAATCGATATTGCGATTAAGAGTGGAGATAAAAAAGTAATACGAACATGGTCCAGACGCTCAACGATTATTCCTGAAGCCGTAGGATTGACTTTTGCGGTCCATAACGGCAAGAAATTTATCGCTGTGTTTGTTACGGAAAATATGGTTGGACACAAATTCGGAGAGTTTGCGCCAACCAGGACTTTCCGAGGACATGCTGGAGACCGTAAAGGTAAATAAAGACTAACGAAAATTATTACGGATAAATTTAACGAAACACTGCTTGACCTTCTTTTTTGAACGTGCTAAGAAGGCGCGTTCTTCAGTACGGTTGAAGGTGACAGTTGGGGAAAACGTAATAATTTCAAAGGGTAAAGACCGAGGTAAGTTATGGAAGCCAAGGCAAGCGCGCGTTATTTAAAAATTTCGCCGAGAAAGGTAAGAGTCGTTGCTAATCTGGTCCGCGGTAAGGACGTAGGAGATGCAATCAAGACCCTTACATTTGTAAATAGATCAGCGGCACAACCCTTGAAAAAGGTTTTGGAATCTGCTGTCGCCAATGCGCAACAGGCAAACTCAGCTGTCGATGTAGACGCCTTGTATATTAAGGAGTTGATGGTCGACATGGGTCCGTCGAAGCATATGCGACGCTGGAGACCAAGGGCGCAGGGGCGTGCTACGAGAATTAACAAAGGTGTAAGCCACATCAAAGTGGTATTGGATATCCGCTAGGAGGACGAAAGTGGGACAGAAAGTACATCCCTACGGACTGCGTCTAGGCGTAATAAGACCTTGGAAATCAACTTGGTATCAGGATAAATCCTATGCCAAATGGCTTCATGAGGATTTGAAAATACGCAGATACATAAAAAAAACGCTCGGTCACGCCAGTATTGCTGATATCGAACTTGAACGTGCAGCTAGCAAATGCAAAATTGTTGTCAAGTCTTCACGTCCCGGGATCATTATCGGAAAACGCGGCGCCGGTGTGGAAACTTTGAAAAAGGAAGTGCAGAAGTTTACTTCCAACGAGGTTTTCATAGAGATTCAGGAAGTTCGCAAAGCGGAAACCAATGCACAGCTTGTGGCGGAGAATATAGCGACACAGCTCGAAAGACGCGTTGCTTTCAGACGAGCCATGAAGAAATCGTTGTCGATAGCATTGAAGTTTGGAGCGAAGGGCATTCGAATTGAATGTGCAGGGCGACTGGGTGGCGCTGAGATGTCCCGTCGTGAAAAATATCGTGCCGGACGCGTTCCATTACATACTTTGCGAGCGGATATTGATTATGGTTTTGCCGAGGCCAAGACGACATATGGCATCATTGGGGTAAAAACATGGATCTTTAAAGGAGAAGTGCTAAAGAAAGCACCCTCTCCCAAGCAAGCCAGTTAAAGAGGTAGGACAATGCTAAGTCCAGCAAAAGTTAAATATCGGAAGCAGCAAAAGGGTAAGGTTCGCGGCAAATCATATCGCGGTTCTGACGTATCCTTTGGTGATTACGGAATGCAAGCGCTTGAGAGCGGTTGGATTACCTCCAGACAAATTGAAGCCGCTCGTATGGCAATTAGTCGGCACGTCAAAAAGACAGGCAAAATGTGGATTCGATTTTTTCCCCATAAGCCAGTTACCAAGACAGCAGCCGAAACTCGAATGGGTAAAGGTAAAGGTAGCCCTGAAGAGTGGGTGGCAGTGATTCGTCCCGGCCGTGTTCTGTACGAAATCAGCGGTGTTTCAGAAGCAGATGCTCAAAAAGCATTTAGAACCGCTTCTCATAAATTGGGTATCGCAACTCGATTTCTGAAAAGAGGGGGTGCACTGTGAGAGCAAAGGAATTAAGGGAACGGTCAGACGAAGAACTGAAAAATCTTCTCATGGAAGCAAAAGATAAACTCTTTAAGGACCGTATAAAAAACGCGACACATCAGCTTACTGATAGTAGTCAATTGAAAAAGAACCGCAGAGAGGTAGCACGAATCAACACTATTTTGGGAGAACGTGCATCTCAGATAGCGGAACAGGAGTAAGCCATGGCCGAATCTCGAAAAAGAATTATGACAGGCCAGGTCTACAAATCCGGAATGGATAAGACTATTGTTGTTGAGGTATCCAGACGCGTTCAGGATCCCAAGTACAAAAAGATTATTATCCGACGCAGTCGTTTCAAAGCTCATGATGAGAATAACGAATGCAAACCTGGCGATATTGTGAAAATTAAAGAGCATCGTCCAATTTCCAAAGAGAAAAACTGGATGTTGGTTGAAATCGTTCGAAAGGCAGTGGAGGTTTAGTCATGATTCAGATGGAATCTCAATTGAACGTGGCTGATAATTCTGGCGCCAAGAAGCTTGTTTGCATTAAAGTCAAGGGCGGTTCAAAGCGTAAGTACGCCACTATTGGAGATGTAATTACCGTTTCCATTAGAGAAACTATTCCCAATTCAAAAGTAAAAAAAGGGGATGTTGCACAGGCTGTTATCGTTCGCACTAAAAAAGAGATCAAGCGTCCCGACGGTTCCTATATTCGTTTTGACGAGAACTCTGCCGTTTTGGTAAATGCACAAAATGAAATGATTGGCACTCGTATTTTTGGACCGGTTGCCAGGGAATTGCGTGCTAAGAAATTTATGAAAATTGTTTCGCTGGCCCCGGAAGTGCTGTAACGGCGATTAGGGAGTAACTACAATGCGGATTAGAAAAAACGATGAAGTCATCGTCATTGCCGGGAAAGACAAAGGTAAAACTGGCAAGGTGAAAAGTGTGTTGGCTTCGGCGAATAAAGTGATCGTTGAGCGGGTGAATATGGTGAAAAAACATCGTAAACCCACCCAGGCAAATCCTGCTGGCGGTATCGAAGACGTCGAGATGCCACTGGATGCATCCAACGTTATGCTGCTTGATGGCAAAACAAATAAGCCGACCAGAGTAAGAATTTCAACCGGTAAAGACGGCGCTAAAGTAAGAGTTAGCGTAAAGTCGGAAACTGTTTTTGATTAGGAATAAAACCATGGGCGAAAAAGTATTACCGCGTATGCGAAAAAAATACGAGGAGAGCGTTCAGGAGCAACTCTTCAAGGATTTCGGTTACAAAAATCGTATGGAAATCCCAAAGTTGAAGAAAATTGTACTGAATATGGGTCTTGGAGAAGCTATTCAGAATTCAAAAATTTTGGATTCAGCGGCTACTGAATTGGAAGCGATTAGCGGTCAAAAGCCTGTTATCCGTAAGGCTCGTCGCGCTATCGCGAATTTCAAACTCCGCGCGGGTATGCCCATTGGCTGTTCCGTAACGCTTAGAAGCGACCGCATGTGGGAATTTGTTGACAGATTTATTTCCTATGCACTTCCCCGTGTTCGCGACTTTAAGGGTGTGTCGAAAAAGGGTTTTGATGGTAGGGGCAATTATTCGGTTGGAATTAAAGAACAGATAATTTTCCCGGAAGTTAATTATGATAAGGTCGACAAGATTAAAGGCCTGAATATCACTTTTGTGACATCCGCAAAAACGGATGAGGAAGGGCGCGCTTTGTTAAAGCAACTGGGCATGCCTTTCACTAAATAGAGGAGACTATCATGGCAAGAAAATGCTTGATGGCCAAGATGGATAAAACTCCGAAGTTTGCTGTAAGAGTTCGGAATCGCTGTCCAATTTGCGGTAGACCTAGAGGATATTATCGAAAGTTTAACATGTGCAGAATTTGTTTGCGTACGTTGGCAAGCAAAGGGGAACTGCCCGGTGTAATTAAGGCTAGTTGGTAGAGAGGTGTAATATGCTGGATCCAGTAGCGGACATGATGACGAGAATTCGTAACGCAGGTTTGGCACGCCACAGCTCAACTCGCATTCCTCATTCTAAAATGAAAGAACGAATAGGAGAAATCCTGAAAGAGGAAGGCTATATCATAGATATGGAAGTGAGTGGTGAGATTCCCCGGAAGGAAATCGTTGTACATCTTAAATATAATGACAAGCATAAACTTGCCATTAATAATATGCGCAAAGTGAGCAAATCCGGATGTCGGGCGTATGCCGGTGTTAAGGACATACCTCTGATTAAGCAGGGTTTGGGAGTAGCGATCATTTCGACTTCCAAAGGTTTGATAACGGATAAGGAAGCGCGTCGTTTAAACGTCGGCGGTGAAGTCCTTTGTGAAATTTGGTAGAAGTTAAGCTGAGGTGATTAAATGTCGCGTATAGGCAAACAGCCAATAAGTATCCCGACCGGTGTAACGGTTAATGTGAATAAAGAAGCGATCGCAGTAAAGGGGCCCAAAGGGTCATTGGATCGCAAGATGCCACCATATGTGAACGTTGAGGTTGCTGATTCCGTACTGACTGTGAATCCCGTTTCAAATGAACGGCGTTTCGGTGCGTTTCATGGCCTTGCACGCTCTTTAATAAACAATATGGTGCAAGGCGTTACCAGCGGTTTTGAAAAGAAAATGCAAATTGAGGGCGTCGGTTACAGGGTTGCATTGCAGGGGAAGAAACTGGTTTTCCATCTCGGTTATTCCAGTCCTGTTGAATTCGATTTGCCCCAGGGTATAGATGCGGAAGTTGGCGACAAGGGTATCCAATTTTCCATCAAAGGTATAGACAAAGAACTCGTCGGTCAAACCGCGGCAACCATTCGAGGTTTGAGAGCGCCTGAGCCATATAAAGGCAAAGGTATTCGTTATGCTGACGAGACAATACGCCGCAAAGCAGGTAAAGCGGGAGTCAAGTAGAGGTACTTGAAATGAAAACAAAGGCAGAAATTAGAGAATGGCGTAAAAAAAGGATTCGAAAAAAAGTATCCGGCACGAATGACAGACCCAGATTGTCTGTGTTTCGAAGTGCAGCGCATATTTACGCCCAAATTGTTAATGATGAAGAGCAGAAGACGCTGTTTGCGGTGTCTTCGCTTTCGGTCGGTGTTAAAGGCGAGTCTGGAACCAAAACTGACATTGCCAAAAAAGTGGGTAATCTTGTCGCCCAGAAGTGTCTTGAAAAGGATATTAAACAGGTTGTTTTTGATCGAAACGGCTTTGTGTATCACGGGCGAGTCAAAGCGCTTGCCGACGCTGCTCGGGAAGCCGGGTTAGAGTTCTAGGAGCATTGAACATGTCACAGCACGATGAAAAACAGCAGGAACTTCAAGAAGAAGGCGATGAGCTGATTGAAAAAGTCATCCATATTAACCGCGTTGCAAAAGTGGTTAAAGGCGGTCGACGGTTTAATTTTTCCGCCCTGGTAGTTGTTGGTGATGGAGCGGGAAAAGTTGGTATTGGCTACGGTAAAGCCAATGAAGTTCCCGAAGCTATCCGCAAAGGAACTGCAAAGGCCAAAGCTTCTATGTTCGACGTACCAATCGTTGAAGGAACCTTACCCCACGAGATTATCGGAAAAGCGGGTGCGGGTTCTGTATTATTGAAGCCGGCAAGCACAGGCACTGGCGTTATTGCAGGTGGTCCGGTGCGCGCGGTTGTCGAGGCAGCAGGAATTCACGACGTGTTGACGAAATGTCTGGGGTCGAGCACGACAATTAACGTTGTTCGTGCCACTATCGATGGTTTGAAAAATATTGAAAACGCTGAGATGGTTGCTAAAAGACGCGGTAAACGTGTAGAAGACCTGATTTAACTTTTTAAGTTAAAGGATTCATGATTATGGCAAGTTCAAAGTTAAAAGTGACGCAAATGAGAAGCCTCATCAGCCAGTGCGAGAAAAATCGTAAGGTTGTTAAGGGTCTTGGACTGACAAAAATTGGCAGAACAGTGGTCGTCGAAAATACTCCCGCTTTTCGAGGGATGATCAAGAAGGTCATTCATCTGGTGAAAGTTGAGGAAGTCAATGAATGATATTTTAAGTAAATTATCTCCCCCGGAGGGAGCGAGAAAGAAGCGAAAAAGAATCGGTCGCGGTCCTGGTTCTGGCTGGGGAAAAACAGCCGGAAAAGGAATGAATGGGCAGAAAGCCCGTTCTGGTGGCGGGATTGCACGCGGATTTGAAGGCGGTCAGATGCCATTGCAACGGCGTATGCCCAAAAGAGGCTTCACGAACATTTTTAAAAAAGAAATTATTGCAATTAATGTAGAGCTTTTGGACGTGTTTAGTGATGGTGATGTAGTTGATGTTGAAGCCTTGGGGCAAAAAGGCCTCATTTCGAAAGTGGCGGATGGAGTTAAGATTCTGGGCAAAGGTGAATTGACCAGAAAATTGACGGTGCGGTTGCACAATGCTTCTGCTGGTGCGATTGAAAAAATTCAGAAGGCTGGCGGCAGTTTCGAGCAAATCAGCTTGAGATAAACAAGAACGTTGAGGAAAATAAGTGGCGAGCGGAATAGCAAATATTGGTAAAATACCGGAACTTCGAAAGAGAATCTTTTTTACTCTGATGATGCTTGCAGTATATCGTATCGGTATATTTGTAACCGCACCTGGGGTTGATAGAGAAGTAATGGGGGAACTGGTCCGCCAGAGTTCTGGCACTTTTATGGGCTTGTTTAATATGTTCTCAGGCGGTGCTTTAGAGCGATTGTCGATTATTGCTCTGGGAATCATGCCTTACATCAGTTCGTCAATTATTTTACAGCTTTTATCTTCAGTTGTGCCTAGATTGGCTGAACTTCGCAAGGAAGGTGAAGCCGGAAGTCAGAAAATCAATCAGTATACGCGATACGGTACTGTAATAATCGCGTTTATACAGTCTTTCGCGATGGCGCAATATCTTGAGAGTCTGAATAACCAAGGCATGGGCATGGTAGTGACGAATCCTGGTTGGGGTTTCAAAATCATGACAATGCTGACGCTCACTACTGGCACAGCTTTCATAATGTGGTTGGGTGAGCAGATTACCGAACGCGGCATCGGAAATGGAATCTCCCTCATAATTTTTGCCGGCATCGTGTCCAGTTTGCCAGATGCAATTGTGCAGACTTTGAAATCTGCCAGTGTTGGCCAGCTCACGCCAATTCAGCTAATGTTTGTTGCCGCGGTGTTGCTAGCTGTTGTTGCGACGATAGTCTTTTTTGAGAGAGGTCAGCGACGAATACAAATTCAGCACGCCAAACGTATGGTCGGGCGGAAAGTGTACGGTGGACACTCCACATTTCTTCCGTTGCGTGTGAATCAGGCTGGCGTTATTCCACCGATTTTCGCGTCGACATTATTAATGTTCCCCAATACCCTCGCCGGTTTCCTTCCGTCGTTGGATTGGTTAAACTCTTTAGTGGCTTTTGGATCGTGGCAGTACAACACCATTTATGCATTGCTCATTATCTTCTTCTGTTATTTTTACACAGCGATTACCTTTCAGCCCACTGATGTGGCAGACAACCTGAAAAAGCAGGGTGCGTTTATTCCTGGAATTCGTCCTGGAAAACGTACCGCGCAGTATATCGATAAGGTGTTAAACAGAATCACTTTCGGTGGCGCATTATACGTCGCAGCTGTGTGTGTGTTACCGTCGTTCATGATTACTGAATTTCATATTCCGTTTTATCTGGGAGGCACAGGTCTGATGATTGTTGTTGGTGTTGCTTTAGACACCGCGCAACAGATTGAATCCCACTTAATCACTCGTCATTACGATGGATTTACGGGTCCCAAAGGCACCCGGATTCGCGGCAGAAGGGCGAGGTAATTTAACATGAAGATGATACTGCTTGGTCCGCCTGGCGCAGGTAAGGGAACTCAGGCTAAGAAATTGATTGAGATGCTTGGCGTTCCGCAAATTTCGACGGGTGACATGTTGCGATCTGCGGTGGCTAATAAGACGGCACTTGGACTGGAAGCCAGGAAATACATGGATTCCGGGCAGTTGGTACCGGACGAGGTCGTCGTTGGATTGGTTATAGAGCGTTTGAAAGAGGACGATTGTCAGAAGGGATTCATGCTTGACGGTTTTCCCAGAACAGTCGCTCAGGCTGAATCGCTCGAAAAATCGTTGAATCAGAACGGTGTTGGTATAGATGCGGTTGTCGCTATTCTGGTTGATGACGAAGAGTTGGTTGGGCGAATTACCGGAAGGCGATCCTGCAACAGTTGCGGTGCGATTTACCACTTGCAGTTTAGTCCTCCCCCGGCAACCGATGAGTGTTCATGTGGTGCCAAAGGGTTGATTCAACGCGCAGATGATAATGAGATTACTGTTCGGCAGCGACTGGGAGCATATCATGCTCAGACAGCACCGCTTATTGAATTTTATAAGATCAGGGGGGTTCTCAAGTCTATTGAGGCGAATGCAAAAAGCCCCTCTGAAGTATTTGAACTGATAAAAGAGGAACTTAAGCTTTAGTGCTTGAGTATACTGGAGGAAGTCATGAAAGTAAGACCTTCGGTTAAAAAGGTTTGTGACAAATGCAAAGTCGTTAGACGCAAAGGTGTCGTACGCATTATTTGTGAAAACCCACGTCATAAGCAGAGACAGGGCTAGGAGGATAAAAGTGGCACGTATTGCTGGTGTGGATCTTCCACGAAAAAAGCACATTAAAATCGCATTGACCTATATCTTTGGTGTCGGTAAAACGACCGCCCTGGATATCTGCAAAAAGGCGAACATCGTTCCGGAAACCAAGACAGAGGAATTAACTGAAGGCGAAGTCAAAGCGATTAGGGATTTACTCGTTGATGATTACAAAGTAGAGGGTGATCTTCGTCGAGAAATCAATGCCAATATCAAACGCCTGATGGACCTGGGTTGTTTCAGAGGCTTGCGTCACAGACGCGGTCTTCCCTGCCGAGGTCAACGGACTCACACTAATGCACGGACCAGGAAGGGCCCCAAACGCGGTTCTTCAGTGAAAAGATAACCGTAAAAGATAGCAGGTTTCAAAATGGCTACGACTAAAGGCGGAAAAAGAAAAGAAAAAAAGAACGTACCGAACGGTATTGTACATGTTCAGTCTACGTTCAATAACACGACAGTAACGATCACCGATACTGCCGGAAATACAGTATCCTGGTGCAGTGCAGGCACAATGGGGTTCAAAGGTTCGCGTAAGGCAACTCCTTTTGCAGCACAGGTAACAGCCGAGGATGCTGCTAAAAAAGCAATGGACCATGGTATGCGACAGGTATCTGTTATGGTGAAAGGGCCGGGTTCCGGAAGAGAATCCGCTTTGCGCGCTATTCAGGCATCTGGTTTGAAAATTACATATATTCGTGACGTTACGCCAGTACCACATAATGGATGCAGACCATCCAAAAGGCGTAGAGTTTAGTTGAAGTAAGAGGAGTTAAACGTGGCACGTGATACAGGCCCAGTATGTAAACAGTGTAGGCGTGAAGGATTGAAACTTTTCCTGAAAGGGGATCGTTGTTTTTCTGACAAATGTGCTTTTGATCGCAGGCCCTATGGACCCGGTCAACATGGTCAGCGTCGCGCTAAATTTTCAGAGTATTCCAGGCATTTGCGTGAAAAGCAAAAGGCCAGAAGAATTTATGGTGTATTGGAAAAACAGTTTGCTTTGTATTTCGATAAAGCAGACGCCATAAAGGGTGTCACAGGTGAAAACCTGTTTCAGCTTTTGGAAAGACGACTGGATAATGTGGTTTTTCGCATGGGATTTGCAAATACACGCAAGGCAGCACGGCAATTGGTAAGCCATAGTCATATTCAGGTGAATGGTAAAAAGGTAAATAAGCCTTCTTATCTTGTAAATGCCGGTGACGAGGTTTCTATCAGAGAACGTTCCCGTAAGATTGCGACCATTGGTGAAGCCATGGAAGGTCGAGCCAGACAGGGAATCGATTCCTGGATAGAAGTGGATTCAAAAAAATTCGCTGGCATTTTTAAGGAAATCCCCGGAATGGAAGAACTCCAGCTACCAGTGGAGCCCCAATTAATCGTCGAATTCTACTCAAGATAGTAGGGAAGAGGAGATTGGCATGTATCAGCGCAATTGGCGTGAGCTAATTCGGCCCAGAAATTTGGTTGCCGATCAGGATAGCTTGACTGAGAATTACGGGCGTTTTAGCTGCGAACCATTAGAACGTGGTTTTGGTATCACCCTCGGAAACTCGTTGAGAAGGGTTTTGCTATCATCCTTACAGGGTACGGCTATAATTGCTGTAAAGTTTGACGATGCGTCACATGAGTTTACGTCCATTCCTGATGTCGTTGAGGATGTTACCGACATTATCCTGAACTTGAAGGAAGTGATCTTAAAAATTCATGAACCCAAAGAGATAGCGCTGAGAGTTGATGTAGAGGGGCCTTGTGTTGTTACTGCGAAGGAAATTCAGACAAATAACCTCGTTGATGTTTTAAATCCCGAACAACACATTGCGACAGTGGCTGAAGGAGGACATTTGTCCTTCGAGATCTTGATTGGTCCGGGACGCGGATATCTTCCTGCTGAGACTCGTCTGGCTCTGGAGGAAAATGCAAAGGCAGATATTGGCTGGATACAGCTTGATGCACTCTACTCTCCAGTCAGGAAAGTAAACTATTCCGTATCCAACGCGCGTGTTGGTCAAATTACGGACTATGACAAGCTTGTCCTGGAATTGTGGACGGATGGAAGTGTTCGGCCAGAAGATGCAGTGGCATTTGCCGCTAAAATCATTAAAGAACATCTGAATATCTTCATAAATTTCGAAGAAGAAGATGAATTGCCACTTCCGGAAGAGGAAGAGCCGGAACAGCAGGTAAATGAAAACCTGTTTCGTCCGGTGGACGAACTGGAATTGTCAGTACGTTCTTCAAATTGTTTGCAGAATGCCGGAATTAAACTCATCGGCGAGCTTGTTCAGCGAACTGAAGCTGAAATGCTCAAAACAAAGAACTTTGGCCGTAAATCATTGAAAGAGATTCGCGATATACTCGCTGAAATGGATTTACAGCTTGGGATTAAACTGGACAATTGGGAACAGCTTCTGGAGCGGTGGAAAAAGCAGCAGAGCTCGTGAGGAAAATAAAATGAGACATCGTAAAACAGGAAGAAAACTGGGGCGTAATTCGAGCCATCGTCGAGCAATGTTTCGCAATTTGGCGGCAGCATTGATTTTACATGAGCAAATCGATACAACTCAGGCGAAAGCAAAAGAGCTGAGGGGAGTCGTTGAGAAACTGATCACTCAGGCATCAAAAGCACAGGATTCTATAGGAAAAAGCAGTGAACAGCTGAGTCAGGAAGAAAAACTGAAACAGTTTCACCTTAAAAAAATGGTAACAAAATTTTTACCTCAAAAATATGAGGATGGTCTTGAAGAGAGCGGACCAGTAGATTTAGTTGCCAAACTGTTTGATGAGTTAGTTCCTCGCTACAAAGATCGGCCTGGTGGTTATACTCGCGTTACCCGTATTGGTACACGAAAAGGGGATTGCGCTCCATTGGCCCGTATTGAGCTTGTTTAATACCAACTCGCTTTTCTCCCATTTTCTGACATTCTAACGTTTTCAATTTTCTATCCCAGATTTTAAAAACGATATTTGGCCATATGCGATTTGACGTATGTGCATCTGAAACGTAAAATCAGTTGTTTATGAGGGAACGTAATTCAAAAATACTGCTGGTGTCGGTTCCAGAGCGAATTCAGAATCTGTTTGAGTCGCAGCGGGCGAATTATTCTGTTTCCGTGGCCGAGACAATAGATAGAGCACTTAGCCAAATAGAGAGAGAAAACATCCAACTGTGTGTGTTAAGCGACGATTTGCCCGATATGGAGTCCTTCATTCGTGAAGTGCGTAATACTCCGTGGGCTGCCGAATTACCTCTTTTGGTGATTACGAAGCAAAAAACCCATGAGGAGTTATTCAAGTTGGGCGCCGATGCCTTTTTAGGTGCAACGGAATCTGATTTGAAATTTTTAGAAAAAATTGAGTTATTACTCGGACTTAGCGATTCAAATAACTCTAATGTTTTTTCGAGACGAAAAGAGCCGGAAAACCCTTTTTATTTTGCATTGCAGCACGCATCAAAACTGGTTTCGGGAAAAGACGATATTACTCCTGTTGATCATGTTCATATACTGGAGAACGCGGAATCTCTGCAGGCGCTTATCAGAGATGTCGATAAAGAGATTCGCGGCAATGACAATAAAAGTAATATTGTTCAGGAGATTACTGAAGGGCTCGAATCCGTAGATCCGCAGGGCTATATTGGACATCAACTTTCACGAGGGGAGCGTTTCGACAATAGTCCACGTGATGTAACATTCTATTCTCCTACGGCAAGTTCTATGCCGCCTGAATCGATTTCAGGCAGCTCGGAACTGGTTGAGTTATCAGGTGATAACTTTTCCACATCGCCTGGTTCAACCAATGAGAATGGCGATGATATTGAGACTGCACCGACGGATATTTTTTTAAAAGGATTGAAACATCGAACGCGAACAGAAAACACTGGTTCTCCCCTGGCAGGAAACCGCTGGCTGGACAAGGAAGACACCATTCCTCCCTATGGAGATTCTGCGAGTCGCGATGAATCAGCGGACACTGTATCTGAACGAATTACTAAGTCGATAAATGTTGAATCGACCAGTGAAACACTAGCTCACCGAAATTCGAATGTCGTGTATAACGAGTTGCAGAGTGCGCCCAATGATCCCTCCCGTTCGATACATGGCAATCCCTCATTCGCTTCGACGCCTTCTCGCTCATCTGTTTCCATGGAGCCGTTATCGCACGCCGTTGGACTGAAGCTTGTCCGGTCCACAGGCAAGTTGGTTGATTCGCCGCTGTGGGATATCTGCGCACAGATATTTTATACACGGTTTTCTGGAGAGCTCAGGGTTCAGCGAGATGAAGTGGAGCGGGTATTTCATTTTGCAAACGGGGAGCTTATGGTGGTCGCGTCCAATTCTCGTGACGATCGACTGGTGGAGTTGCTGTATAGAGAAGGCAGATTAAGCGATGAACAATATGAAAGCGCGTCAGATACCATTGCCGCCAGTGGCAGACGTGCTGGTGTAGTGATGGTGGAGAAGGGAATCATATCTTCCAGAGAGCTTTTTCCTGTTGTGCGGTTTCATTATGAAAATATATTTTACGATACGTTCTTATGGCAAAATGGAGAATGGGTTGCCATTGAAAAAGCGTACACTCTGACAGAACGAATAGTGATGGATGTTCCGTTTATTTCGGTTCTCTATGATGCCGTCCGGATGGTCATATCAAGTGAGCAAGTCGACTGGCTGATAGATGATGAATGCATATTGAAAAAGAAAATGGTTTCAAAAGACCAATTGGAATTATTGACTCTGGACGTGCACACGCACCGAATGCTCGAAAGGATAGACGGAACCAAAACGGTTGCCACTCTGGCAACACAACTCGGTGTTTCATTGATGGAATTGAAGAAAGTTGTTGCGGGTATGACAGTCATTGGCGTGCTGAAACGAGATATAGTATCGTTTGATTTTGAAAAAATACATCGCAGTCAACCGGACAGAATTGGATTGGATTCCCGGCGAATGGCTCCAGCCCGGTCGCATGTGGCACCAGGAATTGAAGACAACGCGTCAATTCTCGAAGAGAAACTGAAACAAATAGAGGATGGCACTTACTTTGACATAGTAGATGTGGATCCTGGCGCATCTCTTTATGAAATCAAACAATCTTTAGCGCGATTGAAAAAGACATTTTCGGCCGAAAGCTTTGCTGGAGTGCAAATATCTGATTTACAGGAAAAGTTGAGCATAATAGGGTCCGTTTTGGATGAAGCGGCAGATGTTCTGTTTCGGGATGAAATAAGAGAGCAATACCGCAGGGCTATTCTATAGATAAATATTACAAAAGAAAACGGTGTGATATGGCGATTAGAGAAATTGTTATTTATCCTGCAGACATATTGAAAAAAAAGTGTCTCCCGGTCCAGAAGTTCGACGAGGAATTGAAAACGCTGGTGGAGGACATGGCTGAAACAATGTATGCGGCGCCAGGGGTGGGGCTTGCCGCAAATCAGGTGGACGTTGATGCTCAGGTATGCGTTATCGATGTTGCCGAAAGCGAAACGAGCGATTTGCACGTGTTTGTAAATCCTGAAATTATTATACGCGACGGTGAAATTGAATGGGAAGAGGGATGTTTGAGTTTTCCGGATATACTCGTGAATGTTCATAGAAGCGCGAAGGTGACAGTGCGGGCGCAGGATGCAAATGGTAACTTCTTTGATACCGAAGCAGAAGGTCTTTTTGCTGTGGCAATACAGCACGAGTTGGACCATTTGAATGGTGTTACGCTGGCGAACAAGGTGGGCTATCTTCGAAAAAAAATGATGCTGAAAGAGCTTATGAAAATCAAGAACAGTCGGCAACGTGACAAATGACAAAATCACTTAAAACCATTTTCATGGGAACCCCTGATTTCGCAGTACCCACTCTGGAAATGCTGGCCAGTCAAACAGATTTGCAGTTGGTCGTCACCCAGCCTGACCGTCGAAAAGGCAGAGGTAAAAAACTGCTGTTTAGCCCCGTAAAGGAGCGCGCGCTTGAGCTGGGTGTAGAAGTGATTGGGCCCAGTGTGGTAAAGGGAAAGCGATTTACGGCTGCGATGGCTGAGTATGCCCCCGATGTCATCGTAACAGCGGCATTTGGCCGGATTCTGGGGCCAGGTTTGCTGGATTTGCCCAGGTATGGCTGTCTGAACGTTCATGCGTCGCTGTTACCGAGATATCGCGGCGCCGCTCCCATTAACTGGGCGATTATCAATGGCGAGAAGGAAACAGGCGTGTCCATCATGAGAACGGTGCAGCAACTGGACGCGGGTGACATTTATAACGTCAAGCGTCTTTCGATAGGACGCGCACATGCCGGAGAGCTGACTGAAAAACTGTCCCATCTGGGAGCGACGGCACTTTTGGAAACGCTTGAGCATATATACGAAATTGATCCAGTTCCGCAGGATGACGCGCAGGCCACTTATGCTCCCGTGATGACCAAAGCGGATGGAAAACTGGATTGGAAAAAATCGGCGTTGGTATTGGAACGGCAGATTCGCGGGATGTATCCCTGGCCCGGAACATATACTGTGTGGGATGGCGCTAACTTGAAAATTCACGCTGCTGAAGTCATTGAAGGTGCGGCAGAACTGAGTTTTGGCGTTTCTCCGGGAACGATAGTGTCTCACACACAGGAAGGTGTGGATGTCGCCTGTGGCGAGGGGAAACTGCGAATCATCTCGTTGCAAATGCCGGGCAGGAACAGACTGGATGCAAAGCAGTTTTACTCAGGAGTAAAATTCAAAGAGGGATCCTCGTTTGGATGAATGAATGACAACTCGAATGCAGCGCCACGTGCATTGACTGCTGCAACTCAGGGATTATGATAGTCAAATGAAAGAAAATCTTTTAGTTATCGCCGCATCGTTGAGTGTTCTTTTTTTTCTGTTCCAACTTCTCAGAGGATATATTCTGGGACGACGGGGATGGAAAAAGCAGGAGCCACGGGTTAATCCCGAATTGGATAGTCTCATCAGAAAGGCTGATTCTCCGAATTCAGCGCGAGCTGTGCTTAGAGATATTGACGGAAAGGCCGTGCAGCACGATGCCCGTGAGCGAGCGTCCTATTATAGCGTTGCGGGCGAAATCGCACTGACGCGACTGAAACGGCCCAATGTTGCGATTCGGTACTATTTGCGAGCACTTCGGAACAACCCCCGATGTGAGTCCGCGTTTGATCGATTAAGTGAAATCATGCTGAGCCAGAAGCGATTCAGGCGCTATAAAAAAGCGTGCTGGTACCTGTTGTCCCGGATGGACGAAGACGATACTGGCGGGGCAATGTGGACGAAGTGCTGGTCGGGTCTGGCAACGGTCTACGCGGCGTCGCCGGCCACCACCGATAGAGCCGATGCAATTCGGAAAATGCTGGTCGGGCTAGGTCAAAATCAAATGGACGATGAATTGGACGATTTGGATGAATTGGAAAATGATGCAGGCAGCGATTGTAAAAAAGACGAATGTGGATGTGACGGCATTCCCAAAATAGGATAGTCCGAACCTACCTGTCTAGCGCAACCATACTGCAGTAACGGCGTCTCCACCTTCGTCTTTGGTGCCCGGGCGGAAATCTTCAACGTACGGGGATTTTTTAAGGTGTCCACGTATACCGGAAACCAGCGCCCCTGTTCCGTGTCCGGTCAGGATGTAAATCACATCCGTGTGCGCCATCAGTGCTTTGTCCAGAAATATATCTGTGCGTCGAATTCCTTCATCCACTCTTGCACCGCGAAGATCGAGGGTGTTATCGCTGGTGCGGACGGCATCTGTGGTGAGCAGGGGCGGTGCGTTAAGTTGGCGTTTGGGTGTAGTATCGCTATTTTGACGGCCTTGCGGGCGGGTGTATCCAATGCGAATATCCCCAATGGAGACACGCATGCGAACAGCACCAATTTTAACGTACACGGTATTCCCTTTTAGCGGTGAATCAACGACTGCCTCTTTACGGGTGGAGGCAATGTATACTGTGGCGCCAGGGACAATATCATCCGCATTGGCGGAGCGGCCGGGAAGATCGCTGGAATCTGCGTTGCTGAGTGCTTCGCCGGGGGCCAGTTTCGAGGCGATTTCGTTTATTTTTCGTCGCTTTTCGGTGATGAGTTGTGAATCATTTTTCCGACGCTTAATGCTCTTTTCGGCATCTCGAATAGTGTCGCGGGCGCTGCGAATAGACGACCAGAGGGCTTCCTGTTCTTTATTAATAAAGCGCTGTTCCTGTTTGGATATGGCGAGGCGTTTTTCGTCGTATTTTTCTTTGGCACGAGCAGTCGCTTTCAGTTGCTCCGCCAGTTCAATCCGTTCTTTGGCGATAAGCGCTTTTTCCTGTTCGAGCGCTTCTCTGGCAGCACCCAGTTTGCGTACTTCTTTGGGCAGCAACTGTTTTGCGGCTTCAATCACTGATTGAGGAATGCCGTATTTTTTGGCGGTGGACAATGCGCTGGAATAGCCGATTGTCCCGGATGTCAGCCTGTAGTCCGGGGTGTTTTCGATGGCATTGAAGCCCATTCCGGCGCACACGTATCGGTCGTGAGTCCGCGCGTATTCTTTGAGTGTATCGAAGTGGGTGGTGGCCAGTGTGGCCGCGTCAATGGCGTTGAACCGATCGAGCAACGCCTGTGCCAGGGACGTCCCCTCCAGAGGATCGGTGCCTGCGGCCAGCTCATCGAGCAGAATAAGACTGCCTTTTTGGGCCTGTTGCATAATCTCTGCAATGTTTTTCATGTGCGCAGAGAATGTGGAGAGGTTTGTTGAAAGCGACTGATCATCTCCTATATCAGAGAGAACCTCATCGGGAATGCCCACTTCAGAGTCGGGGGAGGCACTGATGGGTAAGCCGGATTTCAGCATCAGCGCCAGAATTCCCGCGGTTTTTAACACAACCGTTTTGCCGCCTGCGTTTGGTCCGGAAATCAACAGTGTACTGCCTGGCGTTACCTGGATTTGATTGGGGATGACTTTTACGCCATCGAGCTGAAGCAGGGGATGTCGAGCCCCAAGCAGCATCAATGTTCCAGGACTCCTGCGGATGGGCATCCTGGCATCCACATCCCAGCATACGCGTGCCTTGGCGATGGTGCATTCCACTTCCACGATGGTACGGCAGGCGTATTGCACGTCGTGGAGCTGTGCTTTTACCATGGCGCGCAGCATCTCCAGTATCCGGTTTTCCTCGCGGATTATATCTTCCCGGGCCAATGTTAATTCATTTCCCAGTTCCACCACCTCTCCAGGTTCGACGAACATAGTGGCGCCAGTGCTGGAACTGCCGTGCACAATGCCGCGAATGGGATGATGGGCATCGGAGCGCACCGGAATCACGTACCGTTCGTTGCGCATCGTGATGGTTTTATCCCGGACGACGTCTTCGTGTTTTTCCGCAATCTGTTCCATGCGCGCGAGCAGATTTTGCCTGAGAGAAGTGGCCCTTTTGCGCAATCGATACAGTTCCTGGCTGGCCGCATCGGAAATCGTGCCATCGGGTTCGAACGTGGACTCAATTTCGGCGGACAGTCGCGCGAGGGAGATTGGGGAAATGGGGCTTTGCGCAGGCATAACTTTTTCGGCATTCAACGGGCAAACATCTTTTCGGTTGTCCAGATAGCGATGCAGCGACACAAACAGCTTTAGATTGGTGGCCACCGCCATGAGTACTTCCCGGGGCACGTCCCCTTCGGATGCCATGTGCAACAGCGCTTCCCGCACATTAATCGCCTGTAGCAACGGTGGTGGATCATCGTCGTCAATGCAGTGAACGAATTCACATACCAACGCCATTTGACGCCACGCGTCTTCCTCGTCAAGAAACGGGATTTGCCGACACAGCGCCGCAGATTCCTCATTGGAAGCGCGCTCGGCGATTCGATCCAGAAATCTGGACCACTCCAAATCATGCAATGTTTTGAGGGTAACGGTCATGGAAAGCGGTGGATTCCTTTTCTTACTGGGCGCTTTTGATGTCGACGACTTTACCATCCTTCAACTCAAGCGTACGCGGCATACGATTGGCGAGCTCGAGATTGTGGGTCACCATCAACATCGACGTGTTGTACTTGCGATTCATCTCAAAAAACAGATCGTGAATTCCGGCGGCGGTTTTTCCATCCAGGTTTCCCGTTGGTTCGTCCGCCAGCAGCAGTGGCGGCCTGAGTACAAGTGCACGGGCCAACGCAACTCGTTGCTGTTCTCCCCCGGATAATTCGCCTGGCTTGTGCGTGAGGCGATGGGCGAGCCCCACTTCGTTGAGCATCTCCTCGGCTTCCTTGCGCAGTGCACCTTTATCGTTGCGCTGAATCATCCCCGGCATCATCACATTTTCCAGAGCGGTGAATTCCGGTAGAAGGTAGTGAAACTGAAAAACGAAACCGATGGTTTTATTGCGGAAATGAGACAGTTTCCGGGCTGAAAGATGTGTGATGTCTTCGCCATTCACGCGAATTTCTCCGCGCGTCGGCGCATCAAGAGTGCCAACGACATTGAGGAACGTGGATTTGCCGACGCCGGAAGCGCCAACTATCGCACACATTTCGCCTTTGCGGACTTTCAGTTCCAGATTGTGAAGCACCGGAATGATTTTTCCCCGATGCTCGTATTCCTTGGTCAGGTTTGTGATATTCAACAGCCAATCCTGCGTCATTACTTCAATCCTTCCACAGGCGTAATGCCCGAAGCGACCCGCGTGGGATAAATGGTTGCGATGCTTGTGATAATCAGTGAGGTGACACCAACGCCAAGGAATTCCTGCCAGGAAATATCGACGGGCAATTTGTCAATGTACCAGACTTCCGGCGGAATGGGCAGACCCACATGCGTTAACGTCATACAGAGCAGGAAACCCACCAGAAGTCCGGTGGTCGTCCCGATGGCCCCAATGAGCATTCCCTCAAATCTGAAGATTCGCTGGACATCCTGCCTGGATGCACCAATGGTCATCAGCACGGATATTTCAGGTCCTTTTTCCAATACAAGCATCGTCAAAGTGGCAATGATGGAAAAAGACGCTACAAGGATGGCGATGGACATGAGAATAAACATAACAATTTTTTCCAGTTTCAATGCACTGAAAAGCTGCGAATTCATCTCCTGCCAGGAGCGGACGCGAACCCGGTTACCCAAATCGTCGGTGATTTGAGTGGCCACCTGTTTGGCCTGATCCGGATCTGCAATGGAGATGTGAATTTCGCTGATGGTATCTCCGGTATTGAGAAACTTTTGCGCCGCCTCGATGGAGGTATATGCGTAATGTTCATCGAATGCGTACATGCCCGAGAAAAAGGTGCCGCCAATGCGGAATGGACGACTCTTTGGAATGGGGCCGGTTGGACCGATGTCACCCAGCGGCGAAACGACTTTTACCTCTTCGCCGATATACAGTCGCAGGGCTTTTGCCATCTCGCGGCCGACAATGAGCGCCGGCAAAACTCTCTGGCCCGGCAAGACCGGTGCCGGAATGAACGATGAGCCCGGGGCGACCACTTTTTTTTCGTCCGTCTTTTTGGGGTTGCTGTTTTTGGAATAGCGCGGCGAAGGGACATCTCCACGTGTCAGCTGGAACAACTCGTTGGGATGATCTATGTAACGCAACTTTCCTTTATCGAGCCTTGTAAGCACACCGCTGACCTTTGGATGACTTTGCGTGTCAATGCCTTTAAGCAGCATGCCGTTATTGTTGGTGCGCGCGTTCACCATGACCTCGCCCTGCACCACAGGCGTCGCCGCTTTGATGTCTTTGCGCTTTTCGATTTCTTTTAACAGCGCCCGCCAGTTGTTCAGTTTTGCATAGGGGCTGTTTGGTGCATCGTTTTTTTGGGCAATACCGTCTAGCGCGGACCCGAAATTATCTACCACAATGTGGGCGTTGGTACTGATGATTTTGGTTTTCAAATCGCTCGAAAAACCGCCCATAACGCTCAATACGGTGGTGAGTGTGCAGGAGGAAAAGGACACGCCGACAATGGACAGCAGACCAATTGCGGTGAGCGAGCTGCTTTTTCGTCCCTTTAAATGACGTATCCCTACAAATTGGTGAAATCTAAGGCGGCTGCCCAGATTGTTGATTACCTTCACCAGCAGAAACCAGCCACCAATGTTCAGGAAAATGGCCAAAGCGACCATTGAGACGATATAAATGACAATTCTCGAATAATCCACTTCACTCCTCGGCCGTTGCCAACAGGTAGGCTTTCACAAATTGATGGAGGTCGCCGTCCAGTACATCATCCACTTTCCCGGTTTCCATGCCGGTACGCGTATCTTTAACAAGCCTGTAGGGGGCAAGCACATACGAGCGGATTTGGGAGCCCCAGGCGATTTCCTTTTTATCTTCATTGCGCTGTTCGCTCTGTTCTCTGCGCAGTTGCATTTCGCGCTCATATAGTCTGGAACGCAATACTTTAAATGCCTGCGACTTGTTTTTATGCTGCGAACGCTCGTTCTGACACTGTACGACGATACCTGTGGGCAGGTGCGTGATGCGTACCGCAGAGTCCGTTGTGTTCACATGTTGTCCGCCCGCTCCGCTGGCGCGGTATGTGTCGATGCGCAGCTCGTTTTCGTTAATTTCGATTTCAACGGAGTCGTCAATTTCGGGAGTGACGTCAATAGCAGCAAAGGAGGTGTGGCGTCGCGCATTTGAGTCAAACGGGGATATGCGCACCAGACGATGAATTCCGCGTTCACTTTTAAGGTAACCGTATGCGTACTCACCGCTGATATGAAGTGTGGCCGACTTGATGCCGGCTTCTTCGTTGGGAGACAAATGAACCAAATCGACTTTATATCCCTTCTTCTCGGCGTAGCGACTGATCATGCGGAAAAGCATTTCCGCCCAGTCTGCGGAATCCACGCCACCGGCGCCGGGGGAAAATGACACAAATGCGTTGGACGTGTCGAATTCGTCATTTAAGATGCGACGCAGCTCCAATTGATCGAGTCTGGCTCCAACCGTTGTCAGCTGGTGTGGAATTTCTTCCAGTGCCGACGGTTCGTTTTCTTCCCGAGCCAGTTCCACCAAATCAATAATGTCATTCAGGTCCGACTCAATGGAATTGAAAACACCAACGACTTTTTCAAGTTCGCTGCGTTCCTTCAGTAGCGTCTGAGCCCGTTCATTATCGTTCCAGAAATTTTCCTTGCCAGCCAGATGGTTCAGTTCGTCAATGCGTTCCTGTTTATTGACGAGGTCAAAGATACCCCCTTAGGCTCTCAAGTTTAGCCTGCATGGGGTGAACATTTTCTAAAATTTCATCAAACATGGCAAAGCACTTATTCTTATAAAAGATACGTTGTCAAGGAAAACCAATTTGGCAATGGCGTGGACATGGAGAGAAACGGGCGACTTTCGATAATCGTTCGCTTCAGACAGCCTGAATCTGCTGTTTTTTTTGAAAAAAAATTACATCCGAGTGTTGTTTTCAGTGATTTGGAGCGCGACTTCCTTGAAAATACACATATTTTGTTCAGTGAGTGGTTGCAGCCGTGCGTGATAAAAGCATTGTGATTGAATTTAATTTTATTATGGATGCAAATCTGTGGCGTTGTTGTAGCGATTACATCAATAACGGATTCTTGATTGACATCATTTGTTTATATTCTTACCGTCATTAAAGGGAAAATTTGGTTCCATTTCGCCTTTATTGGTTGTATGCATGCTGCGAAATCGCACAAGAGAACCGTGTCCCGTGGAGTAGATAATGCAATATCAGAATAGACCACCCAATAATTTCAGGAATCAGCGCATTCACAGCTGGAGTGGCGGCGCTGACTCAAACAGGGGAACCACAGGAGGGATGACTGATTCTCTCCATAACAATGCGTTTGAAGCAGCGGTTGCTCCGAGCGCACAGGACGAACAGTCCTATGAGATATTGCTTACCAATGCATTGCGCGTCGACAACGCCGCCGCAGCGGCGGGACTGCATCCGCACAGCCACCATTTGGATGATGAAACAGACGATGATGCGCCCACTGCTGTCTTTCAGGGACGATACTCGTTGGCGCCGGAATTCGCCGCGCGCCATGGAATATCGCAAACGCCCGCAGGCGGTGATGAATACGACGATCCTTCGGATTGGGAAGAAACCCGTGCCCGGGAGCCCCTTTTACAGCAATCCGCAGGTGCGTTTGACGACGATCCCTCGGATTGGGAGGAAACCCGTGCCAAAGAGCCCTTGCCGCAATATCCGGTGGCTGGTTCTGTGTACGATCCCTCGGATTGGGAGGAGACACGTCGAATAAATACAACCACATATGCTCCGGATGCAGGAGGTGATTATGGTGGCGCAATGATGGCGCAGGGATATGGACCCGCTGCAATGCAGTCTGCATTCGCGTATGGGGCCCAGGGAGCGGGCGCCGGCCATGGTTTTTCTTTACAGCCGTTGCAGGTGAGCCCCCCGATGTTTTCCGGTGTTCCCTATGGTTCCATTACGCCACCTTTGTCTGTACAAAATCCCGGGTATCCGCAGGCACAACCTGCAAGACGGAACGCCATCATTCCTCCTTTTTCGCGGGAGTTCAGCATCGAAACATTGCAGGCAACGCGTACCACGATGCCCCCTCCGGCTGAGGAGTATCGCCGTAGTTTTCATTCCGAAAATATGTGGAAGATAGCCATTGTGGTGGCCGCCTTTATTGTGGCTGTCACCATGATATTCAATACACCGGAGCCACAGCATTATCCCATGGTATCCATGTTTGATGCGAGTGTTGCCGGCAACACGGGGGCCGATTTCGTTAAACCGGAGAGATTGGCACATATGCTTCCGCAATCTGTGATTTCCACTGCAAATCGAGAGGCGGAGTCCATGAATGCATCGGTGACATCCGACGCTGTGGGGGAATCGTTACGCGGGGACAGCTCCAAATCCCGGAATCGTGACAATGATTCTTCAGAGCGCGGAAGAGAATCACGTAAAAGACGCCATAATTCTGATGTGGAGAACGCATCTTCTGTAGAAATTATAGCGTCGGCAACTCCAGCACAGACATCGGCTTCGGTGTTGAATTCGTCCCGCGATGCGGTGGTCAATGGTGTCGCCAATGAGAGCCGCGCAGGCGCTGACGCCGAATCGAATAACCTGCCTGTGAATAGAGAATTGCCTGTGAATACGGTGACGGACGCTCAGGAATCGCTTCTGGGGGCTGCCAATGCAGAACGCTCCCAGGGATCTGAAGTGAAGGGGGGCGCGACATCGGGAATGTCGCATCTTGACAATCTGCTGACGGTAACGCCACAGCAAACGGCGCCATCGGTTCCCTCCAGAGCTGCTGTGAAGTCTGCCATGGATAGCGTGAGTTCACGGGTTTCCCAATGCGCAATGGGTGTGGGTGGGCGAATCGTAATTAAAATTGTGGTCGCCGGAGCCAGCGGGCGAGTGGCATCTGCTCAGGTGGTTGACGCCACATTCCGCGGTACCTCGATAGGGCGTTGTGTGGCCAGTGCCGTGAGCGCGGTTCGGTTACCATCATTTCAAAAAGATAAATTGACCATCACTTATCCTTTCGATTTATGATAAAATATCCCGATGTCTCGGGGTGGAACTGTTTGATTATTGAGTCTGTTCGCAGCGTTTCCGGGTGGTTAAACCGATTCCGGATGCGGTGTGGGAGATGGAGTGATGTATACCCGGTGGACAGTTCACATGAGGGACAAGGCGATCATACGAGGAGAAAGTCATGGACTTCGACAGCAAAAAAAGGATTTTGGGCGATAGGAAATTGACGGCAAGGCAAAATCGAAAAGTGACCCCCGCGTCCGGTATTCGTGGGGAAACAATCATATCCCGTGAGGATTCGGTTGAAATCAGAGTGGGGGACAAAAAGTCGTTTGAAAAGTTGGTTCGTGACCAGATCAAGATTCACGAGGTAAACGCTGCAGCGTCCGCGACGCCTCTTATCGCACCGCCATCAACAATGGCGGATATGCTGGCAGCAGTAGAGGCGCAGGAAACCAGTCGTGACGTCGAAGCGGCCTTCGAGGAAGTGGATGCAACTGAATCGGATGAATTCCATGGTTCACCTGATGGGCATACGCTTTCCAACAGGGAGACACTTGTGGTTAATGCAGATGGGCCAGACGGAGCGATGCAGGATAATGCCGAAGCGGATCGAGATACGTTGAAACCTGTCAGGTCCGCCAGTGACGCCGCAACGTTGAATCCATCGGAGGAACAGTTGAGAGATAGTGATGTAATGGAGTTGTCTGGAGACGACCTCATCATTGACGTGGAAGAAGACTATGACGACGAGGACGATACAAAAAGAAATTTAGTGACAGCGAGAAATACCGACATACACGAAACGATAAGCCAAAGTGCGCATACCAATGGTGATCGCATCGGTGTGATGGACGAATTCACTGGTGAAGCGTTTGATGATGACTTTGAAGATGCACAGACGGTGCTCAGACGAACGACGGTGATACCTCTCGAGCGGGGGTGGGACAGCCGGGATATGTCACTTTACGCCGTCAGTTCCGACGAGCAAACGGAACGGCGCTATCGGGAGGATGTATTGCAGTCGGTGCGTACGTCGGTGCCTCCCCCCCCTGGAGGTTCACAGCGTGTTCGGCGGAAAAACCCATGGAAGGTCGTGTCGTTTATTGCGATTTTCCTGGTTGTGGGGATGGGCGGTTGGATGCTTTATTCCTCGGAGTATGCAAATCCAGGAAACGCAAAATCGGATTATCCCGCCGGTATCGAGGTGGACGATGCACATTCGGTTTCGATGAAACCGGCATCTATGGTTACGGCGATGGATAATATCAGTACGATGAACAATGACGGGGAGAAAAGCGATGCCGCTGCCGTTGTGCGGACGTCGGCTGCGAACGAAGACGTCAACCCTCCTGTACAACCGACACCATCAGCTGAGGATAAGGGAAATCGCCTCAAAACGCAGCCGGTGGTAAACCGCAATTCCCACCGTTATGCAAAAAAGGCACAAAAAGAACGCCCTCGGATACAGAGCGGTCATTCGGGAGTGGTGCATCAAAGCGATGACGCAGATTCCAACCTGGCTCAATCGAATCATGGAAACGATGACGATGCAGCCAGTGATGCCGACGATGAAGAGACTGTTGCATTGGCTGAACCGCAAAGCGCCATCCCGGAGTTGCCCACCAAGGCGGCTGTCCGCGCCGCCATGAAAAAAGTGTTGCCAATGATGAAAAGCTGCAGATCTGACAAGGCTGGAAAGCTCGTGGTACAACTGGTGGTTTCTGGCGCAACGGGGAAAGTGATGTCGTCGCAGGTGATTGACGAGACATTTCGCGGCACTGCAACCGGCCTTTGCGTGGCGCGTGCCGTTCAGAGCGCACGATTGCCCATTTTTCAAAAAGAGCAGCTGACTATCAAATATCCCTTCGAATTGTACTGACGAGACCCACTCCCGATTTTGCATTGCCCACCTGTTATGGCGGATGTCGATTGGTTGTACCGTGATAGCCAATCTGTTTGGCTGCGAGTTTTTTGTTTTGTTAAAATTTTCTATGATGAGTGGATTTGTCATTGACTTGACGCGCGACCGTTCTTAATTGGTGTAGCAGGAAACAAAAAAAGAAAACCTGGCGAGATACAGGTGCATAGACACCCGTGGACGATTGCATTCTCAGGAGAAGCCAATGTGTGCAGACAACAAAAAGTCCGAAAAACGACTCACGAAAATCAGACCTCTTTGGGCGGGAGCGGAAGAAGACTGGCGTCAGGGCATCATTCCATTGTCCGACAGGGTCTCGGCGAGTGTCTCAGATAAATCGAACAGCGCATCTGAGAACATATTCGCCGGGCTGGAATTGTCCGCCAGCGAACGGGAGACCGTACGCCGCGCTCTTGATGTCAACGATGGGGTTAAACGCAATGCCGATCACTTAAGCGCCTGATTTTTTGAAGATACAGAAAAATTTTGTATTGCAATCCGAGGAGGAAAAAAATGGA
>JAFGQN010000156.1 GCA_016935665.1 Deltaproteobacteria bacterium | reverse complement strand
GGTGCGAAAGAGGACATCTTCGGCTTCGATGACTTCAACCGTTGCTTTGTGGCGATGTATGATAATTTTGTAGGAATACCCGGCCTGTACGATAACCCCCTTGTGGAGGTCTCGCGCATTAACGTGAATGGGGTCGGTTTTTTTTTTTTGCCATTTTTTAAGGAGCGCTTGGCTGAAGCTCTTATAAGGAACTTCATTTGATTGTTCAGGAACAAATGTATTGGTTTACAATTACGATTTATCGTGTTTGAATTCCGGAGTCAAACGGGGGTTTGAAAGTGTCTTTTTGCGATGTTTCTTTTGGGCGATACTATTTAAGTGGACAAGATCTCAGACACAGACAAAAAATGGTAATTACGCTGCATGCGAGATAGTAACGAAATTGCTTTTATATTTCCTATATGCATATGCAGGGCGTTTATGGGGTACAGAATAATAGCCTTCACCCCTTTTTGCCCCTGGCGATTCATGCGCAGGCACATTAAATAATATGGATACTGATGTTACGCACAATTGGCGGATTGATTAAGATATGTGTTGGAGGGAAATGCAGGTTTAGCTATGAAGAAGCCATCCCTGTTCGACCAATCGATTATAGGCGGTGCGAATGTGAAGCGGTTTCATCACTATTGCTTTGCGTCTGGTCCACCGATGGATGCGGTCAATGATCTGCTCAATGGTAATATCGGAGTCGGTCGAGTCGGATGGATGGGTGGCAACCCAATAGACAGATGCCAACAGCTCCATGCCGTAGGGTGTTTCAAAACCGTCAATCAGCTTTGAAACTCGGTCAAGCCGTTTAAGGGACTCATCATCCGCTTCGGCTTTTAGAAACTGGTCAGCTTCCACTGATGCACCGTTTAACAGGGTTAAAGGCGTATCGGGTTTTCTGTCGCCGCTATATCCTTGAGAATAGTGACCTTCCAGTATCTCAAGCACCTTGTTAAGGTTGTCGGCGTACGGGCCATAGAAGTGTTCATCAAATTTCAGTCTCAATGGCTCTCCAGATTCCTGCAGAAAATACGCGAGTTTCTGTATCTCGAGCAACGAAAGCCGATAATCCAAACCCGCATACTGGGCCATCAACCTGATAAACAATGCCCGGGCATGGGTAAGGGCTGGTTTAGGGGTTCGATTTACCTGATGATGCACGTCGGGTTCGCCTTTGGGGGCGTATACATGCACATCGACCTCGGGGAGAGCTGCAAACGCCTGTTCGATGAGTGGCTTAACTTCGCGCCACGAAAGGCCACCCAGTCCACACCCCAATGGCGGGATGGCGATACTGCGAATGCCCAGCGTTTGAACTTCGGCCACCAGTGCTGTCAACCCGGCTTTTACATCTTCGAGCCGGGATTTTCCTTTCCAGTGGCGTTTAGTCGGAAAATTGATGACGTATTTCGTATTCAGGAGGTCTTCAGAACGCCAGATAAACATTTTTCCTGGTTGCACTTCCCCAGCCTTGCAGGCTTTCTGGTACGCGATGAAATTGGCAGGGAATGCTTTTTTGAATTGCAGCGCAATACCTTTACCCATAAATCCAACGCAGTTGACCGTATTGACCAACGCGTCGTCTTTGGATTTCAGCAAATTTCCTGTTACTTCTGTAATCATGTGACCCCTGATTTGGTGTTCAGTAATACCATTCTTTTTTAACTTTTACTACCGGCTGATTATCTATCGGATACTGCACCAGACTGTTCTCAACGCGAGCCTTCATTTTCTCAGTGTAAACACCAATACCCACGATGAGTGACCATGGGCAAAATTCTTTTACCAGAAACTCCGCCTGTTTTCGACGCTTTCTGTCTCCGTCCTCTATGGTATCCGCCCAGTTGGTCTCTTTAACCATTTCCCAGTCTACCTGGTTCAAATCCTTCAAATCGCGAAACCACGCAGTGAGCGCCATGATGCCGTGACCATCTGAGAAAACAAACGGTATTTGGGCTTCTGCCATCTTTTCTGTGCTGGAAACCAAATAAATGAGCGGTTCCTGTCCACCAGAATATCCTTCGACCCGTTCGTTTTTCAGGGAAAGCAACATCGGCGAGCGCGGACCGAAATAAAATGGCACATAGTCGTGAAGTGTTCCGCAATCAGTCCCCTCTATTTGTATTTGTCGGCTATGCCGATGCTGCTGCAGCGTGGAATAATGAATCGTGTGATAATGGAGTCCATCATTTGGCGCACTATTCCAGGCATGAGCACCGCCTCTTTTCAAATACACATCGAGATTGTCGATGTGTATCATTCGAAAAAGCTTGTGGTGTCTGATGGGTGTTTCGCTCAATGTAGCTCCCTTCAATGATCGAAATGGACGTTTATCCCCGGGATGCAACCATTTTCCATATATTGGCGCTACTGTCCAATTTCAAAGGAGTAACTCATCAGCCTTCAACAGAACGTTTGGCAAAAAAACACAGGCCTCCAGATTCGTCTCCATCTCCCCCGGATTATACCTGTCCATATTTTTGAAAATATGACAGTCATCCTCCGCGCACTTGTCTTCCTTGCAGGGTAGTTCGGCGGTTATCTCATCGGGGTCGTAAAACAGGATTTCCACGCGGCGGTTGGCCTGGCTTTTGTAGTTGTCTTTGCCTCTGGCATTGATGGGCCAGGTTTCGCCGCAGCCAACCGCTTTTTTGTCGGGGTCCACCCATTTTAAGCTGTCTCGAATGCGGTGAATATCAAAGCCGTCGGCTCTAAGGGATACCTGCAATTCCGCCTGGTAGATTTCGAATACCACTGCCCACAGGCTGGCGCCAAAGGTGGTGTTGTTTTCCAAATGCAATCGAATATCGTGAAAGTCATCGTTAAAAAAGATGCCGTCGTACCTGGGGGGCGGAAAATCTCCGGAGCGAAAATATCGTTTGATTTCGCGGATGGCCGAATTTGTGTTTTGACCAATTTTGCCGTCGATTTTGCCCGGGTTTGCACCGGGCACGCCCAATACTTTGGAAAGCCAGAGCAATACGTGCTGAATGTCTTCGCTGGTGTGCTGCTTATTGACCGTTACCACAAACATGGAGCGGCTTTTTTTGTCGCCCAGCATTACATAGCTCACCACATTGGCGCGCTTTTGCGACAGCGCTTCGTTGTAGGATTCCCTGCCGGCCGTGTCGGTATGTCCGCAAATGAGCAAATGTTTGGCGT
>JAFGQN010000155.1 GCA_016935665.1 Deltaproteobacteria bacterium | reverse complement strand
TCCATTTTTTTCCTCCTCGGATTGCAATACAAAATTTTTCTGTATCTTCAAAAAATCAGGCGCTTAAGTGATCGGCATTGCTTTTAACATCATCTATGGCCGTATCGATTGAAGCGGTGTCCTTTGCTGTATCGCTTTCTGTTTCGGTGTCGCTGTTTGACGTGTCATCGTCGGTCGTGGCAGTGGTGTCAACACCCCCTGAATCGTTCTTTTCGTCTGTGCTTTCAGTTGAACCTTCACTATCTGTTTCCGATGGTTCACCGGTTTTCCCCTTCTGGGTACACCCCAAAAAACACAATACCGTGGAAAACAACACTATCCATTTAATGAAGTTTGACAAAGTAACCTCCTTCACTGGCGTTGATAGACCATTGCCAATGAAGGTGCAGTCGATCAAACGCTACTCTATTGTTTGCTGCGACTTTTTTTGAGTTAAAAAAAGTTCCAGTGCATAAAATCCATACTAACGAATTACTCTCATAGTTCCATAGCGTTAGGCAAAGGTCCACTCTAAAAATGGCAAATGCATTTTCAGCGTCGGTGCACATCTGTTGGGCGGCGGTGTCGGCAGTTTGAAAGGGGGCGCTTATGAAATCGCATCCAGTCTTCAACTGTCGAGTACGGAGCGGATTTTTTGTGACAGGTGAGAGGTGGTAAATGGTTTTTGAATGAAACAGATATCGTCATGTATAATGCCATGTTTGGCAACCACGTTGTCGGTATATCCGGACATGTATACCGCTTTTAATTCCGGGTGTGATAACAGTGCTGTTTCGTACAGCGCGGGGCCGTTGCAGTCGGGCATGATCACGTCCGATAACATCAGGTGGAGGGGGGCTTTATGTTCACGAAGCAGGGCAAGCGCATCTTCGCCGTTGGCTGCGATTAGCGTGTTGTACCCCTGTCTTTGAAGCGCCTTTTTCACAAAGACTCGGATGCGTGGGTCATCTTCGACGATCAGAATGGTTTCCGCGCCTCCGCCGGGGGAAGACAATGTATTTGTTTTTTTGTCTGCCGGCTGCTGCGTATCGGTTGCCGGAAGGTATATATCGAACTGTGTTCCCCTGTTTTCCTCGCTGGTTGCATGGATGCTGCCGTTGTGCTGTTTAACAATACCGTAGACCGTGGAGAGTCCAAGGCCTGTGCCCATTTCTCCTTTCGTTGAAAAAAATGGTTCAAACACAGATTCCAATGTCGATGGGGCCATTCCCACGCCATCGTCCGAGAATGAAATTTTGATGTATTTCCCTGGTTTACAATCCGAAAGCTCAATATCGCCGGTTTCATCGAGAATGACAACCTGTGTTTCAATGGTGATATGTCCGCCGTTGGGAAGTGCATCCTGGGCATTTACAGCGAGATTCATGATGATTTGCTCAATCTGATTTGCATCTGCGCTGATTCCCGTTACATCGTCGGCAAGGTTGAGTTGAATCTGGATGTTTTCACGAATAGTGCGTTCCAGCAGCGGTTGAAACTCTCGCAACAGCCCGTTGATATGTACCTCGCTCATTTCGAGAATTTGCCTTCGGCTGTATGCCAGTAACTGACGAACCAGGTCTCTTGCGCGCGTCGCCGCTTCAACGATGTGAAGGGCCTGTTGCTGGGCCCCGGAATTTTTCGGTAAATCCTCCACCAGTAAATCCCCATACCCAAGCACAGGTGTGAGCATGTTGTTCAGATCGTGCGCTATGCCACCTGCCAGGCGTCCAATGGCTTCAATCCGTTGTGAATGCATTAGCTGCACCTCCAACTCCAGCTGACGCTTTTCAGATTCCAGGCGGGAGTGATGCTCCGACTGATAGTCCTTTGACAATTGTTTTAAGAGACCATTCCGTTCGGTTTCCATTACCAGATTACGCTTTTGCAAAAAGTAAAGGCAAGTGACGGCGATGAGTCCCGCAAAACCATATGAGACCACCAGAATGGGAACGCTTCGAAAGATACCGGTGTCTCCGGAATACTCCAGTAGCGGATTCAACCAATTTTGACCAAACAGCCAGAAAAAGCACACACCAATGCTCGATATCAGCAGTGCTTTTTCGCGAATATCCACAAGGACCCACGAATAGAGCGAAAAACTGAATGCCGCCATAAATAAGGGATCTATCATGGGCTCACCGGCGGGAACCAGAAAAGCGTGGTACAGGGAGTCCAGAGAAACGGCGCCTGTCGGCAATAAAAATCTGGAGATTTGGTGTTTCCCGTATTTGTTTAAAAGAATCGCCGCCGTGGCAACCACCGACGCCCCGCCGGGAAGGGCCGCCAGAACAGGAAAATAGATGAGGCTGAAACCGCCATAAATCAACCCCAGAAAAAAAAGAAACAGGGCGATTTGGTTGCATAATTTGATTTTACTGTTTGTATAATCGGAATTTGCAGTGCTAATGCCTGTTGCAAACAGGCGCGAAATCACCTTTCGCAGGCGTATGTGGTCCTGTTTGGACATTGATGATACACAAGACTCTGGTTCTGTCATTTAATATTGGCCCCCGACGCACATTGCCGCATTCACCCATGACGATGATTTCGAATGAATGAGCGGTTATGCGATTGTTCCAGATGAGATTCAGATTCCGCTAAATGTACCATGTGGCGGGCCATCCGCCAATCCCCGAAATGTATCCTTTAAACGATTACAATTATGTGACGGGAGTGCTTACTGGGCGTCGGAAGAGCTGCGGGTCAGTTGCTCTTTGGCTTGCCGGACATCTTCGGGGACCTTTGAGAGCTGATTGTGGAGTCCCCATTTTGCGCCCATCATGCCAAGTATGAACATCAGAACGGCAATCCACTGCGACGGGGATGTTTTTTTGAATGTCTTGTCTATCTTTGAGTTCGCACACTTCTCCTGGGCAGTACATGGCTTTTTCCGGTAGATGAGGCGGTACATCCAGCATCCCCGATCCCGCCCGGATTTCCCGTTCATTCAGGACCGGAATTGAATATCCTTTCACGTCTTGTCCAAATTTAAATATGTTACATTTTTTTTTGCTCCAATTTATTCCAACAGGTTGTTCGGCATAAATATGCTGTAGCGTGTGTCGTTATGCATGTGCACATCGACTGTCCGCAAAAAAAAAATCGGCCAATGCCGCCAGGGTTCGGTCAGTGACGCCGTTATTGGGGAGCGTTTACCGAATCGTTTTTACCTGAGTGAAACGTTGCCGGAGCCTGTCCCATGCATTTCCATTTTAATTCGTAGCTTGAATTGAACGTCAGGTGCTGCCACTGACCAGCGCCGGATTTGGAAACGAGTGCGCCAATGTGACGCAGATTTTCCTCTGTATCCGTAATACCGGGTACAAGTGGGGTGCGCGGTATTAATCTCTGTCCCATCTGCCGCGCCAGAATTGAAAAATTGGATAGAATCTGTGCATTGTCTATGCCGGTATATTTTTGGTGCGCTTTGGCATCATACAGTTTCAAATCAAAAAAGATGAAGTCCAGCCACGGCTGGAGCAGCTGTTGAAACGGACCCAAATCAAAATATCCGGCAGTTTCAATGCCCACCGTCACACCGTGCTGTTTCAGCGATTGGGCAACATTGCCCACATATTTGGGCCAAAGGGCCGGCTCGCCGCCGGAAAAGGTAATGCCGCCGTTTGAATTGTCAAAATACGATTTGTCCTTAAGCAGTGTGCTCACCAGATCCTTCGGTTCGATTTTCCTGCCCACGCGTTCGATAGCCAACGCCGGGCATGCATCCGCACAGACGCCACAACAGGTACATTGGTTGGAATGAACAGGTGGTTGCGCACCCTTCGAATGGCCCGGGTTCGGGCATGCGTCCTGGCATTTACCACAGGATATACAGCGTTCCTCGAACCAGAGCATCGTTGCGGCGGCATTCACGTTTTCAGGATTGTGACACCACAGGCAGTGGAGTGGGCATCCCTTGAAAAAAATCACGTCGCGCAGGCCAGGTCCGTCATGAGTGGATAGTCTTTGAATCCTGGCCACAAGGGGATACTTCATGAAACGGCAATCCCCAGCTTCAACATCAGATGGCGTGTCATGTACCCCAGTTTGTACAAGTAATTGAGATTGCCAAAAAAGCTGAGCTTCTGGTTCAGCATCTGGTCGATGATGTCCACATCGGCCTGAATCAGAAAATCAATGATGGCTTTGTAATCTGAAAAGTCCACGCGTACATCGAAGTCGCTGATGCTTTTTTCGTAAACGGACATTTTGTTGTTGGCACAGGTGGCCGCCACATTTACCGGTCCTTTCTTTGTGGTAAACAGGTAGCGACCGTTAAAGTCCTTTAGATTTTTGCGATACTCGTTGTCTACACACAGCGCCAGCGCCATGCATCGGAGGAGAAGTTTCAACCCCTCTTCGGTGGCCTCTCCGCCCACGTGGTTTTTTAGTTTTGTTGCCAGGCGTTTTAAACGAAAATGTCTGATTAGTATAATATTTACAATGTCTTCCATGAATCGGGCCAGCATTGGGCGCTCCTAACTGCAGGGGATTAAGCCAGTATATTCAGCTGGGTATTTGGCTGCCCGCCTGTCAATGATATCGTAGGCGGTGCGCGCCACGATTTCCTCTTTCATGGCCCGAGTTAAATCGTTGAACCAGGCGGAATACCCCGATACGCGCACAAGCAGATTCATGGAATCCTCCGGGTGTTCCATGGCACGGATGAGCATTTCATAGTTCATGATATTGAATTGCACCTGCATACCCCCTTTTTGAAAATACGTTTTTACAAGCGCACTGAACTCTTTGCTTTCCTCTGGCGTTTTAACCTGAGTGTATTTCAGGTTGAACGCCACATTGCCTGGAATTTCATCGCTGTTCAGCGCGGCCACGGCATCCAGACAGTCGGCCAGCTCCACCGTCGCCTGCGATACTGGAGTGATGCCGCTGGAAAAATTGCGCCCGGCCTTGCGACCGTTTGGCAGCGCACCGGTCAATTTACCCAGTCCGGAATGATTGGTCATGGTCCAGAACGCCGGTCGATAGCGCCCCCCCCGATAATTGGTGTGCTCCTGATACAACTGGAACAGCAGTGAAATCAATTGTTGCGCATTTTTTTTTGCCACAGGATGACTGGTGCCGTATTTGGGCGCCCGGTTCACCAGATAGGCGTGCAACTCTTTTTCCTTTTCGAAATTGTTTCTGATTCCATTGATCAGCTCATTAAACGTAAATTTTTTGTCAATGAAAACGACCTGTTCGATGGCGTTGAGGGAATCCACCACATCGGCGAAACCCACGTGCGTGGCGCCGGAGGAGTTGTATTTTGCGCCACCGCGACTTAAATCCCTGCCGTTAGCGATGGGACCATCGAAAAGCGCGGAAAGCAGGGCAGGGGGCATGGTTTCCTGATGAATCCGACCAAAGCTGTTGTTCAGCGTCACCGCTTCGTCAATCACAAATTTGAGTTGCGTTTTGAAACTGTCAAAAAACTGTTCAAACGAAGTCATCTCGTTGGGATTTGCTGTCACCGGACCAATCTGTTCATCCTTTGTTATGGGGCGTTTGCCCTGATACAGCGCCATCTCCAGCGGCGCCACGAGATTCATAATAATGGCTGCGGGCATGTCGTACGCACGACCGGCGCTTCCCAGTTCCACACAGCCGATGATGGCAAAGTCGCGAGCGTCTGCTGTTTCAATCCCCTGTTTTTCCAGAGTGCGGATAGCAGTCACATCGTTGTGAAATGCGGGGATGGCCCTGGTTTCGGCAATGACCTCGCTGACCCGTTCCAGATATGCGTCGGAATTCACTTCGTGGTGATATCGGGCATTCACATTGGGGTCCCGCAGTTTGAGCAGCTCCGTGGCGCGCAAAAAGAGCCAGGTCAAATCATTGACCGCATCGGTGCCTTCAGGCGTAATCCCCCCAAGGGTCACTGCCGGAACCGACCCCGCTCCCCCAAACAGTTTTTCCGCCGTATTTGGCACCAGATTGGTGTTGTCGTTCAGTTTCAGCCAAAAGCATCCCACCAGTTCCAGTGCGTCTTTTCGACTTAACACCCCCGAAGCGATGTCTTTCTGGTAATACGGGTACAGGTACTGATCCACGCGGCCGGGGCTAATCGCCATGTTGATATTCTCGGCGTGAACGGCAATCTGGGCAATCCACAGCGCAGTGAGTGCTTCGCGAAAACCGGTGGCGGGCTTCATGGGAATCGTACTGCATATGCGCGCCATTTCGAGCAGATTATCCTTTTGTTTAAGGTCACGCTCCGTTGCTGCCAGTACTTTGGCCTGCTGCGCCAGGTTGCGACTGTATGCCCCGACGCCATCCAGTGCGATTTGAACGGCTTCGTAAAAGTCGAATTGGGCTTTTTGTTCCGCAGTGAGGTTGTCTTTGGCGCCCAGGCGCTCCTGCCGGTTTTGGGCCTGTGCCATGATTCCTTCGGTCCCGTACGTGATAATTTGCTCGTACCAGGGAATTGTGTGGGAAACGGCGCCCGGTTTGGATGTAATGAAAAACACCAGTTTTTCGAACAGTTTCAGACAGCGGGGGTCATGGTATTCTTTGCGGGTGCGCTCCAGGATATTGCGCTCCATCCAGTACGGAAAGACATTGTGGGCAAGGATGGCGGCATCCTTTGGTGATAGATATTGAGGATTGTCTTTTCGGTTGCTGATGGTGTCCAGTTCCGGCCAGATAAGCATGCCTGTGAGTTCGGGATATACCGGGGCGCCAAACACCTTTGATGTGGTGGTCCCGGGAAGCAGACTCTCATCGGGGAACAATGGTCGTTTATTCCCAAGAAAGTGGCGAACCGCTTTGGCGTATCGAACGATGGGCGCTTCTCTGTCATCGGCCATATCCCTAAGATATGTGGTCACGTGATATGCACGCTCAATGCATACCTCCCATGAACAGGGTCCCCGTCAAGCATAAACGGGACCTGTCCCATTTTTTTGTCCGTCATTGAAAGCAAGGACGGCTCGTT
>JAFGQN010000015.1 GCA_016935665.1 Deltaproteobacteria bacterium | reverse complement strand
TCCATTTTTTTCCTCCTCGGATTGCAATACAAAATTTTTCTGTATCTTCAAAAAATCAGGCGCTTAAGTGATCGGCATTGCTTTTAAGGGGAATATTGGTTCCCTTGAAACGTGTTTCGATGAACAGGACGAGCCGGTTTGTCCCAAACTGGACATGAAGCTGAAGTTTAACGAATACGACAAAAATCTGCGGTTTCACGGCCTCAAACGCCTCAATTTCAATACCACCAGAGATGATAATTCGTACTTGAAAGAGGTGTTGGCGTATGACGTATATCGAGAGATGGGGATAGTGACACCTCGCACCGGCTTTGCCAACGTTCGTGTGAATGGGAAATCGCAAGGGATGTATCTGCTGGTGGAGCAGGTGGACGGTCGATTCACCAGTTCCAGGTGGCCTGATGATCCCGATGGCAACCTTTATAAAGAAGTGTGGCCTATCCGACTGCAAAATGGCGAATCTGTTGCGATAGATGCCCTCGACGCTTTATCGGGACTTAAGACGAATGAGGAGGACGCCGATGTGACGCAGCTTCTGGCTGTGTCCAACAACCTGATTGCATCGCCCGAGCCGCAATTGCTCGATACCCTGGATGCCACGATGGGGATTGATTACCTGATGCGCTATATGGCAGTGGATGATCTGATTGGCAATGTGGATGGAGTGACTGCATGGTATCGGCATGATGACGCCATCTCTGTCGCCACGAACCATAATTTTTACATTTATGAAAAATCCAATGGTCAGATTGTGTTGATTCCGTGGGATTTGGACAACACCCTGAATATCTGGAAATCCTTTTTCAGTGATGTACCGGGATGGCGGACCGCACCGGACAATTGCACCCAGGGGTATTCGGCATGGAATGACTACAAAACGGTTCTCCCCTCGGGATGCGATCGCATATTTCAGACGCTGCGCAACAATCCTGAACGCTATGCGGCGGCCATGCAGGAATTGATGAATGGTCCGTTTGCGCAAGCGGCCATGCAGGCAAAGATTGACCGATATGCCGCCAGAATCAGAGGCGCAGTGGCAGCGGACCCCTTTGGCCCCGGAGTGACAGCTTTCGATGTGGCAGTCAATGGACTTAAGCGGAATATTTCCCTGTTGCGACAACGAATGGAATGCGAGCTGGATCCAAAGGACATTCCGTTGCAATTGTCGGTGGCCCGGGTGACCGATATGGAACAGTTGTCCACCTGCTCGCTGTTCAACGGAACCGATGTTCTGGTGAGCAGCTCAACTTTTCTCGAAGGCAGGGGTACATCTGCGACATCGTCATTGGACAACAGTGCGCTACGCCTTGATTTTGTTTTTTCGAAAGAGGTTTGGCCCTGGAGCAGTTGGTTCTATTACGAGCTGTATTTGGCCGAGCGGCCTTATAACGTTAAAGGACTAAAAGGCATTCGCATGAAACTGAAGGCAGATAAACGACGCACTGTGCGGTTGCTGCTGGTGGTCAACAAGGATGACGCCGTTGCGCGTTCGGCCGTTGGCTGGGGTTGGTATATAGAGGCGACGCCGAACGTTTCGCAGGTGCAGGTGCGATTCAGCGACGTGGCGTTGCCGGATTGGGCGCACAGCATGGGGGTGGAACCGGCAGAGGCATTACAGGAAGTGTTGAGTGGTTTGAACAGCATTATGCTGTCGCCTCAATGCATTGGTTACGACTCAAACGGGTTCCTTCCAGACCATAAGACCGACCCGGGCTTTATCGAAGTGGACGATATTGAGTTTTTCTAAAAAAGTATCTGTGGAATCACTCCATTGGGTTTAAATATTCTTCTAAAAAGTGACGTTTGGCGATGATTGGTGAAAAAAGTCAATTGAATGTACAATTTGACGAATGATTGTGCGATATTTAAGTTGTAGATTGTGCTGTGACCGGGGCATTTAAACGAAAAATGAATAAAATTTCGCATCGAAAACCAGCTCTGCCATTGGCTATATACTATCCGTTTCTGGTGTGTGTGCTTTGGTTCATCTCCTGTGACGAGACAATACTGAACCCGGTGGAAATGCTGCCGGTGGATTCTGATACGTTTGACGGCGATTCCTCTGATGCCGATACGCTGACGGATTTGGATTCCGCATCTGACAGCGATATGGGATTGCACGCCGTACCGTTTATTGCCACAAACGAATTGCCCGGCGCTCTCCTTGTTCAGGGCGAAACCAACGAACTTGGGGCTCAGGGGCTGTGGTATCACTATGCGGATGATTCATCGTCTGTGTCGACCGTGTTTGATGAGGAAACGAAAGGGGTTTGCTTAACGGGGACCATTGGGCCGCACCCTGAATTCAGCGCCTATGGCGGAATGGGGGTTTATCTTTGTTTTACGGATGGCGACGATGATCCGGCGTACAAGTACTTCACTGTTGCACAGTGCCCATTGGTGGATGGTTTCGAACATCGATTGAAGGGCGTGTCTTTCGATGTTAACGGCACCATTCCTGAACCGGGACTGTGGTTTCAGCTGAAAGTGGAAAACGATGCCAATTTACAGGAAAACCCTCTCGCCAGAACGGGTACTTTCGAGTTTGACCTTGAGTCGCTTTCGTCCGGTCAGATTATCTCGTTGCAATTTGCCACCACCAGTTCCTTTGACACTCCTGTTGAAATGGACTTTTGCATATCCAACGTGAGGCTTTGGGTGCAGGAGTAAATCACACTCCGGTTTTGCTGAATTTCTATCGACTATTTTTGTCCGGGCGGCATAATGGCGCCATGAAAATAGCAACATTCTGCAGTAGGAACGGTGGTTCTCAAATCGGAGTTGTGTTGGAAGCGGCACATCAGATGGTGCCTCTTCAAGACAACCACACACGTAAAAAAGGTGTTCCATCGCCTGATTTTGAGGATATGCTGGCATTTCTCAGTGGCGGTGAACGGGCCAGGGCATTGGCGAGAGAAATGCTGGATGCACCGGTTCAAACGCTGGCGTTGGACGAAGTGACGCTGCAGTCGCCTGTACCTCGTCCAGAGTCTATCCGCGACTGTATGGCGTTTGAACAGCACATTATTAATTGTATCCGGAAAGTCGGCCTCAAAAAACTGGCGCCGATGGATGTGGCGCTGGAACGGTTTTTCGGCCGTAAAAGGTCTCTGGCGGGTAAGATGAACCGCGCCTGGTATGCGCAACCGGTGTATTACAAAAGCAATCGATTTTCGGTGATTGGTGACGGAGATAAGGTCGTGCGTCCCTCATATACCCGACAGCTGGATTACGAGTTGGAGTGGGGGGTGTTCATTGGCAAACAGGGACGGGATATTCCCGAAGAAAAAGCGAGGCAATACATTGGTGGCTTCACCATCTTCAACGATTTTTCAGCACGGGACATCCAGATGAAAGAGCAGGGCGGGCGCCTTGGTCCTGCCAAGGGAAAAGACTTCGATACCGGTAACGCCATCGGTCCCTGGCTGGTCACACCGGATGAAATCGCCGATCCCTACAATCTAACCATGCGTGCAACAGTGAATGGCGAGGAGTGGTCGCGGGGAACAACCGCCGATATGCATTATTCGTTTGAGGAGATTATTGCGTATATTTCCAAATCGGAAACCCTTTACCCCGGAGAATTTATCGGCTCCGGCACCTGCTCGGGCCAACTGGGCAGCGGCTGCGGTCTGGAGCTCGGGAAATTTTTGAACGATGGCGACACGGTATCCCTGTCTGTATCGGGGATAGGAACACTCACCAATACCGTTGCGTCTGCTGGCCGTCTTTCTTCAAACACCGTTTGAGTTGTGTCCGTTCCGTATTGTATTGGAAGTAAAACTTTCAGTCTTGTTATAAAATTTTATCGATACAGAATTTGTGATTGACTTCTCGCAACAGCGTCACTAACTGTTGGTTAGGGCACAATATCCCACATGTGAGACGGACGTACAGACGCTAAAAGGCGCTGTGGGTAGTTTCGCCTTTTTGGAGGAGAAAATGCAAACTGGCAGTCCTGTCAGCGAAACTGGAAATAGCACGAACCTCTCGTTGCCCCGACGCAGAGCGGAGCGAAAGCCCCATCGCGGTCGGGTTCGTTCGGTTGCACATGGGAGCCATGACATTCCCGGGTTCGTTCATCATGTAGACCTCGATCAGATGCCGGTGGAAATCCGTGCTGAAGACAGTGTGTCATACGTGCGACTCTTGAAAGAAGAAGAGTGGGTACACGACTTGACAGCTGAACTGGCAGATCACTTTTCCAGTGCCAAAGTGGTGTGGTCCATTGACCAGCAACGTTTGGTGGTTGTGGTGGAAATGGCGCAAAACAGGGGGAACAACAACACTGTTTTGGACAGTTCTCCAGTTGACATAGTTAATGTCGAAGGCGATGGGGAGGACGGCGACGAGGATGTCACCCGGAAAATGGTTCGCACCGATTTCCATGGCGCGCGAAATGACGCCATAACTTTGCCGCCACTTCCCGGGCCTCCCATTTCTCAGTTCACAAACGGCACGCTTTTGCCCCCGGCGCCCAACATGCCCTGGCAGCCGCCGGAGTTGGCCATTCAGAGTATGGTAGATGCACCTGTCAGTCATAATCGCCTGGGTGCGGCGCTTCAGGCCGTGCGCACGTCAATGCCCCTGGCCAGACCTGGCAGCGGTGCTGGAAACCAGGGCTGGCTGGCAGTGGCGTTGATGGTGGCCGTGTTTACTGTGGCAGCGACTCTGATGCTAAGTACACCTGCGCCGGGACGCGAAACCATCGACACCACCAACGGTGTGACGGAAAGTGCTTTGGGACCAGTATCCCAAAGCGCCTCTTTGTCGCCGTTGCCTCAGTCGCCAACACCATTGCTGGTGATGATGCCAATGCCCGAGAGGAAGGAACTGTCGGTGCGCATGGGCGATTCACTATATAACCTGGAAGCGGAGCGTGTTGATTTGGCAAAGGTGGAAATCGTCCGCGATGTGGACGTGGCAAGTACGGCGCAAACCAACAGTGGCGCCGATGATGATGCAGGCGTTACAGGTAAAAAGTCTGTTCGCAGCGCCAGGGCGGTTCCTTATGGTCGCTCAAAGTCGGGTCATGTGGTGTCTTCGAATGCGGTTTTCAGCCGTGAGCGTGACTATGAAAACGAATCGTCCGAAGAACCATCTGTTGAAGAGTTGCCGGCCGTGAGAGACTTGCCGGATTTACCGTCTCGCAGCGCGGTCAAGAGTGCCATGTCCCGTATCGCCCGTCGGGTCTCCCATTGCCGACTCGATGAGCGGGGACGACTTATCCTCCGGATGTCTTTTTCGGGGAACAGCGGGCAGATGACCTCCGCCCGGATTATGAGTGATCGGTTTGAAGAAACGTTATCCGGTGAATGCGCGGTGCGTGCGGTCACCCATGCCCGCCTGCCGCGGTTTGGGCAGGATGAATTGATTGTGACCTATCCGTTCGATCTGTAAGGATACACATTGGGGTTGCCGATAATGCGCAGATGTAATTCGTTATCCAATGGATGGATTTGAAGGTGGATCCCTTTCCTTGCGTAGTATACTGTTTTCTTAGGTGACGAAAAAGGTGGCTGGATTGGGGGATGTTCTCGAGTGTAGTCGAAATGGATGCAAACGAATACAGAACGCCGGACAGCAGCATTCAGGATGCAGATGACCCCGTGTTGTTTGGAGATCTGCTGCGACGGCAACGCGCGGTATTGACGTCCATTCTGCATTTTATCTGCACGCTGTCGGTGCTGTTGGGAATGTCGCTGTGTGTGTACAATCTGATGTCGCTTTACAAATGGTGGATGGTTACCAGTTCGGTGTTGCTGCCCGAGGAACTGGTGACCGTGCAAAGTGTGGGGGCGCTGGCGGTAAACAGTTTTGTGCTGCTCATGTGGGGAATTGGATTTGTGTTGCTGGTGGTTCGGAAAAAGGCATACTTTGTGTTCATTCTGATGGGCATCTCCGCCGTTGTGGGAGCGTGGATATGGCTGATAGCCACTGCTGTGAGTTATTCCATTTTGACGCAGGCGATTTACTGGGCCATTTTATTGGTTTTCGTTTTTATGCATGTCATGTTTTACAGACACGGTGCTGAATCGGTATGATGATAACGGTTGCCCCCGTTTTTCGAGGCGGTGTGATGGAGGTACTGATTGTTCGCGCGCAGATGGAAACTGACTGGGCGATTCCTGCTGAACCAGATAACATTGATTTCACTGGGCATGATAAGTAGTTTGAGTGTTCGTGTCCATGGCGCCATGGCTTCCGCGCCCGATGAGGCATCGGCCACTCCCTACCGGTTGTCTCTGGGAAAGGACGTTTTTTTGTCAGTGCTGGGGACAACATTATTTTTCTCCGGCAGGACAATCTCCAGCCACGCCACAGCAATGCCGACAACCGGGGAGATAAGTGCACTGGATGCGCGCACTGTAAATTGGTTTGATCGCAGCGCCACCCGCAGGTGGTCTCCCGGTGCAGACACGGCCAGTGATGTAACCGAATATACCGCAGCTCTGTTGCCACTGGTTCCGGCGATACTGCAATTTGTTCATCGGCGCCCCAGAGATGGCATTACCGTTCTGGTGATGTATGCAGAGGCGTTTGGAATTAATGTCGGATTGACCTCTATGATGAAGGGACTCGTACAGCGCCGGCGTCCCTTTTTGTACAACCACAGCCTGACGACAGAACAGAAACTGGAGGCGTCCGGACAGCGAACCTCTTTTTTTTCCGGGCACACCTCCAAGGCATTTTGCGGCGCCGTGTTTCTGTCCACGACATTCAGCGCCATCTTTGCAGATTCGCCCCTGCGATATGTGGTTTGGCCCGCATCCATGACGCTGGCGGCCACCACCGGTTTGCTTCGATATGTGGCGGGCCGGCATTTCCCCTCTGACATTCTGGTGGGCGCCACTGCGGGAGCGATGACCGGCGCGCTTATTCCGCTTCTGCATCGCCACGGGCAGATTGCCGTGTATCCGCTGGGCGGACCCATTAATGGCATTGGGGCATCCTTTTCGTTTTGAAATTTATAACAGTAGTAAAAAATTGATACAATGAAGGACCTGGTCACGGGTGTGGCCGCTACGAAAGGATTGCCCCGTGAAATTTTATTGATCTGGCTCGCCACCTGGTGTGTCATGGCCTGCGCATCGGAAACAGCCAGTGAATCAGACGCCGAGAACGATACAACCAGCGAATCGGATGAAACGGTAAACCCCTGCGGCTCAGAGGCAAAAAAGGGCAGGGCATCGATGTAGTGGTGTATCACATGTGCAGTGACGATGATTGCGACGGATGCTGCACTGAGAATATGGAAGAGACTGGTTTTCTCATCGATATTGAGATTCACACCGCCAAACGTTCTGGCGTATTTGACGGTATCGTTGAGTTCGCCTGCCTCGGCTGTGATGAGTGATCTTGCTCCCCTCTTTTAGTCGTTCCATCCAACTAATTGAGCTGCATTTCAACAGATTCCTTACTGTATTTCAAAGTAAGGAGTTTTTCTGATGACAGTGATCCCGGGTTTTCCCAAAGTTGTGCAAAATAGTATCCTTATTGGACTGGGGGCCGTTGCCGCGTTTTTTAATGTGACCCACGAACCTTTATGGCTGGATGAAAGTTATTCGGCCATCATGAGCGCCCATACACCCATGGACATCTGGCATTTCGCAAAAACGGATGTGCATCCTCCTTTGTATTATATCGTATTGCATGCGGTGACGACGTTTGGGGGACAGACTGAATTCTTTTATCGGCTGCCATCGGTGCTGTTTGCCCTGGGCATTCTGATGTGCGGTATCTGGCCTGCAGCGCGATTGTATGGGCGCACCACGGCGGTTCTTTTTTCCGCTTTGGTTATTACCGCCCCTTCCATTCTCTGTTTTGCCCAGGAAGCGCGGATGTACACCATGATGGCCTTTTTTGTTTTTGCCTTTTTTGTATATGGCCTGCTGGCGGCAAGAGACGGAGGCAAAAGGGATTTTGTGTTGTTTTTCCTGGCGCTGACAGGGGCCATGTACACACACTATTATGGCTTGCTGGCCGCTGCGGTGTTTGTGATCTACCTACTCATTTTTGCACATGTCTCCCACCCTCAAAGAGCCGTGCCTCTTTGGACATGCGTTATCCTTTCCGTTTTGGCATATGTGCCCTGGCTGCCATCTCTGTGGCATCAGGTCACGCGTGTCGCCTCCGGTTTCTGGATTCCAAAGGCGGACAGTTTCATTCTCAAATTCGCATGGATGATGCCGTTCAGTTTTAAGTTCGAAGATATCCCCTGGCCATGGTGGTCTTTGGTGGCCATGCTGCTGGCGCTGGCGCTGATTGGGTTTGGCATCTACCGTTCGTTTTCGTCAAAGCAGGGACAATTTTTCAAATGGTTGCCCATGCTGGTATACTTAACCACTTTCGTCATTGCGGTGTTGCTGTCCTGGACAGTGGAACCGGTACTGATGCCCCGCTACATGATGTTTGGAGTACCTCTCTTTTTCCTGTCAGTGGCCATCGGCATCAACAGTCTTTCCAGACAATGGCATCAGTTGGTGGCTACTTCTCTGCTGCTGCTGTTTATGGTACCCACTGACATTATAATTTATCGCAACCGTTTTAACGGACCGTTCCATGAAATTTCCGACCGAATTCAAAGTGTTCCCGACAACACAGCGCCCCTCGTTCATGAAGACTGGCAAACACTTTTACCATTGCGTATTCTGTTTCCCAATCGAACACACCTGTTTATAGTACCCGAGGGTGAAGCACCCCGGTTCGATGTGTTTTACGGCCCCAATCCACCAAAGGTGGTGCGTACTTTCAAAGAGGTGTTTCAATTTTCTTCCCACGCCTGGTTCATCGATTCCAACCTGATGCCGATTATATCTTTGGACACTTTTAAAAAAGATTCGGTGTTTACAGTGGTTCCCGCTAAAAAGTTCGCTCCACCATATGCATTTGTGCATCCCACAGTGTGTTACGCAACCCAATCATTGACTCTGCGGGAATGATTCTCTTTTTCAAGGTGTACTGTAGAGTACAGTGCTGTGGCACGAGATAATTCTCAATTGGTACTAGTTTAAAAATATGTTTCTGTTGTTTAAAACGGATAATATATATGCTGCAATATTTTAGTACCAATGCGGTAGGAAAGAGGAACAAATTGAGATATCTAACATTCTTTGTCATGTTGTTGACTATAACAGCCGGGTGCAACCAGATTACAGGTTTGGACGATTTCACTTTTGATGAATCAGATACCGGCACCGGGAAAGACAATAAAAACAGTACTGACAATGTGCAGACAACGGGAACGGATACCGGCTCGAGTACCGATAGTGGCGGCGGTGGGGATACCGGTACGGTTGAGGATACCGGTACGGTTGGGGATACCGGTACGGTTGGGGATACCGGTACGGTTGGGGATACTGATACATATGGTAATACCAATACGGACACAAATACAGATTCCGCTTCAGACACCACGCCCGTGTGTACCCCCACAGTGGATCGCTGCTGCGAAAATTCAAACTGTGGTGACAACCAGTTTTGTGATGCATCCGGCAGTTGCCAGTGTCTGGCGTCCGAGGACCATTGCTGCGAGGATGCAGATTGCGGTGATAATGCTTACTGCGCCGCAAATGCTGAATGCCGCTGCGATTTCGATTACTACGGTGCCGACTGTAACTACTATTTCAAGGCACTGGGCTTTGCCAGTCTGAACGACGACACCAGTGAAGCCACCGCCATCAGTGCGGATGGACAGGTGGTGGTGGGATGGACGTCCTACACTGATGATGCCGCCACGGGCACTGCTGTTAGATGGAAAGATGGCACAATAGAAGAACTTGGGGGAACAGGTGCAATTCCCAATGACGTCAATGCGGATGGTTCTGTGATTATCGGTTCACGCGCGTTTCTGTGGATCGACGGGCAGGGCATGACCCAACTTGAATCAGATGCTTTAGAACACTTCTCAAGCGCGCTTGCTGTCAGTGCACCCGGTGATGTTGTTATCGGGGGACTTATAGACGACGACCAGACCTCCGGTGGGTTTCGATGGATAGGAGACGATTATGCTTCCATTCTTATTCCCCCTGATTCATGCACTGTCACGGATATGAGCGGAGATGGCTTAATCGTGGTGGGGCATTCAAATAAGTCACCTTTCCGCATGACATTTGATTCCAAAGCCCTGGATGCCAACAAGACTATTTCCTGGCTTCCGCTTCCAACGGATCCCAATAAAGGAATCCCCAGTTGTATCAGCGACGACGGCCGGGTGATTGCGGGCATCCTGGGCGATGCAAGTGACGCATACATATGGGTTCTCTCTGACCCGCCCGTTTCCATCGGTAAGTTTGTTCCGGACGATATCAACGCCAACGGCTCGGTCATCGTTGGCGCCCAAAACAGCGAAGCGATGGTATGGGATTCAACCAACGGATTGCAGTCGCTGCAGACGTTGCTCAATGATGCGGAGATTTCGTTGCCCGGATGGACTTTCGAAGCCGCCACCGGCGTGTCGGCAGACGGCAAACACATTGTTGGATACGGCCAGAACGGCAGTCGCAAAGAAGGCTTCATTCTAATCCTGCCCTAACGCGTTTTCTCATCAGCGACTATTTCACTTGAATGTCCGGTGTGGGGGGCATTTTCATGCCAACGCCCATGTGGAAGGGTAGATGCGGTGGCTGATTATACGCCGATTGCTCAAAGCTCACCTGCATGCGGTAGGTGGGGTCGTGCATGAGGGTGTAGAAACGCTGATCCGTCACAATCGTCGTTGTGTAAATGCGCAGTCCGGAACTGTCCGGTTCACGCACCACCAGTTCCTCCCGCCAATCGCCCAGCAGATCTGCTGTGAGATTGGGATTGTGCTTCGTGCCGTTGTTGGTGCCAAAATTGGTCAAATCCAAAAGGGGTTGAGCCACACCAGGTTTGGTTATTCCTCCAAAATCTGAGTCTTCGTAGTGCGGATCGTATGGGTCGGATTCCTCCGGGCCGCCGGGGTCAAAAAGCTCCCGCAATGGGTCCGCGTCCCAATAAATCAGATGATTGCTGCCGGCAGATGGCGGGTTTCCGGAACCACTTTGGCAATTCACACACCCCACTTTACTGCAACAGCTGGCGCCCGCAGTATTGCTGTCACTGACATATTCGGCAACACCTCTGCCATTGTCACTCCCGCCGGTTGTTTTGAATATAAACTCACAGGTATCCGCCCAATGGAGATCATGTCCGCCCGCACCTTCGTGGGGCATAAAAACCGTTGGGCGTTCACCCACAATGAATTCCCCCACGTGCAGCGCATCCGCATGCCCTAAACCTGTCGAACACCGGAACGTACCATTGCTGTTGATGGTCGCCGAGCCAGGTATCAATTCCATGGCGCCGTCCCCATCTGCATCTATGGTCATCAGACTATGGTTGCCATCTTGCTCTCCCCCGGGATCCGTATTGCTGTCATAGATCCACAGTTTGGTCAATTTACCATCACGGAAATTCATGGCACTGATGGTCATCCGTTCGTAATATCCCCGCTGATTGATAATGCTCGGGCGACCGCTGGCGGAATCGCCGGAGTCAGCCACAAACGACACACCGCCATTGAACCGGTCCATGCGGTTTCCCCAATCATCTCCCCACCCATTTTTCCATGAAGATACACTTCCTCTGGGGACCGGGTAATCGATGGTATCCAGTTCCTTTCCTGTTTCGCCATCAAACACTGTATAATATTCCGGTCCCTCCAGGATGCGCCCCTTCTCGTTGCGATACGTGCGACTGTCATCGTCATTGGCAGCTGGCCCTTTGGATAAATAACTTCCTGTGCCGTCTTTTGTGCCAGGCGCTGTTTTGCAGGCCACTTCCGCCTTGCCATCCCCATCAAAGTCATACACCGAGTGCTGGGTGTAATGAGCGCCGGAGCGGATATTGGGACCAAGGTCAATGCGCCACATGCGAGTGCCGTCCAGCTTCACGCCGTCCAGATAGGTGTCGCTGGTCACGCCGTCATTCGCGTTGTCCTGCGCATTGTATGGCTGCCACTTGAGCACCAGTTCGTATTCACCATCCCCGTCCAAATCTCCAGGGCTCACGTCATTGGCCTCGTATGCTCCCGGTGATTGAAGCGGAATGCTTAAATACTGTTTGGACCATACAGCCACTTCTTTGGATTTTTTACACTCTGCGCCGCCAATGACGGCACTTACCGAATACTTGGAGGATGTACTGCCCTGGTTATCCACATAGTTGGTGGAATCGGTAACCGTAGCCACCTTTTTGCCCTCTCGATACAGATTGTAAGCTACATTGTCGGGATTCTCTCTGTCGTATTCGTATCCCAGCATGCGCCAGCCCACGTATACGCCGGAATTGACTTTTACGGCCACCACGCCGCGATCCAGGTCTTCCATCTGGTACTTGCCGTCCGGAGCTTGAGGGCATGTGTCTGAATCGGAGTCCCCATCCGAATCGCCATCGGAGTCCCCATCCGAGTCGCCATCGGAGTCCGCATCCGCATCCGGCGCACCGCAATTTCCAACGGTAATGGTGGCGCCGGTCACTGTAAATGTATCAATATTGGCCAAACCTTCTGCGGAAGCCGCTTCCAGTCGAATGGTGTTTTCACCCCTGGCCAAATCGGCCGTTTTCGAGACGGTCTGCCAGCTGGTCCACGCGCCGGTGCTGTCGAATGTTATTGATGTCACATCCTGCCCATTCACCATCAGGGTGGCGTTTCTGGCTTCATTGCCACCGTTGGCAAAAGACCATTCCAACGTAGCCTCTGTGTTTATCAATGCATGAATGGACCATTCAATGGCGGCGCCTGTCGCGTTGTCGGTGTTGTGGTAGCCGTCGCCTTTAAACCCAGAATTCGTGGACTCAGAAACGCCGTCCACATTGCAGATGCCGTCGTCGTCATCGAGTTCCATGGTTAGAGGTTCGGTGTCTATGTCGGCGTCGCTATCAGAATCCGAATCGCCATCGCCATCGCTGTCGCTATCACTATCTGCGTCGCTATCGGAATCCGAATCGCCATCGCTGTCGCCATCGCTGTCGCTGTCGCCATCGCTGTCGCTGTCGCCATCGGTATCCCCATTCGAAGAATCTCCTCCGCCGGAAGTCCCCCCACATCCCCCCATCAGCAACAGCATCGCGCAAATAATCAGCCAGTATTTCATGTATTGTCCTCTCATTCTTACTATTCCAGCTACTACAGTTGCATAACTGCATTCAGAAGTGTCAAAAAGAATCATCAACTGGGTGGAATACTGACTGACCCACATGTATCAACGCGGTTTCTGCGCTGCTCAATTTGGGCGTTGCCCGGTTTTTTGCCCAGTTTTTTACCATGGTTATTTAATGATAAACGGGCACGTTTGGGCGGGAAATTAAAAAAAAATGATTTTTTAAAATTAAAAGTGTTGACGGGAGCTTTTCTGGCGCGTATATCCTGCCTCCACTTCAGCGCTGCAGGGCAGTGCGGGAGGGAGCGGAACCGGAGACGGTGAAGCGAAGCAAAGGCCGGCAGCCCAAACCTGTTGGCG
>JAFGQN010000014.1 GCA_016935665.1 Deltaproteobacteria bacterium | reverse complement strand
GGAAGACTCATTTCGCCGACAAACCCCGCCGCTCCCTTATCGACACAATCGGCAAAAATCAATAACGCCGTTCTGTTACCGCTTACATTTGAGCTACGAATTTTATTCTCAAAAAAGAATTTTGGATATTGGATGCGGTCCCAGAGGGAGTCTGGATTGGGCACAGAATGCTTTAGAGAGAATTGGACTGGATCCGCTTGCGGATGAATATAAAAAATTGAACTCACACCTGCAGATGACAATTCTTCGCGGGAAATCGGAAAGCATTCCTTTTGCCGACAACTACTTCGATGTGGTCTGTTCGTTCAATTCCCTTGATCATGTTGACGACCTGAAAGTGACCGTTTCTGAAATCAAACGTGTATTGAAACCGAGCGGCACTTTCCTTTTAATCGCAGATCTTCATCCGGAACCAACAGCATGTGAACCCGTTACGTTTACATGGAATTTATTACAGGACCATTTTTACGATATGGAAATTGATGAAGAAAAGCATTACGAGAAATCATCAGGAATATATCAAAGCATAAAAGATAACATACCATTTGACCATACCAACACATCAGCAAGATATGGCATCGTTTCAGCAAAAATGACAAAGAAAGTTTCTGTTGGAACCGACACCAAACTGCCATCACGATAAATCACTGCAATGGAAACTGGCCAATTGGCACCTTTATTTGCTCAATCAATTATCATAGATTCGTTTTCTATTTTTCATGAGTATATGAAAATGAAAGGTACTCGAATACCGGATCGGTTTTACACACTAAAAAAGAATCACTCGTTTTAAGCAAAAACGAATCCAAAGTTGATTGGAAATACACGCTGCACGCACGTACCAACCAGAAAAATCTGAGACTACTATTCCAATGATTGCTGCCAGACTACTCCGGTTCAATTCACATCAAATGTATCGATGGCAAACGGGAGCTCGTCTTATCTTCATATCTTAAAAGCTGACCAAGGACAGTGCTACTGGACACAAGTTCCGCGACCGGTGTGCGCTTTATTTCATCACTCACCAGTTTGTTGTGAAGCATCATCATTAACGTATTGTCGTCGATATAACCATCCAATTCATTCACATCATAAAAGCGCTCCCGTTGGTTCCACGGGATAGGTGCAATCAATTTAAAATCCAGAATTTTTACCTGGTCACAGTTTTTTTGACATAGCGGATGTAATATGTCCGATCCAATTTCAGTCCACGAGAACTTCAGTTTTGTTTTTAATATTTCTTCCTGACGGGCCACCCAGGATTTTATTACGACACCATCTGGACGACTTAAAAAACAGTTTACTCTGACTTTGCTATTTCCTGATAATGACGCGCCATCATTAAAACCCACAAAAGAATAGTCATCAAGGTAGTCGAAAAGATGATCTATATTTTTCAAAACAACAGCATCTGAATCCAGCCACATCCCTCCATATTTCTCCACAAGGCGCGTACGAATCAGATCTGCTTTGTGCGCCATCTCTTCGACGTTGAAAATACCTGGATTTAGATTCGGCAGGTAATCAGCTAGCGTCTCTTTGGTAACAGTAACAATCCTCGCGCTCGTTTTATTCGCCAGCTTTTCTGAAATGAAATCAATATAAGTAGGCTTAATTCCTCTGGTCTCCCAATACTTCCAAATTACTCTTTCCGTCATTTATTTCGCCCTTTTCAACGCAGGTATTTGCGAGTCGACACATATATTGGCGTATTTGCGCCATGCTCCTTTGAGTAGCCGAAATTAGTCTTTGCATACTAAAACGACGTAATTTGATATGTATGATCCTGGAGCACTTTTACTTGTCCAAACTGTTCCAACTCTGCCAGATTCCACTCCCCGGAAATGTGTGATTCATGCACATTGCCCTTTTTAAAAACCCTGTTCCCAACGCGCACTGGTGTAGTGACAAAAAATTCTGTGGAATGAGCCTTTATTTCTTTCATTACTCGCTCGGCATCCTTCTTTTCAAAGTGTTCAAGTACATCCGTCATCACGATCAGATCATATTCTCCCATGCTGGGTAGTAGAATTTTGATATCACCGATAAATATATCATCATATATATACTGATTGCAGGGATTGATATTCGGCTCATATATCTCAATGCCATCTATGATGGTCTCCCATTCTTCTTTCCTGTAACGCCACAACCAAATGTCCGTATATTCTCTCACCAGAAAACCGTTTTTTCCAAAACCAACACCAAGATCCAGCACCCTTCGTGGCTGATTTTTGATAATATATTCAGAAAAATTTGTTAAATAGTAGCTTCGTGATGTCCCCATTGGCTAATTCGCATTCCTTCGGATATTTGCAACGACCACCGGGTTGTCAAATCCAATAAATCGCAGCAGGTTTTCTACTTTGTCCTCCATGTTTAAATCCGATGTCGCTACCAAACGTGTAATGGTCGGATGCATCGCTAACAATTTATTACATCGCTCGTAGTACTCCTCCCAATACAATCCAATAGCCGTTCGCTTATCTGTCTCGCGATACTTGGGATATTTGTCGTCCCAAATACTGCACAATCGCCATCCATTTCCACCATGTGCATACCAGTGATTTCTGCCTTCAGTCTTTCTCATATAGCTTTCTATTGTTTCTTGCTTGTCTCGTTTCATGATGACAAATTTGACATCTTCAAATTCCGCTAAAAATGCATTAACGTAGGGAAGATTCGAGAAAGATATATCTCCAATAAATCTTGCGTGAATTCCGTTCAAAATAGCCAGTGAGTCATCGAACAACGTTTTATTGAATTTCCACGGCAACGCGTGTGGCACGCCGTCGGTTCGAAATTCGTGGGTCACATACGTATCTGCCTGGGCATTCAGCAGCGCTGCCAAAGATACAGTGCCACATCTTCCCGTCCCCAATCCAATGATCACTTTCGAAGTCTGTTTCACAAGGCGCATTTTTTCCTTAAACGCTCACCTGATTTCCCGTTGCCATTCTGGCCCGGCAGCACACTTTTCTAAAAATGTCACATGTGACATTGCGACAGTCGAAATGTTTTCTCTTTGCATCAACCATCAATTCATTTATCGGAAAAAGAATCTGTAACTTTAGACCTTTACAGCGATTGGTTGTCTTGCAACTGCAAAATTCTCCTTTAAAAAAAAATTCCCATATCGATTGATTTTATTTCGAGAATACTTTTCATTGCTCTGTCAGATAATAAACACTTTTGGGGGGCAAATATAAAATGTACGGTATGCTTATTGAAAGTACCAGATACTATCGTGATTTGCATTCTGAATAATCATTCCCCATTCCTCCAGTGAAACTGGCGTTTTCAGTCCCCGTTGAACAAGCTTGTCATATTCCTCACTCCCAGGATACGGTCGAAATATTTGGGGGCCAATGACAGTTACACCGTTTTGGCCACACCATTGTACCAGATTTAGTGTAAGTTGTGTCTCTTCCTTCGTTTCATCGGGAAGGTCACGCATAAATGACAGAATCAATTTCAAATCAAAATTCGCTGCCTTCTCGACCGCCCGACGAATTTCTTCAACAGTCAAACCTTTTCTAAGGATTTGCAAAATTCTGTTCGAACCGCTTTCAGCACCAGCGCGAATTTCCTTCATGCCACTTTTTTTAAGCATCATGAGTGTTTCATCGCTCAGCGAATTAAAAGTTCTCAACCGAATGTTCGCACCCCAGGTCGCATCAATATTACATAAATATTTCACAATGGAAATCGCTCTATTTTTATCAACGAAGAAGTTTTCGTCCAGAAAATATATGTGTTCAGGTCGATACCGCTGACAGAGTGAGTCCAGAAGGTTGCATGTGGTTTCAGCACTGAATCCTCTCCACTTGTTTTTTAAAACGGTATTCACACAAAATGTGCATCGAGATGGGCAACCTCGACTGCTCAACAACGGAAGATTTCGTTCACCGCGATTTTTAAAAAAATATTGTTCCAGATTTATCAACTCGTAATTGGGTTCTGTCAAAGATGTTGCCGAGCCATATTTGAAGTTCTTGCCCGAGGTGTTGAATACACTGTCCTTCACAAATAGTCTGGGATGCGTCTCCCCTCTCATTAGTGCAAGCAGCGGGTCTTCGCCTTCACCCACGACGACAAAATCTATGGCATCATGGCGAATGGTCATCTCCGGAAACAGAGAAGGATGTATGCCGCCCCACACTGTTTTTATGGTTGGATATATACCTTTTACTTTTTTTGTGAGTCTCAATCCATGAGGAATATGATTGGTCATACAACTAAAACCGACGTGCGTTACACCTCTGCAATATTCTGCGAGCAGTTCATTTTCATCTTCAGCACAATGAAGATGGAAATCCAGAATTTTTACGTCCAATCCGTTTTTAACCAGCGAGGAACCGATGGCAATAGCTGACAAAGGTATATTGCTATGAGGAGTGGGTTTAATCAACAACTCTCTGTTGGTAATTCCAACAACCTTTTGCAGGGCTGGCATAATGAGAACAAAGTCAGTCACGTTTATTATCCTGAAAATACATTCCAGTGTTGCAACATAAGGCATGGTACAACTCAGGAATGCCGTTAAAATAGGATTGGCTCCGATGCGTACCGCAAATATTCGAATGGTCTGCATCATAGGCGCTTGGCTGAATGAATTGAGAACGAAGACCAAAACGTCCACTAATAGTCGGTTTCACAAATGGACCGAGTCGATATGCATTGAAGGGAAACGTATACTCAAATTGCATAACCGTATCCTCTATGAATTGTTATTCGAAAAACTCATTTTCGTTAACAAATAGACATTCTCCAACCTCACGCAGTCCAACTATATCAGGAACGGTCGAAGTTATATTTGCGTTATAAACCGTTGCAATTCTTGCTGCGATATTCCACGCTCTCAACGGAAAGACGTTAAAAGATATTTTGCCACGAGTGGTATTGAATTCGACATCCTCGCTTCTGCTGATAGATGGCATATCTCGTTCTAAAATCAAGTGATGTAGTGCTTCTGATGCATGAATAAGAGCGATGGATTTATTTTTTTTAAGCATATCGATACAAAGCGCAACAGCACGAGGGTGAAGTATCCTTCCCCTGGCAATTTGTGCGATGTAGAATCCTCTGCATATGGAGCTAAGAGATGTCGGTAATGCCGTTCGTTTTTTGTTCACATTAATGCGTCGAATACGTGGATTTGAACCGTAATATGAAGTCAAAGCTGCCCGCGTAAATATTGTGGAATCGTCATCTCGAATGACAATTTCCAGGTCAGAAAAAGTCTGATTCAAAATACTGTCAATACTGCGTCGGAGTCCATCATCGAAAATATCCACATCAATTACCAGAGACACAAGGGGGATAGTGTACACAACTGATTTCTCCAAAGGCAGTGTTGAACGGCCATAATAGGGGACCTTTTGCAGGAATAGCTTTGCAGTAATTTCAGCCCCGGCGATTCTATCGGTTTCATTTTCCTTTCCAGGGGGCTCCTGATGATAAGCAAGCGCACCCCAGAATGCTTTGAAAAAGCATCCTTCCCTATAAAGCCGATAGCCGAATTCATTGTCCTCTCTGCCCCACTGCGTGAATTCTTCGTCGAACCCTCCCACCTTATCAATCCATTGCTTTTTGAACGCCACGTTTCCTCCGCTGAAAAACAAAAATGGATTGTTGCTAAAACGAAGGTTTTCGGACTTTTCGAAATAGTCGATGCGCCAATCCAGCGATACGCCATTCGAAACAGAATTTTCTTCCTGCCTATTCGAATATATCTCTGGCAACTTTTCAACCAAATCTGGATTTTCAAGTACATCGTTAGCGGATACCAAAGATGTGTCCACATATTTCCGTGGACCAATTAACGCAATATCATCGCATTGTGAAAGCGCAGTGACGGTATCTTCAACCCATGTCCGACAAGGGGCCATGTCGCAATCCAGTATTCCGACAAAGGGATGTTTTGCCGTACGGATTCCCAGATTTCTCACTGCGCAGAGTCGATAGCCATCGTCCGGCTGCCGAACATATTTGATGTCCAGTACGTTCTCGAAATGCCTGACTGTTTCAAGTATATCCACCGAACTCCCGTCATCAGCCACAATGACTTCAAAAGGGTGCATTGTTTTTTGATGAGCGAGACACGCCAGTGTAATTCCGAGTATATTGGGCCGATTGTAAGTGGGGATGACAACACTGATGCCGATGACATTGTGGGTGCTGGTGTTGGTGTTGCGAGACTTGTCAAAATACGCTTCATACCAGTAAAAATCATTTGTCGATCGAGGCGAATTTTCAGGTGAAAACGTGTTGCCAGTTTCCAGTTTCCTGGTTGAAAGGGGATGTGAACCGGATCGAACGAGCGTCAAACAATCACTCCGCGCTCGTTCAATTGTATGTGTATCTGCGTACAGGGTGCCAGCGTTATGCAACATTATGGTGGTCACAGAATCCAGATGTCGCGGTTGGATTTCACCGGAGATATTGACGCAATTTATGCATTCAGCGATCCGGGTGTGAACTGCGTCAATACCAAACTGGCGCGCGAATTGGATGTACGAGTCAAGTGCGTCCCAATAGCGTTCCTGCTGGTACAGGATATTCGCTGTATCCAGAAGATTTTCCTTAAAGGATTTGGTATTGTCGACATTTGTCATTCGTTCACTGTTCTTCTTGACGAAACGGATGCAAGCATGTTTTTAATTATGCTTATGCAACGATACATATAGATCTATTCTTAACATCCGCAAGGTGCTGCAACGTGTCTATCATCTCTTTGCAGTATTCAACGGATGCAATCAAGAAACAGGTTTCTCCCGCTTCCAGGGCTTCATCGGGTGTGACAACAGGAATGTCAAACAAATATTGAACTTTGGGATTTGAATCGACAAACAGTTTTATCTCTATATTTCGCGAACGCAGTCCACCATAGATGCTTCTCATAAATTCTCCAGTTCCGAAAATACAGAGGCTACCGGGCTTTAGATTGTCAATCTGTTTGAAAAGGAATTTTCTGGGCAGTTGATTAACACCTTCCTGCGAACTGCGAATATCGTATATTCGAAACAAATGCAGCCGTCTGATTTTCTCATCCATCAAATGTTTATATTTACGATAAAAATTAAAATACCCGCTAAATTTTGTTTTTGAATGCGTCGAAATGCGATTGCTGTCGTTCGACATATGAATAACTTGCGTGATGTTATGAACCACTTTAACATTGCCAAACCGTTGAATGAGCCTCATCCACATATCATAATCCTGGCATGCTTTGAGTTTTGTGTCGTACAGGCCAGTTTCGATAATGCGCGAACGACTTACAAGTGCTTGATTGCACAGAACATTGTCCCTCAACATGTCCTTTAGTTTGACAACCTCCGGAATTTGGGTAGGCCGTTGATGGCTGCCATAGTCTAAAAGATTATTGGACGTAACGAAGGCATACTCTGGATCGTACTGCTTCAATAATATCTCTATTCTGTTCGGCAGAAATTCATCATCGTCATCCAATCCCGCGACAAAGTCACCTCTTGCACTCAATATCCCCTTGTTCCGTGATGCATTTGCACCCAGGCAGACGTCATTTTTGATGTATATGATTCGATGGTCCAATTGCAGCAATGATTGCATCACTTCAGCTGTATTGTCAGAGGAAGCGTCATCTACTACTATGATTTCAAGATGAGGATAAATTTGAGTTCTAACCGAATTGATGCTTCGTACAAGAAGAGATGAGCGATTACGTGTCGTAATGACTACAGAAACAATCGTATTCCCCAAAAGATGCCTCCCGTTATAACACCGGTATCGGGTGAATCACAATTTCAAAATAGTTCCATTCCCGGATGTTCCTGTTTCAATATAGCGACTATTTGTTCATAATAAAATACCGATCCAATCACCAGAAGATGAACATCGGAGCTGGCGATCTCATCAACATTTTTAATGGTAATCGAGTCTTGCGAAGACCTGCAGTCATTCTCCATTATCCTGAGGTTTTCCGCATTTTTGTCAAAAAAATATTTCGGATAAAAACCAGCGGACTGTAAAATTGCCGCTATACGCCTTCCAATTTTGCCTGCGCCATAAATCGCAAAATGTTCGCAATGTTTCTTTACAATCGAGAACAGTTGTATAAGCCATTGGTCATCAAATCGCGCGTTGACGTTCCCAAGAACCGTACGATAATCGATAATGTCCTGGCTCGAAACAGAGATGGAAGAACGATGCCCATCGTGTTTCCTGGTATTCAATACGCCTGTAAGCATCTTTGCACAGGGAAATTTTTGCAACCGGATTTTGAGTAACATAATTTCATTCGAATCCAATGTGTCAATTTGTTGTTCCAAGTGTTTCGCAATTAACGGAAACAACTTTATCAATGGGGGCGTTTCACTGACAGACGTGTTTTCAAGTAGAAACGCCACCTGGGTCAGTATTGACATTAGAATCGTTAACCTTACAGATGAATTTTGGTTCAAGAAAATGTGTACGAAGTGAGTCCATACCTGTATCCGCGCATGTTCCATTTTTTTTGATTCGGTGGACATGGTTCCGTGTCGCAAATTGTACGCAACACCAAGACAGTGCACAGTTATGACATCTATTCCCTCTATGCACAAACGAAGTAGAAGGTCATAATCTTCGTACCCACCACTTACTCTTTTTTCGGTTGAGAAGCCACCAACTTTGTGCAACAGATGATAAGGAAAAATATAACTGTGAATTGGTGCTATGTTGATTAATGAAAATGCCCCAATATGCTCTCCAAAATGAGGGATAACCTCTTTGGTTAACTGGTTCACATGGTCGCGAATTTCAAAACCAATAATGCCTATTGCTGTACCATGTGCATCTATATTTGCAGTCTGGCGATGTAAACATCCTTCGAGCAGAATATCATCTGCATCAAGAAACTTTATCAGTTTTCCGTTTGCGTGAAGTATCCCGGTATTTCTGGCCGAAGATAGTCCCAGATTGTTTTGCCTGATAAGTCTTAATTCAAACGACCAAATGCCTTCGGGCAGTGACACAGGAGGGGTTGAACCATCATCCACTACAATCACTTCGAGCGAAGGGAATCGCTGACACTCTATGGAACGAAAGGCTTCTTCCAGATATTGTGACTGCTGGTAACAGGGAATAATTATTGTCACGAGAGGAAGAACCATTATTCCTCCTGATTTTGAAAGTTTGTCCGTTTCGTTTCTGGATGATTTTTCAATTTGTATAGCTTTATAGCACAAGATTTTTAGTAATCTATGAGGTGGTACTAATTTTACATATTCCGCACGTGGTTGCGAACACAACAAAATCAGACATCAACAACGCAGCAGCTAACGATAGGAATCATGTGTCGACAACCCCAAATTGTACTATCGCGTTGAAAATCCAATTGATATTTTTTACACAAAGCATCCATATGCTTTCTGCATTTTTCATTTTTCGGCAGATTAATGATATATGTCCTGATTGACCTCATTTTGAATTCCTGTTGTGTTTTTTTACCATGCTAAATCCTCTATCGATAACAATCGTGTAAAACCGTGTTCATTCATTTTTTTTTCAATACGAAACAAATCATATATCGGCGTAACAACAACAGTATCCACACTATCAACAAGATCCAAATGAAGCGCATTCGGAGTGTAAATCTTCACAGGGGCCGCGATACTGTCTTTTTCGTCGATGACAAATACAACATCAATATCGGGGCACTCTCTGCATTCATAGTAAAACAGCTCCCCAATTTTGCCCCAACCATAAATGCAAACTCGACAAAGTCCTTTTTCCAGCAGTTTGTCATATATCTTATGTCCATTCAGATTTCCCCGCATCCACTTCAATAGAAGGTTGTAATAACCTGCAAAATTCTGAGACTTATTTTGGGTACGATTTTGGAGTTCAATGTTATATTCGTTAACCAGGTCGGTCACAAATTCAGACGATATGGTATTGGCACGTGTTTTCTGGCTACATTCCAATGGCACATGGATTTCCTGCAACTGATCATCGGGTGCCAGATATTTGTTTATAAATCGTATTTGTTCATTCGCCAGTCCTATTTCAATTCCTGACCACGCCACGTCGACACAGAACTTTTCGTCAGGAATTCTCGAAATCAGCTTCAGCATTTCCCAATTCTCCCTTCCTCTAAGGGAATTCGGACGGTTGTGCACGTCCAACATGGGATAGCGTTTATTCAGATTCCCAAGCAGTTGGATACCATTTTTACCCAGAGCTTCATTGTCTCTTACTGTACCCAATTCCTGTGGTCTTAAAAATGATAATCCCGCTGCGTCAAAGAAATCAGATATCAAATCATTGGCATTTGCAGTATTCGGACGGAATCGGCGAACGCATAACGTTTCTCTGCCAAATACCCGCTCCCATTCATCAAGCGAATTGTACATTCCCGGCAGAATGATTTTTTTGTTCAGCTTAATCGCCGCATAAATGTCAAATGCCAACCTATCGTAACAAAAGCCGGCTTTAAGTTGCTGTATGCTGACGCTCACAATGTAGCTGGCTGGGTCTCTTATGTATGCGATAACCAGAAATTCATCGAACCACCGTTTGAGAAATGAGTGCAATTTCTCAACATCTGTGCTTGAATTTGGCTGATATAGCAGCTCCGATGAAATGATAAAGTTCGTTCCGTCAGACTTTTCGAGTTCCGTTGTCCATCTCCTCTCCATATTGTCGATATCAATTATGTCACCCCACCACGCCTTTTGCGCGCGTTGTATCATTTGGGTGTTTTTGGCAAATATGGGAAAAAACGTTTGATTACAATGATGCAATAACGTCGAATAGTAAACGTCATGTTGCCTTAAGAAATTTGCGGAACGGTACAAAATACTTTGAATGCTGGAGCTTCCGGTTTTTGGCATTCCAATATGCAAAATCACTTTTCTTTTTTTACCCATCCACATCTCCGTGGGTCTAAGACTGCGCCAATTTCGATGAAGCACTCAAAACTTTTGAATTGCGTTTTCTTTCTTATTCAAACGGTCAAGTTCAAAAGAAATTAAATCGTGACGAATCCCCAACAGCGTATTCTTTTTCTGGTCGCCGGGCCTGATCATTTCCTGCGTATTGAGACGATTTGTAACAAACACATCCCATAAAATGGGATTCCAAAAAATTCTATTCCCCCCATAACCCGACCTGTCAATTGACAGAAACTCCAAAATTCCTCCTAAACTTTGAAAATCCCCAACCGACATACTTCATAGAGCCGGTTGGAATCGCTGAGTTTTCAGCGGCTCACGTAAACATCAGGAGTGAAGATGGAATCCGTAAACGTATTGTACGTCGATGATTTCGTGATGCCTCACGAAATTCCAGCCCAAACCCCAGAGGAGAAAATTAACGCATACTGGAACAGATACTACAAAGAAACACCGGATAACCGCGTCCACACAACACCCAGTAATTTTTGTCTTGATTGTGTGGAATCCATTTTTCCTCGTCGCAAATCACGTATTGTTGATTTGGGATGTGGAAACGGCAGAGACTCGGTGTACCTGGCGCAAAGCGGTTTTTGTGTTACGGCCATCGACCAGTCTGCGGCGGCATTGATGCTGCTCACACAACACGCGCGCAACAGCAATGTGACGGTGGAGACGCACCAGGGTGATTTTTCCAGATTCTATACGCCACTGCCTACCAACATTTACTCGCGATTTTCGCTCCATGCCATAGACAACAACGCCCAGGAAACCCTGTTTCGCAACGCACGACAAATGGTGTACAACGGTCACCTGTTCGCAATTGAAGCGCGTACCACACTGGATTTCGATGCCTCCGCCACAACCCATCGTGAACATTGGGAAGGAAATCACTACCGCCGCTACCTGCACGTCCCCACGCTGTTGGGAGAACTTAAAGCCTCTGGTTTCGACATATACGCCATTAGGCAGGGTATAAATTTTGCCCCGCTTCCGGGCGTCGAGTATCCACATGTGGTGCGGATAATTGCCAGATAACAGAATCCATACCTGGCAAACAGCTGAACCGAATCCTGTTGGAGTTGATTGCGTCCAGTTGCAGTTAGAGCATGCGACTCGGCAGGACCCAAAATGCTGACAAGCTTCTCTGATGCAAAAAAGGGTCTATCCACATTTCGCACCAGTTCTACTTCAAATCAATCTCCACATATGGATGTTCTGCGTCAAACGGATTGGGATTGCCCACCATCACTTTGTCAAATGCCAGTAGTTTTTCCATGGGAACAACGGCGTCGATCACTGGCTCAAACCTGGATACACGGCCGTTTTTCAAAAAGGCGTTGCGGTACTTTTCCTGGCCAAACACCGTAATGTGGGCAAAACGGTTTTCCAAAAAAACGGCATTTATGGTGTCTCCTTCCCTGGCCACTTCGTTGGTTTGGATAATGGCGATTTCTTCAAATGGGGGCACATGAATCAGTCGGGACACATTTATCAGCGGTTTTTCAAAAATATCCAAAACAAATCCTTCTCGCCCTTCTGGCACTGGAATGCCCAAAAGCTCAAGGAAGGTGGGATAGAAGTCCACGGTGCGCATATGCTGAATTTGGGTTTGACGCACCGATTTGCCATGAATCAGGCAAAAGCCTTTAAGGGCGTGAGCCCCCATCAGAAATGATCCGTTGGCGGCATGCACGGCAATGTTGCCATCGCTCAGCCAGACTGCCTTGTCGCGCATGCCAAATGCTTCCCGCTGCACTTCGACTGGCATGCCCGGAAAAAGCGAGCCGAACGATTCAGTACCGTGGTCGGAGAGTAAAATGATATTGTCCGGTGCAATCTCATCAATAAATCGACCAATGGCTGCGTCCACCGCATCCACACACCGTTTGATTCGCTCCAGACTTTGCTCGTGAACCTGAAAATGCTGCACCAAATCCATAATGGAAGTGTAATAAAACAAGACATCCTGTGGATGCGCTTTTTGCATACGAATCATGTTTTCGGTGAAGTACTCGGTTTCCTGTTTGAAGTAAGTGACACCCTCTTCAAAGAAATCATCAGAAATAATGTACTCGTATTTCTGCACGTTATCTTTGAATGTTTCCCAGTCCAGGCCAAACTGTGCCAGTGTTTCCGGCAATGGCGGCCTTCGCAGTTCTCCTTCAATCAGCGTGAGTATCTCCCGTTTGGCTGGCGTGGTATTCAAAGAAATGTGCGTGGGCCTGTTCATTCCAGGCAGTGTTTTGGGCTCCGCACATAACATGTACCCATCTACATCGGCCGGCGGCGATGTGATGATTCCCCGCCACATTCCCACAGACGTCTGAAAGTCATTCAATACCGTCCAAAAGGGACGGCTTTGGGCGTAGTCTCTGCTTGTCGGCACTTTTCCAGTTGCCGTCATAATATTGTTTTTGCAACCGTGCTGCTTTGGCGTCAGTCCAGTGTATATGCTCAACCAGTTGTCTCTTGAACCGTACCCATAGGTATAGGCATCGTACGAGCAGCTGGCACCCGTGGCACACAGCCTTCGGATATTGGCAAACCGATGCAGATTGTCAAACACCACCTCCGGCATCATCGCATCAATACCGAGAAACAACACCCTGGGCGATATACGTGTCATGGCGTCACTTTTTTTCCTTTGCTGCACTCAATCTATACCGGGTATGAATTTTTTGAGGCATGTCGCTTTCTCTGAATGTTTCATCCAGCTCCTGCGCCGAGTACTGCAGTCTTAAAAAAAACCTGTCGCCATCCACAGGCGTGTACTTGATTGCGGGAATGACGTATCCCACGGTATTGTCGTGCTCGCAACGCACCTGCACACGGTCATCGCCCACCACTACCAGACCTTCTGTTGCCCCCAGACCATGTTTGGCAGAAATCAGGGGAGACACGGGTTCCGAATGATGGACTTCGCTTTGCTGCAATGCATATTTCTCGAATGCCTGACCGCCGTTGTGAGTGGCATAAAACAACTTTTTGCGGTTAAATGATTCCGGAAAAAACGTCACATGCATGGGACGTATCAATGCCGCACTTCTTTTGGGCAAGTGAAGTCGATTATCCAGAATTACAGTGCTGTCAGTCAAAGACACACAAATGCGTTTTTGTGATGTGAATCCATCCATATTGTTTTCAAAGTAAAAATCGACCGCGTCTGAAGATAAGGATACCGTTGGCAGACAAGGTGCCAAATCTGTTTGCTTATGCTCTGCCGGACGCTCTATTACGGTGTGACCGGTATAGAAATCCGCTGCAAACGAAATGTCCTCGTAATAGCCATGAGGTAATGTTCCAAGCAACGGTGCATCGCAGACATTTAAAAACCGCAGTTCCGAGATAGCGAGGCCACGGCGCAGATTCAAGCGCAGCAACAATGCCGGCGATTTCACAACAAGGTCATTGCCTTTCTGAATCACAGTGAGCGTCGATGTAACATATGGCAGTTCAACGGGGTGTGCCAAAACTTCCCTTCCCCCGTTTTCTAAAGAAATTTCTATTCGTGCGCGCCCGTGATGCAAGCCTTCGGCCTTTTTGATTTGATTTGAATATTCCCGCCATCTGGCATCGGTAATGTGCGTTCGAAAGTCGCTGGACCATAAATAACATGCGTTTCGCTGCTGCTCGACGTCATCGCTGTCTTTGATGGAATGGAAATATCGATAACATGCCGTATTTATCTTCTGGTCATCTCTGCCCGTTAGCGCCCACCGGATGATGTTGTATTTTTCCTGTTTCTTCACAGGAATTGGCTGTGCCGGTGATTCCAACTGCAATGGCGCTGTTGCCACATCTCCCTGCTCCTGTAACACGTCGCTCAACCGTATCAGTTGAATGCCGTCCTCCTGCTGCAACTTTTGGTATACGGCATCAATATTCTTCCACTCGCTGCCCACATTCGGAGGCGCTTCGGTGGCGTATCGACCGGGTCTGTAATCAAATACTTCCACATCGCCGCTGTACAGTGAAAAAAGTCGCTCATCCGCTGAGCGATGAGACATAAGCCACGAAAGGTATGCCGTATCACTCAATTCCTCATGCACCACGCGCTGAAACTTTTGGAAAGAAACAAAATTGCTCCAGATAAGCTTGAGATTTCCATCCCGTGTTTCCACCTTTGCCAGTCGATACTGCTGTTCATGGGGCCACTCCGGATGATACTTTCTGGGATTGTTCCAGTCCATCACCAACGCGGCGTATCCCGCTTCGAGATAATGCCTCACCAGTCCAGCCGAATATGCCATTTCATTTACCAGTGCGATTTTGGGGCGCGCCTCAAGCATCTGTTCATACAGCGCCATCCCATGGTGCTGATTCCACACGTTCACCTGCCACGGTACCAACGGACCAATCAGCTGTGTATAACCACTTCCCACAAAGTCAATTTTTCCCACTTTTATCAGTCGCTTCAATTCGGCTACAAATTCCCCATCCGCATTCTGAATCAACTGCAACGTCATCCCACTGGCCTCCACTGCAATGGGAACCCCCGCATGCGCCAGCTTCAACAGGGGCCAGTAGCATCGCGCCACTACAGCCGGACGCTCTACCACTTCAATGGATGAATACAGCAGATTGAGATGAAAAAGAGAGTACAACTTTAGCATTCATTCCACCTTCACCACAATGTCTTGTACCGCTTGAGCCGCTCTTTCCATTGCCTGTGCCCGTGTGTCGCCACTGGCAATGACCAGACCCGCCCGCGCCGGATGACTCTCCATTTTTCCGATAATGTCTCCAGGTTTCACTTTAATTTCAACGAACTCCATTCCAGGTCGCTTCGAGACACTTGCCACCCCCTCAATGGCCACCACCCTTCCCTCCTTTGGAAACAGATATCGTTGCGAAATGCACTTCATAAAACGAGGCGTCAACTCTTCGGGCGCCACAACTTCATTAAGGGCCACACGAATCGCTGCGCCCAGTAAATCGACGCCTGTATTCATGGGAATTTCGTGGGTGCAAAAATAACCGCCGCTTAAGCGGGCCGCCAGTTCAATTACCATTGGTTCACCATCGCGAACCACAATATCGCCTTTGACCACACCGTGCACCACCCCCATGCTGATGGCTGCTTTTTGAACAAGTGTTCGTATTTTGTCCTGCACCTCAGCCGGCAAATTGCTGGGAAGATCGCCCCCATCCTCAATCACGAACGGGGCGTATTTCTCCAGGAGTGAATAGTTTCTGTCCGAGAACCCCGGCGTATGTGCCCATCCATTCAGCATGAGTGTTTCCGTACTGACCTGCGGTCCCTCAATGAATTCCTCCACCATCACGCGCCCTGTAGGAGAATGGGCGCGGGCCTGTTGATACGCCCAATCCAAATCCACGTTCCGTAGAAGACGGATCACCCCTCGGGCTCCCCTGCTGTCCACCGGTTTAATAATCAACAGTATTTCTTTTTGCGCCACCACCTCTTTTAGCGACGCGGCAGAATGTACCTGCGTAAACCAGGGCACCCGCACGCCGTCCCGCACAAACCGTTCCTTCATGGCCAATTTATCAGACGCCAGTTTGGCGGCAGTAACCGAAATACCCTGCAACCCCAGTGCCTGTGCAATAGTGGCCACGGTGAGCGGGACATCCGACGCCACGCAAATAACGCCATCAATGGGACGCACTGTCCGGTGATACGCCATCGCCTGTTGCAGCGATTGCGACACGTTGTAGGTATCGGCCACAATGCGGTCATCGGCAATATCGAAACAGGCGGCATTGGGATTGCCATCGCTGACCACCGTGTGCAGTCCCATCTCATTGGCCAGTTTCACCGCCGGCACTGTTTCAATGCTGCCCGCCACAAACAGAATGGTTCTTTTTTGCATACCTCCATCCATTTCATTGCCCGCCTGCCATCGTGGTCGTCGGCACTTTCTTCAGTTGCATTATCTCTTCGGCGACACGCATCGTGCCCTGACGGATTTTTTCGGCAATGCGCAACGGCACGCCACCGCTGGTGTACATCTCCCTGCAGTGAACCATCATGGTTTCAATGGCCTCACTTAATCGGGCAGCATCCATTGCAGCGGGATACACGCCGCCCACTGTCGCCACACCCGCGTCAACAAAAGGCGATGCACTTTTTGCGTGGTCATCACTCAGACACAAATATACGGCCGGCAACTCCATCGCCGCCGCTTCATACGCAGTGACCCCAAACGACACCATGGCCATGTCGGATGCTTCCATTAGATCACGCAGGTTTTCAGGTGCAATCACCAGCGATACTGTCGCCGACAGAGCGTTGGCCGCCGTTTCGATTTCCCTGCGTCGTTTGCATCCCGGTCCAATCACCACCGTGACATGCAGGGACACAGGTGATTGTAACAGGCTCAGTGCGCGAAGAGACAATTGGGTAAAATCGGCCGGATCGCTGCCCCCCATGGATACCAGCAACCGCAACATATCCTGCGGCGTTCTCTTTGGTGGCGCGATATAGACAGGGTCCACAATGGCGTACTCGAATCCCCGAAGCATCTGGCCGCTGAAGCGTTCCCAGTTCATGTCATCCACCTGGGGAACAGCCGCGTAACACACCATGTCCGCCACCAAACGGCGATCGCTGCCGTCGTCTATCAACACGGTCTGTATGCCCATCTGTTCAAACCCCATCAGCGTTTGAGGCGTCAGTCGATTCAGCACATCAATCACCGCCACATCCGGCGCCTCGTCCAACCAGCCTTTGTCCCAGTAATGGTCGTCGATACCCATCGCCCAAAGGCCTCTTATATGCACCCTGTTCACACTGTCCTGGTCACCCATCACGTATATTCGATTGGCGCACGAAAACGCATCTCGCAACACCTCCGCCAGCGCCAGTATCCGGGATAAATGACCATAGCCGACGACGCCACCACTCTCGCAAATAAACGCCACGCGGAGCGCTTTGTGGGTCAGCGCCTTTTGCCGCACATGCTGATTAAGCCTTAGCAACGCAGGTTCCGCGCGCAACAGAGACACAATGTCGGTCACGTTCGCATACGGAACGTGACAACCCAATCGCTGATACACAGTCTCCACAAACACTATGTCCGCGGGGGTATCCACAGACATGCGCGCCCCCGCAAACTGTTCTGATTCAGGGACATTGATGACTACACGCGATACAAACTCCGGATGCAGTTTAAAATACCCCGTCACATGTTCCATCGCCACCGCATCGGTACCCGCCAGCTGCAACAGTCTTTCAAACGCGCTGCGGCTAAACACTTCAAACCCTTCGTGAATGGGCGCCACCCCCGGCGCCAGGTCAAAGAAATCGACGTTTGCCTCTGCCAGAGTGTCCACCATTCGATCGATGGCCATTGCGTCCACGAACGGTGCATCACCGGTCACTCGCACCAGATAGTTCCCGGTGTATCCGTTGGCGGCCTTTGCAAATCGCAAAAGGACGTTATGTTCACTGCCCCGCACCACTCCAACACCCGCGGCATCAAGGGCATGTGCCAATGGGGTGTCTTTTTCTGATTCGCTGGTGGCCACCACAATATCGGTAATGCGACGACTCAGTTCCAGACGCTCCACCACATGAAAAATCAACGGTTTTCCACAAATCGGTTTTAAGGATTTTCCAGGCAGTCGCGTGGAGCCCATGCGCGCCTGAACAATGGCCAACAGGGGCGTTTTCAAGGCTGCCAGTCCTTTCTCATAAACTTAAATGGACGAAGCCCATCCGTCGGGTCCGCCCGCCAATCCCTGTCTGAAAGCTCCGACGATACCGGTCGTTTTTCTCCATCGCCCCCCGCCGCATATCCTTCCTTTATCGTTCGAATCACCAATGCAATTTCGTGGGGCAGCCAACAGTGTCCCGCTGCGTATTCTGCGCCATCCCCATCCAGGTCCAGATGAAATTCAATGACATCGGCATGCAATTCGAAAGCGGCGCGATACATCACCGACGGCGACACACTATGATCCGACCAGCCCGCTTTAACTGCAAAATGGCGACGATATGCATCTATCACATTGAGATTGCATTCATTCACGGGTGTGGGATATGCCGATACACATTGCAACACAGTGAGGTCTGTGCAGCCGTTTTCTTTTATTATCCCCACTGCCTCACTCACTTCCGCCATGGTGGCCATACCGGTGGAGAGGATGATGGGCTTACCCGATTGCGCGCATTTCGCCAGAAGTTCCTGCCACAGGATTTCGTAAGACGAAATCTTTAAAAAATCCACATAGGGCACGAGCGCATCCACCGCTGCCAGATAAAAGGGCGTGCAACCAAGGCGAATCTGGCGGGCATCACAATGGTCCCTCAGACGCGGTAAAAACGCCACTGGTAACTCCCACTGACGCCGACGCGCGTGATTTTCGCTGCGGGAAACAATTTCCGGAGCAAATAGCTCATCCAGTTTAAACAACTGAAATTTAACAGCATCACAGCCAATCTGAGCGCTAACGTCAATAAAATCCAGACATCTATCCAGATTCTGCCGGTGGTTGCTGGACACCTCTGCAATAAAGGCCGTTTTCATAAATGCATCCCCCTGGGCAATGTTCAGGTCGTTTCGGTCACAGAGCTACTAACGGCCAAACTTCCAATTATTTTACCCACCGGATACAAAATGACCCCAGGACATGCGCAATTCGCTGATTGTTCAGCTGTAACTCAGCCTCCTCGGGGTACAACTAAACTGTTTGGAAAACTCAGCGACGAATGCTTTTGATGATCAGGCGGGATGAAACCAGTGTGAGGCGCGTAAAGTCCACCGGCTTGGTGACCACATCGTCGCCGCCCACTTCTTTGGTGAGATAATCTTTGGAGTACCGCTCGGAATACGCCGTCACAAACACTATCGGAATTTTGTCGCACTGCAGATCTTTGGCCATGCTGGGAATGCGCTGGTCCGGATGACGCCTTAAAATACGACACACTTGAATGCCATCAAAGGCAGACCCTGCCAGTTGAATATCGAGCAAAATAAGGTTGAATTTTTCCTTTTTTAAAAGCTCAAACGCTTCGGTGGCGTTTTTGGCGCGCTTGATATTATACTTGTCACGCAAATGAAGCTCTGCGACGTTCCAGTTGGCATCCTCGTCTTCCACATACAAAACCTTGTCAAATTCCACTTTTTCGTTGGAGAATCGCCTGGCGGTGCGATCAAATTTCCGTAACATTGAGTGCCCCTTTCAAAGAGCTGCTGATAGCGCCCGTACCGCAGAAATATATAAACAAGTTATATCCGAAACCTTCGGTCTTCGCAATAGCGCTCAAGGGCCTCTGCCGTCATAATACCCGTATTCCAGGGCTTGCCGAGCCATACTTCACCAAGAGACAACACTTTCTCCTTTTCGCTCTCATCACCTGTTGAAAACAACACTACCATTTCCCGAAGTGCTTTTGATTTACGAAACTCTTCGTACACGGCAAACCCATCCATTCCTGGCATCTGTACGTCGAGAATCAGTATTTTCGGTTGTTCCCGATGAACCACTGCCACGGCTTCCGTCGGATCCTGGACGCATATCACAGTGTAACCTTCGCGCTGCAGGATTTTTCTGGCCACGGCCAGTAAACTGGAATCGTTGTCCACCACCACAACCGTTCCACTGCCTTTCACCGGACAATCGATTTCTGCCAGTTCATCCTTTAAATCTTCCGGCTTTGGGGGGAGCGGCGCTTTGGACGGAAACCGCTGTGCGGGATGAAGTGGAATATCAAAAATAAACCGACTGCCTTTCCCCAATTCGCTTTGCACGGAAATCTGGCCACCGTGAAGGTCTACCAATTGCCTGGCAATCGACAGTCCCAAACCGGTACCGCCGTGAACCCGTGTACTGGAGCCATCCACCTGCCTGAAACTCTCAAAAATAATTTCCTGTTGATTGTAAGGGATACCAATTCCGTCGTCCCGCACCTGAAAGCGCACATGGGGATCAATTCCTCCTGACAATGTGGCGTGAACATCTATCTCGCCCCCATGGCGCGTAAATTTTACCGCATTATTAATAAGGTTAATCAGCACCTGCTTTAGCTTGGTTTCATCCACCACCAGTTCCACGTCGTGTTCCGGCCTGAAATAACGGATACAACGCGCGCTGTCGCGAATTGAAAGTCGCATGGTCTGTTCCACCTCACCGAGCAGGTGATACAATCCCACCGCTTCATAGTTCAATGTAATTTTACCACTTTCCATCTTAGAGAAATTGAGCACATCCTCCACGAGACTCAGCAGATGGGTTCCCTGTTGCTTCACCAGATTTAAAAAGCTCAAATGCTCTGCGGGATCGCCCTCACATATGGTCATCATCTGTCGTTCCAATTTCTCGCCACACTCGGGGCAGGGCGTCTCTGATTCATCAGTGTCCGATTGAAATTCAGCGCTACACCCACTGCACACATAGACATCCACTTCCCGATAATCTGCGGCCAGCGCTGCCGGGACATTCACAATCGAATTGAGCGGCGTTCTCAACTCATGGGACATTTTTGCCAGAAATTCCCCTTTCAGTCGCACCGCTTCATTGGCTGAATCCAATGCGCGGGACAACTCCTGGGTTCGCTCCGCCACCATTATATCCAGCCGTGCCCGTTCGTCTTCAAGGGCGTTATAGGAATTCACATTGGCCAGCGTGATGCTGGCCTGACGCACCAGACTGGTGAGGGGTACCAGGGTGTCATCGCCCGAATCGACCCGTGTTTGATACCGCGCCTGACGCTTTGAATTGCCCACAAGTATGCAGCCGGAAATCCCCTCCTCTTTTCGGGTAAGCGGAAACAGGAAAAACTCGTCCAGAAAAAAAACCTCCCGGATAATGGCACACTTATCACACGAGTGATCTTCCTTGACGCAAAGATGGGTCCCCTCATCTCCCAACTCCGCGAGCACCGGCGATTCCACCTGGAACTCCGCATTCATCACGGCATCCATTTCCGCATCATCGTAATAACCTTCGCACGAATTCACGCGCAGTTTGCCGGCCTCACCGGGCCGCTTGCTCTCCAGCAACACTACACACCGCTCAAAATTCAATTCGTATACAACAAAGTTCACCAGAATTTTGCAAATCTCGTCCACGTTCAAAAGCGTGTTCAGCTTTCTTCCCAATTCCGCCAGCTTGGCGTATATCTGCTGCTGCTGATTTAAATGCTCCTGCAATGTGTACAGTTTAGACTCTGCCGCCATCAGCAATCGGACCTGGTTTCGCAAATTCTGGTTTTCGTTTCGCAACGAATCCGCGTCTTTATCGGGCGCCTTTTTGCCTTCCTCAAGAACGTTCGTTTTCAATGTGAATTTTTCCATAGAACCACTTTCAGTCTTTTTTGAGGGAAAATCAACACCACACATCCCTTTCGGATGGTCTCGGGAACACCACACACACTAGACGATTGCAGTTAGAATTAAACTGTAATTGTGGAAGCTGTTCACCCCCCCCACCGGACCAAATTCGCCGTACGTGTACAGCCCAAACCAGTTGGCTTCCTTCGACACGGCTTCCTGCATATTTTTAAGCAGTTGCTGCTTCTCGGTGTTTTCGAAAATCACTTTACCACGGCCGATGCATTCAATCTGCAGCATCAGGCGAGGCACGCGCCCTTTGAGTCCCTCGTGAATTTCTTCGGCGAGACGCTGATTGCCGCTGGAAATTTTGTCGTGATCTCGTCGAGTCATATAAAATTTTGTACCGGGTTCAATTTCAGTGGGCACATAAACCGCTTCATTATCGCGCATCGGCATGAAGCGAATCAGGTAGTCGTCATATTTGTTCATGTATTCCGGTGCACGCACACCAATGGCCAGGTACACATTCGTTGCGCTCCAATCGCCTTGTTTTTCGTCTGCAGTAAGATATTCATCAATCACCTCCAATGCCGGGCGATCATCAATTTCCAAAATTTTATTGGCTTCGGCTTTAGTAACTGTGCGTTCGTCGCCAATGGGGACGCAACCGTGTCTGGAACCGTTGTACATCTCCGCCTCGCCACGCACCAGCGTCACCACGGCGCCATCCTGAAAAACGGTGTCATTGCAATACTGATATGTGGCCGAAAAACTCCAGTCGTCGCTGGCCGTGCCACCGAGCATGGGAATCGCATTCACAGACTCACACTTGTACATCACGCCGCGCAGCATGGCATCAAAATTCAGAGTTAACCCATCGGCAAACGCAATGAGCGCCAACGCATCATCCGCCTCGTCATGTCTGAGCGCATCGGCAATTTTACGGCCCATGGCGTCCGCATCCTTGCTCATGCCCACCGCATGGGCATTGGAAAAGAACACCTCGTCCGATTTCACTACAGATACCACCACACCAAAATTTGTTTCGTGCACCTCGCCATTAATAATGATGCCCTCTCCCGAACAACCACTTAAAGGCGCCTTTCCAGTCGTTTGCCGAACAGCTTCCAAAAGCGGTTCCTGCCGGTATCCCACTGTCGCAAAAAGAAACACGAAATCCGGTTTGTCTATGCCCGCCTTTTCCATTGCTTCCTTCGCAGCATCCATACCAGCCTGCCTGGGGTTCCGATGTGTACTGAATCCAACGCCTGTAATCAATGACATATTGAGCTCCTTCGGTTTTAGTATTTGTAGCAAAGTTAAAATATGATGGATGATTTAGAGGCAGGCAAAACCGTTTGTTACTATTTATAAAAAAAGACTACATCAACTCATATTTCATCAAGAAATGGAATTTAAGAACGCAAACGGAGTCGCCAAAAGCATTCAACAGAATATTATCGGGGAGGACGGGGCCAGGGAAAGCGCTATTTCACTTCTGCATAGAAATCCACGGACGTAAGACCTATTCCACCGCTCCAGATTTCAAACCCGGCGAAAACATTGGTCAAATACATATCATCTGAAATTACTCCGGTATTAACGCCGGTGGCATCCTGAATGAACAGATTCAGGTCAAATTCCATGCTGGAAAGTTTTGAAGTGGATACGTAACTAATGCATGTTTCGTCGGCCCACACATCCCAAGAGCCATCAATGCCGGCCACAGTTACACCGGACGCTATTTTTTTGCCACGAGGCTGCTTCTGATCCGGATCATAGAGCCACACCATCAGCCAGCCACCGGATGGATTACCCTCATCACCAGCAGCGGTTTCGCTGAACCATACGTCATATGCTGCGTTGTACTGGCCACTTGCCCCGCCATCGTCCCAAATCCAGCCGGTCTCCACGCTCTCGATTTCACTGACCAGAATGGGAAGGTTGTCTCCCTCGACCTCCCGGCCAAAGTTAGAGCCAATAAATGCAGACGGATAAGACACCGGAGCGCCATCGGCACCGTTGTCTCCGGTCTGCTCAACCACAACAAAGGATGTGCCTTCGTAGGTCACTTTCTGTGTCGCGTCGTTGTCGCCCCAGGTGTTGCTCTGCACGGCGTAATTCTTACCATTGCGGGTTACATCGGTGGAGGAATCTCCATTTATCAGCGTTCCCATTCCGGTATATTCAATTTCATCATCATCGTCGTCGTCATCGTCGTCATCGTCATCGCCAGAGCTGGCTTCGCCGTCCACTGACAAATCATGGACGCACAAATCGAATTCAACTTCTGTTGTATTGCTTCCTGGAACCAGCATAATAATGGCCGTAATTTTTTCGAAATTGTATGTATTTCCTTTATCATTCCAGCACTCGGTATTGAATTTTTCCCAGGGAATCAGCACACCGCCCGTTTTGTTTACTGCGGCACACCATCTGTCGTCCGGATCATCCTCGCCGTTGGGGCCCTGAATCTGAACCCGTACTGTGGATCCGCCAGGATTGGAAATGTTTACATAAAGACCTTCGCCGGATGGAATAAACGTTTCAATAGCGGTTTCTTCGCCCTCTTCCTGATTCACGTTCATTCCCAAAAGGCCCACACCGCCGTAATCGGCATCCGGCGCAACAACACCTTTGGCGCACAAGTCTTCGCCTTCAGCCAAATCGGCATAATCTTCGGGTTCAATCGTGCTACCCTCAATAACGGCGGAGGTCCAGGCGTATCCGTGAACCGGCCCCGATGACCAGTACCCGCCGGCGCTTACTGTATAATCGCCAACAACGCCGGTGGTTTCGGTGTCGTCATCGTCATCGTCATCATCATCATCATCGTCGTCATCGTCATCATCATCGTCATCATCATCGTCATCGTCGTCATCATCGTCGTCGTCGTCATCATCATCATCATCGTCATCGTCATCGTCGTCATCATCGTCGTCGTCATCGTCGCCGTTGGAGTCGTCCTGACCGTCGCTGCTATTGTCATCGGTTGCATCATCGCTTCCACCGCACCCCACTGTCCCCAGCATTAATAGCAGGGACAAAAGGTACAGAACCATATACAGTTTCTCTGTTCTTTCCATTTGGCACTTCCTTTTTTGAATACATCCTGGTTAAGTAATTCTGTTTTTCCACTCTCCAGTGGTGATTAATTGCATCAGAAACAGCTCAAAAAAATATTTGACCCGTTGACCCCCAAAACGTCAAAAGCAGATACATAATATTGAGCTGCTGCATTTGCGTTAAGTTCAAACCCACTCAAACAGGAGTGGTAGTACAAATATCTCATGAGTGAATTTAAATGTCAACGGAATCATAAAATCCATATATTTCGGATATTTCGCAATCCCCCTGGCGATCAGCCAATTTTCCGTTCTGCGAGCTCAAATAACCTCTCCACCTCCGGAATTCACAGCCGCATTCAATTGTTATTTGTCCAACAAAGGTCCCATTACTTCACTTTGGGAACAACTTCTTTTAATACCAAATAACATTTGGGAACAAATCCCTGCAAACCCTCGCCCTGGAGGTGAAACCGTTGATAAAAGTCGAACATCTGACCAAAAGATACGCCGCCGTTGATGCGGTGGATGATATTTCATTTGAGATTGGTAAACACGAAATTGTCGGATTTCTGGGACCCAACGGCGCCGGCAAAAGCACGACGCTGAAAGTCCTTACCTGCTCCCATGGCGCGTCGTCCGGCAAGGTCACCATCGACGGAAAGGACATTTTCGAAGACGCGGAGGGGGTCAAAACCGTCATCGGATATTTGCCTGAAAACGTTCCTCTGTACCCCGAATTGCGTGTACGAGAATACCTTACCTACCGCGCCGGTTTAAAAGGCATCTCACGAGCATACCGCAACGACGCAATTAACAAATCCATCGCTCGCTGCCGAATTAAAGACGTGGAGCATCGAATCATCGGTCAACTGTCCAAGGGATATCGCCAGCGAGTGGGACTCGCCGATGCGCTTTTGGCTGATCCCAAAATTCTGATACTCGATGAACCCACTGTGGGCTTGGATCCCAACCAGATTCGAGATGTACGTGAACTCATCAAAGCGCTTGGGCGCGAACGAACGGTTATTCTTTCCAGTCACATTCTGCCGGAGGTGGAGGCCGTTTGCTCCCGAGTCATTATCATCAACAAGGGAAAAATTGTGGGACAGGGACGTCCGGGCGAACTTCGCGCACAACTCCAGCAGCGGGGACAGTCGATTGTGGTGGAGGTAAAAGATCCCAACAGCGTCGCTTTTGAGACGCTGAAACGGATTCCCGGAATTGAATCGATTACAGTAAAAAATTCGCCGTCCCAATTTCAGCTTATCTGGACCCCCGGCAATAATTCGGCCGCAAATATTTGTGAGCAGATTTTTGATGCGGCAGTGGCAAGAGGATTCAAACTGCTGGGAATGCAATCTATCGCACAAAGTCTGGAAGACATTTTTGTTGAGATAATCACACAGGAATCCGACGCTGCTGCCACTGCGGATTTTGCCGCAACAGACGGTCAGGCTAGACCAACCGAGCCAAAGGAGCGCTCCAAATGAATATGCTTTGGCAAATTCGGCGGGAATTCGCCGCCTTCTTTTATTCGCCAGTGGCCTACGTGGTGATTGGCGCCAGCGCACTGCTGAACGCGGTAATGTTTTATCTGATTGTTCGCTTTCTCACAGCGGGCGCCCCCGCGCCTGGCGCACCAATGGAAATGCTCTTTTCCTGGGTGCTGTTCTGGCTGGTGGTGCTCATTTTGACGCCGCTCATTACCATGCGTTCTTTTGCGGAGGAAAAGCATTCCGGCACTTTGGAAACACTGACAACCGCTCCGGTCAGCGATACACGCATTGTGTTGGCCAAATACATCAGCTGTCTCTCCTTTTATACCATCATGTGGCTGCCCACACTGTTGTATCCCGCCATATTGGCGTTCTATTCCACCATTGACATGGGCCCGGTCCTTTCGGGATACCTGGGCACATTTGGCATTGGCGCCATGCTCGCCGCGGTGGGTATTCTGTGTTCCGCATTGACACGCAATCAGATTGTGGCCGCCCTGATCACATTCGCGGTCATGATGGCTCTTTTTCTTAGCGGTTTATTTCGCTGGGTGGATGGTCTCAGCGCACAATCGTTTTTCGAGTACATCGATTTAATGGGGCACATGGAAGATTTTGCCAAAGGCATTGTGGACACCCGCAGACTGGTTTACTACGCATCGGTGGCCGTTTTCTCCATTTTTGCCACGGTACAGGTGTTGGGCGCCAGGAGGTGGAACGGATGAATTCGCGAAAAATACAATTATCACTCAACGTTACCATATCCCTGATGGGGCTTTTGGCGATTGTCATTATGGTGAACTACCTGGGCGCGCGTCATTATGCGCGCCTGGACTGGACAAACGCCCAATTGTACACACTCTCCGCGAAGACAAACGCCGTTGTCGGTGGCATTGATGACAAGGTAACCATGTATGTGCTGTGGTCCAGGACAGACCCCCTGTTTGGGCACCTCGAGGACGTACTGGAAGGTTACACGCAGCTGAACAAGCAGATACATGTCGATATTCTCGATCCCGATCAGGACCCGGAGCAGTTCCAGCTTATTCAAAGCCAGTATGGCAAAGTCAAAGTGAACGAGTTTGGTGAAGCGGGTCTGGAAGCAGGCGTCCTGGTGGTGTGCGGCGACAATGTGAAATTTCTGCCCTCGGATTCATTTCAGGAATTTGGGGATGATCCGAAGATGACCGGTGAAGCGCCCAAAATGCGATTTCGCGCCGAAAACGAACTCACCGCGGCACTCATCGACGTCACCGCCAAAGTGAAACAGACAATTTGTTTTACACAGGGACATGGCGAGTGGAAATACGAAGGCAGCGACCGGGATTCCCTCAGACACATTAAAAAGGAGCTGACCCTGGACGGGTTTGAAACCAGGGCCATCTCCATTCGCGAAGACGGCATTCCAAAAAAATGCGATACCGTGGTTGTGGCCGGTCCCAAAAGCACTTTTTTTAAAAGTGAAGCTGAAATGATTGGTAACTATTTCAACCGAGGTGGGCGCGTCATGCTGCTGCTGGATCCCATGTTTGAAGGGAACAAATTTTTCCCATCCGGATTGGAATCCGTGACCGCAGCCGCCGGTATTGAATTGCGCAACGACTTTATTCTCGAAACCGAGCCCAGACGCCTTATTTCCGAAACGCCGGTGACGTTTGTTGCCGACAGATTTTACACCCACGAATCGGTTCGCCATTTGGCAAGGCAGCAGGGCATGCCGTCGCCGGTGGTGTTCTCCATTGTTCGTTCCATGAAACAGCTGTCAAACAAGGACGTCATCTCAGACATTCTGGCCACCACGTCCCCGGTCAGCTGGGGGGAGACGGATCTGGCTTCCATTCAAGGGGGAAATCTCACACCGGAACAGGATGAATTCGATTCGGACGGACCGCTGACCATTGCCATGGCTTCCGTTAAAGGAACCAAAAATGGGGAAGAAGCGGGACGGATGGTGGTGGTGGGCGACAGCGACTTTCTCAGCGAAGAACTGTTTATCAATGCCAGTCTGTTCAATAGGGATTTCTGGTCGTCCCTTGTGGGTTGGCTCACAGTAAAAAAAGAAATGATTTCCATCAGCGCCAAAAACCCCGAACAGGTGCAACTGCTCATCACCGAAAGCGATTTCGCCAATATTCTCACCGCACTGCTCATCGAATTTTTCCTGATTGTTGGCATTGGTATCACTGTGATTCAGAGAAGGAGGAAGTGATGAAAAACCGTACCGTACTCATTATCCTCTCCATTGCGTTGCTGCTTTTCATCTATATTTTTGCGGTGGATGAGCGATTAATGTCCACAGACGAAAAAAAGGCGCGTTCGCAAAACGTGTTTGAGACGTTGCGCGCGGATTTGGTGGACAAAATTGAACTGGAAACCGAAAACGGCAAAGTGACCCTCGCCGCCAGCGAGACCGCCCCCGGCGAGGAGGAGGTTTGGCGCATCACGGAACCCGCGGATTTGCGGGCAGACGACACAGAGGTGCAGGCACTTATCTCCGCCTTTGATTTTCTTATTTACAAGCGCATTGTGGATGCGCCCCGTTCCGACAAACGATTTGGCTTCGATACGCCGAAGGTCAAAGGCGCCGTCCATTTCAGGAACAAAAAGGTTTCTTTTACCGTTGGCGCCAACGTGCCGGATCAGGATGGCGTTTATGTCTATGTGGATTCGCAGCCCAACCACTTTTTTGTGGCCAGCGTCGATTTTCTGGAATCGGTTAATAAAGGTGTCAACGACCTGCGGGATAAACACCTGCTGCAGCTGAACGCCCAGGAGATTTCGGGGTTTGTTGTGAAAACATCAAAAGGACCATTGCGTGCCACCCGTGACACCACCAATGGCACCTGGCAGCTGGAGGATGGAGACCGAATCATCGCCGGGGCCGCCACTGAATTGGCCCAGCTCGTTTCAAAAACCGCGAATCTGGAAGTCATTAAATTTGTGGACGATCATCCCAAAGATGTTGCGCCATACGGATTTGATAACAACGCTCCCACCATCTCCCTCTCTACTCAAAACGGTGGGACCGAAACGGTGGAATTGGGTGCCGATTGTGGGGAAGATGCCGTATTTGCGCGAATTGAAGGCAAACCGGCGGTGCATTGTATCGCGGAGTCGTTTCGCTCCCTTTTGGAACGCCCCAAAGAACGATACTTCGAAAAGCGACTTCTCCCCATTTTAGCCGATACCCTGGAACGGGTTGTTCTCGAAAAGGGACAAGACAAAATCGAGCTGGTCAAAGCGGATTCATCGTGGCATGTCAGCGGACTGACCGACGATGAGACCAGTCAGACCGAATTTTCGGTGCTGTTTGACGAGCTGTCGAAAAAAAGCGCCACAACCATTTTGTTCCCGCCGACGTCCACACCGGGAGACACAACAGACCAAAGTGACAATACACAGCTGTTTCCAGCAAAGAACGCCCCCCCTCTTGTTAAAGTGAACGCGCAAACCGGCGACGGAAAAACAGCAGCGTTATCCGTATTCGAAGACCCGTCCAATACCGGTCAACTGCTGGTCCAGCGCGATGGGTCCGCCGGATGGCTGCTGTTCTCAAAGGACATTCTGCCGCTGCTGGAACCGTATCCCCTTCGGTTTCGCAAAAAAGTCATGACCCAATGCAGTGTCCATGATGTCACGGCAGCACAAATCAAGAGCAATGGCAAAACATTCCAACAGCTTAAAAAGGTCGATGGCAATTGGCGCATCGATTCACCTGCAGCTGCCGAAGCGGACAACACCAAAATTAAAAAGCTGTTGTCGCTATCCTGTGAAACACCGGTTGCGGCGTATCCCGAGGCATCGAACGATCCATTTGCCGCAGACAAAATGCTGGCCACAGTCACAGTCTCGTACATTGTGCATACCCACGACGGAGAAACACAAAACGATACCCAAACCGGTGAGGCCACAATAGAAATTGGCGCTTCGGCGGATAGCGGCACACGGTTCGCACGCATAAAGGAAAAGCCCGAAATCATATTTTCTGTGGATAACCAGTACACATCGTTCCTGCTCTCCCCCATGGCCGCGCGAAATCTGCTGTCGATTGAATCCAGCAATATCCGCAAAGTGGTATTCAAAGACGCAGATACAAAATTTGTGGCAACAAAATCGGCAGAGCAATGGCAATCCACCGACTGCACCATCGACAGCGATGCCATGGAGCGCATTGTAACTGATTTTGGCGCTGCAAAGGCCATCGACACGGACGCCTTCACGCCTCGACTGACTCCGCAAACCGCCCGAATCGAATTCCATGGCGACGACAACACACCGCCTGCCACGCTTTTGTTTGGAGACACAACGCCCCAAAACGACGGCATCCGGGCCACTCGCGAGGGACTCAACATTTCATTCATCCTTCCCGCCAGGCTTCTACGCGATTTAAAAGCGGTGTGCACCGCAAAGTAACCGCTACCCAGTGTTTTCCCCTGTGAAACACCGTGCTTCCAAACCCGATTGAGAATCCAAACAGGCACTGAATGCCCGATTGGTCAAAAATGACGCACGTTTTCGTAATGCGTAGGTCAACACATTCTATTCGAATACAACATTTGCAGTCGCTCCTCTTGTAAAATCCGGGGTTTTAAGGTCTGCAAAGAGAGGACAACGGGGTTGGTCCTGAAATACGAATATTCCACCGTGAAACGAATTGTATTCGTTTACTATTTTAATCAACATCGCCACAAGACAACAAATCCGAGTATTCAAGTCCCCTTTCAAAGGGGATGAGGACTACAAAAAAAATATTACATTTTTATCGCTGGCCAGGCTTTCTGCCACCGTATGAACATAAGTTACGAACATAATTTAGGCTGACATTTTGAGTGAAGAACCGAGGGGTCTTTTTTTGAAAAGAGTCCCCAAATTTCGTTTATTTCGCGGTTGCAATTTTGTCCAGGCCAACCCAGCAGACGTCGTTGTGTTTCAAGGCATCTGCTGCAATCAACCGGTTCGAGCAAACGCCTGAACCTAAAAAAAAAGGGAAGAATTATGAAAAATCAGACATTCAGGAATGTAATTGCAATTTGTGCCGCATGCATAGTGGCCATTGGTTTAACAGGAAGCGCCAACGCATTCAGCAATGACCACGTTTCGATTTGTGTGGATACCTACGGGGTGAACGGATACCCGACATGGGCTGGAACAAACAGCAGTGTTAAAGTTGAGGCTAAAGTGGGATCGACCTGGTATACATTTTATCAAGGCGCCATTAATGAAGTGGAGGAGTGGTACAATATGCCGGCACTTGCCACGAATATTTGCTGGGAGAGCGATGAATTCACTTATTACGAAGTGTCTGAGATTCGGTTTACAACTTACGGTGGAGATGCGCTGTTTTTTGATCGAGTGATACTGGCTGGCGAGGAAAGATATCCCCAGGGCACCCCATATTGGGATGAAGTAAAAATATGGGGTGTGAACAACAACTCGGGATACTGTCTGTCCACTCAAACAGAAAACGAAGCAGCACGCGCGTATTGTCATGACGGTCAGTTTCTCAATCAGCGCACGTTTACAAAATGAGTAAAGATTGCCGTTTTACATTGAGGCATCTTGTTTTCTCTGTGTTGTGAGCGATACGTTGTTTGCAAGAGAGGTTTTGGCAGCAATGAAAAAAATAGTCGTAATTTTTGTGCTTTCCTGTTTATTCGTGATTGGAGCGTTTTGTGTCTGCAGCTGGACACTTTTTGACAACGAATCGACACTGCTGCAACAAAATGATGAAATGGGGACGATATCGCAGGATGAAGGGCGTCACGTCAGAGACCACCCCCCGGAAGCTCTTCGTTCCCGGCAACTGAAAATGAAACAAATGGCCATTGCCATGCAGCATATGAAAATGGTGGAGGATTCGACGCTTTGTGATGCGCCAGGCGAGGAGGAAATCGCTGCCGCTGATGATGCCGGGCCCAACCATGCAGTTTGGCGAGATACCTGGGTTTCTGAAGTCCACAATGAAGAGTGGACGCAGCAGATGGAGAGGGAAATAAAGTCAGTCTCCAATTCACTTCTCAACCACAAAATAGATGTGCGTCACCTGAGTTGCCGAGAAACTGTTTGCCGAATGTTTCTAAAAATTAGAGGGAAACGAGACGCGGAAAAATTTTTTTCTGCAGGACTTAATCCGGAATTTCATTACGGATTTCAGTTGCTGAATCCCGATACGGCAAACGAAACCGCAGTCGAAGAAAAAGTTTACAACTATGAGTTGATCGTGACACGGAAATCCCCAGCCTCTGTTTAAACCATGTCGTTCGTTGCAACTTTTTTCTGCAAGAGTACATCAAAAAAACCGTATGGGATTAGCTGGCCCTGGGCCCCAGTGCAAAAACGCAATACACAACGTGTCGTTAAAGAACACATTGTACCCTGGCTATTCTGTGGAAATCGATGCAGACTATGCTTGGTCTTTAAACTTAAAAAAAGCTGTAAATTGCAGATTTTGCGAAGAAGAATGCTGGGCGGCAGGCTGTCTCTAAAAATCTGTCACAATTTTCGCAAAGACAAACGCTGCATTCACGATTTTTTTGCCGGCACAAAAGTCGTACTGCTTTCGAGGCAGTTCAACTTTGTTACGTGCCCCGTATGCCTTCATATACCCATATACCTCATAAGCCGCTGCAAACTCTCGATTTACAGGTGGAACCGTAAAATCAAAGAAAGTAGTTTCCGACTTTACTAATGCAGGGCAAATGTGTTTCTATTAATAGAACAGGTCACGTCGTTCTCAATAGAAGTTCTTCGGCTTTTTTTGCTGATTATGAAGTATTTTTGATCATCACGTTTACAAACCTGTTGCTCTGTCGCTTTAAAATGTCCGTTGAAACACATGTACCCTTTTAACCTTTTTTTAACGATGGGAGAATATGATGAGGCAGTATTTGTTCGCACTTTTTTTTCCACTGGTATTGGTACTGCTCTGGTCGGGGTGTAGTGTGAATAGTACCACTGACGACAAGCATGGTGATGGGGATGAAACAATTGACACTGAAAATGGCGGTCAGAGTGACGAGAAGGATACCGGAGAGGCGGTTGACTCAGACTCTGAAGATGAGGGGCAGGATGACGATTTCGATTCAAACAGCGACAAAGAGCGGGAAAATGAGGATGAAGATACTGGACAGGAAGATGACTTGGACTCAGACAGTGGAGCGTTTGAGGCCTGTGAAACGCTTTCGTCACAAATCGATCGTGTGTTTACTCGGGTGATGCTCCTTGAAGATAAATCATCGTCAATGATGGATAACAATAAATGGGACACCGCCAAACAGGCGATTGATGCAATGGTGACGGCCTACGAAAACGATATTGAATTTGGGCTGGACCTGTTTCCCCGAGGGACCAGTCTGGAAGATGTCGGCGACGAAAACGTCTGTTCCGTAGGTGATGTGGTGATACACGATGTGTCGCTGAACAACGCGTCCACCATCAATGATGAACTGGAGAACACGATGTTGAGCATTTCCACCCCTCTGCTTCTTGCAATGTTGAATTACACCAATTCTGATTACGCACCCGCGTTCCTCGATGGCAGCAGCAGCAGTTATCTGGTGATCATTTCAGATGGTACTGATTCGTGCGGGGGCGGACCCGGTGTCCCCGGAGAACTGAGTACCTACCCCTCTGCTGAGCAACTGGCGGAAGTGACAACCGAACTGAGGGACCAGCATGGGATTAAAACCATTGTTATAGGTTTTGGAGAAGGCGCAGACCCTGAACAGCTGAATGCGATTGCCGCAGCAGGCGGCACAGATTTTGTTCAATATCTGCAAGCCGATAATGGAGAAGAATTAACGGATGCCTTGAGTCAGATTGTTGAAAAAGTGGTTGTCAGTTGTGAATTTGAAGTTGGCGGCTTTGATAACCCCGATGTGAATTACGACCTGGTGATGGTCAAATTTGATGGAGAACAGATTCCAAGAGATGACAACTGTAAGACAGGAAAGGGATGGCGCTGGACGAACGACGCTCATACGACTATTGAGTTTTGTGAAGATGCATGCGGCACGTTGGAATCTGGCGACGTAGAGGGAGTAAAGGTTGAGTTGGCCTGCAACGTGGAGCAGGTGATAGTTGTCGAATAGCTGATTTTTTTATTGGGTGTGTCTACCGAAAACCCAAAAATGCGCCCTGAAAAATCTCCCCCAAAAAAAATTACGAATAAATCACACGAAGATGATGCCCTCGTTCTCTGTTGAATCGCGATACGTCCCATTGCCTACGTTGGGATACCGTGCACGCCACACGCTATAAGTTTACCAATCGGTAATAATTTGGTAAGGTTGCGTTGATGACAAAGGACGTCAAAACCATTTTATTGATAGAGGATGAAACCGATTTGGTGCTCGGCCTTACCGATGCCTTCGAATTCGAGGGCTACAGTGTCCATGCTGCGCAAACCGGCGAAAAAGGGGTTGAGCAGGCTGAAACATTAAATCCCGACCTGATTATTCTGGACTTAATGCTCCCCGGCATGAACGGGTTCAATGTCTGCTCCACCATCCGCAAGCGGGATACCACTACCCCAATTCTCATTCTGTCGGCCCGATCTCAGGAAAACGACATCATTCGCGGACTGGAATCCGGGGCCGATGATTACGTGACCAAGCCATTTTCCATAGGCGAGCTGCTCGCCAGGGTTCGCGCCATTTTTCGCCGTATCGCCCCAGGACGGGATCATAATTCATCACGGCTGATTAAGGTGGGCGATGCAGAAATCAACGTGGACACTTACACGGCAGTGGTGGGAAACAAGCAAACGGATTTGGGTTTCTATGCGACTGCGATACTCCACGTGCTGGACGAACGTCGGGGTGAGCCCGTGTCGCGGGATGAAATACTGGATGCGGTGTGGGGCATTGACGCTAATCCCACCAACCGAACCATTGACAACTTTATCCTCAAACTTCGGCGAGTTGTTGAAAAAAACCCCGCCAAACCTCGCCATATTCTGACGGTATACGGTCAAGGCTACAAGCTGGCGCAGTAAAGGGGCTCCTGCAAGGCACAACAGGTGGTCGTTTTTTTTGCCTGAAAATCCATACCTTTGATGACATTACCCTTCAAAAAAACGGAATTTGTACCGAATATGGATTGCCAAATTGATTTTTTTTGTTGATCTGGGCTATAGTCCCGTGAGTAATTGTGACTCAGCTATTATCATCCACCGGACAACCGGTTTGCGGGCGGCGAAAAGGTTGCAACAATGATATGGGTGGAATGCTTGAACTCTTAACGCAGGAGAAGAAAATGAGTGATAATCCCTACGCAAACTCCAATAGCGATGTTGACGTCAATTCTGTTACTGAACTCAGTACTGCAGAAAAGGAAACCCATCCAGTCACCAGCGATGATTCGCTCAACTGGGACGGTGCACCCATGAGCGAGCCTGCGCCCATAGACGTTCCCCCAGGTTCAACCCTGGTGGCCATTGACTGGGCTGAGCTGGAGGGCGCTCTGGAAAACAACTCGCCGGAACTGCACAGTTTTCTAAATAAAAGCAGCGGCGATGTCATCCGCATTTTCAATGGCACTGACAATGCGGAGCGGCGGTTGCAGGAAGTGGAAGCAGATCCGTCATACGTGTACATTGAACCGATTTCCTCCCGTGAGCAGTATCGCTGGATGGAGGAGTACATCGAGGAGATGGAAGACTGCCCCCTCAAGGACAAGCTCAACATCGCCGTGGACGGGAAAGGCGCATTCAGACGCTTTAAGGATGTTCTGGTTCAGGACCCGGACAAACGGGAAGTCTGGTTCGCCAAACGGTCGGAAAAACTGCAGGCGCACATTGCGGAATGGTTGAAAGCCAAAAACATCGTCGCCAGCAATTCCGCGCCCTGGCAGGAAGGCGCATCCACCCGGAAGTTCGAGACGGTCCGCAGAAATCGGTACTCTGCAAGTCAATCGCGCAACTTTGGCACAAACCTTCGACGAAAATCCCATGAACTGGTGGATCTCATCCCCTCCAAAGCGCTTCCCATCGCTGCGGCATTTCTGGAGTTTATCGCCAATGACAAAGGGCACTATCACATTGACGAATAAGTCCCTTTTCCTGTGTGCACTCGTGTTCGCCAGTGCGTTTTGGGACTCTGGCGGTCATCTCGCCGCTGCCGAGCCCCCAAAAGAGTCCGAAATTCTGCTGGATGGTATTGCATCGGTTATCAGCTTCAACCAGACAGACGAATCCGCGGCTCTGCTGGTATTAAACAGCGATGTGGAACTTCTGGCACGTGTGCTGCTGGTCTTTAACCACGGAGCAGACTGGCAATCGCAGCCCGTTGACAGCATTATCAAACTGAAGGCCAGACGGCTGGGCGTCATCGTGCGGGTTTTGTCTCACGTCGCCATGCAGATTGGAGAAACGGTAGATTCCACCAAAAGAAGAAAATGGTTATCGCGGTTTACAGTGCAGGGGGGGGGCCCACAGGCGATCCAGAAACTGCTCAGTCAATGTGGCACAAGCCAGGCGGATTTGGAATTCTGGTTTTCAAATTTTCAACTTTGCCGTGTACAGCTGCAGTATATGGCGGACAAGATTCAAATGCCCTCACAGGGAGAACTGAAAAAACTTTTTCAAAAAGGTGACCACCCTCTCGCGGGCAGTTCATGGGAACAGGCGCAGGAAGTGTACGAACACCTGGTGAGAAACCGGAAACTTCAGCGTATATTGACGGAGTGGCTCGCTCAATTCGAAAAACAGGGGAGCATCCGTTTTCCCAAATAACCGTTGTCCAGTGTAAAATGACCAGTCATTGTGAACTTCAAATACCTGACATTATCATTCAGGCCAATCTGCAGCACCTCGATGCCATCTTTGCCATTGAAAACGAGTGCTTTTCTCACCCATGGGATAGGGCATCTCTTCAAAATGAGCTGGAGGAACTCAGTTGGTCCAGAACATATATTTCACTGTGCAACGATACCCCTGTCGGATACATCAGCTTTTGGTCCATCGCAGATGAATATCAGATTTTAAAAGTGGCTGTTCGGCCACCGTTTCGTCAACAACGCATTGGCAAACGCCTCCTCGACCATATCATTCAACTTGGTCGCCTTGAACACAAAGCGGTCATCACCCTTGAGTTGCGCGAATCCAACGCCGGAGCACGCGCTTTATATGAAAAAAGCGGTTTTCTCGTTAGCGGGCTGCGAAAACGATACTACAGTGATACCGGCGAAAACGCGATTGTGATGAATTACTACTTCCAGTAACAAGAGCGGCCACATTGCTGCGTTGTTTCAGACTTCTTTGTTTTCACCGGAAAATCTACCGTCACTTTCTGGCATTATTCTTTTCACATTGCATTTTGTGCCCTATTATTACAATTCCAACATAGAACGTTTTCCTGGAGGTAAAATGAAAACTTCTCTATTCGTACCTGTGGCAACAATGACTATATCTGCGCTGTTATGTGCGAGTTGTGGTTCCAAAAAACCTAAAACCGGAACGCCTGAGGACACACAGGATACCGAAACAAGTTCGGAACAAACGCAGGCCGAAAGCCAGATTGTGCGCTGGCTGGGAGAAGAAGCAGCCAGGGAAGTAACAGACGCCGGCAAAGAAATGGCCATGACTCTTGCGGAGAAAACGGTTGAATCCGAAAAGGTGCAGGAGGCCATTGGGGATTTGATTTCCAACGTCTTTAAGCAAAAAGATGTGAAGAAAAAAATAGATAAAATTTCCGATGAAGCCACCTCCGGGGTGAAAAACAAACTCACACTTCTAGGCAAAGCCATCGCCTCTGGTGGCGTTTCCGACTACAAAAAGAAAGTGAAAACACGTGGCACAGCAGTCGCCAAGGAAATTCTCGAGGAAAGAATAAAAAATGAGTTGATCAAAGACGAGCGAATGAAAATCGTCATAAAAAAACTGATGCCCATGCTGAAAATTCAGGGACAGCTGGCCACAGCGACCATCCAGGGAAACATGTCTCCCAAAGTATCGCAAAAGCTGTTTGCCATCACATTGAATCTGGCGGTTAAGGGCAGCTCGGAGGAAACCGCGGACAAGGTAGAGGAATGGATAAAGAACTGCGAAGGTTCAGCCGAAAAAGAGATGGTTCGACTGCTCAAACAAATGGGCAAGCTGAAGTCGCTGCAAAAATCCATGCGATCACTTGCCGTGGATGTTCTGACGCATCCCAGAATGACAGATGAGCTGGCGCAGATGACATTGCGTATTCTGGATGACGACGACGCATATGACGCGGCAATTGACGCGTACAAAGCTGTTGCCATGGATAAGGACGAAGACCTTATTCACGAAAGAATGGAGGTTCTGTTCCAGCTGCCTGTCATCGACGACGAAATTTTCAATACTCTTAACGTGTTGGCAGAAGCTGAGGGTGCAAACGCTATAATGGAAGAAAACCTGTCGAAAGTCTCACAGGACGAAAAAATGGCAGAAATCCTCGAAGAATTTCTGGTCTCTCTGCTCGAAACCTGTGGTGAACTCAATATTCGATGACCCACAAAAGGACTATATCAGTTTTTGAGGGAATTTATCCTGCCGCCTTGCAACCTAAGGATCGAATCCGGATAATTGCACCATCCGGACCTGTTGACAAACAAGTGTTGCAGCAAAGCAGCACTTTGATTCAATACCCATACCTGCTGGGCAAAGACGTCTTTCATAGGGATGGCTTTTGGGCGGGAACCGTTGAACATCGGTCTCAAGCGCTTCAGGAAGCCCTGGATGACGACAATTGTGCAGCAATACTTTGCGCTCGGGGCGGATTTGGCATGTCGCCTCTTTTGGATACCCTGGATTTTAAGAAATTCGCAGCGGCTCCCAAATGGATTATCGGCAATTCCGATATCACTGCATTACTGGTTCATGTCTGGGCATACCACAGAATTATGAGCATTCACGGCCCGATGGCACAAAGTCTGTCCCAATATCCCCCAACCGACATCAATGACATGCACCTTCTTCTTGGAAAAGGCAACCACCCGCGTCAATGTGCCCTTGAAACTATATCACAAGGAGACGCAACCGGCCCCCTGATCGGCGGCAACCTGACCATGCTCGCTCACATGATTGGCACTCTGCCGGATAGTTTTGCCAGGGACTGTATTCTCTTTATGGAAGATGTGGGAGAGACGCCCTATAGAATCGAAAGATGCCTGGTTCAACTGAGCAGATGCGGGGTACTCTCCAGGGCTCGCGGCATTGTTCTTGGGGAATTTACCAATTGTAGCCCTGGTCCCGATGGAGTATCGGTGAATACTGTGTTGCATCGAAATCTGGAACACCTTGGAATCCCAGTCGCCACTGGATACCCGGGGGCCCACGGAAAGCGAAACCGCCCCTTTATCCATGGTCAGTTGGCCAGACTTTCCTCCACTGAAAAAAATTCGATACTGGAAGATTAAGTGCAGTCCCAAAAAAGGCCCGACAGTATCGGATTCGCAATTTGGGCGCCAAAGGCGTTTCGGTGTACAATCTCTATTGAGCGTTTAAACAGAATTCAGACACGGCTTTTTAATCCAGGGGCGCCTAAAACCGCCATCATCGCGACACAATGAATCACTCCAGTATGGGACCAGTGCCTGGAACATCTTTTGCTGTGGCCGGCGCGGATTCCACAGGCGCATCAGTGGAAGCCGCGGATGGACTATCATTTGTTTCCTGCGGTGTTGGTTTTTCAGATGGGATATCGTCTCTGCCGATAATCAAATGAGAATCACCTTTTCCGGCATTCTTCAATAACCTGCGAAACGATTTGGTCAACTCGGTTTCCTTTGCCGGTTTATCCCCTTTACACTGAACCAGCTTAATGGCGCTATCGGGACATTTCCCAGTTTCGTATCCCGCATCCTCGCAGGCTTTTTCCCGTGCCATTTTTCTCAACTCAACTCTGGATTCCTTTTTTCTGGTCTGCCAGGCGGTCTGACAGGAGTAAAATCCATGTTGTGAATACACACATGCGTGGCACTGATCCAGATTCTCTCGGGCTTTTTTCAAATCCCTCGATGGCAAAGGCGTTTTCTCCACCCCAACTACATTCACCTTTCCGGATGGTACACATTCCGGCTCCTCAGTTTTACACGCCGTCACTACAGAAATGACACCCAGATAGAAAATCGCTGTTGTAATTACTTCTTGCACTCGCATCTTCTAATCTACCTCTCGCTAGGATGAAAAATGTCTTTGTCTGGTTTGTATGAACAATCGAACTACGGTTCCTGTTCCCGAAGTTGACTCAATTTCCAGGCTTCCACGATGGTCTTCCGCAATCCGTTTCACTGTAGGCAGCCCCAATCCGGTTCCCGTTGGTTTGGTTGAAAAAAACGGCTCATAAATCTTGGACATCAGTTCCCCTGGAATCCCCACACCATTATCCCTAATCTCAACAGCCGCACCCATCTCCTGAGGTCTTACAACAACCAGCACCTTGCCATCCATCCTGTTTTCCAATGCTGCCAAAGCATTGTCCAGGAGAATATCCAACGCATGAGACAGCAAGTCGTTGTCGAAAACGCATGTCACGTCAACAGACGCCGGATCAATTTCCACCAACCCATCTTCAACGTCCTTCGCGGCACAAATTCCTTCAACGGCCGCCCGAACAGATGTCAGAAGTTCTCCTTCTTCGAGCAGCGGTTTTCGTGGCCGGGCAAACTTTAACAGTTCCGCCACCATGGTATTCAACCGCGATGCCTCCTCCTCGGCGATATCCAGTAACGTGGATGCCAGCTCAGGCTTACGTTGCTTTCTGATTTGTGAAATTGCCGAAAAAATCGTAGCAAGAGGATTCCGTATTTCGTGAGCCATGGTCGCTGATAGCTGCCCCAGAGCCGCCAGACGCTCCGCTCGAATCAGATCTTCCTGTGTATCCATTAATTTGCGATACGAATCCTGCAAATCGGCCAATAATCGGGAATTTTCAACGGCGAGCGCCAACTGTCGTCCGGCGGTTGTCAACATTTTCAATACATGAGGAGAGAATCTGCCCCTGGTGCGAGCCAACATAATGACGCCACGAAGATGAGCATGTGCCCACAATGGCACAACTGCAATATGTCCGGGAAGTTCGCCCACGCGACTGCTGATCTGCGGCGGCAGCATACTCACACTTTCAAATGTGACCGCTTCGGTTCCCAGCGACGCCACGGGTGGAGCGGGTATGCCTTTGGCGGATGCAATAAGATCCCAGTTGGACGCTTCGGGAATGAGTAGGCGCGCATCGTTTTGCGCGATGGCAATCATGATGCGATCTGCACCGGCCATGGAAACCAGCGGCTCCACTGCGTCCTGAACGAGGGTATCCACATCGAGGGTGGTTCCCAGACTCGCGGCGAACCGACAGAGTTGGTCCAGCTCACGTCCAGTAGCTCCACCGGTTGATTGACGTTTTCTCGACTTATGTTCCCTACCGTCAGAAATGGTGGCACCTTGTCGAACTTAAAAAGGAAAAGTTAAAAGTCCCCAAAAAGAGATGTAATGGGCGTATCCAATGCAAGTGCAATTTTATACAAAGAAGAAATGGATGCCGAACTCTCTGCACGTTCAATCTGTGACAATAACGAAACTGAAAGTGACGTCCGTCTGGCCATCTGTTTCAACGTCAAGCCATTCTCCTTACGCAATTCCCGTATACTGCTGCCAATCACCTTGTGCAGTTCTTCTTCTGGACTTCTCGCCAATCCCTTGCGCTTAATCACCCGTTCAATAACCTGACTGAACTCTTCAGGATTAAACGGCTTTTTAATGTAATCGACCACGTCCAATTTCATTGAGGCCACGGCTGTCTCCAAAGATGGATAGCCCGTGAAAATAATTACCGCTATATCGGTATCCACTTTGCGAATCTGTCCAAGAAGCTCGATGCCGTCGATTTTTGGCATCATCAAATCGAGGATAACCAAATGATATCGACCGGTTTTTACCTCTTCAACCGCATCCTGTGGAGAAGTCAGTGCTTTTACAAGAAATCCGTCCCGCGCGAGAAAGGTTTCCATGTAATCACAGATTTCCTTATCATCATCAATTATCAGAATTCCAATTTGGGAGACCACTCTCGGCATTCATAAACTCCTTTTGCTGCGCCCGCAGCGGGGGAAAGTTTTTGTCGGGGCGAGAGGATTTGAACCTCCGACTTCTTCGTCCCGAACGAAGCGCGCTACCAGGCTGCGCTACGCCCCGATAAAAAAATCT
>JAFGQN010000154.1 GCA_016935665.1 Deltaproteobacteria bacterium | reverse complement strand
AATTACTGCCTGGCGGACATTTGTCTGCCGATGGTTCCAATGAACGATTGGAGATAAATTCCGGACCCATTTACATTTTCGGCAATGTCCCGCAATTTTGGCGATGGCTCAGATCTGTGATGGAAAGGAAAAAATGAGCGGATTGCGATTATTCTTTGCCGAGCAAACGCCAGGCCGCAACGCCACAGGGTGTAAGTTCCACATCCAGTACTGAATTGGCTTTCAGGGGACCGGAATCATGAAATACATCGTGAAGCAAATTGATTTGATGACCGGTGATTTGGGACAGATTTATTTTCACGGTATGGGAGTGTTGGGTGTCCAGGTTGGCCAAAAGCAGCAGCCCCGCAAACGCCTCGTCCCTTGCCGCGCGAAATCCTCCGATAATGGCGCCGTGATTGCCGTCCACAAATTTCAGGTTACCCACCTGATGCAAACAGTCGTGATCGGCCAGCACCCCATTGATACGGGTGATATGATCCATAATGAAAGCATCTTTTTGGTGGGGAAACGCCTGTTTGCGGCCAATAAATTCAATTTTATGAGTGACCGCATATTCCACGCCCTGGACGACGCCGGTCTGCCCGGTTGAAAACAGCGCTGTGATAAAGTAACGGGGCACCACCGCATTGGCGTCGCCAAACAAATCCGCTGGAACACCGGTGTCATGGGTGGTCACCGGCATGTACTGATGCAATCGATTGCCAATATCGTGGCAGTGTTTGATGTAGTCCCTAAGATTTTCGGCATAGGGATATTCCCAGGAATTGGCCAGAAACAGATTAAGGTCCCACAGTTCGGCCCTCTTGAGGAGGGTATTGGAATCGGAAAAGAATTCCGCGTGAATAATCAGCTCAGGGTACTCCGAACGCAGACAGTCCAAAATGTACGAAATGAAATCCTCATCGCTATTGTGCAGATTATCGAGCCGTACCATACCGTTTGTTTCGTTGGCATAGTTGGCCCAGAAAAGCGCATAATCTCTCATGTACTCCCAGATGGCTTCTTTTTTCTCGGCATTGGGATGATCGTAGTAGATTTTCACAAGGTCTTTCCACTTCAGCCATTCGTCCATATGCCAGCAGCCCGAACGCTGCAGTCCGTCTTCCTCTTTTTTATCGGGCATAATCCAGTCCGGGGCGACCTGTGCCAAAGCGCTGTCGGGCGCCACGTGGTTGAGCACAAGATCAATGCACAGCGAAATGTTCGCCTCTTTCGCAGCGTCCACAAACGCCTCAAACGCTGCCAGACCATCTGTGGCGCTCTGATGCTGATTGTCCTTATAAAAAGATTCATCCAATTGAAACAGGTCCGCTGCCGAGTAGGGCGATTCCGAGGCTCCCATGGCGGTCACCGGCAGCAGGTGAACCATATTGAACCCCATGGCTTTCACGTGGGAGAGATGATCCGTCCATTGCTCCGTGGTGCCCAATACCGTGGGAATCAGTGTGTAATTGCGGATATCTCTCATTCTGGGCGGATCCACATGAACATGCATGAGGGGCGAGCGGTCCCAAATCCAGGTTTTTCCGCCGTCAAACGAGTATTTCATTCGAAACGCAAACACCCCGCAAATTCGTGCGCGCTGCGACAGAAAAAACACATCGTCGTCCCCTTTGCGCAGGGGCAAGTCTATCCACGATCGGTTGGGTTGATTGAAATTGGTGTAACAATGAACCTGTGCATCTTCCGGATAGGATTGAAATTCGATTGTCAGCTCCAGAGTTTCCTCCCGGTACAATCGAATGGGATTTTCGTTCTGTACATCGAACGAGCGACGCACCAGTCCTTCGGTTCCGATGCGTGCAACGCCCACGGGCAATGCGGGAATGTGTCGTCTTGGTATCATAAGACTTTCCTTGTTCATCAGTCCCTAAAGGAATGATGGGTGTAATTAATATAGGTTCAAAAAAGACTCCGGATGCCGATGCAGGTAAAATAAATCGCGTCCTGGATGCCTGTTATTTTGCAAACGTGACAATCATTTCGCCACCCTGCACTCTAATTTTTTTCAGGAATTTACCCACCAGTTTCTGCCGCATCGTTTCATTGGGCAGGGTGTGCACCGGTTTTTCCTGAAGCGCTTCGGAAAGAATCGGGGTGATGATGGCTTTTAGCCTGTCCGTATCGCCAAAACTTTTATTGCTCACCTGCAAATCCACTATTTCCACATCGGTCGCAAAAAATTGCCCTTTGTCCGAATCATACCGGATACCACTTTGCAAATCCACTTCGCCCTCCAGTGGATATTTCAGAAACGTGGCCTTCATTTTTAACCGAATACCTATTTTGTCGTCTACCAGATACACTTCAGGCGAATGCAGCATTACCTTGGCGATGAGAATTTTTTTTTCTTTGGGGAACTTCTTCACCACTTTTTCCTGCAGTGATTTCTGTGAAATGGTCACATCCACTTCCGGGGCGCCGCATGCGCCAATCCATATGCAAAGCAGCAGAATCGAAGGTACAAATACTTTAAAAACGGGGTCGCGCCACAGCAGGTTGGCAATACATTGAATAATCCGGGGCATATTCATCTTCCTTCCATCAGAGAATTAAAAAACTGTCTCATCGAACGTAGCGCAAATCCATGAACACGTCTTGTTTTCGGAAATAAAAAAAGGGCGCCTCGAAAGACGCCCCTGGTGAAGGGAGGGGATGCTTCACCATTTAAGTTTACAAAATTGACTTTGGAACCACTTTTTCAAGGATGGTACTGCCCAGCTGCTGCATCAGCGGAGTCCAGTTATCGTTGCAGATGGAAAAGACAAATCCCATGTCGCCAAACTCCTGCGCCATCTCCACGATACGGGTTGCGGGATACGCGGCGGTAACCACTTTGCCATCCGCCTCTCTTTGGCAGGCGTATTCGAAGTAGGTCTGTGTTTGAGAGGCGGATACTGCTCTTTCGATTTCGTCGGGATTCCCCATGGTGCCATTGCCGTTGACCCCGGGTTTCACGTTTAGGCAATCGCCAATCCTATCGCCGCGACCTTCACAAACCGAACCGACAGGAACACCGGTAATGGCGGCAAACAACACTGAATCTGTCGCGTTGTATCCGGTGGCCATACTCTTGGCGTTGATGATTTGTGTTTTGAGGTTATGGACATTCTGCAGCAACTCCCTGTGCCTTCCACAGGCCACATTGGCGGTGGTTTGACGGAGCTCATCCAAATCAAACCATTGTTCATCCTGAACCGAGCAATCCTCTTCATCGGTAATCAACACAATCACTGTCAGTGCGTTGGGACGAAGCGCTCCTGCGCTCGCCAAATGATTCATGGCCGCAGACCCCGCTGCCAGAGGGCGTTCATAATTGCAGCCATTGATACCCGGTTGCAGCATACAGGCAGTAGCCGCCACAAATTCCGGAAAATTCACTTCGCCCGTCGCTGTATTCACAGATGTCAAAAAACCGTTGTCCGCCAAATAGCTGGACACATCCGGGCAAACCAGCGCGCTATTTGCCATGGTGGGGATGCACACACCAACGCCGTTCATATCCGGGCTTTCACACGACCAATCGATTGGGCAGTCACCGTCGGCGGCACACTGAATCATTCGGTCAAAAACAGGTACTTCAAAATCGTTCGACGATTCCAGATAGCTGGTCAAAAATTCACCGTTGTCGCCGTTGTCGTAACACCGAACTCTGTCATTGGCGAAGAGCTTTTCAACGTCTGCGCCGTCATATACACCCCCCGAATATGCCACGCCCATATCGGTGGTGGTCACACCCACCCGCACGTCCAGCCCAACGCCGGCGCTGGTTCGTGTCAATTCATTGACCAGACTGTACATGGAGGTGGACAGCAGTTTCTGTTCCTCGGCCATGGACCCGCTGTTGTCCACCACAAAAATGACGTCAATGCCGTCGAGTGTTTCACCATATGGAGGCGGTTCGACCACAGTGTCGGAATCGGAGACCACGCCTGTTTGGGAATCCGGCTCGAATACGCTTGCCGATTCACTGTCTCTGGGAATCACCTCGCCCGAGCAAAAGCCGTGGCTGCAAACCCCGCTGGCACAGTCGCTATTCTCTTCGCAGGTAAGGTCCTCAAGACTTTCAAAACAGCCGCCCAATGTCACTGCCGCCGCCCAAATAAACATTGCAATTAATCGATGGTTAAAAACAGTTCTTTGTATCATGGCCTTCTCCTTTTGATTTGTGTTCGCATTGGGGAGGACCCGGCCGGCACTCAAAGGTAAACCCGAAAAGAAACTTTTTTTCATAAATTTTACCTGATGGAGGTAACCACAACGATTTCAGTAAGTTGCGATGGACGCAGGAAAAAGGATGCTCGATGCAAACGTTTACTTTGCTACAGACTTTTCGGGGTGACTCTGGCCAAAATGGCGGCGCCCAGCTGTTGTGTCAGCGGGGTCCAGTCATCGTTGCAGATGGAAAAGACAAATCCCATTTTGCCAAAGTTCTGCGCCATCTCAACAAGGCGTCTGGCTGGATAAGCTTTAGTTACAACTTCGCCATCCGTCTGTCTGGTGCAGGCGTATTCATAGTAGGTCTGTGTGAGAGAGGCGTATACTTCTCTTTCAATCTCGTCGGGAGTGCCCATTGTGCCGTTGCCGTTGACCTGTGGACGAACCTTTAAACAGTTTCCAATCTGGTCCCCCGGGCCTTCGCAGGGCGATGCGACAGGCACACCGGTAATGGCGGCAAACATCACCGTGTGCATCGCATCTTTCCCGGTGGCAGCTGTTTTGGCCCCAATAATCTGTGCGTACAAATCATTCACATTGGACAGCAATTTGGAATGGCGACCGCAGGCCACATTGGCAGCGGTAGTTCCCAGTTCTTCCACTTCGAAGAACGCCTTGTTTTCAATGGAACAATCCTCTTCATCTGTAACAAGCAGGATTACCGTCAACGCATCATGGCGCAGCAGCGATGACCCATTCAGCTTCTTCAGCGCAGACAAAACAGCTCCCAGAGGCTGCTCATAATTACAGCCATTTACTTCCGGCTGCAACAGACATGCGGCAGTGGCTGCAAATTCGGGAAAGTTTGTCTCTTTGGTCACCTGATTTTGCGGCGTCAAAATGCCAGGATATGCGGGAGCGAGACTATACTTATGAATCGGTGGACAGCCAACAACAAATTCGCTGTGCCGGGGCACACAAACCCCCTTGCCCGACGCATCGATGTTCATACACTCCCAATCCTCATAGCAATTGTTTTTTCCTTCGTAGCATACTATTTTCAGATTACTCACTGGTACAATGAATTCATCTCCAAGATTTGAATAATCCTCACGCAATGCACCGTCATCGCCTCTTCCATAACACTTGACACGGTCATTGGAAAAAAGCTTCTCTACCAGGGCGTCAGAGTAATATGTATCGCCGTATGCAATTCCAAGGTCAGTGGTGGTGACCCCGAGATGAATGTCCAGTGTTGTATTTTCACCCCTCTGTTCCGACAGCTGATTCATGAGATTGTAAAGCGACGAGGCAAGCATTTGCTGCTCCTCTGCCATGGAACCGCTATTATCCACCACTATCAGGAAATCCACTCCGTTTAACTGAGGAGGCGGATCCGTATCTGGCGGTTCAGGCAGCGCGTCGCCTTCACACACACCGTTTTTGCACAGTCCACTGGCGCAATCTGAATGCTGTACGCATGAAACTCCGTGGACGTCATTAAAACATCCCTCGAGTGAAAAAAGCACAGCGCCAAAAGCAGCAGTGTAGGCGAATATGTGTTTCGTTTAAATTTCATCGACTGACGCTAATTGCTCCCTTTGTCAACTCTGGTTAATATAGCGTCGCCCAGTTGTTTCATTATGGGCGTCCAGTTCTCATTGCAAATGGAAAATACAAAGCCATTTTTGCCAAATTTTTGAGCCATTTCCACAATGCGTGACGCGGGATAGGCATTGGTGATTGCTTCGTCGTCCACCTCGCGCTGACAGGCATATTCATAGTACGTTTGCATCTGAAAGGAAGATACGGGTCTCTTTACTTCGTCGGGCGCTGCCATCGTTCCTGTCGCGTTCACGAGGGGGCGCACATTTGAACACTCACCAATCTGATCGCCTCGTCCCTCGCATGGGGACGCCACCGGCACCCCCGTGATGGCCGCAAACAGGATTGTCTGATCTGCCACTCTCCCGGTGGCGGCGGTTTTGGCGTTGACAATTTTTTCATGCAGATCATCAATGTCGTACAACAAATCCTTATGTCGACCACAGGCCACATTGGCCTCAGTATCACTGAGTTCTTTCAAGTCAAAAAAGGCATCACTCTCGATGGAACAATCTTCTTCATCAGTAATGAGGATAATAACGGTCAACGCATTTTTCCGCATCAGAGATGAACCTTCCAATTTTTTAAACGCTGTTAATACGGCACTCAACGGCTGCTCAAAATTGCATCCACCGATTCCTGGCTGCAACAGACAGGCAGCAGAAGAAGAAAATTTCGGCAAATCAACTTTTTGTGACAGTTGATTCAGTGGTGTCAGAACACCGGAATCGCCGGTCGCCGATGTATATTCACGAAGAGGCGGACATCCCCAGGGCAATCGCAAAGTCAGCATTCTTAGGCCGCCAGTACTTCCAGGATGTAATCCGGGTCATAAGCGCACCGCTTTCTCTTTTT
>JAFGQN010000153.1 GCA_016935665.1 Deltaproteobacteria bacterium | reverse complement strand
TACTGACGTTGACACAGGTACGGGCACTGACGTTGACACAGGTACGGGCACTGACGCTGACACCGATACGGGCACTGACGTTGACACAGGTACGGGCACTGACGCTGATACCGGTACGGGTTCAGTGACGGATTCGGACTCAAATACCAATATGCCCATAACCTGTGCGGATAATCCTTGCGGTGCCAATGCCACATGTGTGATGGGGGCGACCCCGGAGGAATACGAATGTATTTGCAACGCAGGTTATGAACGTGATGGGCTTGCCTGCACAGATATTGACAGTTGCGCCACTGCGTCGTGTTTCCCGCTTTCCACCTGTGAAGATTTTGCAGCGCCGGCAGTGGGGTATGAGTGCATTTGTCCCCCCGGTTTTACTGGCGATGGTCATTCCTGTTATGCAAATGAATGTGTGGTGTATGTATCACCTTTGGGCGATGATGCGGCCAATGGCGGTGGTTGGGATTCGGCATTGCGCAACATTTACACGGCCATCGACAGGGCCAAAGCAATCAGGGATGAATTTGCAGAAGTGACATCCTGCGAGGTCTGGGTGGCTGGCGGTACCTACCACCCCCGCCCCAATGGCCCGATTCTGGTGTACAGCGGTGTAAATATGTACGGTGGCTTCGCCGGAACCGAACTGGCTCGCGATGACCGGGACTTTGATGTCAACGAAACGATCATCTCCGCTGAGTTTGACGATGGCAGAGTTGCCGGACGGATTCTTCAGGCCAGCGGCAGCCCCATACTCGACGGCTTCACTATTGATGGCGCAGACGGCAGCGCCAGCGGCGCCGGATTCTATGTGGGCAACGCATCGCCTCGAATTGAGCATTGTCATTTCAAAAACAACTACACCGAAGACGTCGGTGGCGCCATTTACGTTCGTGGTGGCAAACCCATTATTGTGCGCAGTCAGTTTACCGATAACGGTGCATTCGACAGTATCCCGACCGATGACGACAACGGTGGCGCCATTGGCGCGGATTATGGCAGCGAGGTGTACATTATTAATTCAGTGTTCACAAGCAATGCGGCAGCCAACGACGGCGGCGCTCTTTTCGCCAACAGTAGCAATGCATCGATTAAAGTCATTAACAGTATTTTCGATGACAACTATGCCAGCCAGGGCGGGGCGCTGGCCGCCAGTTTCGATGGTGTTGTAGGCGCGTACAACTGTAACTTCTACAGTAATGAAGCAAAAGAATACCAGAATGGCGCGTCCTGGGACGATATTGGATCGCTGGCGTACGGGGGTATTGAAGGCGTCGTGTCGGTTAGAAATTCCTATTACGAAGATCAACATAGAGCGGTATTCCTGGCATTCGATACAAATCCTGAGTATGCAGGAGCGGTGGGCACATCGAACTGTCTGCACGATGAGGATGACGCTTTCGATCCCTGGCCCAATATGCCGTATCGACTGGGTACCGGGTCGCCGCTGCGGGATGCGGGAAATAAAAATTATCTCTTTGGTGACCCGGCAGATTTGGATGGAGACGGTGATTTGGCTGAGGATGTGCCCCTGGATTTCTATGGCGGTCAGCGGGTAATAAATGGTCAGGTAGACGTGGGTATTGCCGAATGGGGCAACCGATACGATTCATACTGCGACGGCTGTGTCATCGGCTGGGCCTGTTATTCCAATGGCGACATCAATCCGGCCAATGGCTGTCAAATATGTGATTCAGCGGTGAGCATTTCATCGTGGCATAACCGGGATGGCGAAGCGTGTGGAGAAGGAATGGCGTGCGCAATGACCACCTGCCTGGACGTGGATGAATGCGAAACAGGCACTCACAACTGTCATATCAACGCAAACTGTAACAATACTGTCGGCAGTTTTTCCTGCGAATGCAAAATAGGCTACGACGGCGATGGGGTATCGTTTTGCGATGACATTGACGAATGTGATCTGCAGGAGAACCCCTGTAATGATGGCGATGATGTACTGGCCACGTGCGAAAACACAGTTGGCAGCGTTGACTGCGATTGCAGCGACGGTTTCGAACAGATTTTCAACACGTGCATCGACATTAATGAATGCAATGTGGATAACGGTGGGTGCGACCTGTTGGCCGGATGTGAGAACACAGTCGGCAGTTTCCACTGCAACGATTGTCCCGAGGGATACGATGGCACTGGCGCAACGGGTTGCTTCGATATTAATGAATGTGATCCGGTCGACCCCTGTGGCGTCAATGCCACCTGTGACAATACGCCGGGGGCATACGTATGTAACTGTGATGACGGATTCTTTGGCGACGGCTTTGCAGGGTGCAGCGATGTGGATGAATGTGAATGGAAGAACGGATATTGTGACCCGGTTGCCGTCTGCAATAATGTCCCCGGCGGACATACCTGCGGTGATTGTCCAGCCGGATACACGGGAGATGGCTACACCGGCTGCCAGGATATTGACGAATGCGTCTCTGGAACCGCCTGTGGCGCCAATGCGCACTGCGAGAACAGTCCAGGGAGCGTCAGCTGTGAATGCAATGCCGGATACGAAGGCGATGGTACGGTGGGGTGCACCGAAATCAACGAATGTCTGGTAGACAACGGCGGCTGTGATGCACTGACCCAATGCACCGACGGGCTTGCCGAAGTCAGCTGTGGTCCATGTCCAGCGGGATATACCGGAAATGGCCAGGATGGTTGTGTGGATATTGATGAGTGTGCTGTAGACAACGGCGGTTGTGACATGCTCACCCGCTGCGAGAATACCGATGGCGGCTTTTCCTGCGGCGAGTGTCCCACGGGATGGGATGGCGATGGCGAAAGCGGATGTATCGACTTTAACTCTGAAGTGGGGTGCATCACATATGTCAATTCGATAATCGGTAACGATGCCAACGACGGCGAGAGCTGGCTGTATCCAAAGAAAACCATTAACGCGGCATTGGACGCCGCCCTTTCACTGCTTCAATGGACCAGCTGCGATGCCGCGGAGGTGTGGGTAACCATGGGGACCTATAAAGGTTCTGGAGGCAGAGCCCTGCCCACGGTGGATTCGAAAAAAGGCGGATGGAAAACATATATATATGGTGGCTTTAACGGCCGGGAGACTGCGCGAAGTCAACGAGACATTGCATTGTACCCCTCGGTTATTTCCGGGGAACTGGGCGATCCCGATGACCCAACAGACAACGCCTGCCACGTGGTGAGTTTTTATCATGATGGGCCAGTCATTGACGGTTTCACGATTCGTGATGGTTATGCGGTGGGATGCGGCGGCACCTCTGGCGGCAATAAGGGGGGCGGTGTCATGTACGGAAAAACAGTCAACTGTATTATCGAAAACAATGTGGCAGAAAGAGGGGGCGGTGCGTACAACGTGAGAATGCACAATACGATCGTCCGAAACAACAGGTCGCTCGAGGATGGTGGCGGGATGTATGCCGGTACAGCCACATACGCCACGTTTTCGGGGAACCGGGCAGGCACCAACGGCGGGGGCACTTCAGACGTTGATGTCTATAGCAGCACCATCGACAACAACTACGCCGCAGGCAACGGTGGCGGCGTGTTTCTCAGTGAAGGCGCATATTCAAAGGGCGTCAGGTACAGTAAAATCATCAACAACCGAGTACCCGATGATGACAGCAGAACAAAGGGAATGGGCGGCGGTATGTATTTTCAACGACCGACCTGGTACTCGTCCACTCATGGGACGGTACGCAACACCCTTTTTGACGGCAACACCGCCAATCGGGGGGGAGGCATGTACGATGGCGCCGCGGTTGACAGCGTCTTTGTGAACAATATTGTGCCGGACAACTACAAATACGGCTATGGGGGCGGCACCTATGATGTACTGGTGGAGAACAGCATTTTTGAAAACAATTCGGCCTGGGGCGGTGGCGCCATGGCGCTGGGGGAAGCGAGCGGCTCCGAGTTTATCGGAAATCATGCGTCCAATTTTGGTGGCGCCGTGTTTCAGACCGATGTTACCACCAGCCGCTTTATCTCAAATACCTCCGACGCGGACGGTGGCGCGGGATACGATTGCAGTTTCGACGAATGCTATTTTGAATCCAACAGCGCCCAAAGGGGTGGTGCCGTCTTTGACTGCGTCGGCAAAAACTCCCAATTGATTCAGAACACAGCCAAAGAGGGTGGGGCGTCATTTGGGGGTGGCGTGCACGACAGCTATTTTACCCAAAACACGGCTACCGTCCGCGGCGGTGCATCCTGCCAGTCGGGTCATGCGCGCAGCACCTTTGAGGGAAACAGTGCTCCCGATGGCGGCGCAGTGGCCAATTCCAGCAGTGTTCGCGATTGTCTCATTGTCAATAATAACGCCGGCAAATCAGGGGGCGGGTTGTACAACTCCAGGCCCATCTCATCAGTGATCATTGGCAATACGGCGGTGCAAAATGGCGGCGGCATGAGTGGGGGCACCGCACAGCAAAGTTATTTCACCGCCAATGAAGCTGCCAATGGTGCGGGCATGAGCGGGGGCACAAGCGATCGCAGTGTTTATTTTGCCAACCGGGCAATCCAATCCGGGGGTGGTGTATACGAAACCAACGCCACGGGTTCAATCATGGTGGGCAATCTGGCGCAAACAGGCGGCGGCTTTGCCGGAAACGGGACGCGTCGAAAACTGATTAACAGCACAGTGGTGTCCAACAACGCTTCAGTACAAGGCAGCAACGTGTATGATGCGGAGGGATTCAACAATATCGCTCCCCTTTTCACCGCCGACACCAATGTCGCTTTTGACTACTCGGTCACTGCACTGCAAACGCTTTCAACAGAGCTGAACGGCTATCCGCTGGGTAAAAGGGGTACCATTGTTGCCGTCAATTATGATGCAAACACATATCAGACAGCCCTCACCGTTTCGAAAACACCATATGCGGACGGTGAACTGAAAGGCATGTTCATATGGCCGGAAAATATCAACGGGTGGCAATTTGCTGTCGCAGACAATACGGCAGACACCATTTGGGTCTATGGCGATTTGAGAACCGATTTATTTGGGACAGTCCTTGCGGAGGCAGGGGACGCATATGAACTGTACGACCTTCGGTTGAAGCTCGGTTCTTCACTCATCGATGCCGGTAACGCGGTTGGCGCGCCGCTATATGACATAAACGAAGTGTTCCGAACTGATAATCCCGATTGTGCGAATACCGGTGTTGGTGATGGCGCCCGCTGGGTGGATATTGGCGCTTTCGAATCCGGCGATGGCTCTGGACCGGTGTGTGATGCGCCGGTGATGATTGGGAGTGTCCCATACCTCGTTTGCAATGAACGAATGACCCGTGCGGATGCCAGCGACTACTGCAAAAACTTTGGTTACAGCTCGCCGTATCTTCCATACATTCTCAGTTCAACAATAAACAGTTATCTGAACGCACTGTACACTGGCCGAATATGGATCAACGCACTGGAGGGAGAACAGGAGGGAGACTGGGCATGGGAACAACCGAATGTACCGTGGGGCAACTATCTCAACTGGGATTTGGGCTATCCGCATATTGACTTCGACACAAAATGCGCAGTGGCGGTGCACAACGATACGTTGAATGGTGTATGGCGAGACGCGAACTGCGAAAATAAGGAATACTTTATTTGTGTATTGAAGTAGGTCCAACCTTGTGAACTTCGGCATCGTCCCCCTCACCTTCGAAAGCCCGGCCGATTGCGATGCCATCGACCAGGATGATGAGCTGTCACTGGCCATCGGAGACCTTGCGGGCGATGTGACATTTCTATCCGATCCGTTTTCGGCTGAATTATGACGACAGTACGGACAAAGGAAGTTGGGGGACGGAGACCCTTTTTTTTTAAGTTATTGGCAGGCGATAAAAGAGTGGAAAGGCGGGAATCGTGATGTCCTGTTTCCCGCTGGTCCATATGCCATGCGTAACCATTCGAGTGTAAACGTATCGCCCGGATAACAGAAGCGCTGCCGACAGTCTTGACCGCCACGCAATGCATCCGCATTGTGCCCACCTGCGTCACCTGCCGCGAAAGTGAGCAAAATGTGCATTGCAGGGCAGACTTTTTTTTGCCTCTGGCATGGAAAAATCGTGCAGCGCGACATACTGCATGGCGTTGCACACCCGAATTTTTGTTTTGGAATCAGCCAGAAAAGGTATTACCCGGGTCGGGGAAACTGGCACGCCCGCTATTTGGAAATGTGACAGTGCCAACGCTTTTGTAAGGCCCCAATAAGCGATGTGTGTCTGTTCTGCGTCCCATATGTCAATTGTCACCACCCGTCACCGCGCCCCTATTTTCACAGTGTAAGCAGAATGATTCGATACTAATTCTTCCTTTCGACAGCTTTGTATCTTCGGCGGATTGAGAATCTCCTTGAAAATGAACCCATTGACAGGAGTATCGTTTTCACAAGCCTGGCCAGACAAACCATCGTGGGGATCAATACCGCTATCGCTTCCGGTTGGAAGATTCCAGATGTTTTTGTCGATGTTGGCGCATCACCTTTTTACGGAAAGTCACCCTTCTTCCAGTTCATCCGGCGTTGTCAGCTCCCGTACGATTTCCGGTTTTTGCCTTGCGGCAACCCAGCGGTGAAACAGGGGGACGAAAAATTCGTACTGGCCGTCTCTGCGCCTTAAAAATTCCTCTTCTGCCAAAGTCTCCAGAGCGGTTACCAGATGCTTTTTAGGCACCGGCATGCGCAAATCATTGAGCCGTTTCTCAATATCTGAAATCTGCCGCCCAATCCGAATGCTTTCCGGCACGGACGCCATTGCGCACAGCACGCGTTGCTGATGCGGGGGGCGATCTGTCCAGTGTTGCAAAAAGGCGGGGTTGTCCTGTTTTCCCACTGTATCTCCGGCATGCATCATGTCCTGGAGAGACACATAATTGTCCGGTGTTTTGCCGTCATCCAACTGATCATTGAGGTTTTCGAGAATCCTGCCACCCAGCAGCTGAAGCAGGTATGGCTGCCCGGCGGTGAGCTTGTACGCTTCGTTCAGGGCGCTCTCGTCATAATCCAGCGCATCTCCCACCGGGCGACGCAGCACTTCGAATGATTCCTCTTTGGACATGTAGCTGACGGTCTTTTCTCGGGCGGTATTAAACAGAATGGACTGATAGTCACGGCTCATGGTGCGTAGCAAATGGGTGCCGCAAAACAGCAGCACCAGGGGATAAGATGGATCCTGCATCAGCGAACGCAACAACCCCAATGCGCCACTACCCACCCGGTCCTCCAGTAAATCCGCTTCATCGAGCATCAACAGAATTCGACGGTCCCCCATCGGTTCTTTCAAATCTCTAAACACCCGTTTAAAATGCTGAAACGGCTCTTCCTTCTCCAGCACCGGCGTGGGCGTAGACAACGCACGTGACATCTGCTGCACCGCTTCATCGAGAAAGGCATACACCCCATTTGTCCCCTGCACATCCAGCCGCACCGGAATTAAATTCGTCCCCTTTAATCCACGGCGTTCAATGCAATTCAGAATACTCGACTTGCCGATGCGCCGCTGGCCAATCAGCACAGCCGCTTCCTTGCTGTCTGATGTTCCCCATATACCTTGGAGCCATTTTAATGTGTCCTTCCGTCCGGCAAAAACCGCATCACTGCTCACCAACGGCCCGGCGGGATATGTAGATGCGGGCAAATAGGCGTATGGCGTGCCTGGCTTGCACACATGAATCTGAAACGAAAACGATTTGTTGAAAGGCACATCCGAGAGGTCGCTGGCATTCAGCTGTCCCTCAACTTTGTAGATTCCCGCCGCATCACATGTTAGCGGCACCTGAAACGGAATCTTCCGCCCGCCTTCAAGCAGTCGCTCCTGAAACGAAGTGGCCCCCCAATGGATACCGGGGGTTGGTGTCATCGCAATAGACAACTGCTGCGCCACTGTGCCAGTTGGATTGGCGACTGTCACCTGGAGCATCCCCCGCCCCGTGCGCAGACGCGGCCTGTCTATCTCAACGTCAAGATTGAGCCATTCCCGTGCGTTCTCCATCTCCGCATTCAGCAATTGCACCCAATGACGCTGTAATTCTGTCGCGACATTTTGCCATATTGAAGGCAGTTCGTTCACTTGCAGTTTTTTGATACGAACAACTATATTGCGAAGCACTTCCCGTCGCGCATCAAAACTCTGCGCCAATCGATAGTTTTCAAGCTGTTTCAACGCTGTTTCGATGTGTTCCAAAATACGCCCCCCCGGTGCAAGCCATTCGGTCTCCCGGAGTTCAGCTTCATCCGCGACAGCAATATATTCGTGTACGGCCGCAAATTGAAGATGGGTGCGCGCAGCAGCAAGCCAGCTTACAAATTCCGGCGCATCACTGTATTCGCCACATTGCTCAAGTTCCGTTGAAATCCATTTAATTCGATGTAACAATGATTTCTTTGATGCGCCCAAAACAGCGTCGTACCGCATTGCCCTTTGCTTTATAAACCTGCCGGAAAAACTCGTTTTCGACACCAGCCGTGGCAGGTACAGCTGAACAGGGTCATCAAACTCTTTTCCCGAAAGCACACTGAGTGATGCCGCCGGAATACTCCTGATACTGAGACTCGTTAAGGTGGCGCTGTTGGTTTCTTTCGCAACATGTGCCGAAAACGCAAATCCCACCCGTTTGTCCTGTGCCAATTGAAAGAGCGCACGCCTGGTGACAATGGTCTGCATGGAAAGCCGTTGCAACGATTGGACCACCGATAACGCGGCGGTTACACCATGACGATGGGCCACATCAACAATGTACTGCCCAATACCCGGAAGGGGATAGGCAAACGTTTGATACATGACGCACGCAAAACGACGCCAGTCTTCAACATTGAACTGGCGGGCACGCGCAGCGCGACATTGCAACTTCTGAACAACGGCCAATAATGGATACAACGGCAAACCGGTTGCCAGCGCCGCTGCAACAAGAGACAAAAAGGAAAATGGTGGTTCGAGCCGAACCACTTCTGGCTTTTTTGTGATTTCGGGAAAAGCAAAAAGAATTGTTGCACACAACAGGGCGCCCATCCACAAGAAAATAAGCTTCCCCTCCCTTCCGACTTCTGATTGATAAAGAGAAAACAGCCTGTATTTTTCTGCTGCAGAACGCAATAGATGAGAACTGGCTGCCAGACCTAAAAAATAAATAAACATACAGAACATATATCCAGTAAGGAGTACATTATCACGTGCGCCTGCGAATCCAAATGCGCCAGCGACTGCGAATCCGAATGCAACTGCGAATACGCCTGCAATTGCAAATACGCCTGCGCCTGCGCCTGCGATTGCGACCGCGACTCCAAATGCAACTGTGAATGTAGATGCGAATCCGAATGCGAATTTGCCTCTAATTGCGACTGCGACTACAACTCCACCAGTGATTGCACCTGCGACTCCGCCTGCGAGTCCGCCTGCGCCTGTGCCTGCGATTGCAACTGCGACTGCGACCGCGATGCCACTGACTACCGGTACGCATAACACCGCAGATGGATATCCCTGCAAACCGAACAACTCAAATACGCAAAATGCGCCCAGCATGCTCCACAGCCCGCCGCCCAGTGCGGCCCCAATGATTTCCGGCCAGCGTTGTGACTTATTTTGCAGTCCCGGTGCAAGGTCACCTGAGCGAAATCCACAGATGACAGGCCAAGTGAGAATGCGTTTGACTATTAATACGAGTGCCGCGCCAAAACTCATGATGCGTCACCACTGTGCTGCATCATCCATTCCGCGAATGCCACAGAAAATAATGCGCCCGTCTCATCGATTATCCCCCGCTGTTGCAGCTCATCGAATTGCAAAGTGTCCGGTTGGCAATCGTTGCCATGGCAAATATTGCGCAGCAGCGTCTTTTCTTTTTCCGTGCGATACCCCCACAGGCTTTTAAAGTAATCCTTCAGGCGGCGCTTCATATCGGAATCCGCCAGCGCAATGTTATCTCGCGCGGCAGACCAGAGGGAACGCAATGTCATTTGAACGAATGCGGGATGATTGCCGGCAATATGCGACAACATTGCAACATCCGGCAAATGGGTTGCTGTACTCTTTGCCCATATCGCATTGGCGAGCACAGTCACATCGTCCTCGGTCAATTGAGCGACGACTTTAATTTCGGGAAATACATTCCAATACGCCGATCCATTGATATCCGCGTGAATCTCACCCATATATGGCAGCGACTGCCGTGAGCTGACCAGATATCCCAGGCGCGTTTGTCCATCATCCGCCAGGGACCGCAGATTCCAGTAAAACTCTTTTTGAAAAGCGGGATAGTGCAGCAATATATCGAATTCATCTATGACCACAATAAATCGATGATCCCTGGAGTGCGCTCTGAGCAATCCTTTTACTGCGTTAAAATCCACACTCGTTTGTTCATCCTGCGATAACGACAATGCTTTGCAGATGGCGCGATACAACTGCCCGTAAAATCGTTGTGGACCCACATCATCATCCCACGACTGGACTGACGTTCGCAAAACCACAACCTCAGGGTTTGTGGCAAGGGATTCTGTCAATTGATTCAAAATCGATGTTTTTCCCATGCGCCGCTCGCCAAACAGATTCACCGAAAGCGGCTTGGGGTCCGCAAGGAGGCATTCCCGCGCATTCCTCATCAGGCGCTGTCGCCCCACAAACACCGGAGAGTTTGCCGGCAGCGATGCGCCCGCAAAATACGGATTCTGATTGGATTTGATTTTTGCAAGCCGCTCATCCTGAGGTCGCAGGCCGGTATTGTGACTGTTGCCCACTGTCACATCAAACCAGCAGCCAATCGGATTTGCAGAAACATTGGGCGGCGCAACAGCAGGTCCGCCGCGATACGGTCCCACCGGCTGCCACTCCGATACATCATCTGTCAGCGCCACACGATCGATCGAGGGCCCAAACCGCCATTCCCCCGCACCCATGTTATAAGGTCCGCGGCCAGGCCTGGTTGCGGTCCGCGGCCAAAAGCGAATTTGGGTCTGGCCATTGGTGCACTGAAGTTCTCCCACGGCATAACCAAAAGATGGACGATTGATCTTTTCTCCATCTATCTCAATCTCTTCTTCGCCCATCAGGGCGCTGCTTTGCCATTCTCCCTTGAACGACAATCCCGCCCTGGCGGTTACCTTTGTGTCCACCTCGTGCTGATGTCCGTACAGGTGCAGCGGAAAGCGCCCCTGGTCCGTGATGCACCCCTCAAACCAGTCGCGGGCAGTCAGGTTGAGCCACGAGGTGGGATGATGGGTGAGCAACAGGCAAACGTCGTGTTCTTTTGCCCACTCTGGCCCATCCTCGTTGGGGCAGGCGCAGTAAAACTGATTCGGATGCACCACCAGCTTCCCCTCGTAATTCCCCCCGGTCAGCTGCAACAGGGATGAGTTCAGGCCCACCACGCCAAGCCGAATATCGCGAATATTGAAGCTGGCGGTAAAGTCTCCCGGGAACAGCCCTCTGCTCAGCACCGCGTCGTCCGGACGATACCGGCATTCCTGCCACCAGTTTGAATAATTCGTGAAGGCGGCGTTTATGTGGTTTATCAGTTGTCCGGCGGCCGAAGTGTCGCGGGAAGTCGCCGCCTCAAGGTCGTATCCCTCAAGGTAATCCACACCCGACGATTGCAATGCGGCGGGTCTTTCCAAATCGTGATTGCCCGGGACGGCCAGCAACTTCGGTTCACTGCCTGGCTGTAGTTCGCTGAATAGCCCCCAAAGGTCATCGAGCACCGCGTCCACTGCGGTCAGCTGCGCCGTATCTCCAGATTTTGAAAGGTCTCCGGTAAAAAACACCAAATCCCATGGGCCGCTTTTGGCGTGCAGATGCTTTAAATCCTTAAACAGATGTGATTTGAGCGATGTCCACTGCCATCTTCGTTCCGGATAAAAATGCAAATCGCTCAAGTGAAGCCATTTAACCACGTCCCTTTGCGGATTCAATTTACGCATGCCAGCCATCGGCCGTTCCCTTTCGTGTTATTCTGTTTTCTTCGTTATTTTTCTTTACAACATATTTTGATTTTATTCCACCAAACACGCTTCGCACGTCCGCTGCCGCCCTCAGGCACGCAACGGCGCGCTCGGTTTTGGGCGGTGACCTCGTAATACAGCGATAGTGATACAGGCTTCGTCCCCATTACTATTTTGATGCGCCGATTTACCTGTTTTTTGGGGCACGCATGTGGGGTGACAAAGATTAGCTGCCGGTTTTCAGCGCTTGCCTGCCGTTTTTTGGCAAATAGATGTTTTGAAATTATTGATGTGCATTCCGTTTACGCTGCCAGGCTGCCTTTTTGAGGCGCCGATTTGCCTGTTTTTTTTGATACGCATATGGGTTGCGACCAAATAGCTGCCGGTTTTGGGCGGTTGCCTGCCTGTTTTTGGCAAATAGATGTTTTGAAATTATTGATGTGCATTCCGTTTACCCTGCCAGGCTGCCATTTTGAGGTGACCATTTGCCTGTTTTTTTTAAGAAGCATATGGATTGAGATAAATTAACTGTCGATTTTCAGTGTTTACCTGCCTGTTTTTGGCAAATAGAGGCTTTAAATTATCGATTTGCGTTCAATTTGAGCGGCCAGGCTGCCTTGTTTGGTTACC
>JAFGQN010000152.1 GCA_016935665.1 Deltaproteobacteria bacterium | reverse complement strand
ATTGAGCTTGTGAAATTGGCAATGGAGCTTGTGATATTGGCGGTTGAGCTTGTGATATTGGCGATTCAGCTTGTGAAATTGGCGATTGAGCTTGTCGATATTTGAAGGTAGCCGTGAATCGCTTGCATGATGTAAGCCAGAAATTGACGGGTCATGTGAAAATAGCCGGTATGCCGAATCTGGCAGGCATTGCCGATATACGCGTCGCCTCGATTCCCGCACCATCCAATATGACCAATGCGATGGCGCCAGTGAACCCGCGAAACGAATAGTACGCCATGTCCCTGCACGCATCGCCGACACGGTTGATTTCAGAGGCCAAAAGCGTTACAAAAGGGTACCAGAAATCTGTTGCCCATTGGCGGCAACTGTTTGAAGCACGATTTGTTAGGAAGTATCTCTTGAAGCGCACACCAATTGGAATTTTTGTATCTGTTATTGTTTATTGGTTAACCCTCGCGATCGCAGGCGGTGCGGCGGCAACGGAAAAAGTGCACGTTGTAAAAAAGGGCGACTCCATTGCTCGGATTGCAGACTTTTACGGTGTTTCCCAACGGGACTTGAAAGATGCCAACGGAATTGGCAAAGGGTCGATTGTAGATATTGGAGACAAGCTGGTTATTCCCGATGTGCTCCGAAAAGGGGCCCAAAAAAGTCATGTGATTAAAAGTGGGGATACCCTGGTTCAGATTGCTAAAAAGTATAAGGTATCCGTTCGGGATTTGGCCCAGGCCAACAAAATAAAGCCAGCGTCCCGCTTGTCCCTTGGTAAAACCCTCGTGATTCCCGGAAGCGAAGATGAGGATTATGAGGCGTCTGCGCCAAGTGAAGAATCCCTCAAGATTGACGGCGGCCGGCAAATCAAAGGTGGCGTGTTGCATACAGTACAACCGGGACAGTCCATTTGGTTGATTGCCCGGGCGTACAATACTTCCGGTGATCGAATCGCAAGGCGAAATCGCATTGAAAAAACCGCTCCTCTGTCCGTTGGGCAGGAGCTTGTCATTCCCGGTGCGTCGTTATCAGGAAAGACATCTCACAAACGCAGCAGCGGCCATACGGTACGGTTTGCCCGCGTACAGAATTCCCAACGTCTTAATCTGCGGCTGCTCAACAACAAGGGGCGCGTCATACAAGGCAGTCGTCTGGCGCTCAGCAAGCTGGCGCGGGATCGCAGAGGAAAAAAGCGGTACCGACTGCTTCATCCCCGACTGATTCAGTTGCTGCAGCGGGTAGCGGACCATTTTCCTGGCGAAACCATTGAAATTATCTCGGGATATCGCGCTCCCAGAACGCGAGGGCATCTTTCCAAACACAATGTGGGCGCCGCATTGGATTTTCGCGTCACCAATGTTTCCAACAAAGAGTTGTTTGCATTTATTAAAACCCTGCCCAAAACCGGAGCCGGGTACTATCCCAACTCGGTCTTTGTGCATCTGGATGTCCGTGACCGGTCGTCTACCTGGACCGATATTTCCGGTCCCGGTGAAACCGCGCACTATATCAAACCGGGAGAAGGCGCCACAGATGACCAGGTGGAAGCGGCAGCAGACAACGCCCCGGACGAGGAACCCGCGAATGCGGACGCTCCGGTCGCTTTTACGGTGGACGAATAGTATATTACCGCACATCATTTGTTCTTTGGGAGCGAATTATTTTCTCTGTCGGAGAGGTATCAGAGAGTACCGTAGGCTTTTCCAGCATAGCCGGAGACAGCGGGGGTGTGGAAGCCGTACTCCACCGATTTGGAAAGGACATTGGCCGATTGGTTTTCTTCCTTTAATATACATTTCCATTTAAATGCTTTATTTACGGGAAGTCCCCTTACTACTCCGGTCCAAACCGGTTGAGACGGACCAATGCCATTGCCGCCGGGAGGTGGATTGTAAATATATTCCCAGTAGACATTGGGGTCCAGCTTAACCGCCAGGCTCGCATCTCCGTCTCCCAACTCGGGAATGTCTCCAACCACATAAATGCTCTGGCCGGGGTTTGTCCAGCTTTGGTCGCAAACGAAGTTTACCGATGATAAAGGTGGCGCCGCTTTGAGAGTGAATTTAAATTCTTTTACCGCTGAAACATCCTCGCTGTCTGACTTGGCGGCAATGAAGTTTACCGAAGCGTTGAACCACCCACTTCTGGCGGCTCTAAAAGCCTCAAGGGTGGAATGTTCGGGTAATTGTTCGCCATTTAACGTGACACCGGTGGCAACGGCGTCTTTTACAATGAGTTTTACCACGTTCTGTCGTGCACCTGGAAGTCCCTCAAGGGGAGTCTGGGCATTAACATCCACCGCTGAGTCTATGGTCACAGACACTGTTTTCCCTCTCATCTGTTGAAAGATGTCGGTTGTACGATACTGGTACAGCGGTCTGCCTTCACTGTCGTAGCCAAGGGAAATGCCGTCGTCTTCATACAGGGTAAACGCCGACTTCTTTGGAGCGGCATACACTCTCAGTACCAGTTCGTCGCGAACGGCCGCACCCTGTTTGCGGTGGCCAAACACATCTTTGGTATCTGTGCCCACTGCCATTTGAGGAATAATGGCACCCTCGCGAACAAACGCGGGCAGTCTGAAAAATCCGGAACGATATTCGGGGATATTGGCATACCACTCTCCTGAACTGTCCACCCACTCATTGGTGTGATAGTTTACCCATTTTCCCTGTGGCAGATAAACATCTCTGTCGTACTCGCCGTAACCAGCGGCAACACCCACCAGTATATCTTTACCTATCATCTTTTCATGCCCCATCTGGCGAAGCATCGTATCATTCTGATAATAAAAAACGGGCGGTGCAATCACCGGTTCACCGTACAGAAAGGCTCTGTAGGCAAGGCTGTAATAATACGGAATCAACTCGTATCGTTGACGAATATTCACCAGGTTGCTCATTTCCTTTCCAACCAGGTGCGGCGCTGTATCGTACGGCGGGTTGACGATGGCAAATTCATTATCGGTATGGGGACGAACCGGAACATCGAACCATGCGCTATTGGCAAACCACTGGGTATAGTTTTCACTGTCGTAGCCGCGATAACTGCCCTGCTTATCATTATGGGGCAATACTTCCCGTCTGAACCCCCCGCAATCAGATGAGTAGTAATCGATGCCTGAAAATGACATATGCATCTGCGCATTCATGTGAGTCGCCAGAGATTGCAGGTTACTTGCGATATCCCCGGACCACATGGCCGCCCCGAAACGCTGCGTTCCCGCGGCGCCCGATCGCGTCAAAATAAATGGTCGGGCATTCACTATGCCAAGTTTATCGGCCACGCCCTGCCTGCTGACATATCCATCCCAAATAGACTTGTTCCATAGCAGATTGTAAATATTGTGAATATCACTGTGTTCATTCTTTTGTCCTGTGGGTGTCGTTTCTACACCGTTATAACAGGCGGCGGCGTTATATCCCTCAGGTTCACCCAAATCCGTCCAGTGGGTATGCACTCCAGGGAGGGCCAAATTGGGATAGCGTCTATTGCTATGAATCCACTTCCCGGTTTCCGGATTGGACCAATCCAGCATGTGACCATCGCCCCAGAACTGGTTTTTCACCTCGGCGGGCGTGCCTCGGTTTGCGCTGTTGCACTTATCCCCCGTCCGCTGGAAGGCGAGCAATTGTTTGGGAATCTGTGTATATGTATCCACGTATTCCGAATTGGCCAGATAGGACTCCTCAATAGCCGCAATGGAAATGTGATCATTTGCGTACTGCTTTATTTTTGCGTCGGGATTCGGAAAAGAGTACTTACCGTCTGCCGATTCCTCCCAATTCAGTCGCCCCATTCTGCTTAAGGATTTGTCGTTTAAATCAATGCCACCAAACCAGTTTAAATCCAGCACAAATCCATCCACGGGAAATGTGTTGTTTCGCAGGCCGGTAAGCAGCTGGTCAATTTGTTCGAAATTATCATACCCAAACTCCGACACCCACATACCAAACGCCTTCTTCGGCGGAACCGGTGGCGTGCCGGTCAACACCATGTATGTATTGCGGAGGGCGGGTAAGTCATCTCCGGTAATCACATAAAACCGCAACTGGTCACCATAGCCGCGTACCTTCCACCAGTTCACAGTGAAGTCCCATCGCTGCCTGTACACATTGTCATAAAACAATGCCCAATTCAGGTTCTTTTCGCCAACGGCATACATTACCGGAATTTGAACGTTCCCCACTGCGGCATTTTGAAAGTTGTCGAAATTGTTTCCCATGCGGCCACCTTCCCGGACACCAAGCGACACCCAATCGCCGTTTGCGGACCCCAGGCTTTTAAACTGCTGCCCAAGCCCATAGACGCTTTGAATTTTTTTTGCATCGATATTCACCCCCTTAAACGCCGAAAACATATCGTCAGGGCAAATGGTCGTCAGATATTGGCGTGCGCCGGTGCGACCTTTGAAGGAAACACACAGATTCTGCGGGTTGACTTCCATACGGGTGGTCTTTGTTTCAAGGATATTTCCTGTATTAACAAACTGCGACGGACCGTCGTAATCTTTTTTCAACACCATGGGCGAAGTGTACAGGGCCTGTTCCACAGACGGTCCCTCGCCAATCGCTGACACTTCACAATGAATCAGGTTGTCACTTAAAATTTCAACAACCAGATACATACTGCCATTCGAAAATTTGCTGCGCTTAACTTCTGCAGCGACGTTGCCACAAAAAAACATTAGCACTATTCCCATGACAATCGCTCGGGTGAGAGTACTCATGCGGATCCCCTTTCCTTTTTATATACATTTTTTATGTTTCACAATCATGCCCTGAAATTTGTCGGATGCAATCAACAAATTGAAAAAAAAAGCGACGTTCTGTATTAAATACGAACAACTGAAGAACGGTAGATTGGCACTTGTTTACCGGTTCACAACCCCATTGTTTTGTTTATTCAACCCGCAGAATTATTCGGGGTGAATCGGAACTGCAACATCAGCTTCGACGCCCTAAGTCGAGATCATTTTTTTTTCAGGCTTTTTATCTGCCTTCTTCTCGTCCTTTGCGACTTCCTTTTATACTGCTTTTTCAGCCTTTTCGTCTGCTTTCTCTGCTTTTGCGTCGGCCTTCCCGGTGGCTTTTGCGTCTTTGGCCGCTTCTATTCAGTTTTCTTTGCCTCTTTTTCAGCTTCTTTGGCGGCCTTTTCGTCTTCCTTTGCTTTCTTTGCTGCTAATTTGGCCGCTTCCTTTTCTTCTTTCTGTTTCTCTTTAAGCGCTTCCAGATGTTCGTTCAGCATAGTCAATTTTGCGTTGGCGGCTTCAAACGCCTGCGTCTCTGCGACGCTGATTTTCGCAGCCTCGTCGTAAGCGGCTGTTTTTTCCTTTAAGGCGTCACCAGTTTTGTCGGCCTTTTTTTGTGCAAACTCAATGGTCTTTTTAACTTCCTCCAGCGCTTCAGTCTTCTTTCTAACGAGGGCTTTTTTCTGCCCCACAAACTGTTTCTGGGATTGAATGCTATCTTCAACATCCTTTTTCTCTTTGGGCGTTTTGGCATCGGCCTCTCGTTCCTTCATGGTTTTAAGGGCATCTTCCCCCAGCGCCAGAATACGGTTGGCCTCCTTCAGTTGCTCATCCAGCATTGTTTGTTTTTCCTGCGCCGAGGTCAACGCAGTCACATCCACCTTGTTTTTCTCTTCGACCTTCAGCTTGGCCTTTTCCGCCATTTTCATTCTGACTTCCGCGGATTTTGAACTTTTTTTAGCATTGGCCAGCGCTTTTTTAGTTTCTTTGATTTGGTCTTTGGTTTCTTTAATCTGTTCATCGAGGGGCTTATCCGAAATCACCAGTTTTTCCACCGCCGGCGCCGCTTCTTCGGGCTCTTTTTCCCCCTCCGCTTTTTCCTCGGTAGCCTCTTTGGCTTCAGCCGCTTTCTCATCAGCAATGGGTTTTGCGGAATTGTCATCACTTTGTGCTGCTGGCGCCGGTTCGGCTGTAGGCTCTTCTGCGACAGACTGGGCTTCTTTGTCCGGTGCCGCTTCCGCTGCGGGAGCCGCCTCAGACGTCATTTCCTCGTCGGGCATGGTTTCAGGAGGTGGTGCCCCGCCACACGCCACCACCAGCAACGCTGCAATCGAAAACAGAGTTGTCGTGACACGGTTGAACAAGTCGTTGAAGTTGGTGCTTTTCATAGTCATCCCTCCATGATTACGTTTTTTAAAAGAGTGTGTAACAAAGCTACCTCATAAAACGCGGCGGGCAACTGCCGAACGTACTTGTGAAACATTCTCCATCCGAGACAATTTGGCTAATCCCCCCGAATAACCGGAAACAGACATGAAATAATGTGCGGCTGAAAAAAGATTTCGCAGACGGTTTTGACACACAAACCGTTTAGCGCGGACGCTGGGACAGGAGTACCCCCTTGTCCTGCGGCAGAGACTCCACATGAACGGACTGCGTGGGAAATGCAAAACTGAGCCCCATGGATTCAACGGTATCCATTATGGAAAGCATAAATTCCTGCTTGGCCTGAAGAAATTCGCCCCAGTTGGTGGTTTCGGTGAAGCAGTAAATAAAAATGTCCAGGCTGCTGGAACCGAAATTGTCAAAATTAACCAGGTAAAAATCATTTCTGATTTTGGGGTTGTCAGCGATGAGCTGCCGGATGGCAATCACGAGATCGTTCAGTTTGGTGGAAGGTGTGGAATATGTGACGCCAATAGTCATTTTGATTCGCCGCTTTTTCATTTGGGACCAGTTGTTGACCGCGTCGGTGGTAAAACTGGAATTGGGAACGGAAATGCGGCTGTTGGCAAAGGTGCGAATGCGGGTGGTGCGCAAACCAATCTCCTCCACGGTACCTTCGACACTGGACATTTCAATCCAATCTCCAACCTGGAATGGCTTATCGAGAAAAATCACCAGAGACCCAAACAGATTGGCTACCGTGTCCTTGGCCGCCATAGCCACGGCCAAACCACCAATTCCCAATCCCGCCAGCAGACTGCTGACGGAATAACCGAGGTTTTGCAGAATCAGCACGACACCAATGACATATAAAAACGCTTTTAAACTTTTGCGGATAATGGGGACCAGCTGATCATCCAGACGACTTTCGGTCTGTGCGGCCTTTTTTCCCCACCAGTTTGTAATGCCGTCCACCAACCGAATGCAAAACCACACCATCAACACCAGTGCGGCGCTGGAGAGCATCGCCGACACAAATTGGGCAAAATTGATGGGTTCCTCCGGGAGGGGCAATATTAACAACGCAATAAACACGCCCCCAAGGGCCACCCCCCATTCCACTGGCTTGTCGAGCGCGGAAATAAATATGTCATCGAATTCCACTGCCGTTTTGGCTGTAAGTTTTTGCAACCGCTGAAATATTATGTTCACCAGCTTTTTGCCAACGAAGCCCGCAACAATTGCTCCCAGCGATGCCAGGTATACCCAAAGGGCAATCCCCAGCAGCTCTGCTTTGAAAAACGCTAAAAGTGTTTCCATCTATGGTCCTTCCTGATAAGCCTGTCATCGATTCAATATTTGCGTTCTGCTGGAAGATCTCCATAAAAGTGAATGATGACTGATTTTGAATTAAGCTCTACAATTAATGCGGTTTGTGAGCAAGCCCCTCATTTTCAAAGAATTTTTATGATGGAACAATGAAACGGATGTACAGAGGGAAAACAAACACATGGAAGATTATCTGGTGGCGCGGGATGCTGGTCGCGCTGCTCTGTATTTTCTCTTTTGGGGCTTCGGGCAAAAAGGCGCCCTCAAACAGCGGGAAAACGAATGGGGCAGACGATGACAGACGTGCTGTATCGAACGCCACAGGCATGGATTCCAGCAACGATTCCGCCGAAAAAGATACCGACATCGATACCAGTGATGAAACCGGCACCCCGGATGACACATTGTCAACGCCGAGCACCGTTGCCCCCGTTCCGCAGGAAAACATGTCGCCCCCCGCATTGCCGGTAAACCTGTCGCTGACAACCAGCGGCGGTGTTTCTTTGGGGGCGTATCAGGCAGGTTATCTGTATTACCTGGTGGAAGTGGCAAAATTAAATCCGGAGTTGTTTGCGCCGCGAGTGGTAACGGGGTCTTCTGCGGGAACCATCAACTCTCTCATTTCGGTCATTTCGCTCGGGAACGAGCTCATCAGTTCACCGGACGAAAGTCTTTTTTATCGCATCTGGACCGACATGAGTATCACCGAGCTGCTCGATGTGGCCGATGCGCCGCCACTGGCGCTTTCGTCAAGAAAAATATTTGAAACACTGGCCAATCAAATGGAATCCGAATGGAACAAAGGTCTCGAGGAATCTCTCGATATGGTGGTGGGCGCCACGGCGACACGCGTCAAGAGTCGCAAGGTGGGTGTCAGTGGTGATTTTTCAGTTCCAAGACAGGAAGAGAAATTTGTTTTCCGCATCAAGGGCCGAGGCAAGGGAAAGCTGCCCATGGTGACCAACTACGTGGACCGCGCCCACGGTACGCCACAGCCGCTGCTGCCGTTTGTGACCCCTGGAAAGGAAGGGAGCCAAAAGAGCGTTACCAACTTTGGCGTCATTAAACAGTTGATGTTTGCCTCATCCGCGTTCCCTCTGGCATTTCCCGCCCAGGAATTGGCGTTTTGCATGACGTCGGCCAAGGGCGAAGAAAGTAACCATGAGTCGTCCAGTTCGGATGAATATCTCATCCATAAATGCGATACCCCGGAGTACCGGGAGTTGTTTGTCGATGGCTCCATGTTCGACAGAAATCCGCTGGGTCTGGCATATCGAATCGGCAAGGCGGGTCTGGAAGCCGTGAATGACAAATACCAATGGCGGGAAATACCCAACAGTAATGAGGGAAATCTGCCCGACAACTTTTTTTTTCTGTACCTCGACGCGCTGAACGAATCATACCCCACGTACAAGCCCGAGGCAGTGCATCGTCGAATTGAAGCATTGTTTCCAACCTTTGGATCGTATTCTCAGGGATTTGTCAAATCCGCTCAGGCGAAGGAAATTTACGTGCTGCTGGATCACCATCCGGAAGTGAAACAGCGCATTTTTCTCACAGAGACAAGCTTTCCCACCGCCAGTGGACTTCTGGCTAATTTCTTCGGTTTTTTTGAGGAGAAATTCCGAATATACGATTTTTATATGGGTATGCACGATGCGCACCAGTACCTGCAAAACGACGTTCTTTCCACCTTCCATATGGAAAAGTTGTCCGGAATACGGATTCGCTATCCGGAACACACCGAATCCGCGACGAAGAAAGCCTCCTGGAGTCCATACTATTGTATGCGCGCATATTTTGACGGGGAGCAGCAACTGGCCTCTGCGTGCAATGGCGATCATCTGGAGGATTTCCGCATCCTGCTGCAGATTTCTCTCAACCGTTTGTACGACACATGCAGTGTGCTCAAACTTGATGAGACCATTGACCACCCGCACTGTATACAGGGGATGAAAGGCAAGTTGCCGCCGATGGTGCAACCCATTCGACACGGTGATTTTAAAAAGGACTGGGTCCGCAAAGGCGACGAGACGAAGTTCGAATACACCATGCGCCTGCTGGAACAGTACGATTTCTGGTTCAACGATCTGGGACTCAGTCGTCAGGAGGCGTGGCAGGCCATGTCGCGGATTAGGGAGATTCTGGCGGGCGCCCTGGACGATTACGCCAAGAAACTCCCTCAGGCGGAGAGCGTGGCCATTCGTGTGCTTGGAAAGCCAGGGCTTAACTTTTTTAAATATCAGCCACCGCAGGTTATCATTTATGTGGGTGCGGGAAAAGGCGCGGAGGTGGGATTAAGCGCGGCAGGTCGGTATGCGCCTGCAAGGTGGATTCGATTCAACCTGGGTTTGCAGGCCAAAGGCCTCTACGAATTGATGAGCCCCGCCCCCAATGTATTTGCAATGACACCGCTTTTAGGACTGGAGCTGGAAAAAACATCGTGGTCATCTCCGGTCATTCAGGGACGTCTGGGATTTAGAGTGGGCTACCAGCTCAGTACCGGTGATCACTTTTCCAAAGGCGCATGCGACATGGATCAGTTTGTCATCGACAGCCGCGACTGTTCGGCGCCCGTGGGGCAGGTCTTTTTGGCACTGACATTCTACGAACGGGTCCGTGTCCAGGGCGGCATGGAGTGGTTCCCCGATTTTTTTAAACCGATGAGCAGCAACGGTTCCACAGTTTTAAATGGTTTTCTGGAAATCGGCTGGCAGTGGATTTCCCCTTTCTGACCCCGTTTGGAACTTTTCTTGCCCCATGTGGCATAATGTAGTACATTGTGTGAAAAGCTATCTGCATGGAGGTTTAGCAATGAGAACTGAACGTAGAGTCAAAAGAAGTCACAACATACACGAAGCACTGGAATTGCAACTGGCGGCATCCGTTGAGCGGGCGAATTTTCAGTCTGTGATACTGACCGAAGACCAGGGGTTCGCTGTTGCAGGCGCAGGCAAGGTGCTCGAGGATCAGGAAATTGCAGCATTGGCTCCCAGTCTGGTCCCCGGGAAAAAAGTGTGGCAGGGCAAAGTCGCCATCGACAACGGTCCGGAAAAAATGGTGACCATTTTATCCCTTTCCACCGATGTGGGAAATTTATACCTGTGCGGCTTTGGGGGTGAATCCAGCAAAGTTCATTCAGAATTGATGCACAGCATTCAGGGCGTCAACCGAATCCTGGCATAGGCGCCTCTATGGCGTTGCGTGTATCAAACGCGTAACCATTCGGAATTTTAAGCTAAATATTCCGGCACCACGCGTCAAAATCTTCCAGTGACGCGATGTACTCCACGTTTGACATGGTGGGGAGTTTGTCATTGCCACCGAACGCCAGCCGGACGCCCAGAAGCCGCTGCTGCAGCGTTTCGAGGAAATGAGCGGATTTTTCGGGATCTGACACAGAAGACAGCCCAATAACAACCGCACTGGCTTTCTGTTCTTTGGCCGCAATGATAATATCCTGCAGTGGCGTGTTGGGTCCGAGGAAAAGAGGCTCCACATTATGTAGCGCCGAAAGCACTGCGGCCATCTGCAATCCCAGACTATGCAGGTCCCCTTCCTGATTGGCCAGCACCAGTTTGCGGTGGTGATGGCTGCTGATCAGAGGCCTCCATCGGGATGCGAAAAACGTCTGCAGCACTTCACTGGCAAAATGCTCGTGAGCCACCGAGAACCCCCCCGTTTCCCATCTGTTTCCAATTTCCCGCAAAAACGGAAGCGCCAACTCAAAAATAAATCGCCTCGCGCCCACACGATTCCAATCTCGGGCCAGTATTCGATTGAGCTCCACCACATTCATAGCCTGGGCCAGCATCATCCATCTGCGCACCGCCGTCAAAGAATCCTCATTCTCTATTTCATTAATATGTCCCTCCGCGGAGGCGGAAAGCAATAGCTGGTCAATTTCCTGTTCATCCAGGTTCACAGCGAAAGACGGCTTATACCCCGCATCAACCAATGACTTTATTTTCCGCAACCGGCTGATGAGATTCATATGATATCGTCGATGTCCGGAATCCAGACGCAATGGCTCTGGGAACCCGTAGCGAAGCTCCCAGTTTCGAATGGTTTCCACCGGGACGCCACTCCCTGCGGCGAGTCCACCAATACTAATGTGCCTGTTTTTAGCTTCAATTTTATTCATAGCATTTGTTCCTTTTTTATAAAAACTCATCAACACTTTGTCAAATATAATCACTGAATAATTTTATTCCATTTTATTTGACCATAATCTATTCAATGATTACTCATTTATTTGTCACCGCATGATTTGGTGACACTCATTCAATTGCATAAGGCTCTTTTGATCAGAAAAAGAGTCGAATCGCTTTTGAACACGGATTCAGCGAATCCCCTGCCAGTGGCAGGGCTCAACAGGGAGAACAAGACAATGCATGAACAATCCACCGGAATTATCGCCACCTTGCTGGGATTGCCTGTGTTTCAGGCGGAATGGGTGCTCTGGCTGCTAATCGGTCTTTCGGTCGTATCGGTGGCAATCATGATGGAACGCTTTATTTTTTACCGCCGTCACACAGTGGATGTGGACAAGTTAAAAGACGAACTGTCGACCTTACTCACCAGTGGCGATTTCGACGCTGCGGCCAAATTACTGTCCCGTTATGACAGCCTCGAAACCAATGTGGTGCTGTATGGACTTAAAAGCCATGCGCTGGGACCCGAGGCAGTCGAAGATCTGCTGGCTGGAGCTACCGGCAAGGAACAGGCACGGTACGACAAACGGTTGAATGTGCTGGCTACGGTGGCCTCCAATGCACCGTTCATCGGATTGTTTGGAACCGTGCTGGGAATCATCCGCGCATTCAATGAACTTGCAGGGAATATGTCTGAAGCCAGTTCCTCTGTGATGGCGGGAATTGCAGAAGCGCTTATCGCCACGGCGGTTGGATTGCTGGTGGCAATCCCGGCAGTGGTCGCATTCAACGTATTCAAGTCCAAAGTGAAGAAGTTTTCAGAGAACCTTGGGCTGCTGGCATCTGTGTTGACGGCAAATTTGAAGGCAGCCCCGGTTGAAGCAGCAACAACAAAGGAGCGATAAGATGGCTGGACCTATTGGAAAAAGAGATGACGATGTTATCGCTCAAATCAACATTATTCCGTTCGTTGATATTGTACTGGTACTGCTGATTATATTCATGGTGACATCCACAGCGATAGTGAAAGCGGCTATAAAAGTGGATTTACCAAAAGCGGCAGCAGCAGGGTCGGATGTCACTGCGACAGTAAACCTTGTGTACACGCTTGAAAAAGAACTCTTTGTGGACGGACAGGAGATGTCGTTTGAACGGGCGCGAGATGTGATTGAACGTCGAGTCAAGGAAAGCCCCAAAATACAGGCCGTCATCTCTGCGGATACAGGATTACCCTATGGGGATGTGATCGGTGTGGTGGACATGGTGAAAGGTGCGGGGGTCAACGGTTTCGCACTGAACATTGAACGAAAGCAACTGGCGTCAAAATAAGGGCGTCTCCTCACTGAGGAGAGTTGTGCGATGAAAGTTAATTCAAACCCGCAAAATGCATATTCTCATGTGGCAACGTATGCGGAAAAACGCGCGAATAAAAGACATGAAAACAGGGCGCGTCTTGCCACACGAGTGGTGAAACCGGTTCAATCGGATGTTTCAAAGCCATCTGCAGCGTCTGTCCCAGCCTGGTTGCGCGGTGGCGGATTCGCGCTGGCAGCAATTCTGTTTCATGGAACCCTGACCTTTATCCTCATGTCGTTTGGCGCGCACACGAAGGTGCAAACAAACGAAGATAAGGTGGTTTTTCGCGTGGTCGAACCGCCACAGGAAAAACGACCGGAGAAACAGCCGGAACCCGAGGCGGAGGCGAAGGCGGACATTCCCGAGGAAACAGCGGCCCTGGAGCCCATGCCGGAAGTGACGCCACCAAAGGAAATAAAACCGCGACGCATCCGCATGGCCAAAGCAGATCCGGTGAATCGCGCTGAAAAGGAGCCCGAACCGCAACCACGGAAACGCGCGGTGGTCGGCATCACCATGTCGTCAACCGTGACAGGTGGCACAGGTCCCGCCTACGCGGTGGGCAATACGCGCATGGGCGCCACCGGGGCGGTACAAACAAAAGAAAAGATTGAGAAACTGAGCAAAGGTAAGCTGTCCGGCCCTGGAGGCGGCAATGGTACTGCGACGGTAAACAGAAAAGCAACGTTCATTCCAACAGTCACCAGCAATTTCACGCGGCCCAAACGGCTCTCATCGGCGGACTTGTCGTATCCACCGGAACTCAAGTCCAGGGGCATTGAGGGGAATGTGGTGGTTCTGATTGTGATTGACGAAAAGGGGGCGGTGCAAAAGGTGCGCATCCTGAAAAGCTCCGGATACAGGGAGTTTGATGAAGCCGCACTGAAGGCCGCCAAAAAAGAACTGTACAGTCCAGCCCAAAGAGACGGCGAGGCAGTGGAATACAACCTTAAGTATACGTACCGGTTTCGAATGAAAGGCGCATAGCAAAACACGCATGTCGCCACAGGAGGTTCACATGTTGACCAACCACACCCGCACAGGCGGTAAAGCAGATAATAACGAATCGCGCGGTAAGGTTCGTGTGGCACAAAAGGCCCAGGGGAATCGGCTGCTGTCCATTGCTGGGCTTTTTATGCTGCTCATCACCGCAGCCTGCAATGAGGAATTTGAAAAATTTACAGATGTGACAAAGCTTAGGGTTCTGGCCATACAGGTGGAACCCGCGGAACTAATCCCAGGCGAAACCGGCACAATCAATGCGCTGGTGGACGCGCCGGACGGTGAAGACGTCCAGTACAAGTGGAGTTGGTGCCCTATTGCCACAACGTCTCTCAACGGTCATGAGTGTCCCGTGACCGAAGAGATGCTTTTGTCACTTATATCGCAGAATACGGGTGTGCCCACCGTGCTGCTCCCGGACGTGCCGCTGTTTAACCTTGGAAATGGGCCAAACGCGTCATTCCCGTACGTTATTGGTGAAGACGTGCTTCAGCTGGCGTGCGACCAGGTGGTGAATCAACTGGGCGATACACTGCCGATTCTTCCCGATTGCGAAGGCAAACTGGTGAGCACCATTCGCCTGGATGTGACTGCTAAAGAGCAGACCATGACAGCCGTGAAGCAGATGAACCTGATTTTAAACAGCGACATCGTGCCCAATCAGAATCCAGGAGTGGAACAGATGTATCAACGCATAGAAAACGGCCTGGTTGAACTGGTGAATGACTCGCCAATGACTTTTGCCCCCAAAGACAGAATCGATTTGCGCGTCACAGTGCCAAAGGCCGCCTCTGAAACCTACGAGACCCTGGCCATCGAAACAGGGGAACCGGTGATGAAATACGAAAATCTGTTTATCACCTGGTTCATCACTGGTGGAGACACGGAGTTTGGACGCACCAGCTATATTCCCGCAAAAACGCCTTTTGAACAGTTGATGCTTAACACGTGGTGGCTGCCGCGCGCAGACGAGGTGAACGGAAAAGCCACAATTCATGTGGTGTTGCAGGACGGTCGAGGTGGCGTGTCGTGGACCAGTCGCACCATTCGGATTGAGGAGCGTTGATGATGCGGAATAACTGGATTGCAGTAGTATTGGCGGCATACGTATTGGGCATTGTCCCTTTGGCGGCGGCGTCGGTGAGCGCGCAAACAGATGATGGCGCATCGGCGCAAACAGACGCGTCGCCTGCGAGTGACGAAGCGCCCCAGGAGGTTGTCCCGCCGATTCTAAAACAGGAAGTGCCGGCAGAATATCCGCCACGCGCTCTGGAAGAACGCATCACGTCGGAAGTGATTCTGGAGATTGACATTGATGAGACAGGCATGGTGGAAGGGGTCCAGGTCGTCGTCCCCGCCAGCCCCGCTGGTTACGGATTTGACGAAGCGGCAGTGGATGCGGCCAATCTGTTTGAATTTGAACCCGCCACACAGGGAGGGCTCCCCATTCCGGTGCGCATTACCTACCGCACGGTGTTCCAGCTGGCCGAAAAAACTGAGCCCCCGGGGGTTACAATGGACACCGACGCCAACAATGACGGTTCAACGGTGCAAAACGCCCCGGCAGAAGATAAAGAGGTGGAACGCATTCTCAACTTCAAGGGAACACTGAGAGAGCGCGGCACGAGACTGCCACTTGTGGGTGTGACGGTGACTATTTTTAAGGGCATGGGCAATCTGGCGGTGGGATATGAAGCCATTACAGATGCGGACGGTAAATTTGAATTTTACAATCTCAAGCCCGGTACATGGATGTTGCTTTCGGAACCGGAAGGGTATTTTCCGCTGCGCACCCGGGACGACGTCCGCGAGAACGAACTGACCGAGGCCACCTACTATGTGGAACGCAGCGAGTACAACCCGTACGACGTACTGGTGGAGGGTGAAAAACTGCGCAAGGAAATCTCGCGCAAGTCCCTTAAAACCGAAGTGATTGAGCGTGTCCCCGGCACATTTGGGGATGTTCTCACGGTGGTTAAAAACCTGCCCGGTGTTGCCCGAACCACCGCCGCAGCAGGCAACATTGTGGTGCGCGGTTCTTCTCCCGAAGATACACAGGTGTTTGTGGATGGCGTCGAAGTTCCCATTATTTACCACTTTGGCGGTTTGCGCAGCGTGATTCCGCTGGGAATGCTGGATGGACTCGATTTTTATCCAGGGAACTTTTCGTCGGAATTCGGTCGCGCCACCGGCGGTGTGGTGGACGTGAGACTGAAACGGTTGCGACCGCAGAAAATTGGCGGCTACGTGGATGTCAATCTGGCCGACTCGGGGGTATATCTGGAAGCGCCCATCGGTAAGAAAGCGGCTGTAGCAGCGGCGTTTCGGCGCAGTTACATTGATGGAATCATCAATGCCGTGGTTCCGGACGATGCATCCGTGAATCTCATCACTGCGCCCAGATACTACGACTATCAGTTGCTGGGGAATTACCGTCCCAACAAAGACAATGAGTTTACCGGATTTTTTTTCGGGTCAGATGACGAACTGAAACTGCTGTTTGACAATCCCGCTGAATTCAGTCCGGATCTGACTGCCACCAGCGGCACTACGTCCACGTCATTTTACCGCACGGTGCTTGAGCATCGCTACACACCTTCGAGCGGGTTCAATAATGTGTTCAAAACCTCGGCGGGCAGAAATAAAGTTTTTGTGGGTCTGGGGGATCAGATTTACCTGGACCTGAATACGTATGTGGCGCAAATCTACGACAAGTTTTCAGTAGGGATCAGTGACAACGTGCGTATCGCTGCCGGGGTGGACTACCTGTACAGCATTGCCGATGCACGCATCAAATTTCCGGAAATCGGCAAGGAAGGCGAAGCGGGCGGACGGCCTGATTTGAGCAACATCCTGTACACCGAGAGTACCAACGCCGCCAATCACTCGGTAGGCACTTTTGCTCAGCTGGAGACACGATTCTTCGACCGCTGGACCATTGTTCCTGGAATTCGATTCGATTATTTTTCCAGGGTGGGGCAATCCTCCCTGGCGCCCCGGTTGAACTCCCGATTCGACATTACGCGCAAATGGACCATCAAGGGCGGCATCGGCGCATATCATCAGGAGCCCACCTTCGATGAAACCGACAAAGTGTTTGGGAATCCGGATTTGGGTCTGGAAAAAGCCATGCACTACTCGGTGGGATTTGAGTATTCCCCGCTGGAATACCTCACCCTGGATGTGACCGGTTTTTACAAGGAAATGGATGATCTGGTCAGCCGCACCGATGCCACCGTGGCGCAGGACGGCACCCCGTCCCCTGTTAACTATGTCAATGGCGGCAAAGGCCGCGTATACGGACTCGAGGTCATGCTGAAGCACGAGTTCGCCAACAACTTTAATGGCTGGATTAGCTACACATTGTCCAAAGCTATGCGTAAAGATGTGGGCGACACCGAATGGCGGCGATTCGACTATGATCAGACCCACATCCTGACGCTGCTCGGGTCGTACAGCCTGCCCAAAAACTGGACGCTGGGGTTCCGCTGGCGCATTGTGACCGGTTCTCCATCCACGCCCCGTCTGGGCGCGGTGTACTCGGTGGATGACAGTTACTACGAGCCCAGGTATGGCAAACCCAACTCCGAACGTCTGCCCACGTTCCACCAGGCGGACTTACGTCTCGATAAACGCTGGATATATGATCGATGGATACTTACAGCCTATCTCGATGTGCAGAATATTTACAACAGCCCCAATGTGAGCGGCTACCAGTACAACTACGATTCCTCAGAGCGTCGCCCGAGGCAGGGATTGCCTATTCTCCCGGTGATTGGCGTGAAAGGAGAATTCTGATGAGACGAATTCAATATAGACCCGTTTTCGAACCGAAGGACGTCGCATGGGGCCCCAAAATTGAAACGAACGATTCCCGCCGTAGTCGAACCGTGAGCCATGACGAGGTATCCCAGGGTCATGAAGGCACGGCATCTGCAATGGTGGCAGTTCTGCTGGTGATGTTACTGTTGCCCGCAATCGCGGCGGCCGAGACACTCGAAAAACCGGCGTTGAAACAGGGGTATTACTTTTCCCTGACGCCCGCTTTTGAACTGGTGTTCGTGGATTCGAAGCAAAACTTTGGACCATGGCCGTCGGGAGGGGGACAACTCCGCATGGGCGAAGCATTGACCCGCTGGCTGGATTTGGGTCTGGCGGGCGGTGTCAGCGTGGCAAAGGGCAATGATTTACGCCTGATTCACGGTCACTTTGGTGTGGAAGCCACATTGAAACCCACACGATTTTGGGCGTTTGGCGTTCAGGCGGGGATGGGATTCGCAGATTTCACACGGCAAAAAAGCGGTATGGCGGAAGTGATTGGCCGGTTTGGCGCCACATATGGCCTCACTGTGCAATATGACTTTTTCCCTGGCAGTCGCAAAGATCCACTCAAAAGCGGTGGTCTGGCGCTGACGCCGATGGCCGGAGTGTATCTGGGCCCTGCGGATACCACCTCTGTGTATTCCATTTTTATTGGACTCTCCGTATCATGGTGGACCGGGCTGTCTAAAAACAAGCTTGATCTCCCCCTGGAAAAAGCCTTTTAAAGTCCCAGTTCCAGTACCTCTGGCGTCCCCAGAGAAAGTGGTGCCAGCTGCTCTTTTATAACGGAAGGGTCTCCCACCAGAACCACCTGCATGACTGAGCGCTCCAGATAGGTTGCAGCGGCCCGGCGAACATCGTTCAGCGTCAGTTTTTCGTAGGCGGCCACCATATCGGTGTAGCGGGTTACAGGCAGATGACGTTCAAAAATCGATTGCGCCGCATGCCCCAATCCCGAAACGCTTTCAAACCAGCCGGATACGGATTTTAAAACGTTCTCTTTGGCCGCGTGAAATTCCGCCTCGGTGATGGGACGCGTCTTCAGTCCGTCGAGTTCGGCAATGATTTCGGTCAGCGCCGCGCCAGTGACGTCTGCCTGTACCGATGTGGAAATCACCGCTGCGCCATCGAGAAACATTGTATCCAGATGACCGCGTGCCCCGTACGTGTATCCTTTTTCTTCGCGAAGATTCATGTTGAGACGACTGCCAAACATGCCGCCGAACGCATCAACCGCAACGCGAAGCGCCCACTCATCCGGATGTCCCGCGGGAAATGTCGCTGCCCCGGCGGAAATGATGGTTTGATTCATTCCGGGTTTCGCGACAATGGCCAGAGAAAATGGCCTCCGAGTCGTTTCGTTGGAGTTTTGGGCGGATGTTTTTTTGCCACCTGCGCTGGACTTCCACTTGCCCAACCGGGCTGTCGATGCCGCAACCGCTTCATCCAGTGTAATATCTCCAGCGAATATCAATGCTGCATTCTTTGGCGATACATGCGTTTGATAAAATGCCTTGAGTTGTCTGTTTTTAAATGCCGACACATCCTTTGGCATTCCCATGACCGGATGGGCATAGGGATGGGAATCGCCGTATATCCGTTTGGGGGTGGCGATGGTACTGAGGTATTTGGGATTGCCCATGAGACTTTGCAAATCCGCCATGCGCTCTTTTTGCTTGCGTAAAAAATCTTTCTTTTTAAACGTGGGTTGCATAACAATCTCGGCCAGCAAATCAAGACCGGCATTTAAATTCTTTTTCAGCAGCGTTGTTTCAAACGCAGCGCCATCTTCAGTGGTCAAAACGCCTATTTGGCTGCCCAGATCCGCAAAGGCTTCTGCCAATTCCACGCCGTCCCTGTCCCCCGCTCCTTCCAGCATCATTTCGTAGGTTAAGTCAGCAATTCCCTGGGTTTGAATCTCCTCAGACGCACTGCCGCTTACCAAAACCAGCGACAGGTCCACCAGAGGCAGACTGTCGCGCCGAACCACCATCACTGTCAATCCGTTGGGCAGCTGTGTCTGTTCGAAAACCGGAATCACCACTTCTGGCGCGGGTCCCACCTCGGGGGGCATTTTTCGCCAGGTTGTCACATCCGCCTGAGGTTTTGGTACCGGTTTGGCGTCATCGGATTGTGTCCCTTCCACCTGGGGCGCCACCGGAATGGGTTTGGCGGACGAGCAGGATATAATCAAAAATGCAATGCTGATACTCAGTAATAATGACTTCATTGGTTCTCCCCTTTCGAGGTTTTATCAACGGTGGCGTCGGTTTGTTTCGATGCTTTGGGTGCCGCAACCAGAACGGCTCTGTGTTTGGGAGACAGATACGCATTGGCAAATTCGATGACGTCATTCGGCGTCACCAGAGTGTACCTCGCCAAATCCGCCGAAATGAAATCCGGGGTCCCCACATAATGGTTGTAGCTTTGCAACTGGTCGGCCACGTGCCCGATTTTTTCCAGCGCCTGAAAATACCCCGTCTCAAACTGATTCACCGCCCGTGTCACCAGCTGTGCATCCACTTGTCCCTGCTGCACAGAGGCGAGCACCTTATCGATTTCAGCGAGTACGTTTTGTGCAGACACCCCCTCCCGGACAACGGCTTCTATTGTGAACACCGAGAGATGTTGCATGGACATCTGATATGCAGAAATACGCTGCACCATCTCCAACTCACGAACCAGCCGTTTGTGCAGCAGCGATGATTTGCCTGAGGACAGAATGCTCCCCAGAATATCGGCTTCGGCATCCCCTTTGGCGTACAGTTTTGGTGTAATCCAGGACACCTCAACTTTGGCCAGTGGCGCAATGGGCTCCTCGTATTCCATAGTGAACGACTCTTTGATTTCAACCACGGGCAGTTTCGCCAGCTTTGGCGCCTGTGTTCCTTCGATGGAACCAAAATATTTTTCCACCAGCGATTTGGCCTCGGCCACGTCCATATCCCCTGCAATGGTCAAAGTGGCGTTGGATGGCGAATACCACGTGGCGAAAAAATTGCGCACATCATCAAGAGTGGCGTTGGTTAAATCATCCATGGAACCGATAATGAGACCATAGTACGGATGCTCCACAGGAAAAATGCGCTGCCAGAACGACTCCTCCGCCAGACCGTAAGGTTGATTTTCGGTGGTTTGCCGCCGTTCGTTTTTCACCACGTCCCGCTGATTGTCCAGTTTTTCCTGAGTGAGCGTGTCCAGTAAAAATCCCATGCGGTCGCTCTCCAGCCAAAGGGCGGTTTCGAGATGATTGGCCGGAACGGTCTGAAAATAGTTGGTTCTATCAAACCCGGTGCTGCCATTGAGATCGCTGGCGCCAATCTGTTCCAAAATGCGGATATGCCCATCGTCGGGAATATGCCCGGAACCCTGGAACATGATGTGTTCAAACAAATGGGCAAACCCGGTCTTTCCCCTGACTTCATTAACCGCACCCACGTGATACCACACATTCACCGCCACCAGCGGCAGGCTGTGATCCTCGTGAATAATGACCTCAAGTCCATTTTCCAGTTTGTACTTCTCGAATGGAATGTTCAGTTTGGGAGCGTCACTCGCGTCCTTTGCCCATGCGGCCAAACCAAATGTCCCCATCGTCCAGATAATCACTGTGGTCCACACCCAGCGTCGCAATCGATTACTGTTCATAATATTGGTCTCCTTACCGAAATTGCTTCGACGTTCAATCACTTTTCGACACTAAAATGCGCATGCTACAAAAATAAAGCAAGACCACAAGGATAAAACGGCACTAAATAAAAGATTGTCGATGGGGCCAGGCAGGGGAACAATTCTGTGCGTTATTCAACAGATACGGCTTCGCCCAGACATGCGGCGGAACAGCCATCGCCGGACACGCTGTTGCCATCGTCGCATTCTTCGCCAAACTCAGGCTGAACAACGTGATCGCCGCAGCGTGCATCGAGAGTGCAATTGGCGGCGCATTTGCCATACCCACCGGCGTTGACGCCGTCGTCACACTGCTCGCCAAACAGACTGTTCAATACACCGTCGCCACAAAAAGAGCCGGCCACACATCCGGGCGCACAACCAGGGGAACCGGTGGTGGAATAAACGGAAAGATTCACGCCGTCATCGCAGATTTCGTGTTCCGGCTGCAACACTCCGTCGCCACACCGTTCGCCTCTGGTACAGTCGGGCATGCACGAACCATAGCTGCCATCATTTACACCATCGTCACATGTTTCTTCGCCGGCCACGATTCCGTCGCCACAGTCAGTAACACATTCGCTCTTAATGGTGGAAAAACCCGACAGCGTCAGGTTAAAGCGCGACGCTGCAGTATGGCGCTCCGCGTGAAACAGAACGGTTTCGTAGATTTTGCCCACTTCCAGTCCCAGACTGTCGCCAACTGTTTTGTCCAACACCACTTCCCGGGTCTGACTGGAGTGCAGACCGCCAATATCCACCGCCAGTTTGCCATTGATAAATACCCAGACGTCATCATCGCCGGTAAACAGCAACGATTCATCGCCCTCATATTTGAACCAGTACCGCAACTCACTGGTAAACGCGAAGTTGTGTTCATTGGTGGTCGCTTCAAATCCCTCAGCCACCCATCCGAAATCGTCCACCGGGAAGAATGCATTGTTGCCGTAGTAATACGTGTCGTCGACCGTCTGGTCGAGCGCAATTTTGGTAACCAACGTTTTATTTACCGTCGGCGCCTTATTATACCATTGATTGAAATCCGCTTCGGAAGTGGTTTGTTCATTATAGGGGCAGTCATCCGTGTCAAAGTTCCCCGCCTCGCAGATTCCGGTGTACACCGGTTTCCCATCGGGACCCAGCTCGTTTGCCACCAGCCCAGGGGTCACGTTGCTGCCGCTGTATTTTTCAAAGTCCGGATGTCGGGCCTCTCCCGCCAGCGGTTTGGAGATAAAATCCCTGTAAGTAATGGGCACTTCCAGAACCGCCGGCAACTCCTGCGCCACATTCGTGCACACGTACCCGGGTTCCACCTGACACTGATCATTGCAGCCGTCATTGTTTTGCAGATTTCCATCATCACACGCCTCGTTGTCCCCCGGAAGAATAATGCCGTCGCCACAGGCGGACACACACGCGCCGGCGCTGCAGTCGGGCTCCACCTCGCAAAACGGATTGCACCCGTCACCAATGATGTCGTTGTCATCGTCACACAGTTCTTTGCCTTCCTTCACGCCGTCATTGCAAACGGTTTCGTGACAGTCCGCGCCAGGGGTGTCACACGCCCACCCATCCTCCAGGTGGCACAATTCAGAACAGCCATCCAACGGATCCGTGTCTCCATCGTCACACTGCTCGCTGCCAGCAAGCAATCCGTCGCCACAGGCCGCAGCCACACATTTCTTACCAGGCACCGGACACACCCATCCCGCCTCCAGCTGGCAATTTTCAGAGCATCCGTCAAGTCCAACCGTGTTCAAGTCATCACAGGTTTCGCTACCACTGACCAGACCGTTGCCGCACACCATGGTGGACTTGCAGGGTTGTCCGGGGACAGGACAGAGAAACCCGTCTTCAACCGCATCGCACAGTGCCGAGCATCCATCGAGGGACACACTGTTGCCGTCATCGCAGACCTCCTGCGGCAATTCCATCACGCCATTGCCACACCCGGATGTATCAATGTCCACCGTATCCGTAACGGTATCCGTTCCCACGGGAGTGTCGGTTTCAATAAGAGAACCCGTACCGTTGGTATCGAGCGGCACAGTTGCTGTGTCAGAGTCCGATGAAAACGGAAGCGCCGAATCGGTACCTGCAAAATCGGTGGAAAGTGGACTCTTCGTCGATGTGTCCGCCCCCTTTCCTTTGGTGTCGTCATTTGACGAACAGGCAGACACAATTGCAAGAGCAAACCAGACAATACCCTTCAGTAAAAAATGTCGAAACATCGAAAACGCCTCCTGACACGTTTGGACACAGTTACTGTGTCGAAGTATAGGCACAGGGCGTCGGATTTAAATCGCCACCCGGAGGAATCACAGATTTAGTGATTCAGCGAGTCTGGTATTGCAAGAGGTGTGACAATATAAATTAAAAATTCAATAAAAACTAAAACTCGCCCAAATGCCATCCACCGCTCTATGGGAAGGGAAAAAAAAGATGTCATTGCCAGTATGTGTTGTCAAAAAAAGACAGCGGACCTATGCAATCACTTTCAATATTGAAATTTATCGATGCATAAATGAAACATCCAAAGGCGAAAACAGAACTGTCCGCCCACTGAAAAGCAAGGATTCCATTATCAGTGCCGCCGAATATCTGTTCGAAACCGCTGTTTGTGGCTGTGTCGACTGTAGCTGTCAAAGTCTATGTCGTACGCCACTTCGACTTCTTCTTTCTGCACATCGATGAGGAACTGGATTGCATGGGGCTTTTGCAGCCAAACGCCATCTCTTGGCTCATTGAGCCATTGTTTAAGCGTGGCAAAATGATCGATTTCGAATTGCGCAATTAGGTCTTCGCGCAGGGCCTTAACCGTTGCATAAACGTTAATCACATACGGTCTGGTTTGAAGAGACGCCCCGTTTTCCGGCAATTCTTCGGATGGCGGCGTATATCGGGCGGACAGAATCACCAACTTGCCTTCCTGTTTGATAAATCGATCGTAGTTGGATTTATGCAAACTGGGATCATCGCTGAAATTCAGCGCCAGCTGATTGAAAACCGTGCAGTCTGCCAGCAGTCTTTCCAGTTCCGGCGCATGCACAAAATATGTCTGTTCTCTGTTTAGTTTGGTTTTATGAACTATCGGAAGTGAGCGCATACATTTCCTTTCCAACCCAATGGGTCAAAGAATTTCACAGCCTTACCCCATAATCATTTTTAAATTGACTGAAATACATTTTAAACGAGAATTGGTTTGCATCAATATAAAAAGACGGGATGCCAAAGCCAGTACCGCGGGCTATGAAAAATTATGGTGATGCGTTGGTCGAAGCCCCTGGTAAATCCCTGTGTTTTAAGATACACAAGCCCCAATGAATCCGCATGAGAAAAGATCACTGCTCGCCAGATACAACCGCCTCTCGGATGTGGAGCGATACATGGTGGAATTTACCGCGTATTGCGAGCAGGCGATACCACGCCTTAAACTCCTGCAGGAATTGGTGCATATATTGCCGCATGTCGCCAGCGAATCCGTGTTGCAACAAAAAGATCTTGCGCCGCTGTTTAAAAAGCTGCGAACAGACGCGTTTCTCCTGGAGCAATATGGAGCGGTTGCGGTCAGCCCTGTTTTCGAGGAGCTGGCCATCAGAGATGCGCTGGCATCCGGCAGAAGCAATACATACCAGCAATCCTCTTTCGCTGCAGACCCCTTTGCAGCGCAGCGATACGGCTTCCATCTTTTTCGTACATTGCAACGTCAGTTCAGGGCGGCGCTTTATACCGGTGACAGCGTGGAAATGGGTCACGCGTATGATTTGTACCTGAAGGAATCAAAGAGCACGCAAACATATTCGACTCCGCCACTGACTCAGATACTCGCCGCAAGCGACAACTTTTCTTTCCTTGAAAAAGGACCAGCTGCTTTTTTTATTCGGCATCTCCCCTTGGCCATCGAAGCAACGCAGCTCGAGCACAGCCAGCTGATGAGGTTCACCGATCCGATTTTGACAATTGCGGACGACTTTTTTCCCATCAATGAAATCGCTGACACGTCATTGCGGGATTCGATGCTGACACTGATGCTGCTGCATGTGGGCGAATGCTGGCTGTGCAATGAAATGTCCAACGCGGAATCCGTGATTTCGCAAATGACAGGTTATCAGCAGATGGCGGCCATGGCCGTTTTGGCATTCGCGGAGAATCGAATTGAGGATGCGGTTGGGCTTTTTGAAAAAGCGCTCAGGGAATTGCGCAAGACAACTCGAAAAAAACGGTTTTTCTTCAACAATCTGATTGGCGAGATATTCATATACGCCTGCCTGCGTCTTGACACGCCGGCGATTTTCGTCCGGTTGAAGGAACTCCTTGAGGACGCCGCATCGCGTACCAATAAGTCGCCGTACCAGAGCGTTTTTGAACAATTCGAAGCCCTGGTGGAAGCCCGCCTGTATCCCGACAAAGAAATTTCACTTCCCATATACCGACTGTGCCGCGACGACATCAAAGATATTGAAATTGCCATTGCCGGCATCATGGCCCATACCATGTATGATGTGGCCGCTGTTCGTAAAAAAAGCAGAGTAGTGGAATATCTGAAGACCTCGCTAAATCAGCTGAACGGAACGCCCCACGTGCAGTTTCTGGCCAATGTTCAGGCGCTGTATCATCATATTATCGACACCCCCGTCCCCGACAACGAGGATATTCCAATGCCGATGCCCACGTTCGATTTTTCCCGCAGCCATGCCGACTGGAAACTGGTTTTGTACAATATATCCCGCATTGGCAATGCGGTGCAGCCCCAAAATACAGACGCAAAGGAATCGGGCAATCGACTGTCGTTTCGCATCGCATGGTATGGGGGAAACGATAGATGGAGTCTGCACGCATACGTTCAAAAACCGAAAAAAGGTGGCGGCTTTACCAAAGGCAAATATTTCGATCCGGCCAGGCGACTGGATACAGAAGTGGACACATCATTTTTCACCAGAACGGATGAGCGGATACTGATGATCATGGAAAGTGAGCGGGAACGGTACCGGCGCACTTCTCACGGCATGTACAGGGAAAACTTCAACGAAGCGTTGTACAGACTGGCCGGGCATCCGGCCGTTTTCCGGGATGACGAACAGCTGGCGCCGCTGGAAATCGAAACCGCTTCGCCCCAGGTGGAGGTCACTTCAGTGGGCGACAATGTGGAGATTCGCGTATGCCCTTCCAATCCCTGTGAGCGCGGTTATCACGTGGAAAGGCGCAGTGCGAATCTGATTCGGGTCACTCGATTTACAAAGGCGCAACTGGAACTGCTGGAAGCGTTGGGACAAAACGGCGCCCGATTTCCAGCGAAGGCAAAAACCGAAATTGCCGACGCGGTAACCCACATCAGCGCCCTGGCCGAAGTGCATTCCCATGTGCCCAATATTGGCAAAAAATCGGTTGAGGTCCCCACCTGCGATGTACTGCTCCTTCGCATGCACCCCTTTTTACACGGGCTCTCCGCCCAGTTTCTGGTTTCGCCGCTTGGTGAAAAGGGGCCCACCTTTGTGCCGGGACATGGCCCCGAGCACGTGTTTGCCACCGTTGGCATTGAGAAACGCACCACAGCCCGGGATTTACAGGCGGAATCCAGACAGCTCGATGCGTTGCTCATGGTCCTTGGTCTGTTCTATTCCGAGGAGTCTGGCGAGGGGCTCTATCAGTTTCCAGACGAAGCGCTGGCTATCGAATTTTTGAGTGAACTGGAAAACTGCAAAGCCACGGATGGTACTCCGCCGTTTCAGGTGGAATGGCCCAAAGGGGTAAAGCTCAAGTGCACGCGCACTCTGTTTCCCAAAGATTTCCATTTACTCATCAACAAAAAACGCAAATGGCTCTCGCTGAGTGGCCGCATCAAGGTATCAGACAAAGAGTTGTACGAAATTGCAGAACTCACCGATATGATGGACACCCCCAAACAGGGCTATATGCGCCTGAAAGATGGGCAATTCCTCCGGCTATCAAAATCGCTGCGCCAATTTTTACTGCACCTCAAAGGAGTGGGCGTACTGCAGAGCGACGGTTCCATTCTGGCCCCCGAAAATGCCGTCATCAGTGTGCGCCGCCTTTCGGATGAAGCCGGCGAGTTCGAGGCCAATCTGGCATGGGAAAAACAGGTGGCACATCTTGACCGCAGCCTTTGTGTGGAATCGACACTGCCCAACGGGGTAAAGGCCACGTTCAGAGACTATCAGATGGACGGCTACCGATGGCTTCACCGGTTGTCCACTCTGGGACTGGGCGCATGTCTGGCCGACGACATGGGACTTGGAAAAACATTGCAGACGCTGGCTATCATGCTGCATCGACTCCAGCAGCGCGCCATGAAAAAGCCCGCGCTGATTGTGGCGCCTGTTTCAGTTATTCCCGGATGGTTTGCCGAGGCGCGCCGGTTTGTACCGGATTTAAAGCTCATTCATTACGCCGGCCAGGAGCGGGACACTATTTTAGCCAATATCAAAGCGCGTCAGGTGCTGGTGACCAGTTATGGCCTTTTGCAGCGGGACGGGCAAAAACTTGCCAGAATCGAATTTGACATGATTGTGCTCGACGAAGCACAGTTCATCAAAAACAAAGACAGTGCAAGGGCCAAAGCGGCGTTTAAACTGCAGGGCGACTTTAAAATGGTCACCACTGGCACGCCTGTGGAAAATCGGCTGAGCGAGTTCTGGAGCATCTTTCATTTCATCAACCCAGGATTGCTGGGCCCCCACAAACTGTTTGCGGACATGTACGAAAAATGCATTCAGCAATTTGGGGACCCCCATGCCCTGGAATCACTGCGCTGGCAGGTAAAACCGTTTTTGCTTCGACGCACCAAAGAAGAGACGCTGGACGAACTGCCCCCCAAAACCGAAATCGTGCGGTACTGCGAAATGTCAAAGGAGGAATCGGCATTTTACGAGCTGCACCGACGTCAGGCCCAAAACCTCCTGAAATTGACGGACAGCAACCAGCAAATGATGGAACTGATCACCGCACTGACTACATTGCGTCAGGCCGCCTGTCATCCGAGGCTCATTGAACCATCTCTCACCATGGAGAGCGCCAAACTGAACTGCCTCAAGGACATTCTCGAAGAATTGAAATCCGGTGGGCATCGCGCACTCGTGTTCAGTCAGTTTGTTAAATTTCTCACCATTGTCAGAGAATGGCTGGATGAACAGAATATTACTTACCAGTACCTGGATGGCAGCAGTTCGCAAAAGCAGCGAACAGAGGCGGTGGATGCTTTTCAGACCGGCCATTTTGACCTCTTTGTAATCAGCACCCGTGCCGGTGGATTCGGGCTCAACCTGACCGCCGCCGACTATGTCGTCCACCTGGACCCCTGGTGGAACCCTGCGGTGGAAGACCAGGCGTCCGATCGCGTTCACCGCATTGGCCAGTCCCGCCCGGTCACCGTCTACAAGCTTGTGACCCAGGGAACGGTCGAAGAAAAAGTAATGGAAATCCACGGCGAAAAACGAGACCTCGCCAGTGGCCTTCTGGAAAACACCGCCAGCGTCGCCAAACTGAACATGAACGAATTAATGTCCCTGATTTAAAAGCGGGATTTTGGACTCGTCAACAGCAAGACAATTGCCACAGCTAAAGCTGTTCAACTGATTCTTTTGACAAGCCTGTGTACTGGCAGATTTTCTCAATGGGTTCACCGTTTTCCTTCATCGTCCTGGCGACCTTTTCCATCCCCTTTTCCATCCCCTTTTCCATCCCCTTTTCCATCCCCTTTTCCATCCCCTTTTCCATCCCCTTTTCCATCCCTTCTCTCAGCCCTTTCTCCATTCCGGCCGCAGTGCCTTTTCGTTCGGCTTCTTCATACCAGCCTTGGACCGTTTCACGTAGCATTGTGCTGACCTCCGTCAAATCAGCGAATGCCGGCAGTTCACCGACATCTTTTTTTGCAGGACGCAATACGCGGTCAAACCAACCGGCCAGCGCCCGGGATAAAGACTGCTGCTCCGGCAATTGCAGCCATCTCAGCATTTCTTCAACCACGGTGAGTATAGCACGCTTTTCCACCGCATTTTCAAGGGCGAAAAGTGCCGCCACCAAATTTTGCGACTCCCGCATCGCAGGCGAAATCCTGCCCTCATTTTCGATTTCACCCTCATCAATCAATACAAATGACAGTTTAGGCATGTATGTGTGCAAATCATCCGAGATATGCTCTATCAAATCAAAAAGTTCCCGCGAGTACCGCCAGCGGGGTTTGCCATTGTATAACACCACCGGCAGTACAGGCGGGAGCTTGCCGGTCTGAAGCACCTCACCGTTTCGCACAATATCCTCATACAGCAGTCCCAGGTAAGTCATAATTCGAACCGGCATGAATTTCTCGGGACGACTTTGAAACTCCAGCATGATGCATACATAAATCCATGAATCGCGAAGTCTCACTTTCCATACAGTATCGTTAAAACGCCTATCCCAATTGTCACTGATGTGATCAGACTTCACACGTTCCAGTGTTGAAAAATCGAGATCCGTTACCCAATCCTGCCGAATAAATCCGGTGAGCAAATCTTCCACCATCTTCGGCTCCGAAAAAATTCGTTTGTAGCTGCCATCGTTGTCCATAGGGGCCTTCCTTCCTAAAAAAAATTGCCCCCCTATTCGGCCGTTTTCAGATTTTGTTGCGAAAAAACAGGAAAAAGGGGGTTACATGAATATCCTGAGCCGTTACAAATTTGGGTATTCACAACAATTGCGGTGCGTTTCCTTTATGGGAGGAGGCGGCCAATGGCTTATTGGAAAGGATAGGACTATGGAGTTCAGCAATCTTAACCGGAACTGCAAAAAACGCTGGGCCAGCCGGCAGAGCAGGCCGTTGAAATGGACGGGGTGTACGATCGGCTGGCGCGCGGTATTTATGGCGTACTGGGGAACAACGCCCTTTTGGCCGATGCCGATGGAGCGGAAGAACTCATGTCCATGCAGACAAAGCTGTTCCCAAACGGACTGGCCAATGTCAATCGCACCTATCTCGAAGAATCCGGTAAGATGGCCCTGATTAAAGGGCGGCTGACCGAGGACGACCGCCAATTGCTGGCCACCGTGCCCCACATGGACGGAAGTCTCCTTAATGCCGTTGAAAAGTGGTGTGGCCCCACCTCGCCGGCGGCGTTCAATTGGATTGATTCCATTCATCTCCCCCTCAGAAGGCCAATTCGGCGTTAATGGTGAGCTCTGCACCGACACTGTAATCGCCGGTGAACAGAAAATTGCCCGCCCTTGGTGTCCAGATGCGCTCTGTCATTTTTTTTCCTGCCAGTCGGTTATTCCAGTGTCTCCGTCGAGAAACGCATTAAGAATGCCGTGAGCGATCCCACGTATTTGATGAGAGATGTAAAAATCATCATGGAATACTGCGTATGAGCGGACGAATTGAAAATTATCGTTATACTGCGCAGACAGCTGATATAGAGGCGGTGGGAAAATGAACTGTAAACGGGCTTGATGATTCAGACAAATCGGCATATTTGTCAGTATGGAGAATGCCGCGTATGGACTTTGAAACACTGCAAACTCAAATAAACGAACTCGACACGACTACTCGCAATATCCTGCGGCTGTGCGCGGTGGGAGACCGTTCATTTTATCGAAACGATTTACTGGATTTGGCGACGAGGCTCGGCTGGTCTTCGCGAAAAGGGAGAAAAATCGCTTCAAAAGATATTACGTTGATTGTTGATGAACTGCTGGAAAAGAAATTTCTCGATGGCAGTTCCTACAATTCTGTGATGATCAACACGGAGATTCAGGATCTCGCCATCCAGGACGCGGTGGAAGATGACGCGTTTCAATCTATCGTATCGGGGCTTCGGGCAAAATACAGATGGGCGTTTACATCGACAGACCAAATCAAGGACCAGCGGATTGCTTTTTACTGCGGCGACACTGACGCTTTTATGCATATGCTGTCTCCCCAAAAAACATACGAACATTTAAATTTGCTGCACCCCTTTAACGACAGGATTTTCAATGGGCTGCCAGATGAATTAAAGAAGTGGCACCTGATTGACTCGGCGCCGCGCGTATTGACAAATTGCGATGATTCCCCTGATTTCATGTCCGCATTTAATGAGTGGCTGGCGCAAGGGGATGCGCTGGATCATCCTTTCATCGCCACGGGTCTGGATATTGGGCTGGCCAGAGGGGATTTGAATCTGCTCAAAACCCTCAACGAACAAACACAGGGGAATCACCCCGAAATACAGGCGTGCATTTCATTGCTTAAAGGTGACACGAAAGCGTTTGCGGATATGCTGCTGCCCATGATGCCCGGGGGTAAAAAGCGTCGGGGAAAACTGGGGCCGCACCACCGGTTGCCGGGGATTTTTATGATGCTGGTATTACTTGCCAGAGGTACAGCGAATGCGCTGGCGCAGGCGGAGGAAATATTTAAAACCGCCACGAGTTACCACGGACGATACCGCGTTGTCGCCCATACCGCACATATTGGAATTGAGTTCAAACAGTTCCCTGTACACAGCTTATTGTTTAAGACGCACCTGTCGCAGAGTTGCAAGGCTCCTTTGTCTGCGCTGACAGCAGGGTATGTTGTCGGATGGTGTCTGGCCCCCGGGGACAATGCGCTGAACGCCCAGGAATTACTGGATGCCATAAGTGCATTCGAGAAACTTGGGCTGGACTGGCTCGCCGCCGAGTTGCTCGGTCTTGAAGGCAGATCGTCAGAAAACGAAAACGCGCAGCAGTGCGCAAGGAAGGCACAGGAAATTCACAACCGGCTGGGCACGGGAAGCATCATCGAACTGACAGTTGCTGCTCCTTCCTGGCGCAGGTCTCTGGACGCAATGATGGCGCTGGCGCAGGGCGACACAAAGGAAGACGACAGTTCGGCTACGGAGCGCATGATATGGGAATGGGATCCCGGGGAAAGCCCGATTGACCTTGCGCCCTATCACCAGAAAAAAACACGGAATGGCTGGTCTATGGGGCGAAAGGTGGGACTTGCGCGGCTATTCGAAAATTTTTCGGACACATCGGAATTCGGCTTTCTGACCGCACAGGATATGGCCATCTGTCAAACGCTGGGAACCTATGTGACCCGAAATTACAGCTACTATCCCGAGACCCATTACGCTTTCGATGAAGAAGGCGTCGCAGCCGCGTTGGTGGGGCATCCCTGCATCTTTTTGCCCGGAGATCGGGATACGCCCATCGAAATCAGGAAAAAGACGCCTCAACTGAAAATGGCCCGTAAGGCGAATGGCGCCATCACGCTGTCCATGGAACCGTCTTTGGACATTGAATTCAAACGGTATCGCGTTATTGTTGATGCCGAGCATCAGGTATCAATCATCTTTTTCAACGACAGGCAATTCTCACTGCATAAACTGCTAAACGGCACATTGACAGCACCTGCTGATGCGGTGGATGATCTGATAAAGGCAGCACAGAAGCTGGCATCGATTATTCCGGTTCATTCTGAAATCGGAGCCGAGGCCAGTCCTGCCGCGCCCGAAGGAAAACATGTCGTTGCGGATTCCACCCTTCAAATTCACCTGTCTCCGACAAAGGCTGGTCTTCAGGCGGAAGTTTTTGTGTATCCGTTTAGAACCTCCGCCCTGATGTATCACCCGGGACAGGGCGGCGCCAATGTGTTCACCCATATCGATGGTCAGCCGCTGATTGCCGTTCGGAATCCAGCCAACGAACTCACCCTGAAAAATGAACTTCTTGCTGCCTGTCCAACAATGGCTTCATTCGTCGTGACGGATAACGCATTTTACATGCCGACAGTGACGGACGCCCTCGACGTACTGCTGGAATTGGAACCGCTGGTCGAGCAGAACGCGGCGCAGCTTCACTGGCCGGAGGGAAAGCCGTTTTCACTGGCCGGTCGGGCATCGATGGATGGCCTTGGACTGAACATTCGCAAAAAGAAAAACCTGTTCGAAGTATCAGGCAAATTGACAGTGAATGACGACTTCACTCTTGAGTTAATGCGGATTATTGATTTGCTCGAGACCAGCCCCGCCAGATACATCAAGCTGGAGAATAATCGATTTCTGGCGCTGACCGACACCTTGCGCCGGCATATCGAAGCACTGGCTATGTACGGCGATAAACGCGTCGGTCAAAACAGCCTTCAATTCCCAAACGCGCGCACCGCCGCACTCGAAGCGTTGGCTGCGGACGCAAAGGTTCGCGCTGACAGACACTGGAAAGCGTGGACAGCAAAAATACGCGAGGCAAACGCCTTGCAGATTCACATTCCTTCCACCCTGCAGGCGGAATTACGTGAGTATCAGCAAGACGGCTTTTATGGATGGCGCGTCTTTCCGAACTGGGATTGGGCGCACTGCTGGCGGACGATATGGGTCTTGGTAAAACTGTTCAGGCATTGGCACTGCTGCTGCATCGGGCAAAGACGGGGCCGGCGCTGGTGATTGCCCCCACCTCTGTTGCGGGGAACTGGCAAAGTGAAACGATGCGATTCGCTCCCACGCTCAATGTGCAGATGTTTGGAGAGAATGACAGATCGGCCCAACTCGAGAACGCGAGTGAATCCGATGTCATCATCTGTACCTATGGTCTGTTAAATACGGAATCCAGCCGACTTGGAACGGTGAAGTGGGGAACTGTCATACTCGACGAGGCGCAATTTATCAAAAATGAGGCCACAAAGCGTTCAAAGGCTGCCAAAGGATTGCAGGCTGAATTTCGACTGATAATGACCGGCACGCCGGTGGAAAACCACCTTGGAGAATTGTGGAATCTTTTTGATTTTGTCAATCCGGGGTTGCTCGGTTCAGCTGAATCATTTCAGGAGCGATTTTTGATTCCTATTGAGACGAACAACTGCAAACAGACGCGCCAGAATCTGAAACGACTCATTCAGCCATACCTTTTGCGAAGAACCAAAGCACAGGTGCTTGACGAGCTGCCGGGGCGAACCGAAATCATCCGTAAAGTGGTGCTCTCAGCGGAGGAAACCGCGTTGTATGAAGCGTTACGCCAGAAGGCCATGGAGAAGCTGAATGACACCAGCAAAGATGGGCCGGGCCATATACAGATTCTGGCCGAATTGATGCGACTGCGTCGCGCCTGCTGTCATCCCCGGCTGGTGTTGCCATCGTGGGATATGCCCGCTGCCAAACTGGCGCTGTTTCTGGAAACCATTAATGAACTGGTGGACAATCACCACAAAGTGTTGGTTTTCAGCCAATTTGTCGACCATCTGGCCATCTTGAAAACTGAAATTGAAAACCGAAATATTTCATACCAGTACCTGGATGGCAGCACCCCGGCCAAAGCACGCAGGGAACGCATCAATGCATTTCAGGTCGGTGAAGGGAGCGTGTTTCTCATCAGTTTAAAAGCCGGCGGACTTGGATTGAATCTGACCGCTGCGGACTATGTCATTCACATGGACCCGTGGTGGAATCCCGCCGTTGAGGATCAGGCATCCGACCGGGCGCATCGAATGGGGCAAAAACGACCGGTCACCATTTATCGCTTTATTGCGCAGGGTACCGTGGAGGAGAAGATTCAGGCGCTCCACAGAGAAAAACGCGCCCTCGCCGACAGCCTCCTCGAAGGCGCTGATGTGAGCGGCAAACTGTCGACAAGCGAACTGCTCGAATTAATTCGCTCGTAACGACACTCCCGTTGAAAGCAATGTTATTTTCATGAAAAATATTTTCATATTCAAAACAAAAGCAATGCCGCTCAGACAAAAACTTATTGTACCGATACTAATAGCCGCAATATTGATTGGCACTGTTGGCGTTACAGGTATCGTATTCCTGGTCCATCTCGAAAAAAACGGCCGGACGAATTTTATCCTAAAACTACCGCAGTATTCAGGAAGCCAAAAAGATGGAGCATACCCTGCGCACTTTTGAAACCTTCGTGCTGGAACAATCTCATGAGAATGTTGATACCCTGAAAGTGAACGAATTGCTCAAACAGTTCAATGACGCACTCGCAAAATGTGAGCGGAACATTACAGAGCATGATGAACGGACTGTTCTGCGCCGGCGGAAGGGGCCGCGGCAACTGCCCGATATTTCGGCATGCCGCCTTTGCTGATTGGAATGATCATCGTTGGGTTTGGCACATCCGCGCCGGAGATGGCGTCATCTGTTGTGCCCGCACGCAAAAACGATCATGATATTGCGATGGGCAATATTATCGGCGCCAATCTGTTTAACACATTGGCAGTTGTGGGAATCGCCGGTTCAATTCGTCCATTCGAAGTGGGTGCCGAAACGCTCACAAGGGACATGTTGGTTATGGGCACACTGACGCTTTCACTTTTTTTCATAGGATATGGATTCAAAGGACGTCCCGGTCGCATCAACAGGGCTGAACGAATGACTTTATTGCTCACATATGTCGGATACAATGGGTGGCTGATTTTTCGAACGATTTACTCCGTTTGATTTGTGGCGTCGCAAGTTTATTTTTAAAAAAAATGCGGGCGCTGTCACTGCCATGTAAACTGCAGCAGTGTTGGCTGATGACCAGCTGCCTCATTAATAATTACCATCGTATTATCTGGTAAAAAAGTGATGCCTTCCGGTTGTCTGAACAAGTGGGTGGGGAGATGCTGGAACCCGGTCACTTTTCCACTGCGGTCAAATGATGCAAGGGTTCTATCTACTGCGGAGATGATAAAAAATTCTCCTGTTTTCGGATGAACGGCAATGGATGCCGGTCTGAAATGCAACCTGATTTGTGTTTTGCCTTTTTTCGTTTTCGAAGTGGGTATGGAGAGCCCATTTTCTGTAGCGAATCGAACGATTTCTGCCACATCGATAACCAGAGCAGTCTTAGGTTTCGATGCCGAGTCTTTCGGGTCGATAGTAAACACGGGACGACTGTTTTTGTATTCCTTACCTTT
>JAFGQN010000151.1 GCA_016935665.1 Deltaproteobacteria bacterium | reverse complement strand
TCCCCGGCCGAAAACTGGTTGCGGCGGCAGATAAACTACCGCCCTACAATTTTTTTCTATCAATTTCGACTTTGCGATTGCCCTGCATAAGGCGCATAGTTGCTATAGTGCATCCACATTTAAGTGGACAAAATTAATTAAAAAAAGACACAGGAGCGAAAGCGATGAACCGAAGCGCAGAGCGGTTGGGCTGCGAACTATTTTTGGTGCTTCTCATAGTATCAGGCTGCACGGCTGAAGGTGGCGACAGCAGCAATGTCGATACAGAAACGGCAACGCAATCGGACGGGGATGCGGATGGAGACTCGGATACCGATGCGGACACAGACGCAGATACAGATGCAGACACAGACACAGATACAGATACAGATACAGATACAGATACAGATGCAGAAGGGGATACCGACACCTGTTCATCAACGGATTCGGACACCCTCACGGAGATTGCCAATCCACCATCCCCTTATGGCGACATTCTCAACGACGCCCAATTGCGATGGTTGTCGAAGGAAATGATACTGTTCGCCCATTTTGGCATCAAGACCTATTACGTAAACGATAATCACATGGGAGACGGCAACGAAGATCCCCAGCGATTCAACCCAGCGGATTTCGATGCATCTCAATGGATAGATGCATGCGTCGGGGGCGGATTTGGGGGCATCGTGCTGACTGCCAAACACCACGATGGATTCTGCAACTGGCCCACGGCAACCACCGCGCACAATGTGAGCGCCTCACCCTGGCAAAGTGGCAATGGGGACGTGGTGCACGACGTGGTAGACGCATTCAGAGGGGCAGATATGTGGGTGGGGCTGTATCTCTCGGCTTTTGACCTGCATTATTTAAACAGCGGCGCCAATCCTGCGGCTTACAACGACTACTTTTTAACTCAGCTAACGGAGTTGTGTACAAACTACGGCACAATAGACGAATTGTGGTTTGACGGCTTTGGTGCAGACAACATGACAGTCGATATGGAAATGCGCGACGATGTGGTGCGGTCGCTGCAACCCGATGCCATCACATTTGAGGGGACGGTGAACCCGGTTCGCTGGACCGGAAACGAAGCGTGTGATGTCAGCGAGCCCAACTGGTTGGGGACTGCGCCGTTTGAAGCGGACTGCATCGCACAGGGGAACTGGTTCTGGAACGATACGCCCATCTGCTCCCTGGAACGACTGCAGGAGATATATCGCTCTTCAACCGCCAGGGGCGCTGTGGCGCTCATTAACGTGAGTCCCAATCCGCAGGGGAAAATTGACGCGGCATCCATGGAGAGACTGAAGCAGTTTGGAGATTGGGTTCGCCACTTTGATGAGAACGACGTGGCCCACGGAAAACCCGCCACTGCGGACAATACCAGAGACAACAACCCCCGATTTGGCCCGGCAATGGCCCTGGATGGAAACCGCAATACGTACTGGGCGACCGACGATGGGGTACACGCGGGGGGGATTGAAGTGGATTTGGAAAATGAGCAAACCATCGAAGCTGTTGTGATTCAGGAGTATTTGCCTTTGGGTCAGCGCATCACCGGTCACACGGTTTCCATCTGGCAAAACAGTGCCTGGCGTGAAGTGGCCTTTGCCACCACCATCGGTCAAAAACGCGTGCTGGAATTCTCTCCCGTCACCACCTCCCGAGTGCGCCTCGCCTTTACCGCCAAAGCCCCCATCGTTATCAGCAACCTTTTGATAACAGCCCGTTAAATCAATTCCACAATTTCGAACTGCTGACGGCGCCCCGCGAGGACGAGATCGATTTCGTCATCCAGATGGCGCTCCACCAGTTCCTTGCCCAGCGGACTTTGAGGGGTGATGGTGGTGATGACAGTGCTGCTGTGATGCAATTCGTACCCGGCGGCGCCGGTGACCAGCCAGTACCAGCGATCGTCGCCGTTTTCGTTTTCGAGGCGCACCAGTGCACCGGCGCTGATGGGGGTATCCTGGGTAAATGGGCGGGTGGGTAAAAAGCGCAGACGACTCAGCGTGTCTTCCAGCTCCTCCACGCGAATGGTTTGTCCCCGGGCCAGATACGCTGCCTCGGTGGACCGCATATCTTTGTTTCCCTCGGCTTTGTTTTCCTCATGGGTGGCGCCCGCTGCCGACGCCATGGCCGCCTGCCGCGCTTTTTCCAAATCCCGGGTGACGACGTCAATCAGTTGTTCGAGCAGCTTCTTCTTATCCATCCAATTCTCCGGTCAATTGAGATCATCAAAATGGCCATAATAAAAAAAAGGGAAGGATGTTGCAAAGTTCCTGTTAAATTTCCATCATCATAAAAAAATGACACGCGCTGCCCGCCAGCACAAAGAGGTGCCAGATCATGTGATGAAAGTGCAGCTGTTTCATGCGATAAAAAATAACGCCACCCGTGTAAAGCACGCCTCCCGTAAACAGCCATACCAGAGCCGGGAATGACAGCGCCTCAAACAGCCTGGGCCCCGTAAAGACGACGAGCCATCCCATGGCGATGTACAGGGCCAGACTGATGTAGCGCGCCCGATTAAAAAAGATGGCCGTTACCACAATGCCCAGCGCTGCCAGTCCCCAGGTAACGCCAAAAATCGACCAGCCCCAGCCCCCCTGCAGGGCCACCAGACTGATGGGCGTATACGTTCCCGCAATCAGCAAAAAGATAGCGCTGTGGTCAAAGATGTGAAACAGATGCTTCACCCCGGGAGACTGTATGCCGTGATACAGCGTGGACGCCGTGTACAGCATGACCATGGTGGCCCCGAAAATGGATACGCCCACCACCTTTACCGCCGAATGAGACAGCGCCGCCAATACAATCAGAACAACCGTTGCCGCAATGGCCGCCAGTGCGCCAATTCCATGGGTAATACTGTTGGCGATTTCCTCGCCTCGACTTTGATTTTCAAATATGTGCGTTTCTGTTTGGCTCATGATGCATCTCCTTGTCGACACACTTTTTTATATATGATGTATATCTGCTTTCAGTCGCGGTGAGATAACGGTTTTGTCAGTTGTGTCATCGGATAATCATTGAAGTCACGAAGATGTCACAGGAGATGTCACGGCACGGCAACTGAACTTTTTTAAAACTCCGCGTTGCCCGGTGTGCGGGCGAAAGGGATAACGTCGCGGATGTTCTGCATGCCGGTGACGTACATGAGCATGCGTTCGAATCCAAGGCCAAATCCAGCGTGGGCCACACCGCCAAAGCGGCGTAAATCCCGGTACCACCAATAATCCTCGGGATTCAAATCAAAGTGCCGCAATTGTTTGTCCAGCACATCGATGCGCTCTTCCCGCTGGGAGCCCCCGATGATTTCACCCACCCGGGGCACCAGCAGGTCCATGGCGGCCACGGTTTTTTCGTCATCGTTGAGACGCATGTAAAATGCTTTGATATCGCGGGGATAGTCGATAACAAACATGGGTTTTTTCAATAATTTTTCCGTTAGATAACGCTCGTGTTCGCTCTGTAAATCCAGACCCCACTTCACGGGATACTCGAATTTTTCGCCCGATTTTTCCAGCATGGCCACTGCCTCGGTATACGGCACAGTGGCAAACTCCGCCTGCACCAGCGATTCCAGTTTGTCGCGCAGTCCCTTTTCGATCCACTGATTGAAAAAATCTATGTCGTCGCTGCATCTGTTAAGGACTTCGGTAACGATATATTTAATAAAGTCCTCGGCCACGGCCCTGTCTCCCGCCAAATCGCAGAACGCCATTTCCGGCTCGATCATCCAGAATTCGGCGGCATGCCTTGCGGTATGGGAGTTTTCCGCTCGGAAGGTGGGGCCAAACGTATAGATGTTTTTAAATGCAAGGGCGAATATTTCGCCTTCCAGCTGACCGCTCACCGTTAAAGAGGCCTCCCGCCCGAAAAAGTCTTTCCCAAAATCAATGCGTCCGTCTTTGCGCGGCAGCTTATCCATATCGAGAGTGGTAACTCGAAACATCTGCCCGGCGCCTTCGCAGTCGGACGCGGTGATAATGGGCGTGTGCACCTGAATGAAGCCCTGTTCATCGAAAAACCGGTGCACCGCCATTTGCAGCGCATGGCGAACGCGAAAGACCGCCTGAAATGTCCGAGCGCGGGGTCGCACGTGGGCAATGGTTCTCATAAACTCAAAGGAATGGCGTTTTTTCTGCAGGGGGTAGTCGGCGTCCACACCTCCCAGTATTTCCATATGTGACAGGTGCAATTCCCATTTTTGGCCTTTGGCAGGGGAAGCCACCAACTCACCTTTGCAGCGCACTGCGGCGCCGGTGGGAACGTGCTGCAACTGGGTGTAATCGGGTAATGTTGCATCGGCCACCGCCTGAAGATTAAAAATGGTCGAACCGTCGCCAATTTCAAAAAAAGTGACCGCGCCTGAAGTGCGAACCGTCTGAATCCATCCCTCGGCTGTGATGGAGGGTTGGGATGTTTCGGTGTTTAAAATATCAAGAATGCGTTTGCCCATGACCAAGCCTTCCCTTTAAATGATGCCATAGCACAGAGTGTACGGTCTTTTTGCCCTGCTGGAAAACGGAATGCAAAATATTTTTTGGCGTGATGTTTTTCCGGATTATCCTGTTAACGAATCGGCTGTATTATAATTTGGAAGCGAACAATAACGATGACGCGGTTTCAGGCATTACGTTCATCGAAATTCACAGTGGCGGTCTTCATGCTGGGGATCGTCGTCCTCACCACTGTGGTGATGGATGGACTGGTGCGCAAATATGCCGAAGAATCACTGGCCAAAACCCAGGAGGAAAACGCACAGAACCTGCTTAAGGCCACCACCAACAATGTGGCGATGCAGTATTACAGCATCCTTTACAACAAAGAAGCCATTTTGAATCGCCGCAAAACCGAATTGAGAAATGCCATTGAGATGGCGTATGGGGTGGTGTCCGAAGCCTGGCGCCGCGTGCAGGCTGGTGAAATCAGCGAGGAACACGCGCGAGAAGACGCGTTGAAGTATTTGCGCGCTCTGCGTTACGACAACGGTGTGGGCTATTTCTGGGTCAACAATACCGATCGCGGCTTTCCAACGCTGATTATGCATCCCACCATGCCCGAAGAAGTGGGACGCAGCATGCTCACCCCCCTGTACAACTGCGTGAAGGATACTCGGGAAAACCTGTTTTTGGCCATGATGAAGATCTGTGCTGAAAAGGGGGAGGGCTTTGTGGAATATGTCTGGCCGAAACCCGCGCCGGGCGGATTGACCACCGAGAAGCCTAAAATATCTTACGTAAAACTTTTTAAGCCCTGGAATTTCATCATTGGAACCGGCGTGTACATTGACGACATTGAAGCGGAGTCATCAAGGAGAGTGGCGGCGGTCATCAAGGACTTGCAGCGCGAAATGAAACATCAGCGATTGGGCGATTTGGGTTACTTTTTCATTTTCAATAACGAAAACCGGATGCTGGTTCATCCCCACATTAGGAAAACGGATTTCAGCACTATACAAAATGTCGAAACCGGCAATATCCTGCTTGAGGAGCTGAAAGAAGCCGCCCATTCACCATCGAAATCGATGGAGTACTTATGGGACCAACCCGAAAATCACGGCGACTTCATTCATCGGAAAAAAGCCTTTGTCAGACATTTTGAACCGCTAAACTGGTATGTGGCCGTCTCTGTGTACAAGGAAGACTTTGAAAAACGCGTCCGGGCGCTGACCGATGTTGTGTTGTATCTGTCGCTCCTGTTTATTGGCGCCTGTCTTTTGCTGGCCATCTGGCTGGCGCGCAGTTTCTCCGGTCCGGTGAATTCATTGACGCGGGCAATGGCCAACACGGCAACAGATGGTTTGCCGGCAGAGCCAGTACCGGAAACGGGATCTTTGGAGATGAGGTCGCTCTCGCGCACGGTGAATCACATGGTGGACACCATTCGCGCTTCCAACGACCGTATTTTTGCCAGCGAAATGCGCTTTCGCACTATTTTTGAATCTGCCGGAGAGGCCATCTGGCTCATTCGGACAGCGGATGGGGTTATTGCCGAGTTCAATACAGCGGCCTATCAGAGCCTGGGCTATACCGCTGCGGAATTTGAAGAGTTGTCACTTGCCGATGTGGTCATTCACGACGACTCGTCTGAGCTGCAGAAATATCTCGATGTTCTGCCCTCCGACGAGACGTTGCGATTTGAATCATTTCATCGGGACCACAACAGCGACCGCCACGATGTGATGGTCACCTGTCGCAGTATTCAATTTCCTGGAAACAATTACAACCTGGTGTTTATCCGGGATGTCACAGAGAAAAACCGGCTGGCGGAGATGATGATTCAGTCGGAAAAAATGCTTTCCGTTGGGGGACTGGCCGCTGGCATTGCCCACGAAATCAACAACCCACTGGCGGGCGTGCTGCAGAATGTAGAGCTACTGCGCAACCGATTGCTGGGAGATTTGGAGAGCAACGCGGTTGTGGCGGGAGAACTGGGAATCCGGCTGGAGGACCTTCGCGAATATGCCAAACGTCGAAATATTCACACGATTGTGGATGCCATCTCCGATGCGGGAAATCGCGGCGCCAATATTGTTAGAAACATGCTCAGCTTTACCCGCAAGGAACAGAATTCACCACAGCTGGTTGATCTGGTGAGTTTACTGGACAGCACCGTTGCGCTGGCCGCCAACGATTTCGATATTTCGAAGCAGTTTGATTTTCGAAAAATCCGCATCGTGCGCGACTATGCGCCGGACTTGACGCCGCTAAGCTGCTATCCCTGCAAGATTCAGCAGGTGATTCTCAACATTTTGAAAAACGGCGCCGATGCCATGAAATCAAAGCAGTATGGCGATGACGTGCCCCAATTCACATTCCGTGTATACCAGACCGCCAACTGGTTCGTGATTGAAATTGAAGACAATGGCCCCGGAATGTCTAAATCGGTTCGCAAGCGCATTTTTGAACCGTTTTTCACCACACGGGACGTGGGCGAAGGAACCGGCCTGGGCATGAGCGTCTCGTACTTCATCATTGTGGAAGAACACCAGGGTCGTCTCGAAGTGGACACCAGTCCCGGTGAATTTTCCCGCTTCACCATCCGGCTGCCAGTGACAACGTAAATATCTGACGTCATGATGTTTTTCCAGCATTCTCATCATTTCCGTCCCCATCGTTCCAGGTTTTGTTTGGATTTCGCCACCGCTTCAACAATGACCACCGAGGCATATTTCCTATTATTTTCAGGTATTTACGATTTTTATATAGAATTTCGTTGCATTTGGTCTTAGTGTTGAGGTGGTCTCTCAGAATATCCCGCTGTTTGCCCTTGAACCCCCGAATACGTCCCCCTTGATCCCTCGATCTTCTGACTACGCCCCCCTTGATGCCCGTCCGCAACATCCAGAATATGCGCCAGGTGACTGCACGCACTTTACGCATCATTCACAGCCGATGTATATCTGCAGGGATACAAAACTAAATTTAAGGAGTCGATGACATGTTAAAAAACCAGGTGTCCGCGCCCAGGAACCAATTCAATTGCGAAATGTTAAAGAAAATCGATATACCTTGCGTGCGTAGCAATTTTGTTTTCCGCAATGCACACCCGGCGCTGAGAAATATTATATTGGGATATTACTGGATAAAGAATCCGGAACTGCTCAAAAACCGGAAATTCATTGTTACATGTGAATGCTCCCTGTTTATCCATTTCTTTTTGGATGATATAAGATTCGAAGTCAAAATTGGTGAAAAGAGCTACAACTCAAAATATTCGGGAATGACGGGCGGGCAAATCAGTGGTCCTGCGGTGGCCTTTTCTGAAGACAGGTTAAAATCGATTTCCGTTGCAATCTTTCCGGTGGCTTTTTCTCAAATGGTTGGAGTCTCGGCACATGAATTGAAAAACCATTTTGTTTCTATTACAGATGTTCAATATAGACAATTTGAACCACTGATTGACATTTTACGCCGCCAAAACTGCATCGAAATTCAAAAGGCGACATTAGACAGTTTCTTTTTACAAAGACTTCCAATCAATGAAGAACTTTTGTTTTTTTATCGATGTCTGGGTCCACTTTACAATTCATCCGGTACTGTCAAAGTCGATGAGATCCGCAAGGGAGTGTACCTCTCCAAAAGACAATTTGAACGAAGATTTAAAGAATGCTTCGGCGCCACGGCATCGACTCTGCGACGACAAATCCGTTCGAGTGCAGCGCTTAAAGGACTTTTGGAAAACAAGGATATATTTGCCGTTATTGAAGAATTGGACTACACAGACCAGTCTCATCTGACAAAAGACCTAAAATGGTACACTGGTCACTCGCCAGGTTCTCTACTCGAAAATTTTCAAAACAAGGTACTACAATTTGGACCACTGCAATTCCTTGTAAATTGAAAATTATTGTCGCACCCATTCCTCTGTTTGACAATTTCTACTTTTTCAAAATGAATCTGTTCAAATAAAGAGGGTCTCCAAGATCCATTTCCGTAACCCAGACATCTATTCGTTTTGGATTTATTATTTGAATCCCCGCACCCCAGCGAAATCGAATTGAATCATCAAGACCGTATGTATGATCCGGTTCTATCATCGTGACAGTGTGTGACCCAATATAAGTCACGCTTTCAATTTCGAATGGAGAGTCCAGGAAGGAAACTCTGTATAAATCCAAACGGCTCTCACGACCAGCGGCTTTTTTTGAACGAAAAGCAAACAGATAAATATTATTGCTTGAGTCTGTCACCAGACATATATTTGACTTGTCTCCTTCCTCAAGGCCATGTGAACTTAGAGAAATAATGTTGTAAGCTTCACCGTTGCCACGTCGCTTCTTTCCTTTGAATCCAGCAGAACAATTGAAAACCCTTTCATAATCTGCAAGATAGAAATCCACGGTGTTTCCATACAGAACACCTATGAGTATTTTCTCAACAGCATTGCATGTAAAATTGGTAACGCCCATGCCTTCTGCTTTCTTTTCTCTGTAAATAAGTTGCGGGCAGGTACAGGACAAAAACATTTTGTCATTCTTTTTACTGCCAAATTCATACAGGGAGATAATGGACTTGATTTTGTCATCATCATCATTAATCTTCTCCTCTGGAATAAAGGCAAAGTTGCCCAGTGATTGGCAACCACCTGGATGATCATAACGCGGGTTTTCAGTAACCGCATGAGTCATTTTTCCTGTTTGGCGATCAATTATGTAAATATATCCGAAGTCTCCTTTTCTCTTGCTATGTGTTAAAAGAGAATATCTTTCTCCTGAAATTATTCCCTGAATGTGACTCTCCGGATTATTCCCACTTTCGGGGTCTCTTTCACTCCCATCCTCGGTCACATCCATTTTTATCAATTCCCTGCCTCTACGACTATCATCACCGAATAAATTGAACAGCTTCGTCACATCGTGAACTTTAGGATTAGTGTACTTATATTCGAGAGTATTATTCCAGTAAAAATCTTTTTCAGCCCAGAACCAGTCCGCCAGGTTGTCATTCAAAGGTTTTCCTCTGTGCAACCACTGAAGGTAGGCAATTTCGTTTATTTTTCTGTACCATTCCTTTTCAGCCCAAAACCAGTCAGTCCAGCTGTCATTTGCAGGGCATCCCCTTGCTTTCCAATGACAAAAGGCGAGCGATTGTATGGACTCGTTTCTGTAACTTTGAACTACAGGAGTTGGATTAACACCTTTCACTTCAAGAGTAACGGCTCTGGAATGATGGTCAGTCAAATACAACTCGGTGATTCGCGGATGCGTATCCGTGTCTTTAAACTCAGTACTAAACCACAAATTATGCGTCGCAATCGGAACGTAGCTGTAATAACTGCGTGGGAACGACGTTTTCTTACCTATATAAATCACATCGATGCCGGTGTCACTGAGACCTTCCACTCTCCCGGTTGTCCATCCCAAATCCATTGGCCGCCAAAAATGTTTTTCCATTTCCAAAACACCTGCACTTGGTGTTCCCCCTTTCAAATTTCTACCTCCGTCGTTGAAATCACCTGTGACAATTGGGGGCAACTCTCCCGGAAGGGCACGACCAACTACCCATTTTACCAAATCGACAATTTGCTTTGTTGTGTTTTTTTCTACCCACGATATATGAGTTGTATAAAAACGCAGCTTCCATCCTTTTGTTTTATGTTGAAGAACATTCTCCAAAACAAAACGATTCGATAGTCGATGCCCCAATTCCTTGTAATCCCTCGAAATTGTTACCCACTCATCGTCATGGAATATCGCGTTTGTCTTTTCATTGTAATCCCATGCAATGGGAGACTTATATTTCTTTCGCAATTCTTCTGCAAAATATGCAGCACCATCACAATCGCTGGTTTGGAATAATTCCTGAACGCCAATTAGACCTGCTTTTGAAGGATAAACATGATGAATCAAACCGGCGATTCTTGACAGCCTTTTTCCTAAACAGTTTCCCGGGCCAGGCCCATATACGTTTATTGTACGAACCATCAAATCCGCATTTTCAACTTCCCACTGGGCGTCCTCTTCACGAGGGTATAGCCATGCGTCAGGGGCATTTAGGGGCCGGTAGTACTGCTCATACAATTCTTCAGAATGAAACCAGTCGTCCCAATCATCTTTGTTCGGTTTTCCTTTGCCACACCAATTTAGATATGACAGTTCCTGTAGTTTTTTTTTATACATATCGACATTCATGTTTTTTCTTTCTGCAAAGACTGTTTCAAAGATGTGAAACAGGGTTAAAAACACACGCTTTCAGCTACACCTGTGAATAGCGTCGCTTTTGTGATGAGAGTCGAAGAAATCCTGTGCCTCAACGACCCATTGGGGACCTGTTCAATTGTACGCGGATGCGAGAGACCGTATTGTAAAAAAGCGTCATCTTTTTTAACTGTTAAAAAAAATGTAATAGAATTTTTCAGCTGGTCTTCCATTGGCTATCCAGCCAGCAGCGGACGCACTTTAAGGCCACAAGGCACAGAAGAGGAAATCGCAGATGAAATGATAAAAAATGGGTAGACTTTTATGGGAATGAATGGACGCAGTGCTGAAGCAATGATACAAAGATAAACAACTGGCATGAATAAATTATGCTGTGCGATATACTGCATGGCATCGCACACCCGAAATTTTGTTTTGGAATCAGCCAGAAAAATTAATGACTCGGGTTTAGGACCTGGGGACCTGGCGATACAGACAACCTTAAGTATTTCCAAAAAAAGCCGTCTTGCCATTTGTCATGTGGAGGCCGTCCATTTTGGACGATACAGACTTCCAACCTGACCATGATGACGAAAGGCACCGCCATGAATCACGGTTTTAGTGTTATGGTGACGACCATTAAAAATCGCTCTATCCGAATAAAAATATCGCTTATTGTTTTTATTGTGGCCATTCCCATTTTGTTTATTTCGCTATTTGCCGCATCTTCCATAAGCACCATCAAAAACAATCTGGTTGAAAAGTCTGCGCAAACCCAATTGGAGGGGCACAAGAACCTGTTGCAATGGGAAGTGGAAACCGCGGCGCTGGCATATGGTGCAGCAGTGGAATCCATTGCCGACGAAAAAGAACAACTCGAAATAATCAGAAAGCTTAATACGCCCGTTCAGTTTCTCGAAAACAAGTCCGGCTATTTCTTCATTTACACCACTGACGGAGTCAATCTGTCTCTGCCCCTCAAGCGTGAACTGGAAGGAAAAAATCTGTTTGAGCTTGCTGACGCCAACGGTGTGAAATTTGTACAAAAACTCTCTGCGGCAGCCCAGGACGGAGGGGGATTTGTGAAATACATGTGGCCCAAGAAGGGACATCCGGATGACGAGCTGTTTGCCAAACTAAGCTTTGCCAGAATGATACCTGGGACCAAATGGTGGATAGGTACCGGTGTATATATTGATGATGTGGACGCAGAGCGCGAGGCAACGGAAAAGCAGATTTCGAAAATGCTGTCGCGATACAGTATGATTGGTCTGATTTTTCTCGTGGGCTATTCGCTGCTGATTATTCTTCCAGGTGTCCTCCTTTTGTCCAAACTGATCACGAAGCCGATTAACGAAATGGAAGCTGTGGCGGCGGCGGTTAAAGATGGAGATTTCTCCAGGACGGTGCAGTATCAGGCGAAAGACGAAATTGGTATGCTGGCAACCGCATTCAATGGCATGATGACCGCAGTGATGCGGTTGAAGGAATCGATTCATCAGGTGGTTTCAGAACAGCGGTTGGGACACTTGCTTTCCCGAACTGATCTGGCGGCGCAGCAGGGCGAATATCGGCAGATTCTGGACGGCGTCAACCAGATGCTCGATGCGTTAACTGCCCATATGGATGCCATGCCCGCTCCCGCGGTTATCATTGATAGATCGTATAAAATCAGGTATGCGAATCTGGCGGCTGCAGCGGTAACGGGGCAGCCCCGAAAAACGCTTATTGGCAGCACGTGTCACCGGGTATTTAAGCACGAGATATGTAACACCAGCAGCTGTATTTGTGATCAGGCCATTAAAGAGGGACAAACTGTGGCAATTGAGACGGCATCCAATGCCAACAATCAGCAGCTGACTTTTTCCACTTCCGGTGTGCCCATTTTGGATGAGTCCGGTGGTACCGTTGGCGCCATGGAAGTAATGGCCGATTTAACGGAGATAAAATCTGCCGCTCGCAAAATAGAAAAACAGGCAGCGTATCAAAAAGTGCAGGTAACCAACCTGGTTGAGGGTTTGACCGATTTGGCTGAGGGCAACCTCAATCTCACATTTGAAGCAGGTGCCTCCGACGAAGACACCGAAGAGATAGCCAACCGGTTTGGTCAGGTGACAGGGAGTCTCAATGAGGTGATTTCAAAGCTTCGCGCATTTGCCAAAGAAGTGCAGGACGCATCCAATCTGGTGTCCCAAAGCGCAAAGGACGTGTCACAATTGTCCCAGGGCGTTTCTTCAAGTGCCAATGCTCAGGCGTCCAACGTGGAAGAGGTGTCGGCATCAATGGAGGAAATGAACGCCTCGGTGGCGCAGACGGCCTCCAATGCCGGGAAGACGGCTACCATTGCGGACACTACATCAGACAATGCGCAAAAAGGAGGGAAGGCGGTAAAGGAGACGATGCAGGAGATTCAGGAAATTTCGGACAAAATCGTTGTGGTGGAGGATATTGCGCGACAAACCAATATGCTGGCGCTGAACGCTGCCATTGAGGCGGCACGGGCGGGCGAACATGGAAAGGGATTTGCGGTGGTGGCATCCGAAGTGAGAAAATTGGCGGAACGCAGTCAGCGCGCTTCTCAGGAAATCATGGTGCGCTCCAAATCCAGCGTGACGGTAGCCAAAAATGCCTATGAGCTCATCAATGAAATGGTGGGCAACATTCAAAAGACCACCGAACTGATTCGAGAAATAAGTGCGTCCAGTTCGGAACAGTCCACGGGAATTGATCAGGTGCGCGACGCGGTCATCCAGCTTGAAAAGACCATTCAGAGCAATTCCCGGGCAATTGAAGGCATGACTGACACCAGCGAACAGCTGGCGAACCAGGCCGAATCCTTAAAAAACGCAGCATCCTGGTTTTCGGTCGACGGATAGAACCAAACCAGTAGTCAGTCAGGTCTCCAATATTGGGTAGAGGCATCAAAGCCTGATGCGGGCGTCCTCGGTTCTAAATGGCCATGAGGCGGCATGGGACTCGGCGCTGTGCTGTTCCTCCCACTCCTTACGTGTTTTCTTCAGGTCTGCCAGCGAGGCAATGCGCTGGTGGAGGCATTGTCGCGCCAGGGCCTGGAGACCGATTTCTGCGATGTCGAGCCAGCTCCCGTGTTTGGGCGTGTGGTGAATTTAGAGTTTCTCGGCAAGGCGCCGCGCCAAAGCGGGAGGGAAGGCTTCGTAGAGAGATGCGGTCGAATGCGTGTTCGGGTTGTCCATAACGACGACAAGTTTCTCCGCGTCCTGCTGTCGAGCGGCTTGCTGCGTGCCAGTTGTATCAGCCGCGCCTCCCTTTCTCCATCGAGCTTCAGTTTTCCCGGTGGTCGTTTCTTGCGTGTCAATGCCCGCATAACCTACCATGCGGCATGGCGACTGGAAAAAACAGATGCATTACCGCTGTTCCTTCAGGCGCGCCAACAGTATCTCATCTACTTTTGATTTTACGGTTCGGCGGTCGATGTTCAGGCGTTTGGCGGTTTCCACAAAGCTTTGGGTTTGGGCGTAAACATGAGTGCAATAGGTATTCACCAGTTCGTCCGCAGTCATTTTTCCCTGTTGCAGCAGCTCTCCAAAATCCACGGCCGATGGGACGCGACCGGTCATCGGGGTGTAGTGGCCGCGCACCAGAATATTGCAAACGCACTGCTCCAGCTCCCGAATGTTTCCTGGCCACTCGTACGATTCTGGCATATGCGTTTCAATAAACGTCATGGTCTCCCCGGTCAACCCTTCGCACTCCGCCTCGCCGGCGATGTTGCATGCCAGTTGACGCACGATGGTGGTGAGCTCAGAAGAATCATCGGCAATCTGCTCGGCCAGAGAAGGGGTGGAAATCACATCAGAGCACAGGCGAAAATACAAGTCCTCACGGAATCGGTTTTCAGTCATTCTCTTTGGCAAATTCAGATTGGTGGCCGCCACCACCTTGCCCTCAAATCGCCGGACTGTGCGCGTGCCCACCCGTGTATATTCGCCCGACTGCAATACCCTAAGCAGTTTTACCTGAATATCCGCTGACACATCGCCCACCTCGTCCAGAAAAAGCGTGCAGAAAGGGCCACCCTGGTCCAAAAACCCTTCGGTATCCTTCTGCGCACCGGTAAAGGCGCCGCGCACATAGCCAAACAGCTCTGCCTCCACCAGGGTGGGAGAGAGGGCAGTCAGGTTAAGGGGGAAATAATTCTGCGCAAACGGCGCAACAAAATCCCCTTTTGAACGATTGAATGGAATGTAACGGGACACACCGATTGCCCGCGCCACAAGGTCTTTTCCGGTGCCTGTTTTTCCCAGAACCAGGGTGGAAATTCTATCCATCCGGTTGTACATGGTACGATGATATCGCTCCATACTCGATGTGAACACCGACTCCCACACCGACGCCCGCAATTTGGCCACTGCTTTGGATGCGCCAAAAATATATCGAAAAATAAAGTGAAACGCCCGGCGAATCACAAAATAAAGCGCATAGAGATGTACCGGATCCACATCATCAAAGTTCCCTTTTTCGCCCCGTGGAAAATAATACTGAACCTGCTGTGCAAACGCGTCATAGACCAGGACCTGGGGTTTACCGTGCAGCATGTACTGGTAAAACGACTCCTCGCAAACATAGTACAGCGCAAACAACGCCAGGGAACGATAGATCTCTCTTTCAGATTCTCCCGCAAAAGCGTTGCCTTTTTCAAGGCGTGTGCGCGCCGAGTGCAGCAGTGCGTGGGCCATTTGGGTGATTTTCACCACATTGGTGTTTTCATCCAGACTCTGGGTCGCATTCCAGTAATCATGAATGGGTAAATAGCGATTCCCCAGAATCCGTCGTTCCAGCGCAATGCGATCCTCCAAAAAAGGGTTGGTAAATCCCAGTGCGCCAATATCCGCCGCTGTCTGCCGTTCCGATTCGGTAAATACCGCCATCAATACCTCCATCAACGTTCATTTCTCACCAAGTCACGTCATGTTCAAAAATTGTACATGCGTTTTCATCCAATGACCATGAATTTTCTACTGCTCGTTTATTCGTTGGTTCCAGCCAACAGCATCAGAGATCAGTATTAACGTAAAAACAAATACTTAAAAGATGTATCCTGTTTTGCGCATCCCTTATCCACCTTTGGCCCAGGCCCTGCAAAACAGATCCGCATGGACGCTCAACGGCGCCCACAACCAAAGGAAGACCAATGAAACCATCCACCCCCACACCACGAAGCGTTTTCTGGCCCATGAGCGGAACCTACCTGTTGGGTGTATTTAATGATAACTTTTTTAAAGAAGCCGCCATCCTCATGGCCTTCGCCGCGGGAATGAGTGAGCTTCAAAGCCCCATAATCAAGTATTTCAGTATTCCCTTTATTCTGTTCTCTGCGTTCGCCGGTTATTTTGCCGATCGCTTCGCCAAGCGAAACGTGGTCATCGCCTCCAAGTATCTGGAACTGTTCGCCATGGGACTTGGGGCAGTGGGCGTGGTGACGCAAAACTTTCCGCTTATCATCGCCATGGTATTTTTAATGGCACTCCAGTCCACCCTGTTTGGACCGGCCCTCAATGGGTCCATCCCGGAACTGTTCAAAAAGACAGATGTTCCCCGCATCAACGCCCTGCTGAAAATGATTACAACGGTCTCCATCATCATTGGTATCGTACTGGCGGGCGTGGTGCTTGACATAAACATCGGTGCTCTCGCAATCCGCCCCACCACCATTCTTGCGGGCGTCATCCTTTCGGTGGCAGTACTGGGCGTGGTGCTGTCCCACAGGCTTACGCGCAACACTACTGTTCAACCCAACACATCGGCGCGATTTCCCTGGAGAGGTCCTGTTCAATCCGTGGCCGATGCCATATCCCTGCGCCATTGCCCAAAACTGCTTAAGGCATTGCTGGGGAGCACCTTTTTCTATTTTGCCTCCACCATGGTGCTGGCCGCCATTCACGAACTGTGCTTGACGGATCTGTCGTTTTCCAACACATTTACCAGCGCCCTTACCGGCATCGTCGCCATTGGCGTGGCCACAGGCAGCCTCTTTTCCATCCGCCTCTCCAAACGATTCACATACGAACAGATTTTCACGCCAGCGGTACTGGCGTTCGGTATTGCCCTGATGTCTGCGGCAGCGGTGGGTATATCCCCTTTGGCCGGCGCCAAAGTTCACCTCGGTATCACACTGTTTTTGTCCGGAGCGTTTGGCGGTCTGTTTTTAATACCGCTGCTCACCTTCATCCAGGTGACCCCCGATGCGGGCGAAAAAGGTAAAGTGATCGGTATCAATAACTTTTTGGATTTCAGCGGAATCTTTTTGGCTGGCGAACTGTTTGGTTGGCTTCACCCAACCTTTTGTGCGGCCAGCCTCATTCTGTGGACCGGCATTGCCGGCATCGCCATCGCCATTGGTTTTGGCATCACCAGCAACAGGGAGAAATGTCATGCTTAAACATATCGCCATCACTGTATTGCAATGGATTTTGTCACTGCGTTATCACGTCATCGTTCACCAGACGCTGCCGGTACAGCGCAAAGGGTCATCAGGCGTATTGTTTCTGGCCAATCACCCCGCGCTTATTGATCCCATCATTGTGATGTCCAGATTGTTTAACGCCTATCGACCCCGGCCCCTGGCGGATGAAACGCAGATGAATCGACCCGGCCTGAAGCATTTGTTCAAACTGGTCAACCCGGTGCTTATCCCCGACGTCAAAACAGATGGAACAAACGCCCGCCATCGCGCCAAAGCCGCCATCGAAAACGTCATCGACGCCCTGCTGCAGGGAGACAACATTTTGCTGTACCCGGCCGGACGTATATATCGTTCAAAGGACGAATATCTGGGCGCCAATTCCGCTGTGGAGACCATTTTGCAGCAGGTTCCCGATGTGTCGGTGGTGCTGGTGCGCACCTCGGGTCTTTGGGGCAGCGCATTTTCCCACGCATCCGGCAATGCGCCCAGATTGCGCCGTATTTTTCCAAAAGCGATTCTGGCGCTGCTTGGCGCTGGTCTGTTCTTTTTACCCAGAAGACGTGTTTTTCTGGAAATCACCCCGAAACCAGATTTTCCCAAATTCAATGGTCGATTGCACATGAATCGTTTTATGGAATCGTTTTTCAATCACACCAGTCATGACGCCCAGCATGTGCCATATACGCTATTCACAAAATCCGCCATCAACCATCCGGCACCCGACTCTTTTGAAGACAGCAAGGCAGAAAAACCCACTACCGGAAGCTGCTCAACGATGCAGCCCCTTGAAACCGCAGACATCGCGTCCCATGCGACCGACGACCAGAAGCGAACACTCCACTCGTTTTTAATGTCTCATCTCCAGGTATCCGATATTTTTGCACCCCAGTCGCTTTCAATGGATTTGGGCATGGATTCCATTTTGAAGATGGAACTGGCCCTATGGATAGAGCAAACGTTTCATACCAACCCCATTAATGTGGAGCATCTCGAAACCGTGGCAGACTGTTACCGCGCCATCAACGGTGAGGCACAGGAAAAAGCGCCGGCCAAATCCACCGTTTTCCCCGATGCCAGATGGAACACCCCAACCGACGCCAAACCCCTGCACGCCTTCGACGGGAATACGATCGCGCAGCTTGTTTTACGTCAGGCCATGACCCGTCCCAATCATCCCATCATCGCCGATCCCATGCGGGGCACGCTCACTTACCGGCAATTACTCACCGCTGTGTTTGCACTCAAACCCCATGTGGAAAAACTCAGTGGCAGCCATCTGGGAATTATGTTGCCCGCTTCCAATGCGGCGGTGGTGGCGTACCTCACCTGCATGTTTGCCGGGAAAACGCCGGTCATGTTTAATTTTACCGCCGGTCAAAAAGCAGTGGCGCACGGCGTATCCACCACTGGTGTGCAACACATTTTAACCTCCACTCTCTTTTTGCAAAAACTGAAGTCCAAAGGAGAGGACCTGACAAAGCCTGGCGCCAATATGGTCCCACTTGAGAATCTGGCAAAGCAAATTTCACTGGCCGGCAAGCTTCGCGCTGTTTGGCAATCTCGATTTGGATTACAGCATTCAATGCGTGCCCCCATCAGTCCGGTGGCGGCGGTGCTATTTACGAGCGGTTCCGAAACGCTTCCCAAAGCCGTCCCTTTAACCCACCGCAATATCATCGCCAATTTCTACGCGTTTTCCAATAGGCTGCACCTGCGTGGCACCGATCGCCTGCTGGGCATACTGCCGCCGTTTCACTCCTTTGGATTGACCGGCAATATTGTAATGCCGCTGTGCATGGGACTTCCCACCGTGTATATGTCCAACCCCACCGAAAGCGTCACACTGGCGCGCACCGTGGAGACGGCCGGCATCACCTGTCTTTTGGCGACCCCCACATTTTTAAACGGAATGCTGCAACAGCCCGCTCGCCTGGAATCCATTCGGCTCACATTTGTGGGCGCGGAAAAATGTCCAGGCGCCGTGTACCGGCAATTCGCTCAAAAATGCCCCAAAGGAGTACTGTGCGAAGGATACGGCATTACCGAGTGCGCCCCGGTCATCAGCATGAACTCCGTTGAAAATCCCGTTCTGGAAACCATTGGCACCGTATTGCCCGGTATTTCCCACGCCATCGTTAACGATGCCATGGACACCCGGGTAGCTGTTGGTGAGACCGGGACATTACTGGTGCGGGGCGACAATGTATTTTCAGGATATTTGGGCGCTGCGGATTCACCATTCGTGCAATTTGAAAACCAGGAATGGTACAACACTGGTGATATGGTTTCGGCCCAAAGTGATGGTACGCTGGTATTTAAAGGCCGAAAAAAGCGCTTTATTAAAGTCGGCGGCGAAATGATTTCTCTGCCAGCCATCGAAACCGTTTTGCAGCAGAGCGACTTCTTTAAGGAAAACAAAGGGGAGGGCGCCATTACCACCACCAGACCGGAGTCCAGGCAACTGGTGCTCATCGCCACCACGGATGTGCCCGTTGAAACCGCAAATGAAATCCTTCGGAGTTCCGGACTCTCCAGCCTCCATCGTATCAGCCGGGTTGTCCGGGTAGACAACCTGCCCAAACTGGGCAGCGGCAAAATCAACTATAGGGAACTGACCCAAATCGCCGCAGTGCAACCCGCCGCATAATTTTTTTTCGTTGCCCGACCGTTTCGTTTTACCCGCTCTCATTTACTGCAATGTCGGCATCCGGATGTCGTTGCGACAAACCCCGGAATGCATTAGGGTGGGAGGATGAAACTCTCGCGGTCCAAAAAACCGGCCGTCTTTCTGCTCATTCTCATCTTTTTAATGGTGGGCGGAGCGGCTGCGTTTTTTTATGTGATCAATCACGCAGCCGATCCGATGGTCGAAGCCGACATCGACGCGCATTTTGCCTCACTGGATAAAAACATCCCCGAATTTACCTACAATTCATTCGAATCGACCAGGGCCGACTCCGCCGAAGTGGTCCTGTTTTCAAGTGACGTCAAAAGCGAGGCAAAGGCCGACTCCGACACCCGTGCGCCACAACCCGCATCCAAACGAAAACGCGGACGGCGTCGCGCCAAAAAAAAGCTGAACGACAGCCCGACGGCCCACGCCCACAACGGTATCAACAAAATCGCCCCGGGAACATGGTTGATTTCCAGTAAAACCGTTTCCCATGCGCGCAACAATCTCATGGATTACGTGGGAAGCGCCCATGCGGAGTTAGTGGAAAAAGAAGATGGCCCGGTGGGATTTCGGTTGCGCGGCATTAAACGGGGCAGTTATCTTCATGAAGTGGGCCTGCGCAGCAAAGATGTTCTCATCGCCATCAACGGTCATCCCCTCAATTCCATTGAAAATGTCACTCTGGCGGTGGCCAGCTTCAAAAGCGCCAACCGTTTTCGCCTCGATATTCTACGCAGCGACGACAAATTATCGTTGTACTACAAAGTGGTTGAAAACTGATCAATGTTGTTCGTTTAAAAAGATTCGAGCATTAGGCCTGAGCGCGGATAAACCGTCTTATCCCATTTTCTTTCATATATGCGTTAAAGTCGGAATGACTGCTGGCAATGTGCCCCATCAGCGCGCGAGCAATTCCTTCCACATGGGCCAGATTAATTAACGGCTGATTTCGGTCGTAGCTTCGTTTGAATTGACTCAGTTTTTTCAGGCAGGCACTATGTCCGTGCCGATAGTCGCCCATATCGCAAAAGCCCAGTTTGTGGAAATAGGTTTCTTCAGTATTGAAACAGTTTTGCACATGCGAATGCACTAAATCCACTGAGGCGGAAATCACTGTGGGTTCTGTCCCACGCTTGACCAGCTTCACCAACTCGTTAAAAGATTCAATGAGATGAGAGTAATGCTCGTCAATCTCAAGGACGTTCACGTTGTACTTCTTTTCCCAAACAATGTTCATTTGCCGCCTCAACAAACAACGATTGTTTACAGTTTTGCAATTTTGAAAATTGCGCAAATGAAAATCCGATTTTCCATTTTTCGATGAAAATGTATTTCAGGAAAAGGGGGTTTAATCAAGGGAAAAGTAGCCCGAAACGGTTAATTATTTTTAAAAACATCGGGAATCTTCAGTCCACCCGAACCGCTGCCGGTGGAAGTACCGGATTTACTGGATTTACGCCCTACAGCGCGTTTGCGTCGTTTTTTTATCGCTTTTTTTCGCGGTGAAGCGTCCTCTGCAATGGCAGAATCCGCCTCGCTGTCCAACCCCGGTTCACTATCGGTTACATCGGGTAAATCCAATTCGATGATCAGTTCCCTGTTTTGCTCGGAAGGCGTAAATTTCGCCATGCCGCTAATATCGCCTATATGTGCCGTCACTTCCACCAGTTCCCCTTCGGTAATGGATACCTCACAGGGGGCACTGGAGCAGACCTGGCCCATTCCACTGATTTGAATCACAGCGCCGGCGGGAATGGATGCCAGGTTCACTGTTATCTTTTTGTCTTCGGCAACGGTGGGTGTTTCCTCTCCATCAACCGGTTGTTCCTCACCGGGGCCATCGTCCACTGGCAATGGCGCCAATTCCATTTTAGGTACTGGCGTTTGAATGGTCGGCTTTTTGTTTTTGGAATCGCCTAAATACACCCATAGCAACACCAGTGCCACCACCAGCACAGCCACAATTGCTATCAACACGAAAACAGACTTCTTGCGCGCAAACGCTATGGTGACCGGGCTCGCTTTTTTTGTGGCCTTTGTGCCCGCCTGCATATGGCCGATGGCGAACGTGGAGGACTGCTCTCGCCCCGGATAATCCACCATGAAACTGGCATCATCCAGCGCCCGATGCAAATCATCCCGCAACGCATGCATGTTGGCGTACCGCATGGACGCATCTTTGGCCATGGCTTTGTACACCACGTTCAACACCGATTCCGGTACATCTGAATCCGGATTAATATTGCGAATATCCGGGATGGGTTCAAACATATGCTGCGTCAGAATCGCCATGAATGAATCACCAGTGTAAGGCACCTGACCGGTGAACATCTCAAACATAATGCACCCGAGTGCATACACATCCACGCGATGATCCAATGCCTTGCCGGACGCCTGCTCCGGCGACATATACTCGGGCGTCCCAAAAATCATTCCTGTCTGTGTCAGTCGTTTGCCTTCCGCATCCTGGTCGGAAATCTTGGCAATGCCGAAATCGAGTATCTTAACAAACTCGCCTTCTTCCCTTGGCACAACGAAAATGTTTTCGGGTTTCAAATCCCGGTGCACAATCCCCTTGTCATGTGCCGCCTGCAGTGCGCGTGCAATCTGGTCAATAATAGGTACCGCGCGCTCCAGTGGAATCGTTACGCCAGTGCACAGCTCATCAAGGGCAATGCCTTCCAGCATCTCCATGGCAAAAAAAACGCCGCCATCGCTCAGCTGACCGAAATCCGTGACATCCACGATGTGGGGATTCCCCACCTTGCTGGCCGAACGGGCTTCCTGTCGAAATCGCTCCACCACCTCGGGTTTACTGGAATAGTCATCCCTAAGCACTTTGATGGCCATCTTCTTTTCGATTTCCACATGCTCCGCCTCGTACACCACCCCCATTCCCCCTTCACCCAGGCGGCGAATAATGCGATATCGATTTTGGATGGTCTGGCCTATAAGCGGGTCCTGAAGAGTTTTCCTGGGGGGCACGCTGCGTCGATGCACTATTTCGTGCGCTCCGGACGGGTCAATGACGCGAGCGCCATCGATGGGGCAGAATATCTCACTTCCGATATATTTTTTTCCACATTGGGGACAAACGCGCATCTTGTTAAATCCAAACCTGTTGTGTCATAAACCGATTGTCACTCCGCTTTTTTTGAATAATGATTAATTAAAACATGAATATACAGGCTAAAACTCGACCAGGCATCAATATATTTTAGCCGTATCTCCTTTAAATCTCAAAAACATAACCCAAATCGTTTTTTTTCTTCATTTATGCATTGACATCCGCTTTTCGATGACGATACTCAAGGTCTCTTTTTTGAGACCGACGCCCAGATAGCTCAGTCGGTAGAGCAGGGGATTGAAAATCCCCGTGTCCGTGGTTCGATTCCGCGTCTGGGCACGAAACCCTTAGGTGACCATCACTTAAGGGTTTTTTTGTATCTGCTGTCAATCAGGATGCATCGCCTTTCGGCCAATTATCAAGATATGCAACCCAGCCGATAAAACGCGTGAGCCCAGCTTTTGATCTTCTGCGACAGTTAATTTATTAAGGTAGTGAAAATCCGTATTTATACACCATTTGGGAGTGATTCAATAAATTGGTCTATGCATTGAAATGTAGACGAATGCACACAGATGTCATTGTGCAAAGCACCAACTATCTGTTGCACCTCTGTGTCACTGCCCTCAAGCTGTTTGCACGCCTGTTTTATCTCCGGAACGTCTCTGCTGCCATAAACCACCAGTTTTCGCCCCGAATACACTGAGCTCAGTTTCTCGAGAATTTCAAAATTCGTGTCAGCGGATTCTTCAATAACACGGTATGACCTTAAACTCTGAATCATTTTGCGGGTCTGTTCCGAATACCGGCCTTTCAATGCCGGCGATATTCCCACTTTCACATCTGCGTTGCTCAGCAGGGCAAGTCGGCCGCCCACCGAATGTCCAATGGCAATTACTGTTTTGCGCTGCCGAACCTGATCAATCAAATAATTGACATCATTCAACACCTCAATTGAATACGGGTCCAGTGATTCGCCGTGGCCCCTGAGGTCAATTGTTAGTGAATCGTAGCCACGAAACAGCAAATGGGAGCTCAATCCCATCATTTCCTCTTTGTTTCCACCGTATCCGTGAATCACAATTGCCAGATACCTGCTTTCACAATTCAATTGGACAGATGGTATCACTACGCCATTTGCTTCCAAAAACAGATGTCTGATTTCCATAAGTCGCCTCGTGAAGTTGTTACTGATAAATATTGAGTCTTTGATAATCCAGGGATGTACCCAATGTTGCGGTTGAACACTTCCGAATTTGTTTTATTCCGATAAGTAAATTCGGGTAGAGAATTAATAATGTTGGAGAACTAAAAAGAATCCCGCGTCTGTATACCCAAAGCACCTAGCGCCGCCGGCGTCCGGGTTTGCGCTTCATTCCAGTGTTGCGGATGCCGTGAGAGCTGGCCACCTGTTCGATTTCATCTCGCAGTGCGGCCGCTTTTTCAAAATCCAGTGCCTGGGCCGCGGTGAGCATTTCCTCTCGAAGCGCTTCAATAAGCAAAGCGGGGTCCGTATTCAATGCCGCCTTATCCGGTCGACGTGAAACGGGCGCGTAATCCGCTGTGGCCGCACCGGGACCCACTTCGGAAATGGCTTTCTGCACACTCTGCGGCGTAATGCCATTGGCTTTGTTGTATGCCGTCTGTTTTTCCCGACGCTCCCGCGTGACAGTAATCGCCTCATCCATGGAACGGGTCACCCGGTCGGCGTACATTATCACTTTTCCCTCCACATTTCTGGCCGCCCGACCGATGGTCTGGATGAGAGAACGTGTGGAGCGTAAAAATCCTTCCTTATCCGCGTCCAGAATTCCCACCAGCGAGACCTCGGGAATATCGAGACCTTCCCGCAACAAATTGATGCCCACCAGCACATCGAATGAACCAGCCCGCAATTCCCGCAGAATCTCCACCCGCTCCACTGTGTCAATATCCGAGTGCATATAACGCACGCGCACACCCACTTCGGTATAGTATTCCGTGAGTTCCTCGGCCATGCGTTTGGTGAGCGTGGTCACCAGCACCCGTTCCCCCTGTTCCACCCTCAGTCGAATTTCATCCAGCAGATCATCCACCTGGGTCTGGGCCGGACGCACCTCCACCAGGGGATCGAGCAATCCGGTGGGGCGAATCACCTGTTCCACCACCTCTCCATCGGCTTTTATAAGCTCATAGTCCGCCGGTGTAGCCGAAACGTAAATCGCCTGACCCACCTTCTGCTCAAATTCGTGAAACTGCAACGGCCGGTTATCCATGGCCGAAGGCAGCCTGAAGCCGTAATTCACCAGTGTTTCCTTGCGTGACCGATCGCCTTTGTACATGGCGCCTACCTGTGCCACCGTCTGGTGACTCTCGTCTATGAACAGCAGAAAATCCTCAGGAAAATAGTCAATCAGCGTTGTGGGCGGCTCCCCTTCATTTCGACCATCCATATGGCGGGAGTAGTTTTCAATTCCAGAGCAGTGTCCGGTTTCCTCCAACATTTCCAAATCATACATGGTGCGTTCCAAAAGACGCTGCTTCTCCAGCAGTTTGCCCTGGGAATCGAGCACCTGCAGCCGTTCCTGCAGCTCGTCGCGAATGGCGGCAAGCGCACCGTGCAGTTTATCTTCCGGTAAAACATAGTGACTGGCTGGAAAAATCGACGCTTTTTGAATATTGCGCAGCACGGTGCCCTTCAATGGGTCGATTTCGCTGATGCGATCAATGGTATCGCCCCAGAATTCCAGGCGCAGCGCTTTTTCGTCCTCGTATACCGGAAAGATTTCCACTGTGTCGCCGCGCACCCGAAATGTACCTCGGGAAAAATCGGTGTCGTTGCGATTGTACTGAATATCCACCAGCACCCGCAGCAATGCATCCCGTCCCACATTCTCATTTTCTCTCACGGTCACCATCATGCGCGTGTAGTCTTCCCTGGCGCCGATGCCGTATATACACGATACCGATGAGACCACAATCACATCCCGTCGAGTGAGCAGCGACCGGGTGGCCGCGTGGCGCATGCGGTCCAGCTGCTCGTTCATGGACGCATCTTTCTCTATATATGTATTAGTAGTGGGCACATACGCTTCGGGCTGGTAGTAATCGTAATAGCTCACAAAGTATTCCACCGCATTATCTGGAAACAGCGACTTGAATTCCGAGTACAATTGTGCGGCCAGCGTTTTATTGTGGGCCAGCACAAGGGTGGGGCGGCCTGTCTGCTCCACCACTTTGGCCATTGTGAAGGTCTTGCCCGAACCGGTAATTCCAAGCAATACCTGGTGCGCAATCCCGGATTCCAGTCCCTCCACCAACCGCGCGATGGCCTGTGGCTGATCACCTCGAGGTTCAAAAGGGGACGACATGATGAATTTTTCATTTTCCATATATGTGCCTGTGGGTAACCATTAAATAACCTGGGGGTAACTGTGTATTTTTCTGTGGTGTATCCATTGGACAAAATGTGAATAACTGTTGAAAACGACCGTAAAATTGTCACAATCCCCATATCCACAGGAAAAACCCACAGGTTTCCTCATGTGTAACTTTTTGAAAATAATCACTTTTTATGACTTATCCACATATTCACAGCACCTACGACTACTTGTTTTATAAATAATACATATAAAAAAAGAGTAGAGGGCCAGACATAAAAACAAGAAAGTTGTAAACAGGCATTTACCATTTTGGGAAACTCTATATGATGAGCCGTTAAAAAGTTGATTTCGATATCTCTATACATATATTAACTTCAATTTGTTATTTAAACTCATTTGTTGAACAAAGGAATGGCGTCAATGGAAATAGTTCTGTCCAAGCAATGTTTTTCATCAGCACTTGCAAGAACAAGCAGCATTTCTGATCGAAAAAGCTCGATGCAGATTCTTTCAAACGTATTAATATCAACTGAGCCCAACGGCAATGTTCAGTTCGCCGCAACCGATTTAAACCTCTCCGCCAACGGAGTGTTTCCAGCGGAAGTAAAAAAACAGGGCGAAATCACTCTGCCCGCCAGAACACTGTACGACATTGTGCGCTCCATGCCCGAAGGAATGATTACGCTGAAGGTGGATGGCGATGCAGTTGAAGTAAGTGGTGGACGTTCCAATTTTAAATTATTGGGATTGCCGGCCGAAGATTTCCCATCCATCCCCGAACCTGGAGATGTGGAGTTCTTCGAAGTGGATCCCGGCGTTTTGGCCGATATGATAGACAAAACCGCTTTTTCGATTTCCAGCGATGAAACCCGGCCGCACATCAATGGCGCGTTGTTTCAGGGCGACGGCAAAGTATTGCGCATGGTCACCACTGATGGTCACCGTCTTTCGAAAATAGAAATCAAGCTGGAACAGAGCGGTTTTTACAATTTCTCCATGGTTATCCCCAACAAGGGAATCGGCGAAATCAAACGAATGCTCGACGATGGCGACGATATGGTATTAATCGGCGCCAAAGATGGTTCTGTCTTTATCAAGCGCGATGTTGAAGTGGAAAAAGCCATGGATGACGAGCCTGCCAAAAAAGCGGAATTTGTTTTGGTATCCAAACTCATTGAATCCGAGTTTCCGCCTTATGAGCAGGTGATTCCCAAAGGGCAGGATAAGAAAGTTATCGTAGATAGAAATAAACTGTTCGATGCCCTCAAACGCGTGTCTGTGGTCAGCTCCGATCGTACCCTGGGCGTTAAGTTTCAGTTGACCGAAGGGTCTGTTGAAATTTCCACTGACAATCCCTCCATAGGTGAAGGCTCAGAAATCGTGGATGTGAATTACGATGGAGAGGCGATGGAGATTGGCTTTAATGCACGGTATTTTATAGACGTTCTCAACGTACTTGGGGACGAAGAAGTAATTATTGAGTTAGCCGGTTACCTTGATCCGGCAGTGGTTAAAGATATCGCTGACACCTTTGTAGGGGTGGTTATGCCCATGCGCATCTGAGGAAAACAGTACATTTCATGAACAGGGTTCAGCTGGACGAACTCACTCTCGTCAATTTTCGCAACATTCAAAAGGCGTTGTTATCACCGTCGCCCAGGTTCAACGTTATTTCGGGACATAATGGGATGGGGAAAACCAATTTGGTGGAGGCAGTGTATCTGCTGGGCGCATTGCGATCGTTTCGTACATCGAAACGCAGCGAGTTAATTTTTCACGATTTTCCCAAATCCCGCGTTTGTGGCGTGTTCGGGTCGGTGCATGCCGGCTTGAAATGTGACATCGACATCACCGATAACAGTCGTACTGTCACCGTGGATGGAAAACGAATGAGCGCTTCGGGGCATCATTTTCAAATGTTGCCCATGGTGTTGTTTCATCCCCAGGTGATGGAATTGGTGCAAGGCGGTCCCGATGCCCGCCGCCGATTTGTAGACCGAGCATTGTTTCAGGCCAATGGCGCATATCCCGGTTTATTTAGAACATACACACGGGTAGTGGCCAATCGAAATCGCATACTTCGCGACGGCTGCATTGATCGCCGCTCGCTTTTGCCGTTTGATACACAGTTGGCGGACATTGGTGCGCAGATGGTGGCCATGCGCCGCGCGTTTATCGATTCAATGCAGCCTTTTTTTAATGATGCTGTTTCCGCTATCAGTGATGGCCAACTGGGAAAACTGGTGTACCAACCCAAAATAGAGGGAAATAGCGAGGCATTCCTTTTAGCGCTGGAAAATCGATTTCAAAGGGATTGTGCAAGAAAGTATACCACGGGGGGCCCCCACAGCGACGATGTCCTGTTTTTGCTCAATGGTCGCGACGCAAAAAAATTCGCCTCGCAGGGACAACAACGCACTCTGGTGCTGTCGGCCAAGATTGCCGAGACGCGGGCATTGACACAAAGCACAGGTAAAATTCCACTGCTGCTGTTTGACGACGTTTCCAGCGAGCTGGATAGACGACGCAATCGGCATCTTTTTGATTTTTTACAGGGGATGGGAGGACAGGTGTTTATTACCACCACCCATCGGGACTACATTCACATCGAAGGGGAACGATCGGATTTTTCTGTAACAGACGGCGGATTTCTTCGGTTGGATTAAATTCAGTTGTGGCATTTTATATCATTTTACCTTTAATTCACAGTGAGCCGGATTTCAGATAAATAGCAACTTACTGGTGAACGCATTGACATATTAATTAGACTGGAGTTTGAATATGAAACAATATCTGATACTGGGAATATTTTTGCTGCTATGTGGACTGGTCGTCTCTTGTGCCAGCAATGAATGCTCCGATGGAAAATGCATCGAAAGTGTCGACGGCCCCTGGGGTGTCAGTCGTGTTGTCGCTCTGGAACCCAATTCGGGCAAATTCCGCTGGCTGGTTGACTCACTTGGCGAGACGCTGGAATTTGTCAGATTGCAGAATAACAATACAGAAGTTGTGGTGCGCGCCCGCGACAACTGTTTTGAAAAAAATAGACTGGGCGCATTTTTGCTGGCCGATGCTAATCAACAGGTAACAATTCAGCCAAGAGATAAAAACGAAATCCCTCCTTTGAATTTGTGCGCCAACGCCAGCATGGAAGGTGTTTCCTCATTCGAGTATATCAGTGGTTTTTGCGTTGGCCTTAATTCGGTAACCGGTGATTTAATCGCACTGGATTCGGCCAATAACACTGAGGTGTGGCGGTCGGCTTTGGGGGGATATGCGTACAACGTGTTTGGAAATGTTTTGTTGGCACACACGAAATTTGTCGTCGATTCCAGGGAATATCATCGTGTTGCCCGTATTGGTGCTGCAAACGGGCAGACGCTGTGGCAAATACAAAAGCCAGGACCCATAGTTTCATTGGGCGCCAGCGATTCCCGTGTCTTTTTTCTGTATACCCAACCATTTGCAGTAAACGCGGGTACAGGCGACGTGGCTTGGACGTATGATGCAATCGATAGGTTTGGTAAACGTTATACATTTGTGCCAGAGACTGACACTGGTATATTTATAGCCGACACGTTACTTGTGTTTCGGCAGGCGCTTAAAGAGACTGAGTGTATCGATACATCAGCCCATACTTCGTCGACCGATTAAAAACCATCCATACGGACAGGGTCGGATAGATTTACTGATTTCTTCTTAAAAACAGCATTCCCATCGATTTTTTTGTTTTATCTAATTACAGATTTTTTTGGCTGTTTCGTTCCACGAAAGCAATTCTTCGTCATTGGGCGCCATGGTGAGGGCGTGATGAATCAGCGGAATGGCCTGCCGGGTCTGACCCAGATTGAAAAACAGGCCGGCAGCTGATTTGAGGACATTGGCACTGGCATAATGGGTGAGATAAAGCGCATACCACGCGCGTTCCATTGTTTTTTGTTTCAATTGGTCTGATATTTCACCGGGCTCCATAGATACAATGTTTAGATATGTGGCCATTATCGTGGCATCGTATTCATTTTTTTGCAGCGCATCGTCCAGCATTTTCAGAGCATCACTGATTTTACCGGAAGTGGCCATCAGCATGGCATTCAACTGGATATAGGCGGTTGGATTATCTTTGAGGTTCTTTTTCAGTTCCGACAATAAACGAGACGCATCGTCTGTCTTTTTTTGCGCCAGGTATATATCAAATTCCAGTTTATTTAACATCAACACGTTTGCAGGCAGGGATGTTTGTTGACGCAGGCGCACAATTTCGCCCAGAGCATCGTCGTATCGTTTAACCCGGTACAGTAAATCGGCACGCAACAACGACAGGTCTACGGTGGCAACCGCCGGATCGTAATTGGCATTCACCAGTTGAAGTGCATTGCTGTAATCGCCTCGCGTACTCAATGTAATCGCCTGCACAATAATGGCTTCCGTACCGGCAAATGCGCCTCGTTTGGGTTTGGCCAAATGCAGCGACTCGCCATTGGCTCCAGCAGCAATCAGATTAAACTGCAGACCGGAATACGTTTTATCAAGAAAAAAAGAAATGTAATGTCGATGTTTCTCAAAATTAGCAGCGCCACGGCTTAACGCCACATACGTAGCGCCCGGGGACATTTTGGGACCAACAGCGGAATCAATGCTTTGCCATCGGGCACCATCCCAAAACTCATTCCACATGTGAAAAACCCAAATTCCCCCATCGGACAAATACATTCCAGAAACAAGGCGAGTTGGAATACGCGCAGCTCTCATGATGGCTGCAAAAAGCACCGAGTGTTCCGTACAGTCACCCAATCCCTCCTTTAACGTGGTCACCGCATCCCGCATAGTATGAGTATGTTTCTTTATGGGCAAAATTGCGTGTACATATTCTGCCACCAACTGCGCCACCGACATGGCGTCTCGCCAGAATTTTTTGGGTTGTTCAATTCGAACTGATTTGGCAATGACCGGAACGGCGTTGTCGCAGCGATGGTCCGGCAGGTTTCCTTTTTTTCCGCCTGTCTTCAAATAGATGAATGCATCTTTAATAGTGCGATCGCTTGTATTCACGTATTTGGTGGACGACAAATCGTCTTTGTCCGGAAAAGATGTACCATCGGGTCCACCTGCTGTTACCGTTACTTCCAGGGTATTGGCATCGATTTGTTTGATTTTTTGTGTCGCTGGGTCACCGATAAACGCAAACTCTGCAATATCGAGAGGCGTCTTCGACACAATATGATAGGTAGCGCTGGTGGCGCTATCTGGAAAACCCAGGTAGGTATTGGAATACAGTCCACGATACGGATCACTGTATTGGCTGGGAACCGAAAAGGAATATCCATTTACCGTGCGTACCTGATGAAGGGAAGGGTATTTTTCCACATGGATGATATTGTCCACTCCCACAAAAGCCTCCAGCACCACCCGGTCGGTACCGGCCCGACGCGCCGTTACCCAATTTCCCGATATCACCTTGCCATTCAGCGCTAATGTGTCTTCGATGGGCGCATCAAAATCCAGCATTACCGGTTCTTTTAATCTGGTGACATAAAAGCTTCTTGATTTCGCATATGGCGTGTCGTTCGTTTGATTTTTCCTTTGAGCCAGGTGGATGAGCCATTCGTTCAGCTTATATCCAACCAGTTCGTCGCCGGACAGTTTTAATTCCTCGGGAGATTTTGAAATGCCCGATTCAATGCTGCTCATCTGTTGTTCTATCCGCTCCCATCCCTCTCCGTTGTATCCCACCAGCGACAACTGCACCCTGGACTCATCAATAACGGTATAGTCTCCTCTGAGAAAAAGGCCGTCATCTTTTAAAAAACGTTCGGTTTGCACCACATGTCTATCGATTTCCACATCTTTGGCTTTATGCCGGGTGAATATATGGGATATGGTAATTTCTTCTGTGCCCATGGGACCGTCAGAAGGAAAAGTGGTGCGCACTTCCCGACCCACATCCAGACCGTCCTGTTTTATTTCGAGAACACGATGTACCCATCCGTGGGGCGCGTCTTCTCTGGCACAGTTTAACGGATGCATTTCCGGGACCACTTCGGGCTGGGATTTGGGAGCAGTTGACTGATCTTTTTGAGGTTTTGAAGGTTTGATTGGCCCAACACCAGATATTGATTTACAGCCGGAATATAGAGTGAGTTGAAAGAAAAAAATCAAGGATAATAAAATCGGTTTTTTCACCAGTTCACCTTAGGAGGATAAACAAAAGCACCAATGGAGCGCCCAACATCAGTGCGTCGCATCTGTCCAGGATACCGCCGTGGCCGGGTATCAGTTTTCCGGCATCTTTAACGTTGAAGCTTCTTTTAAGGAAAGACTCCATCAGGTCTCCAACCTGCGATACCACACCTAATATAATACCGAGAATCACCGCTGGCAAAAGTTCCAGACCTTCTATAAAAAACTGCTGCATCACCACGGCGCATGTGACGCTTCCCAATATACCACCGAACGAGCCTTCCCATGTTTTATTGGGGCTCAACACTTTGTGCAGTTTGTGTTTCCCAAAAAGTTTTCCAAATGTATATGCAAATGTGTCGTTTAGAATAACCGCAGTCATTAGCAGCAAAAACCACCAGCGGCCCTGGTCATAAAACGTTATCAGCCCCATTGCTCCAAACAAACCACCGATGTACAGCGAACCCGCCGTTGCCATGGAAGCATGAACAACGGATTTCTTCAGATCTTTATGGGCAAACATAAAGAGCAGAAAGTTGAGAGGCGCAATTGTCATCAGAACGACCATCGGCGCCAAAGGCACTTTGACTATCATGCAGACGGTGCAGGCAATCACTGTGGACAGGGATGATACCAGAAACTTGTATTTGCCATACTCCGGTTCAAATGCCATGTTGGTGAATTCATAGCCCGCCATTCCTGCAAGAATGGCGGATGCAGCAGCAATATAAACCGGATCGGCGAAAATAACCAGAGCCAGCACTGGCGGAATGATAACGAGTGCGGCGATAATTCTTATAGCTAGATTGGACATTATTTTCCTACGGCGCCATAACGTCGATCTCGATTTGCATACGCTGCGAATGCCATATTCAAATCATTCTCGTCGAACTCGGGCCACATTTTGTCTGAAAAGAAAAACTCGGCATACGCACAACTCCACAACAGGAAATTGGATAAACGCAGTTCTCCGGATGTACGTATCATTAAATCCACTGGTCCCATGTCTCCGGACCAAAGTGCTTTGGAAAACAATTCACTGTCAATGTTTTCGGGACGAATGTCACCTGCAACACATTCGCGACACAATTTTTGGACTGCTGCAATAATCTCTTCCTGTCCACCATATGACAAAGCCAGACAAAGAGTCATACCGGTGTTGTTTCGAGAAGCGTCCATTAGCTCCAGCAACGCCTTTCTGACCGATTCGGGAAGTTGGTCGATACTCCCAATCGCGGTAAGGCGAATGTTGTTGTTCATTATTTTGTTGCGTTCGCGACGAACGTATTCGGCGAGCAACTCCATCAGTGCTTTGATTTCCAAAGAAGGTCTGGTCCAGTTTTGGGAAGAAAACGCGTATAGCGTGAGGTGTTGCACCCCTCGCTCCCGGCAAGCGGTAACTACGGTATCGACTGTCTTCGCCCCCTGTCGATGTCCAGCCACCCGATGAAAACCTTGACTCTGAGCCCAGCGGCCATTGCCGTCCATGATAATTCCCACATGTCTGGGCAGTCTGTTTGCCGTCGATTGCATGAAAAGCTAATACCATACCCGCGTCGCCTCGCAAAGGATTAAAATATACAGGGATGTACCGTTTGTACTTACTGAAAATGCGTCGATTCTTTACTACAAAAGAATTGAACTATTCTGCAGTTCGCTTTACCTTGCATGCGCTGTGCTCATAATGATCATGAGGCTTTGAAGGATGGAATCAGGATATGATGAATGATGATTTGTACAAAGAACTGGGACTGAGTCAAGGGGCGACTGAGTCAGAAATTAAGAAGGCATATCGAAAGCTGGCCCGGAAGTACCATCCCGACGCCAATAAGGATAATCCACAGGCTGAAGAAAAATTCAAAAAAATATCCGCCGCTTACGCCGTGCTGAGTGATAAGAAAAAACGGGATCTATACGACAAATACGGTATCAATGGGCTGCGCGATGGATTCGATGAAAATCAATGGCGGCAATATGGTGGGGGCGGCAATCCATTTGGCGGTGATGCCAACTTTGGCGGATTTTCCGGGTTTGGGGGGATGGAGAGCATTTTTGAAACACTTTTTGGTGGCGGCCGCGGCCGTGGACATAGCAGTCGCGTCAGTGGTTCGCCTCCATGGAGTACCGCCGGGGGTCAAAAGGGCGCCGATGTCAAATCCACTCTCGAGATAGACGCCATGGATGCCATCATAGGAAAAGAGCTTGAACTGTTGGTTCCCATATCGGGGGAACAAAAGAAACTGAAGGTTAAAATTCCAAGAGGTATCGAATCCGGCAAGTCCATCCGATTGAAAAATCAGGGCAGCAGAGGCGCATTCGGTGGCGCTTCGGGTGACTTGATTCTCGAACTGAAAGTCCGCGAAAATGGTCCTTATCGTCGGCAGGGCGACAATCTGATACTTGAAAAAAATGTCACTATTGGGCAGGCCTGGTTTGGAGAAACCATTACAGTTGAAACGCCCTGGGGAGAGGGAAAACTGAGAGTTCCGCCACACACACAAGGAGGAACCAGGATGCGAATTAAAGGACACGGTATCCGAAAAGGGGAGAGCAAAGGCGATTTGTTAGTCCATCTAAACATTGTCATCCCCGAAGCAACAGATAAGAAAACCGACGAACTTATCCAAAAACTCGAAAAGAAGTACTAACACTTCTGCTGCCTTTTACCAGTTAACAGCATTCATCATATCGAGCAGGACAATCGATTTCTCAAAATGACGGTAGAGCGCTTTATGTCCGGCCGTTGTCGGTACAGAACGACAGATAAATTGTCGCTTGAATATTACATTGATTCCTGCATACTCTTTTTTCCCGGTTCAAAAAACGGGCCAATGTTTTTAAACTTCATTAAAAATACGGATTTAAGAAACAGTCCAGCCACTCATTTCAACATCGGTCCATGCTACAGTCGTTTCGCCGCGGATTTTGTGGACCCCATATATCAATTTTAATTTCATATTTATTTCTTGTGACGTTCCCAATGGAATCAGGGGATTTTTTTCATCATCTTGTATATATGTATTTTAATACCAGTTTTTTTTGATATATTTCTGTTGTTGAATGTGAAGCATCTCAATTAGCTGTGATATGCGCCTGTTTATTGTATAAAGTGTTAGTGTTTTGAAGAGTTTATTGCTTCTTCATAGATGTTTCACGTGAAACATCTGTTTTTTGAAATTCAGGTGAAAAAGTTTCACGTGAAACATCTGTAAAAGTGTTAGCTGTGATTTTTCAAAAAAAGTTATCCACAGGATAAAGAGTGTTTCACGTGAAACCATGGAGCGCAACCCCAGTATTGACGCGGCTTTTATTGGGCTGGTAAAAAGTGAAAAAATCTAATAACAGGTTATCCACAGTCTATGTGAACAGTGTTTTTGATGAAATGGAATTACTATTATGACTCAGAAAAAAAAACAGGCGGTCGTGTTATTGTCCGGTGGGATGGATTCTTCTGTGGTGCTCGCGGACGCGGTGCATAAAGGATTTGACGTTCATGCCATTACCTTTCGATACGGGCAACGCCATGGGATGGAAATCGAAGCAGCGAAAGTTCAGGCGAAATCGGCATTGGTATCAAAACACATTGTTTTTGATTTAAATATAGGTCAGTTTGGGGGATCGGCTCTTACAGATATCATTGATGTGCCCCATAACGTTGAGAGTAATGAAATCCCTGTTACCTATGTTCCCGCTCGAAATACGGTTTTTCTGTCTGTGGCACTTTCGTATGCAGAGTCCATTGGCGCCAGAGATATTTTTATTGGAGTATCTTCGGTGGACTATTCGGGGTATCCTGATTGTCGGCCGGAGTTCATTGAATCGTTTGAAGCCACAGCGAATTTGGGAACCCGAGCTGCGGACGGGGAAGGGCATTTCACCATTCATGCACCACTGATTCGATTAACCAAAGAGGAAACTGTGCGGTTGGGAGAGATGTATGGCGTAGATTTTGAACATACGCATACCTGTTATGATCCGGGCCCGGATGGCACACCGTGTGAAACATGCGACTCGTGCCGCTTGCGGGAAAAAGGATTCAAAGAAGCGGGTATGGCAGACCCTGTGCTGAAACGGGCAGGGAAAAGGGAATCCAGGTAATTCAAATGAATACAGTTAATGTTTACTCTATTTTTTACTCACTTCAGGGCGAATCCACATTCATGGGCTTACCCTGCGTATTTGTTCGACTGACCGGATGCACCATAGGATGCTCATATTGTGATACGCGGGGTGTGGCTAAAGCCATTGGCGATGATATGACCATCGACGACGTGCTGGAACGAGTAAAATCGTATAATTGCGATTTGGTAGAAGTTACCGGTGGTGAACCCCTGCAACAAAAGCATACGCCCGAATTGCTGACCCGACTATGCGATGCGGGGCTCAAAGTGTTGCTGGAAACCAGTGGACAGGAGCCCGTGGTGGATGTGGACAAACGGGTGCACATCATTATGGACATCAAGACGCCAGGGTCCGGGGTGGTTGCAGTGCTGAGTGAGGAAAATATTGTTCATCTCAAGGATTCTCAGGCTCAGATAAAGTTCGTGATTACCAACGAAGCAGATTTCAATTTCGCAGTGGTGATGGAGGACAAGTACGCGCTCACAAGCATGTTTCCAGTTCACATTTCCCCAGTATCCGAATTGGATAAACGGCAGGTGGCCGGATGGATACTTTCTTCTAAAAAGCCATTTCGTCTGCAGTTGCAGCTCCACAAAATCATTTGGCCAAACGCTTTGGGCGAGCACTGAATACCGCCTCCAAACAGTTCTGTTTCGAATGATGGTTCAGTTGAATAAAAATAGTTTGGCCGCACATGGAGATTTGCCGGTTCGGATGGACGGATGCGCAAATACAGTATTTAAAGCCTGCGCCGTACGAATAGGCCACTGGACTTTCTCTGGATGGGCAGGGCTAATATCGTTGGTTACGTCCTACGGTAGCAGCGTAACCACGAGTTCTCGGTTGGAGCGGGGGCCATCGAAGTCGCAGAAAAAGACGTTTTGCCAGGTGGAGAGCAACATTTCGCCTTTTTCCAATGGGATGGTTTCAGAGGGACCGACTATCCCGGCTTTGATATGAGCATCGGCGTTACCGTCCACGTGGTCGTGCAGCCACTGTCCTGGTGGAGCAATCTGCGAAAGACATCTTAAAATGTCGGTGGTGATATTTGGGTCCCAGTTTTCCTGAATCATGATGGCAGCAGTGGCGCCTCGTGCATACAGAGCCATAAGTGATGCCTCTGGGTGAGCAGATGCGAGTTCGCGTAATTGCCTCGTGACATCGACCATCTGCTGAGAACTGGTGGTTTGCAGGTGAAGGATTTTTCTGACCATTGTTTGACATTCCCTTGTAGATGTTGAACGCTGTGACTTTGCTGTATGCCCAATATTTACAGAAATTGACGTATCCGTCACTGGCAAAATGAATGCCGAATCATTTTTACAACAAGGGACCTTGTGAGGACTGACAGAATGACTGACGAACTGAGTAGAATAAAAACCGCGTTTGTGACTTTATCCGTGGAAGAAGACATCAGAAAAAAGGCGATTGACAACATCATTACATGGTGGTCTGAAAAAAAATATGAACCTTACAGACCGTATATTGGCCATTTGGTAAAAATGGAGAATTGGGAGACTCTGCTGGACAGCTTTTGGCGCATGATGCCCTTTGGTACGGGGGGGCGACGGGGTCCGGTCGGAGCGGGTCCCAATCGTATCAATCCTTATACAGTTGGATTGTCCGTGCAGGGACATTGCGATTATCTGAAAAGCCAGTCCCATCCCAATGATGCACTGACAGTGGTGGTGGCGCACGATGTACGTCAGTTTTTTGATTTGCGGGGGCTGTATCAGGGAGTAAAAGGGGTCTTGTTTGAATTAACTTCCCTGGACATGGCCCGCATTTCCGCAACTATTTACGCAGCCAACAGCATCAAAGCGATTGTGATAGGACCTCTGCAGGATGGGCCCCATCAAAAAAAATGCACCGATAAATACATTTCTACGCCGGAATTATCATTTCTGATTCGCGAATATGGCGCCGCCGGGGGACTCAATATTTCCGCATCTCACAATCATCCGGATGACAACGGCGGGAAATTTTACAATCGATATGGTGGACAGGAAATCCCACCGGATGATGAGAAGCTGCTGCAGGTCGTGGAGAATGTGCGCTACATAAAGACGATGGCATATGAAGACGCATTGGCGGCGGGACAGATTGAATTTGTATCACCCAAGGTACATGGTAAATACATTTCGCTGAATACCTCTTTGATACATACAACTTCCCGCAGTGCCAAAATTGGTTATACGCCTCTGTGCGGCACCGGAATGACAACGGTTCATGAGGCTCTCCACAAAATTGGTTTCGAGGTGGTTACGGTAACGGACCAGGCAGCGTATGATGGTTCATTTAAAAGTGTTCGATACAGAATTGGCAATCCCGAAGTACCTGATTCCATGGACCGTCTTGAGCAGACCGCGACGGAAACCGGATGTGACGTGGGATTTTCCAGTGACCCGGACGCGGATCGTTTAGGTATGATAGCCAAACGAAGGTCGGGGCAATGGGAGTTTATCAATGGCCACTTAATCGGTGTGTTGCTGGTGCAATCGATTATCTCTGACAGGAAAAAGCAGGGCACGCTGACCGAAAGCGGTATTTTTGTAAATACATTGGTTACTACCAGTCTTCAGCGAACAATCGCTGCAGCGAACGGATTGCAGGTGGTTGGTGATTTGATGGTGGGATGCAAGTACATCGGCGATGTGGTGCGTTGCCTTGAGGAGCACGGTGCGTTTCCGTTTCCGCCCAAACCCGACAAAGACAGTGTGACAGGGACGCCTTCGGATTACATTTTTGGAAATGAGGAAAGTCATGGTTATCTGGTATCGCCCGATGTACGGGACAAAGACGCATGCGGAGCGGCTGTTCAGCTATCGGGTTTGATATGCGATTTAAAAGATGGGGATAAAACGGTTGAAGAATATCTGCGCGATATATATAGGGTGTATGGCTACTATCGCAATTCTCAGCGATCATTGGTGATGGACGGTATTGAGGGATTGTACCGGATTCGGCATATTCAGGAGGTTCTGAGGGAAAATCCGCCTAAAACAATTGCTGGAATGACGGTGATTCGTTTTGTTGATTATCAGAAGGTGGGTGGACCCGTGTTGAGTTCCACCGATGCAGCCAGTCGCAATGTGCTGCTGTTCGAGCTGGATGGTGGAGATGGAATGGTCATTCGCCTGGTCATACGGCCGTCCGGAACAGAACCGAAGACCAAAATATATGTGGAAGTACCGTCACTGCAAAAGGTGGGAGGTACCCTTGATGATACATCCCCGGAAGAGTTGTCCACGATTAGCGATGAGATGCTGGACACCATTATCGCGACCACGGATGCACGTGCCTTTGAAATAGGAAACACGTTTATCCGATATTGCCTTGGAAAAGATGTATTGGGAGATGTGTTCCCGCAAATACCCAATGAGTCGCTCCTGGTTTCCGACCTTGTTACAGTGGACAACAAAATATTCCTTTGCACCCACATTTTGCCAAATCTGGTAGACCGAATTCGGTCCGGATCAGAATCGGAGCGCTGGCTTGAAGCCCAATTGAGACCGTTCGGCGAAGACGCCATTGGGTTGGTTGGGCATGCGGCAAAAGCATGGATTAATCGCCTGGAAAATGATATTAGCGAAAGTGACAAGCAAAAGGCACTGTCGATGTTTAGATAATTTGAGAGTATTAGAAATGAGGTAATTTAGATGGCTGATGGTGTAAACAAAGTAATTTTGGTTGGAAATTTGGGAAAAGACCCTGAAGTCAGTTATACACAGGGTGGGACTGCCAGATGTCGATTTCCGGTCGCCACAGGTGAATCGTATCAATCGAACACCGGTGAACGGCAGGAGAGGACAGAATGGCACAATGTGGTGGTCTGGGGTAAACAGGGGGAAAACGTTGGCAAATTTTTAAGTAAAGGACGTCAGGTATACATCGAAGGCAGATTGCGCACGCGCAGTTGGGATGACGAAAAAACCGGTCAGAAAAGATATATGACTGAAGTGAACGCACAAAAAGTCGTATTTCTGGGCGGTCGAACCGAAGGCGGCAGTGGACCGTCTCAAGGGGGTCATTCCGGCGGTGGCGGATTCCCTGGTGGAGGCAACGACGGAGGCGGGTTCAATGGAGGCGGATACGATGGCCCACCCAGTTTCGGTGATGATGACGATATTCCGTTTTGATGCATCGACAAGACAAAACCCTGCCTAAACTAATCATTCTGGTTATATTGCTGGTTCCAATTGTCGTTTTGGGCTTTGGGTCACTGAAAGACATTCGGTATAAAATTAAAGCAGCAGATGGCAATCGCTGGAATCACCTGGTGGGACAGGGACGAATTGTGAGAGGTGAGGAAGTTAAAAACAAAATAACATTCACCTTTGACGACGGACCGGACCACCGCACGACACCTATTTTGTTGAATGAGCTGGATAAATATCACGTCAAGGGGACGTTTTTCATCAATGGCCACCGGTTCCATTCAAGGACAGCGGCTGGTGATGAAAACAAAGCCGTCTTGAGAGACATTATTCGTCGTGGGCATCTGGTTGGCAATCACACATTTTCGCATAAAGACGTTACCGCCCTGGATGCGGAGACCTGGAAAAGTGAAGTACAACAGGTGGCGTACCAGGTTTCGGAATTAACCGGGCAACCGCTAAAGCTGTTTCGGCCTCCCTTTGGTCGCATTAATCGGGACAATATTACCAGCTTATCCCGAAACGGTTACACGGTGGTGATGTGGAATCTCGATCCCCTGGACTGGATGGCGGAAACCCCGCGGGCGCTGTTGCGGCGAAGTCAACGGGTGATTGAAGAGAATCCGGAGGGCGGAGTTTTTCTGCTGCATGATACCAATCGAAATACGGCGCAGGCGTTCCCCCTGATTATGGAATGGATTGCGGAACGAAACGCGCGATTGGCCGCAGAGGGTCGTCCAACGCTGGAAATTGTGGGCATTGACCAATTCATCAACAATTAATTGATGCGAAGAATAACGGCTGTAGTATACAGAACACCAAATATATTTTCGTTAAATGTCGTTGTGCTGAATAAAGCCGTTTATTCCCTGCCACGACATTGCACCGAATAATTAGTGTATTGACTGGGAATCAGTGGCGAATACCTTTAAGGCCAAAGCGAAGGTAAAAAAATGAGACTAGACAAATTAACCGTAAAATCCAGAGAAGCATTGGCGGGGGCCGAGTCCATCGCCAGGAAAATTGAACATCAGGAAATCACAGACATCCATATGCTCGCCTCCATGGTGGACCAGAATGAGGGGCTGGTACAACCTATTCTGGAACGGATAGGGGTGCCGATGGAGATGATGCGCGTCACCATCCAAAACGAATTTGACAAGATCCCAAAGGTAAAAGGAACCGATACGTTTGTGGGGGCGGTATTGAAGAACCTGATTGATGCTGCTCAGTCCATTGCTGACGGACTAAAGGACGAGTACGTATCCACAGAACATTTTCTATTGGCCATGGCCAAAGGCTCCGGATTTACAACGCAGAAAGTACTGCGAAAACTTGGTATTAATGAAGATACTATTGTGTCGGCCCTAAAGGAAATTCGAGGTAACCAGAGAGTCGTTGACGAGGACCCGGAATCCAAATTTCAGGCGCTGGAAAAATACGCGATCGACTTAACGGCGTTGGCGCGACTTGGAAAACTCGATCCGGTTATTGGCCGTGATGAGGAAGTGCGTCGCACACTGCAGGTTTTGTCCCGAAGAACCAAGAATAATCCAGTGCTAATAGGTGAACCAGGAGTTGGAAAAACCGCTATTGTGGATGGCATTGCCCAACGAATCATTAATGGTGACGTACCTGATAGTCTAAAAGACAAGCTGGTGCTGACACTGGATATGGGGGCGTTGGTAGCTGGTGCAAAATTTCGTGGAGAATTTGAGGAGCGTTTAAAAGCTGTAATGAAGGAAGTCCAGGGAAAAAATGGCCAAATCATTCTGTTTATCGACGAAATGCATACCATCGTTGGCGCGGGAGCAGCGGAAGGATCTCAGGATGCGGCAAATCTGTTGAAACCCGCACTGGCGCGTGGAGAACTGCGATGTATTGGAGCAACGACACTCGACGAATATCGAAAATATGTGGAAAAGGACAAAGCACTGGAGAGACGATTTCAGCCTGTAATGGTGACCGAGCCCACTATGGAGGATACTATCGATATTCTCAGGGGACTCAAAGAGAAATATGAGGTGCATCATGGCATTCGGATTCAGGACAGTGCTCTTGTGACTGCGGCGACACTTTCGTCCAGATACGTTACGGACCGGTTTTTGCCCGACAAAGCCATTGATCTTGTGGACGAAGCTGCCAGTCGTTTAAAGATGGAGGTGGAATCGCTCCCAACGCCCATTGATGATTTGCAGCGAAAAATTATGCGGAAGCAAATTGAGTTGCAGGCCATGAAAATGGAAGGGGACGAAGAGCGAATTGAAGAGATTGAAAAAGAACTGGCGGAAAAAAATGAGGTGTTGTCGGCCATGCGATCAAAATGGACGCGACAGCGGGACCTGGTGCAAACATCCAAATCTCTGGCGATGCAAATGGACAGTTTGAAAACCGAATCAGAAATGGCTCAGCGCCAGGGGGAATATCAGCGCGCGGCCGAAATTACATATGGCCAATTGCCGGCATTGCAAAAACAACTGGACCAGGTATCGGCGGAACTTCAGGCTGTAGATAAAGAGGATTCATACATTCGCGAAGAGGTAACTGAAGAAGATATTGCCCTTGTGGTTTCAAAGTGGACGGGGATACCCGTATCTAAAATGGTGGAGGGAGAAAAGGAGCGCCTGCTCAATATGGAACAGCGCATCCGGGAACGGGTGGTGGGACAGGATGCGGCGATTATTCGATTGGCCAAAGCAGTTCGTTTGTCGCGAGCTGGCTTGAAGGATCCTAACAAACCCATTGCCTCGCTATTATTTACCGGGCCGACCGGTGTGGGAAAAACCGAGGTGGCCAGGGCAGCCGCAGAGTTTTTGTTTGATGATGAATCAAATATGATACGAATTGATATGAGCGAATACATGGAAAAACACGCCGTGGCCAGGTTGATAGGCGCCCCCCCTGGATACGTGGGATTTGATGAGGGGGGACAATTGACCGAAGCCGTGCGTCGCAGACCCTACAGTGTTGTGTTATTGGACGAAATTGAAAAAGCACACCCCGACGTGTTTAACGTTTTATTGCAGGTATTGGACGATGGACGATTGACGGATGGAAAAGGGCGCACCGTGGATTTTAAAAATACCATTATCATCATGACAAGCAATATTGGGTCTCAGTACATATTGGAAACCGATGATGCATCTGAAGTGGAGAATCATATTATGGGGTCCCTGAAATCGGTGTTTAGACCTGAGTTTATTAATCGAATTGACGGCATACTGATTTTCAATCGATTGAAGAAAGCCGATTTGAAAAAAATAACCGAGATACAACTGGGCAACGTGGCCAGAATGTTGGAGAGCCGTTCGTTAATTATGAAGATATCAGATCCTGCATTGGAATGGCTGTCTCAAAAAGGATACGACAACGCCTTTGGGGCCAGGCCGTTGAAAAGGGTATTGCAGGAGAATGTGCTGGAAGCAATCTCTGAAAAAATTATTGCCGGCGAAATAACCTCCAATCAAACCATTGTGCTGGACGCCTACGACGACGGATTGCATTTGCACGTTTTGGGTGCGTCTATCGAATAGCTATTCGAATTTATGAATCTATCAAACATCAATAAGTGAAATAATATGTTCTTGAGATACTAATATCGTATTTTAATATGAAAAATTAAGCACCAATACACGGTCGTTAACCTGCTATTTTGTACAGTTTGTCTGAGTAATGATACAGACATCCAAACGAAATCAAAAACAAACTGCGTCAAATACATTAACTACATAGAGTTAAATACCTAAAATTACGTGTTTTTATTTAAAAAAAACGGACCTGAAAATTCAATTTAAAAATTGGTATTCAGCAGGGAGTACAGGGGAATTTGTAGCGCTGATGATACTTTAACCAGTGTCGACAGGTTGGGAAGACTGAGCCCTTTTTCGAGCCGAGCAATATTAGGTCTTTTAATACCGGTTTTGTCCGCTAATTCATTTTGCGTGATACCCGCTGTCAATCGTGATACACGAATGCGTTGGCCAATTATTTCACCAAAGTTTTCGGGATAATTTACTGGACCGTGTTCCATGGGGGACGTGAGTGTGGCTGTTAAGGTTCCGAGGCCGTTATCCATATTTTTGTCGACAGATGTATCTCCATCGGAAGTTGCAAGTGAGTATTGCACAGAACCTGAAAAAAAATTTACTGGAGGCGGCGCTACAGAGATGGTGGGTCTGGAGAAAAACAATTCGTCCAGTACGGTTTCTGTATTTCGAATTTCCTGTATAAGATGGGCCGCGTTTTCCAATCGGGCGTTAATGTCTTCTCGGGTCATCCGTTCCTCACGTTGTCAAGTCGTCCAGTTGGTCTCTCAGCCAGACAAGCTCGTCGCATAAAGCCGCATTGGTTCTTTTCAATAGCGAATACCGATCTTTTAGCAGGTCATATCGCTGCTGGGCGGCACTGAAATGTTCTTCGAGCTGCTGCACAATCATGGCAAATCGTTTATCTGCAGACGAATGCTCGCTGAGAGACTCTTTTTTTAATTCCACGAGTCGTTGCACTACAGCGGCAACGGCTTCCAGCCCTAAAGGGTCATTCCTGGATGTATTGGTTTCGGATGTCATTAGCCAATCGTATCGGAAAGGATACGGCTAGTCAAATATATGGAATTTTTTTGCAGGATTTGCTCACCCTGCGAAAAAACAGTGGGAAAACATGGAAGATTCGATATGCTGTTGGCGCCATGACCGGGAAGCGACTATTTTTTTACTCCTTTTTAATTGTGTACATCACCGTGTTTGCGGGATGTGGCGCCAGTCCTGGCGACGTTCATGAGAAAAATGCAGTATCTGATGAGTATTTCTCGAATGAACCGAACCATTTGAGGGATATGGCGAGTGTTGTAAAAAAGGGAGAAAAAACAGTTGCTGCTGCTGAAAGGCAAACGGCTCTCGCGGATGAAGATAACGCGCTTTTGAGGACTAAATTAAAGGGCGATATGGCGGATGCCGTGCCAAAAAGGGAAGCAAGTGCCGAAGAGAGAACGCCAGATGGCATGACATCTCATTATTATTACGCCGGTTTAGAGGTAAGAAAGAGGCCGGATTCGTGGAAGATTGACAATTCCGGAAAAAGACCAGTGATACTGGTGGTGCTGGACGCCATTAACGCCGAACATATGGGTGTGTATGGATCGATGGAAACGACCACACCCAATTTAAATCAGTTGGCCAAAGAAGGGGTCGTGCTGACGGACTGGGTTAGTAACTCGTCGTGGACGAGGCCCAGCTTCACTACGATTTTGACGGGGGTTCCCAAAAACGTGCATGGTATGGAACTGAACGACAGAAAACTGCCGGCACATGTGCAAACTCTGGGAGAGCGTTTTAAAAAAAAGGGTTATCGCACGGGCGCCTTTATTGGTAATCCTCTCATTCAAAAAAAGTGGCTGTACCATCAGGGATTCGATATTTTTAAGGATGCCGCTGAATATGGCGATTTTCCGCGGGCAAAAACCATTGTGGAGGACGCCATTGATTGGATGGAAAAGGTAAAAGGCAGTGATTTTTTATGTGTTCTGTTTATTACAGATACACACGCTCCTTATAACGCTCCGGAAAATGAACGGCTTTTTTCAAAAAACCAGTTCAATGTGATTCGCGCGCCCAAAAAAGAAAGCGTCCATCCGTTGACCGATGAAGAGGTGGCGGGAATTAAAGCAGCATACAACGATGAGCTTCACTATGTTGATAAAATGATAGGGCAATTAGTGGAGTGGTTGCACGGCGAACGATTGTGGACTGAGGTGGCCCTGGTGGTTACTGGAGATCACGGGGAGATTTTTGGAGATCACGACTGTTTTCAGCATGCATGGCACATGTGGGAACCGGTATTGCGTGTGCCTTTTATTGTGCACAGTACTAATGTGGGAGAGCAGGGCGTATTTGAAGCGGGTGGAACGCATACGGATATTGCACCAACTCTGATGCATTTGGCGGGGTTGGGTTCAAAAACAAAGTGGGGACAATCGGTTTTTGTCGACATCGATGATCGAACCTTTGAGAAGGTGATTTTGAGCGCTTATGATGCCCAGGGGGTGAAGCGGCAGGCGGCGCGCAAAAACGGAATGAAATTGATTCGCTACGAAAATGTGGACTGGACGCCTATGGGGGGAAAACATAAAAGCAAAGAGTGGCAGGAAAATCCGTCTTTGCAAATTCCCGGACCGAGGTATGAGCTGTACGACCTAAATAACGATCCAGGCGAACAGCACAATATTTTCGCCGAGGCGGATAAACAGGCCGCATCCGAAAAACGTTGGCTCAATGAATTAAAGGACGCAGCGAGGTTTGTGGGAAAACCCACAAAAAAAGGCGAAGATAAACCCGTCCGTCAGTTGGATGACGAAACCCTTGATGCGTTAAAAGCCGCTGGCTATATTGAATAGTCTGTTGTGACAGTGGCCACGCGAAGCAAAAAAGATTAAAGGGATTTGGCGAATTCCACGATGGTGGCGATACCAAATCCTTTGGCGCCTTTTCCAAGGTGGTCAAGGGCGTCGGCCTTGCATCCAGGACCGGCAATATCGAGATGTATCCAGTTATTCACATTTTTGACAAATCGTTTTAAAAAGAGCGCTGCAGTGATGGAGCCACCCCATGACCCACCAGTGTTTTTCATATCGGCAATAGTTGACTTAAGCTGTTCGTCGTATCCTGTGTGCAACGGCATGGGCCACAGGTCCTCGCCGGCTTCCACTCCGGCATTCATGAGTAAATCATTGAACGCACGGTTGTCCCCGTACAAAGCGGCAATATCTTCTCCCAGGGCCACCACTGCCGCGCCGGTGAGGGTGGCGGAATCGATAAGATAATCGGGTTTTTCTTCGCATGCCAAAGCAAGGGCGTCTGCCAGGATGATGCGACCTTCGGCGTCGGTGTTGAGCACTTCCACTGTTTGACCGCTGCGGGTGGAAATCACGTCGGAAATATTGTACGCGTCCTGGCTGATGGCATTATGGGCAAGGGGCATCCATGCAGTGACGCGAATCGGCAGTTTTAGAGATGCGATGGCGCACGCTGCCCCAAACATCATAGCCGCGCCGCCCATATCAAACTTCATTTCGGCCATACTTTTGGATGGTTTCAGACTGTAGCCTCCGGAATCGAAAGTAATTCCCTTGCCCACGAGGCCCAGGTGGCATTTCGCTTTGGCGGGTGCATACTGCGCCACGACCAGCCGCGGTTTGGTGGCGCTTCCACCTCCTACAGCCAGGATGCCACCGCATTTTTCACGGGCTAATTTTTGTTCGTCCCAGACTGTTACCTTCAGACCATGGACCTTTCCGGTTTCCCTGTACGCCGCGGCGAGGCTGACGGGGTGAATGGCAACAGGGGGTTCGTTCAATGTATCCCTGGCATAATTGATACACTCGGATACGATGCGTGATGACCTGAAGTGCGTGTTGCCAAAGGGACTGTACAAGACTACCGAAATAGGCGGTTTCTTTTTGGAAAGATATTTATCGAACTGGTATCCACCAGTGAGAGCACCTTCGCAAACGGCGCTAGCCAGGCGCGGATGGGCTTTATCCACCAAAGTAACTACCCGTTTGCAGCCCAGCGATTCACATTGGGCCAGTGCTTTGGTCACCATTTGGCGGGCCTGCCGAAACGCAGCCTGGTGTTCCAGGTCGAGGCGGCAGACGGCTACGGCAATTTGCTTGCGAGATATGGCAGTTAGAGAGACGATACGGAATTCGCCCTTTTTGTCGGGTATCGGTAACGTTTGGTAATCGTCAGGCAACAGACGCTGGTCAAACGCGGGTGTTTTTGCGTCGAGATAGGGGAGGATGACAAAGTCACCCGCCAATAGAGTTGGTTTCCTGGTTTTTGCCGAAAAGGATGCTGTTGTCATAAATAAATAGGCTCCTGATATAAACAATACGCTCCTTGAAAGTGTACACCAATTCAATGTTTTCGCCCTTAAATTTTTTAGTGCCAGGCGAAAGTATATACGTCAGATGAAAGAAACCGGGTGCGAATTTGAAGTATTAACGAGCGGTTGCTATATTTTAAACATCGACAAAACGCCGTTGGGTTTCAAACAACCCCCCAATTCTGATGGAGAATCAATGCAAAATTTAATGAAAAACAGTGTGATGTGGGGACTGATTGCCATTGTGATGAGTTGTTGCCATCCCACACCATCTATCAAAGTAGTAACAACCAGCACAAAGAAAAGTGATGGGTCAAACGCCATGAAAAGCGATGATGACCGAGACATTCATTTTTCGACAGAGGCGGACGAAGAGGGGTTGGTATTGGAAATAACGGAGTCAACGGAGCCGGCCAATGTATCGCCGCCTAAAACGGTTGAGGGAGAGTGGCTGGATGATGAGACCGTACGTAAATTGTTGAACCGAACCGGTGATAAACGATCGCCGAATAAAATCGAAAATTTGTTTGCCATGCGAAAAGCCTCCAAACCTGCACCCACAAAAGGAAAAATCATTGAGGCCAACTGGACACCTGAAAGCGGACAAAAACCGAATGATAGCAACGACAAAAAAATGACGGTGCTCCGATATGCGCCATCGGGAAAGGTGGACATCGCAACACAGATAAGTATCACGTTTTCCAGGCCGATGACAGCGGTGTCGGATGGTGCCATCACCAAAAAACCGCCAGTTAAAATGACGCCAAAAGTAGAAGGCGAATGGGAATGGTTGGGAACTCAGACTCTGTTCTTCAGACCTACAAAACGACTGCCCATGGCCACGAAGTACCAGGTGCGAATTCCCAAAGGCATTGCTGCAGTGGATGGTGCAACGCTTCATGATGAGATAAGTTACACGTTCGAAACACCGCCCGTTAAAATGAGTGTGGCGCATCCTTTGGGGGAGGGGAATAAGCTGGACGAGCCTGTGGTGCTGGATTTTGACCAGAACGTGAACGAAAAGCAGATTCTGGAATGGTTGGGGATTAATGAAGCGGGAAAACCGGTTTCATTTCGAATGGCTCCAAATGACGAGCAAGAAAAATGGCGCCGGCAAATGGGTGGAAATGCAAATGAATCCCATGCTCATCGGATGGTTTTGCACCATGATCCGTTTAAAAAAAATACAACGATAAATGTTTCTTTGAAAAAGGGCGCGCCATCAGCGGAGGGCCCTTTGAAAACAGCGGCCGCTCAAATTACGCAGTTTTCGACCTATGGGCCGTTGCAGGTGGTAGAAGTGGGATGTGGCGGTGTTGAAAAATGTCGTCCGGATGACAGCATTTACGTGCGGTTTAACAACGCGCTTGATGTGAGCAAATTTAAAGACGCGTATGTGAGTGTATCTCCGAACATCAACAACATGGAGATTCAGTGGCATGGAAATGGATTGAGTATCAGTGGGCTGAAAGAAGGTAGCACCAGGTACACGGTGGAACTTAAAAAGGAGCTGACAGATGAGCACGGTCAACATCTGAAAACGGACGCGACGTATAAAATTGTAACCGACCAGCTGCGTCCGACATTGATTGGACCGCCGGATAAACTGGTGACGCTGTCGCCCTTCTTAAAGAAGGCGCTGCAGGTACATGCAGTGAACCTGGGCAAATTGAAAATTAAAATTCACAGCGTAGACGCGGCGGATGCTATTCCTTTTTTCGAGTGGGTGGATAATAGGCGATACACTGATGAACCGTCGGACGAAATGCCAGGCAAAGTACTGCATGATGCGACCGCGAAGCTGAAAACCAATGACAAATGGCAAAGTGTGACGATTAATTTTGAACCGTATCTCAAAAATGGCAGCGGTCAGTTTGCATTGTGGGTGGCACCAACCAAACAGCCAAAGAACAGGTGGGACAGACAGGAGGTGCTGGTGTGGGTACAGGTGACCGATATTGGCGTGTCCACGTTCAAGGAAACAAATGGCATGTTGGCATTCGTGAGTTCTCTGAAAACGGGCGAGCCAAAAGTCAACGCGAAAATCGTTTTGTGGCCCGACAATAAAGTGGCGGGCCGCAGTGATGAATCTGGCCTGTCGGAAGTGAAATTGGGAAAGGAGGGCGCTGCATTCCTGGCGGTAAAAACCGATTCGGATATGATGATTCATATTCCAGGGACACGTGGACACGTGGGCAGCGGTCGAGGATGGGTGAACACAACTCCCGATAATAGCCTTTCGGTATACAGCGCAACAGACAGGGGCATGTACAAACCTGGTGAAACACTTCATGTGAAAGGCTGGATGCGCGAAATGGAAATGAACAGGGCGGGAACAGTGTCCAGTAGAGTCCGACCTTCCAAAAAAGTGATGTGGACAATGACAGGTCCACAAGGCAACGAGATTGCCAACGGATCGGCGAACCTGAGTGACATTGGCGGTTTTCATATTTCGACGAAGCTGCCTGAAAACATGAATACTGGAAGAGCGTTTATTGAACTGCAAACCAATGACTCGGGTTTGGCCTTTCCGTACAAATATCGCTACATCTACTTTGACGTCCAGGAATTCCGTCGACCTGAATTCGAAGTGACCACTTCGGTGTCTGGCGATGTGCACGTGCTGGGACAAACGCAGGAAGCCATAGTGTCTGCCAGTTTTTACACCGGAGAAGCGCTCTTTGGTGCTGAGGTAAACTGGACGGTAGGCACGTCAACAGCATCCTACACGCCCCCGAATCACAGCGATTTTCATTTTGGTGAATTTAATCCATGGTGGTGTTTCTGGCAGAAAAATACGGATGGAAATTCTCATTTTGATTTTAAGGGTATGACCGATGCGGACGGTAACCACAGACTAAAGATTCATTTTCAGTCCATGACGAATCAATTGCCGGCCAATGTGAATTTGTCGGCCCACGTGATGGATGTCAATCGTCAGCAATGGACCTCATCCACCAATATTCTGGTTCATCCATCAAGACGATATGTGGGACTGAAGATGCACAAAAACTTTTTCAATGCCAACTCTGAAATACCTGTGGATGTGGTGGTGACCGATATAGAGGGAAACAGAACCGTTAACGACACCGTGCTGGTAAAACTTTTTCGAAATGATGCGCACTGGAAAGATGGTGTGCGAACAGATACCGAAACAGAAGTGAACCGTTGTACATTTCAATCTGAAAAATCAGTTCATACGTGTCACTTTGCGCCGAACAAAGGGGGCAGCTATCGACTGGAAGCCACCACTAAAGATGAGAAAAATCGTCAGACAAAATCGTTTATTCGGTTGTGGGTTCAGGGCGATGGTAAAGATGATATGGTGCAAAACAAAAGTGATACTGTTCAGCTGATACCGGATAAGGACATATACCATCCCGATGATATGGCGACACTGCTGATTCAATCCCCCGTGTATCCCGCCGAGGCGTTGGTGACGCTGCGCAAGAAAGGTATTCGGTACAAAAAAAGAATTCGATTGAACAGCAACAGCGAAACCATAACGGTTCCGTTGAGCACTCTTGAAGTACCTGCTGCAACGGTGCAGGTGGATGTGGAAGGGGTGATGGACAAAGAAAAGAACGGAACGACTTACCGAAAGGTATCAACCGCTACAGGTAATATCGAATTAAAGGTTTCGTCGTACAAAAATCGCCTTGACGTAAAGGTTATGCCAAAGCGACAGGTATTGAAGCCGGCAGAAAAGTCAGCGATAGAAGTGTTGGTCACAGATTATGCGGGGAAACCGGTTAAAAATGCAGAACTGGCGATATGGGTCGTGGACGAGGCCGTGTTGGCGCTTTCGGGCTATACACTAAAAGACCCGATGGAGACGTTCTTTGCACCGATGCCGCCGGAAGTAATCGATGCCCATTCGAGAGGGTTTATCTTCAGACCGGCGGATCTGAACTGGCTGGCTGGCATGGAAGGAGCATTAGTAGCGACTCAGGCGGTGATGCCGGTCATGGAATCGGGAGTGGTATTGGCAGATGGTGACGGGGGGGGGCCGCTATATCGCCTTGCGCCGCCCGCGCCTGGAATGGCGCGCGCATCAGTGCCAAAAATGAAAAAGTCAGGAGCTGGTGGAGACGCAGCTGCTCCAATTTTGATCCGAAGTATTTTCGACGCGTTGGCTTTTTATGAGCCCGCCGCTATTACAGATGCCAATGGCCGTCTTCGCGTTTCATTCAATTTGCCTCATACGCTGACCCGTTATCGAGTGATGGCTGTGGCTGCGGATGAGGCCAATCGGTTTGGGAGTGGCGAATCCATGCAGACAGTACGGCTCCCGTTGATGGTTCGACCGTCTGCTCCCCGTTTTTTGAATTTTGGTGACAGGTTTGAGTTTCCTGTGGTGGTTCAAAACACCACGGATACATCGCAGCAGGTATCGGTGGCAATGCGAGGAAGCAATGTGGTGATGGATAAAACGATGAATGCATTATCCCACAATGGAGCGGGAAAATCGGAGGTGGGAAAACGGATTGACGTCCCCGCCAATGGACGGGTGGAAGTGCGGTTCCCCACCCTGGCCACAAATGCAGGGAAAGCCGATTTTGTGGTGGTTGCCGCCTCGCAATCGGACGCGGACAGTGCGAAGGTAACTCTGCCGGTATGGACACCGGCCACCACGGAGTCGTTTGCCACGTACGGAAGCGTCATTGATGCGCACGTCATTCAGTCGGTAAAAGCACCCAGGGACATTTGGACAGAGTTTGGTGGCCTTACAGTGACCACCTCGTCTACTGGACTGCAAACACTGACCGATGCTTTCATTTATTTAAGGGACTATCCCTTTGAGTGCAGCGAACAGCTGGCATCTAAAATAATTGCCATTGCCACACTGAAAGATGTGTTGAAAGCCTTTGAAAGCGAAGACCAGCCGGATGAAGCGGCACTGAAAGAAGCGGTGCAAAAGGCCATCAAAAAACTATCGCAACGTCAGGATTGGCGCAATGGATTTGGGATGTGGCAGCGGGGCGGAATATCGTGGCCGTTTGTGAATGTGCATGTGGCGCATGCATTGGTTATTGCGAAGAAAAAAGGGTTTGATGTTGATGCGCAGGTGCTGGAAAATGCCCAATACTATCTAACCAATATCGAACAGTACCTGCCGGAGTGGTATTCTCTTGAAAGTAAACAGTCCATTCGCGCATACGCCATTTACGTCCTTAAAAAAATGGGGAGTGATGTCACAGCAGATATTGAGGTTTTCTTAAAGGGCGTGAACCTGAAACAAATGCCTCTTGAAGCACAGGGGTGGTTGTATGAGAGCGCAGACGGGTTGGATGAATTGCAGTCCAGGTTGAAGAAGAATGCCAACAACAGTGTGTCGGAAACCACCAAAACCGCTCATTTTGTGACGGAATACGAAGATGGGGAATATGTGTTGATGCACTCGAATCGTCGTGTCGACGCGATATGGTTGAATGCAATGCTGGAAAAGGACTGGCAAAACCCGCTGGTGATGAAACTGATGAGTGGTCTGCTGGCTCATCGTAAAGAAGGAAGATGGGAAAGTACCCAGGAAAACGCGTTCGTGCTCATCGCCCTGGACAACTATTTTCAAAAAGTGGAAAAAGTAACGCCGGACTTTGTAACGCGTCTATGGCTGGGCGACAATGTAACCACCGGGCACACGTTCAAAGGCCGCACCACAGAAAGACACCAGACGACTATTCCGATGAAACAGATACCCGTGACGGCGGAGAATCTGGTCATTGAAAAAAACGGCGATGGACGGATGTATTATCGAATTGGGATGAATTACGCACCGAAGAGTCTGCAGTTGGCGGCGATGGAAAAGGGATTTGCTGTGAAACGGGAGTATATGTCGGTTAACAACGATGAAGATGTGTGGCGGGACGAAAAAGGGGGGTGGCATATTAAAGCGGGGGCGCGGGTAAAAGTGATATTAACCATGGTGGCGCCGGGAAGACGATATCATGTGGCGCTTGTGGATCCGTTACCGGCGGGTCTTGAAGCGGTGAATCCCGCATTGGCGGTACAACAGAATGTCGAAGATGTATCATTATTGAATCAGCGAAATTTCTGGTGGTGGCACAGGCCGTGGTTTGAACATCAGAACATGAAAGATGAGCGGGTTGAAGCGTTTACTACGATGTTGTGGGATGGCGTCTACACGTATTCGTATGAAGCCAGGGCCACCACCCCGGGTGAATTTACAGTGCCTCCGGCCAAAGTCCACGAAATGTATGCGCCGGAAACGTATGGCCGTTCGGGGACAGATACGGTAATTGTGAAATAACCAAACCAAAACGACCATATGTTTTACGACAAACAAAACTGTCTGAGTCGATTGATGCTGAATACCAAAAGGACGAAACCATAAGTATACAGGCGCTGATGCCATGGGAATATAGTCTACCCGATATATGGCATTCCTGGCCACCAGCAAAATCGTGACGATATGTAATCCTTGTATTGTCAGGCATGACAAAATCACACAATTCCACAATATTGAGTCGAAAAAGAGCATTTTGCCGCAGTGTATCTATTTTGAATTCTGAACATTTTTTACCAAACAAAATGCGCACTCGCATGGCGGAAGTTAAAAATCAGATGGATAGCGCATTACAATCCCGAAGCACCGGCGTTGAATGTCCTTTCAACAACTGAAATTGCCGTCCTTGATGCATACGCCAAAAAGAAGAAACAAAAATTTCCGGCATCCCCTAACGCAAAGGACGCGCTTTACGCTGTAGCTGCACTCGGGGGCCAGCAAAAAAACAACGGCCCGCCAGGATGGCTGATTTTTTGAATATTTTCTATATCCGCGAAAAGGAACGCATGTTTTTTGCGCATGTTTTTGCCGTGTTCTTTAAATTCGTCATTGGAATTGTGAGCGATGGGGTAATCCCTCCTCAGTGCACATAACGGGACGTAAAAAAGAAACGCAGGATACTGAAAAAATGTATCTATCCACCTCAAGCACATCATTCTTCAGCCCCTCTGGACTAAAAAAAATTACCGTTACCCGGAAGTATTTTCTGTCAAGTATTTCTTACTGGCATTGATAACGCTGTCAAAATGAATCGACGAATTAAAAAGCGAGGTTAGCCCTTCGTTATGATTGAAAACGCTCATCTGAACAGCGGAGTCAGCAGTCGACTCATTTTTGCCTTTAATCAAAGCAGTTTACAATAAGTGGTTTGTCGTCTCCGCTACTTCACCATGGCCTTGCATCGATACTATATACTTCTGTGACACAGCTTGTCGCAACCGGAAACAATCCAGTGAGAATACCTGAATATATATTCTTCGTTTTGAGATTCACCTCAACGCTGTGTTGCTGTCGCACCCCTCCCAAATGAATTATAGAATTCGCATCCGGAAGGGGTATATGCCGACCATCTGTCGGGGCCGTTCGAAACGCAATTTCCGGGTCTGAAAAACGGGAAATCAAAGGGACGTGTCTGCTGTTTCAACACAACAATATGTCATACATTAAAGCATATACATATTATTGAATAGATGCTATCCAATGGCCCAAGCACATATGTAAATGGATGAATCGACGTTTAGGCCCAATGGAAGGTTTCGCCCAAATGACAGTTTTACATCCCCCAAATGCCCTGGCGCATTTAATTGTAATGGAAACGCCGCCATGATTCAAAAAGCCATGGTTTACCCTGTGCCCTCGTTGGTTGGGGCTTGTATGGTATTGACCATACTCTTGCAGGTATCTATAGCTCATGCGGTGACCATGCGATATGCGCTCATTATTGGCAATGACATCGGTACGGACGAAGATGGAACGGAGCCGTTTCCCAGGCTTTTGCATGCAAAACAGGAGGCCAGACGACTTCGGCAACAATTAATCAATGTTGCCAGTTTTGACTCGTCACCATCTCGAACACGGCTTTTACAAAACGCTACCCGGGATGCGGTTGTCAAAGCGTTCAGGGAATTGTCCCTTCAAAGAGAAAGGGACAGCAGATTGATCGCAGATGTGGAATCCATGTTTTTGCTCTATTACTCCGGACATGGACTGTCCGGCCGTTTGCTGCTTGCAGATGGCCCATTGCCTGCAAAAAAATTAACTCAGCTCTTTAACGATGTGGGTGCGGACTTTTCTATTGGTGTTTTTGATGCGTGTTACTCTGGAAGTCTGGATACACTGCTGCAAAAAAAGGGAATTCGGCCTACACGGGGACTGAACATGGTAAAGGAATTGCCCGAACATGTGCTGTCCACAAAGGGGAGTATATGGTTTGTGTCCAGCGGTGCGGATCAACCCAGTTATGAAGACAAGCAAATCGGTGGTGTATTTACCCATTACTTCATTGAAGCGCTGAATAGCGCTCGATTTGAGGGCCCTGGAATCACTCTGGATGGAATATGGCAATATGCGCGAGCGAAAACCGTGGCATACACAGTCAGGCATAATCGTCATCAGGTGCCCGAACAGTTTGTATCTAAGCTGCATTCAAAGGCGCCTGTTTATTTCAGTTTTCCCAACGCTGATGGCGCCAGAATAATCCTGTCAGAAAAAATGCACGGAAAATTTGCGCTATCGCACGCCGATGGCCATTTGGTAAAGTTTTTTGACAAGAAGGCGGGCGCACCAAAGGAAATAGTGGTTTTTCCTGGAAAGATCGAACTTTTTACTTTCGGTAACAGCAAACTGAAAGACCGTCTTGTCGTTCAGCTTGATGCGGGAGAGACACTGGTCATTCATTCCGAGCGCGATTGTGCACCTGCATCCCGCGTGGGGGAACGTGTGGATACACTCTTTTCAAAGGGCATGGGCGTCGACTCAACGATCCGGGCCTCTACAATAAAACCGGGAACCTCGTTTATTTTTGGCTCTGGATATGACTTTTCGCTGGCATCGTATAAAATGCTGCACCCAAGGCATCGTTTTTTTGTTCCGCTACGATTTGACTGGCAAAAATGGTTTGCTGCGGCAAAAGCTGGGTTTGGCTACGACGGTCGGAATTATCCCGAACTTGCCTATGAAGCACGAATGGCTCTGGCCGGTATAAGCAGCGGCAGGAGAACGTCCTTTAAGACATTTGATGCCTCCCTGGGGGTTGCCCTTTTGGGAGGGAAAATATGGCAAAAATTTAAGGGCAGAGAGAAATTTAAAAGTAAGGGGTGGGAAATTCAGTTTAACGTTGAGGCAGGCATGCTGCTTACAGCGGGCAATGGCAGATGGCTCAGCGAGCTGTCATGTTACATCGGCTCGATTTATTCAACAGGCACAGGCGACAAAGCCAGATATACAGTGCATCTTGCCGGTGGTCTTGCCTTATCGATATTCTTCAGAGGCGTTTAAAGTGAAATGTTCTATGGACAAAATACAATGGACCATTTGCTGGATGGTTGTCTGTTGTGCTGGCACCGCCTGCATTGACAACCTTACTGTTTGCAAATCGAATGACGACTGTTCCAATGGCTATTGTAAAATGGGGAATTGCTATCCCGACACAGATAAAAAAAAACCGAAAGGAAAAGTAAAACCATCAACTGATACTACCTTTGACTCTGATTCAGAGGATGGCGCAGACACCGGCGTGGATTCAGATACTCAAACAACGTCTGACACCACCGAAGCTACTGTAGCTGAAGATTCAACGGACACGCCCGTCACTATAGTCATTAGTGACGACACTGAAACAGGTGAATTTCCAGACACTGAAACAGGTGAATTTCCAGACACTGAAACAGGTGAATTTCCAGACACTGAAACAGGTGAATTTCCAGATACTGAAACAGGTGAATTTCCAGATACTGAAACAAGTGTCGAGTCAGGAACAGATCCAGCAGACTATCTGCTTACAGACGTGGCATATCACTGTAACCCCATGGATGAACCTGGCAACGGTGTCTTTGTGGACCCTGATGTTGAAGCCGATGGCGATGGATCGAGGGAAACGCCGTTTAAATCAATTGCCCGCGCCCTTGAACACACAGTTGACCAAACAGATATTTACCTGGCACCAAACATTTATTTTGAAAACGTTGCCTTGAATGAGCTGACAGACGTTGCCCTGCGAGGCGGGTGGCTGGTTCAATCAGGCGTCTGGTCGAGGGACTGCAGTGAGAATGCTGCCTATGCGACACATATTACGCCGCTCGAAGGGACATCGACCGATTGCGTTGGTTTAAAGGTGCACCGCTCATCGGTAGTGCTGCACTCACTATCCATCGATACGTGGGACGAAGCATTAACCAATCCCACAGGGGATGGCGGGAGCTGCTATGGCATCTGGATAGAAAACGGATCTGATGTGCAACTGATAAACACGCGAATCGAAGCGGGTGACGCCCGGGCAGGGGGTTATTATGCTCCCTGGTATAATCCAGATCCGCCAAAATGCACAGGCACAGCCGTTGGCCAGGGCTGCGGCACTGGCGGCGATGGTACGAGGGGCGCGGATGGGAGCGGCGCCGACAAGGGTGTTTTTTCGTTCAATGGATTTATCCCTGGTGCCGGCGCCCCAGGAAATCCCGGCTTTCCAGGGCAAAATGGGACTGTCGGTGGTAGCGGAGAGCAGAATAGTTGTGTGTACTTTTGCAATACAATGAGCTGTGGTGCCCAGGGGTGTCTTTGCAGGGAAGGCTGGGAAACCTATTCGGGATCGGAGGGCCGATGTGGTTGTGGAGGGCAAGGTGGATTGGGTGGCAACGGCGGGGGCGGCGGAGGGGCATCCGTGGCGATTTTTATTTCGGATAGCGGTAGCAATATCTCTCTCGTCGATTGCTGGCTGCAAAGCGGTCCTGGCGGGTATGGTAGAAGCGGTGAAAGCGGCGAAGAGGGGACTTTCGGCAGCGACGGCAAAGCGGGAGAAAGCGAAACATGCGCCCAGACCTGCGGCGAGGGGGGCGTGTGCACAAAGACTGACGAGATTACTCTTGAAGGTGGACACGCAGGCGGCGCCGGTGGAACAGGTGGCAGTGGTGGCTCGGGTGCCGGTGGCGCCGGTGGACCGTCTCTTGGTATCGTCCATGCCGAAGGCAGTGTCGTTACCTATACGGAATCGACGCGAATAGAGACATCGAATGGCGGTGAAGGGGCAGAAGGGGCGCCAGGTGGAATGGAGTGCGATGTGGCGCGATTTGACAATGCTGAACCATCTCTGGAATGTGTGATACCTTCAAAATAGATGGTTTCGCATCTGCAGAAAAACATGACTGGCCCCTCCAATTCGCTTCGAGCGGGTTTTACAGTGGTCTGGTTGAGGGAGGATTAATGCACCCATGGTGTGCACCGACCCCGTTGATATCATATTCATACATTTACTACCATGACAAGGGTTGCACTGATTCTGAGCTGTAAATCAAAAAGAATCCCAATGCATCCAATTCACTATTCACCAACTGGTTCCGTTTTTTTTCTTTTCATCGCCCGTCATTCCATGGACAATATGGCGGGGTTCATATGATGTATTCATTGAAAGGAGAATGCGTGGGGTGATGTTTGTCGTTGCACCGCGATATAAAAAGCGTATGAAAGCAAAAATGTTATTCGCTGGTGTTACTGCATGCGTTTTGTTATGCGCGCAGTTATCGAATGCGACCTCAAGGGATATTACCAACGCGGAGGTGCGGCTGTCGGCAGGTGTACGGAGTATTTTTTTAGGATGGGTTAAAGTCCCCTCTCCAATCAGTTTGAAAGTCGATGCAGATGTTCTTCGTTATGTTCGATTGCAGGCGCAAACAACACACCATCTGGCAAACGGGGTGTATCATTCGGGATTTTCTGCCGGTCCGGTATTTACGCCCCTGGGAAGAGGGGCGGTTGGCCGGGGTGGATTTCAGTTAAAATGGCCTATCCTGTTGGGGATTGGTTTTTTTTCGGGCACGGTGGACCCGGGGAATGATGGTTACGATGATGATCTGCGCTGGCTGCTGTGGCGTCTCACTACCGGTTTGGACCTGACGTGGTGGAAGGGGGGAAGGGCGGGATTCTATCTGGGATTTGAACTGGGACTCACTTTTAAAACCGACAAAGGATCCAATTACAACACCTACGACGATAACGTCACATTCAGAGATACCCATGTGATTCCCGAGCTGGGATTGTATCTGGGAATTGCATTTCATTAAGGTTGCTGGTCGGTCATCATGTGAGCGTGACCAATACAGACGCCTTTTCATCCGTGAGAAAAACGGCGATATTGCAGGTACGTTATTTGTTCAACGCAGTTGCTGCGGCGAAGATGGTGCTTCTGAGGATTAGGTAAGCGAAGTCATGATTCAGGTTTTCAATGACATCCTCTCCTTCGCGGCAATGATAAGCGGCGTAGCGCATATTGGCAGTATCGGTGATGTTGATGGCTAAAAATCCGGCATCCCAGAAGGGCGCGTGGTCAGAGCGACGCAGGTCAGACAACGCGTCCAACTGCTGCAACGCATTGGGAACGACGATGGGATATGCGGTCAGCCCGTCCTTTTGTGCGAAATTGCTCATTTGGACAGCAGCGTCACCAGCTGCTTCATTGGCCAGAATGGCAGCGAAGTCTGCCCGATTTTCATTGGCTTCAATGGCAAGGACCATATCTGGAAACAGCTGGTCAAAACCAGGGGGCAGAAGCTGGCTGTTTGGGGAGTCGTTAATATAGCCAATCATTTCGTAAATAAAGGCCAGGTCAATATTCTCGTTGTTTGCGACGGAATCTTCCACGAATGCTGTGGAACCGAGCAATCCGTTTTCTTCCTGGTCAAAGCAGGCCACAATCAGTGATTTATCGTGAGACTTCAGTGACAACACTCGTGCGGTTTCCAACAACCCGGCAACACCGGTGCCGTTGTCATCCGCTCCAATGCAGCCTTCAATATGATCGTAGTGAGCAGCTACCACCACATGAGTTTCAGGAAGAGAGGTTCCCTCCAGTCGGCCGATTACATTTGTCCCTTTGGAAAACGTCTGCAGTTCTACTGTATACCCAAACTTCCTGAATTCGGCTGAACACAAATCCTGAACACTCTGCCATCCCGCAGAACCTAAAGTGCGCTCCACGGCCACCTTTGAGAGCCAGTTGATGTAGTTCTGTTTACTTGCGTTGTTTGCCAGTGATTGTGCAGTTGGGATACTGTCTTCAGTTGCAGTTTCTGTTTCAATGCCGGTTTCTGTTTCAGTTGCCGTTTCTGCTTCAGTTCCCATTCCGGTTTCCGTGTTTGTGTCCGCCATCTCGTCTGACTCAGTATCAGTATTGCATCCCTCTGTGACGCCGCTGAACATAACCAGAAAAATTGCTGTGAGCATACCTGAATATATTTTTTTCATTATGAGATTCGCCTAAACTTTTGTTTACAATCACGCTTTTTCCATGGGAAAGGATGTAACAAAACGGACGCTGGATAATCAACTGATTTCTTTTTTTACCTGACAGCAAGCGCATGTTTTTCTGATGAACACGATACCAGTGTTCGCTTGCGTCATGAATTTATGATACGCGTCGGGCTGTCTGGCGAATAGTGGCGGGATGTGACAAACAGAGATTCAGCTAATTATTGTGGTAAGGCCAAAGGGGGCGGTTGTTCAAGTTGAATGTCCTGGCGAACTTGACGACAGTGCGTTCGCCGAGGTGGGAACGTCCGGTTTCGAAGTGGGCCGCTTTGAATTGGAACGTGATGGAATTGGCGTCGGCAACTGTGTGGACGGGCCCCGGTGGCTCGAAGCGGATATGCCAGTGGGGCTTTTCGTGTTGGGGGAAGGAGATGTTGCCGCATATCAATATCCCGGAGGGGGTGGGGCGCGCACCATCAATCCAATGATACTCGAGTGATCTGAATGGTGCGCTGAACGTGACAACCCGCGGAGGCGAATTAAAACCGTGGGTCTTTCGAGGGCCTTTTTTTAATCGAGAAATTTTCATTTTAATCGTTTTCGTTCCGGCGCACTCTGCGATGTTCCGGTGCACTCAATGTCAGTTGCGCCATATGGAAGGAGAAACAAAATGTCTTTTTGTATATTTTTTATCTTTCCCTGGTGCCTCACGTCATGATAAAAAAAATGAGCTAAATAAAGACAGGTGCGTCATAGGGAATACAGAAGTCAAATCGCTTTTGTTTTTCCAGGCCTGAAAACCGCGCGATTTTGATGGTTTTTGAAATACCGCTGTATCGCTGCGGCGACAACTCATTAAAAAAAGGCTCAACTTTGAAGCCGGAAAAGGAAGAACAATGAAAAATTTAGTTTCCAGAATGAACAAGACCCTTTTAACTGTCACGCTGATAATTGCCGGACTTACCGCTTTGCCTTCAATCGCTTCGGCAGGCTGGTTCTCGTGCACTCCAAATGAAGTTCTTGAAGTGGATAATCGTATTCACGTTCGTTGCTCAAATTCCGTGGTTTTAGACGGAAATACGATTCGATATATCGCCATTGCTAAAACCGATGAAAGCAAGGCTGCACGTTTTATAAGCCTTGGTACTTCAGCACTTCTCTCCGGGAAGATATTCCAGGTGTATATCCCCACCGCCAGTAGCACCAATGTGTCCGGCTGTGCAGCGACGGATTGTCGTACACCCACATCATTTGGTGTGAAATAATGAGTATCTGAATGGATGTCTGGAAGTAAAGACTTCATTGATTTTTGACTGGTTGCTTGACTGGTTCCATTTCAGTGAAAATTATCGATAGACGATCTGCTCAAGAGTAGAAAGGTAACCATTATGAAATACAGAAAATGTATTATCATTATGATATTTGGCCTGCTTTCTGTAATGCTTTTTAGTTGTGAAGATGAAACACTCTGGCAGGAAGATGCCAGTATCGAGGGGCATTCAATGTTTATTGTGGGCGGCGCCGAAGCGTGGATGGAATCCGCCATTGCGCTGCGGACCTCTCAGTGTGATCCGAGCGGGCCGAACGATCTGATCTGTTCAGGTCTGTTAATTTCCCCAACGGCGGTGCTTACGGCATCGCATTGTGTCGATTTGGCGGTAACCAGCGGAGCCTGCCCCAACGGCATCGATCCTTCACAATGGACGACATTCCGTGTCGCTGTAGGCTGTCACAATGCGCTGAATTGTCCGGCATCGAACTGGAAGCCGCTGGCGTCGGCTCCGGTGACGCATCCCGACTATGATATAGCGATATTGAAATTGGCTTCTCCTGTTACAAATGTCCAGTCTCGGCGTCTGGCCACCCCTGCCAGACAAAGCGAAGTGAAGGCAGGGGACTGGGTTACATTGTATGGATATGGATTGACGGCCGAAACCGGCTACACATCCGATGTTTTGCGGTCGGTGGAACGGCCCATATCAACTATTCCGTTGGAGCGGATAGGAATAATGCATCCGACACCGCATCTGTTCGACACATTATGCGAATCCAATCCTTACATCGGCGCCAACCACGGTGATAGCGGTGGACCGACCCTTGTATATCGTGACGGAGAGTGGTTCTCTTTGGGAGTAATGAATGGAGGAGGTTATGGTTCCGCTCAGACCGACCATATTCTTGTTCCCTATTTTTATAACTGGATAGAATCGAATGTTTCGGACCTGCCAAGGCAGTATCTGTTGCCATCTGCCCAAATTGGATCCGCAAACGCAGCTATGCTCGCAACTATAATATAGTATCCAGTGAAAAGGATCCTGCGGATTCCTGACCGGAACGAAATCGCAACTGCCCCCGCCTGGTTATCCGAATGTCGTGCTGTCATTCCACCGATTGAGCGAAATCTGACAAAAAAAATCGATTACTCGGACTCGGTCATGGCGGTGATGCAGAGGTGTAAAAAATCGTCGAGGGGGATGTTGAGGTCGTTTTCGCAGGCACGAATCTGGTCGCGGTTGACGGCGGCGGCGAAGCGTTTGTCTTTCATGCGTTTTTTGACGCTTTTTACCTGGACGTCGGCAACGTTTTTAGAGGGGAGTACCAGAGAAGTGGCTGTAATCATTCCAGTTGTTGGGTCGACCACCCATAGGGCTTTTGCCATGAGGGTGTTTCTTGGGCCCTTGTTGTTGTGACCCAGGACGGCGGCGATCATTTCACTTGGAGCACCTTCGGCTTCGAGCACTTTTTGCGCGATGAGGGTGTGATTGGAGAGGTCGGGTTCGCATTCGTTCAAATCCAAATCGTGGGCCAGGCCGGTCAATCCCCACTGGGTGGCATCTTCGCCAAAGCGGTGGGCCAGCGCCATCATGCAGCGCTCGGTGGCGACGCAATGGGCCAGGGTGGGGCTGTCTTCGCCCAAACGGTGGGCCACCAGCGCAAAAAGGCTCTCTCTATTCATCTTTTTCTCCCATGGACGCGGTGAGGATGGGTTTGCGGGCGGCAGTGGCTTCGTCGAGTCGTGTGATTCGGGTGTTGACCGGGGCTCTGTGCAGTGCATCGGGGTCGATTGTGGCCTGGTCGGCGATTTCGAGCATGGCGGCGGCAAACTCTTCGATAGTGTCTTTGGACTCGGTTTCGGTGGGCTCGCACATGAGCGCGCCTTTTACCACCAGTGGGAAGTACACGGTGGGGGGATGGAAACCTCTGTCCACCAGTCCTTTGGCCACATCGAGGGTGGTGACACCGGTGTGGGCGAGGTGTTTATCGCTGGCCACCACTTCGTGCATGCATCGGCCGTTGCCGTAGGGCACATGCCAGGTGTCGCCGATGAGCGACAGCAGGTAATTGGCGTTGAGCACGGCCATTTCGGATACTTTTTCGAGTCCGGCGGCGCCCAGTTCCCGCAGATAGGTGTACGCTTTCACCATGACGCCAAAGTTGCCAAAAAACGATCGGACGCGACCGATGGATTCCGGCAAAGTGACCAAATCGAAGGTGCCGTCGGCGTTGCGCACCGGGCGCGGACCCGGTAAAAACGGCGCCAGTTCCGCGCACACGCCAACGGGGCCGCTGCCGGGACCACCGCCGCCATGGGGGGTTGAAAAGGTTTTGTGCAGATTGAACTGCATGGCATCCACGCCAAAATCGCCGGGACGCGCCTTGCCCATAATGGCGTTCAGGTTGGCGCCATCTCCAAATACAAAGCCGCCGCGACTATGGACCACATCGCATATCTCCTTGATATTCTTCTCGAAAAGACCAAGGGTGTTGGGATTGGTCAACATGAGAGCGGCCACGTCATCGTTCATTTTTTCCCGCACGGCATCTGCGGTGAGGTAACCGTCTTCAGAAGACGCCACCGGTTCAGTGACATAGCCGTTCAGGGTGACGGTGGCGGGATTGGTGCCGTGAGCGGTGTCTGGAATCAGCACTTTTTTACGGGGATTGCCTCGTTTGGTAAGTGCCGCGCGCACCGCCATCATTGCGGTGAGTTCTCCATGAGCGCCCGCGGCCGGCTGCAGAGAAACGGCAGCCATTCCCGACACTTCGCGCAGCGCTTCCTCCAGGGCCATCATGAGTTCAATAGCGCCCTGAGACAAATGTACCGGTGTGTAGGGGTGCAGCATTGAAAAGCCGGGCAAACGCGCGGTCAGCTCGTTGACTTTTGGGTTGTACTTCATGGTACAGGAGCCCAGGGGATAAAAACCGTGATCCACACTGAAATTCCAGGTGGACAGACGGGTAAAATGCCGGGTGACTTCGGGTTCGCTCAGTTCGGGGAGTTCGGCGTCCCTTGTGCGAATAAGTGCGTCGGGCAGCACGTCTGCTGTGTCCACTTCTGGCACATCGAGACCGGGAAGGGAACATCCCATTCGCCCTTCGCGGCTGCTATCGAAAATTAATGCTTCGTTGAACCCAATGGATGGGACTCCGGGATATTTGCTCATAAACGCCTCAATTCAGGATGCCGGCATCGTTGGATACCGGCCATGGGACCAATACAGGTTTGTAGATTCAAAAAAATGCGAATACAGTCTTTCAAACCGACAAGAACCGTTTTAAGTTCTTATGCACAAAACCGATGGTATTAGAAAGGGCAAAATATGAATCTTTTAACACTGACGGGTGTGGTTTTGATATTGGCGGCAATTGTTGTGAATATTATGTCCATTGTGATGGGGTTCAAAGTATCGCTGCGAAACGGTGTTGTGGCGCTGCTGGCGGCGCTGCTGTTGGGAGCGGCATTGACGGTGAGTTCGATTGTGGCCCATCAGGCGGCGATGGCCGAAGTTGGGGCGGCGGAAGTTCGGCAGCAGGGGGAGGAAGAAGCGAAGGAGCAGATTGACGATTTGAAAAAAATGGACAACGTTGATTTGGGTCTGTGATCCCGGGAATTATACTTTAAACAGATAAATCGTCCCACAACCTTTTGCCAAACGAGTTGCATCATGACCATATTAATCGACGGAAAGAAAATCGCCCGTGATATTCGGCGGCAGGTGAAACAGAAAATCCAGCAGCTGGAAACCAAGCCCCGATTTGTTGTGGTGCAGGTGGGGGAGAACCCCGCATCCACTATTTACGTGCAAAACAAACTGAAGGCCTGTCGCAGGGTGGGCATTGAAACGGTAAATGTGAATCTGGACAGCGATATCACCGAGGACGATTTGCGCGGCCTCATTGAAGGCTTCAACAATTCCAAATCGTACCACGGTATTCTGGTGCAGCTGCCGTTGCCCGAGCACATTCGGCTGGAACCGGTCATTGAGGAAATTCATCCCAACAAGGATGTGGACGGCCTGCATCCTCTCAATGTGGGGCGCCTGACGGTGCGCAGTCAAATTCCTTACCTGCATCCCTGCACGCCCTTTGGCATTGTTCACATGCTCGATACCGTGTACCCCAAAAAAGGGAGCGTCAGCGGGCTTCAGAGGAAGAAAATAGCGGTGATTGGGCAGTCGCTCATTGTGGGGCGACCGTTGGCCATTATGCTTCAGAATGAAGGGGCCACGGTGGCCATGTGCGATAAATTCACCCGGAATCTGGAGCAGGAAGTGCGCGGCGCGGACATCATTATCTCGGCCACTGGTGTGGTGGGTCTGGTCAACGAGGAGCTTGTGGCGGCCACGGGAAAAGAGGAGGTGACGGTCATCGACGCAGGCATCGCGCGGCTGGGCGATAAAATCGTTGGCGATGCAGACCTTGAAATTTACGACAAGGTGCACGCCATTACTCCGGTTCCAGGCGGAGTGGGTCCAGTGACTGTGGCGTTTCTGATTCGCAATATTTTAAAGGCATACTGCATCCAGCACAATCTGCCCATTCCCACATTTCATTGACCCCGGATTATGGACTCGGCCTTTTCCGCTAACGGGCGGCACTTGATGTTTCATGTTTGATTTTCCAATTTGGCATTAAAAATGCCATAACTTTGGGAGGGTCAAAAAAGTATGCTACATTATTTTTCGGATCAAAATGCGACCCATGCTTTCGGCTTTCGAGAGGTTTAAATGAACAGTAAAAAATCTCCAAGTCCCCGGGCAATTCAGGAGTTTCTGAGTGAAGCCCAGGAGTTCGTGGAGGCGCTCAGCAACGTTTTGATGGAAATCGACACCAACCTCAGGGACGATGAGGAGGTGGACCCGGATCTGATTAACGAAGCGTTCCGATGCTGGCACACGTTAAAGGGACTTTCGTCCACTTTTGGCGCCGAAAATCTGTCGCATTTCGCCCATCGGGAAGAGTCGCTTCTCGACAACATTCGCCTGGGCAAAACCGAGCTGAACGCAGACACGCTCGATGCATTGCTCAGCAGTATCGATGTGGTGGTCCAGGCACTCAATCACATCAGCCAGACCGGGTTGCTGAACGATATGGAGCTGGAGGTGCCGCAGCCCAAAGAGGCACAGCGGTCAGAGGGGAGACCAGTGGATGATGGGCCGGAAGTGGCGATGCAACCCCCCTCTGGCCCGCCACAGCCCAGAGATGTAAAGCAACTGGTGGGCAAAGATGTTCTGGAGGTGCTCACAGAATTCGAAGAGCATCGTCTGGTGACCAATCTCGATAAGGGACGGCCTCTCTATAAAGTACGGGCCAGTTTTTCGCTGATTTCCATCGACACCGAGCTCGAAGCCATCAAGGGGGCGCTCAAGCCGATGGGTGAAATTATCACCTATCTGCCCTGCGATGAGAGCGACGATGTGAATAAAATCGATATTGAGGTGTTGCTGGCACTCAAAAAGGAAGAGTCGGAACTGGAGCAGGTCTCCAACGAATTCAACGCGCAGCTGTTGCTGGTGGTGGCGGGCGCCGGGGAATTCGCTAAACCTGAGTATGCATCGGTCCAATCGCCATCGGCGGACAAAAAGGATACCAGTCCGCCCCCCGCCGAAATCGTCGAGCACGTGCCGGAAAAGGATTCCATCATAATCGATGCCGGACCGGAAAAATCAATTTCCCTTCGATCTGTCAGTCAAACGGTGCGCGTGGATATTTCCCGGCTGGATCGCCTGATGAATTCTGTGGGTGAACTGGGTCTGGTGCGCAGTTCCATCAGCAAGGTGAGCGACGAATTGCGCACGGTGGCGGGCAGACGGGATTTGGCCATTGAGTTGCACCGCATCATTCGCGGCTTCGAACGGCGATTGGCCGAAATCCGAGAAGGGATTCTGGAAGTGCGCATGGTCCCGGTGGGACAAATGTTCGATCGGCTGGCCCGGGTTATTCGAAAGGTATCGCGCAATCTGGGCAAGGAAATTGAGTTTATTGTTTCCGGTGCGGACACCGAAGTGGACAAACTCATTATCGAAGAGTTGTCCGATCCGCTGATGCATATTATCCGCAATGCCATCGATCACGGCATCGAAAAGCCCAAAGACCGTGCCATGATGGGCAAACCTGAAAATGGCACCGTGGCGCTGACGGCATATCAGAAAGGCAATCACGTTCTCATCGAAGTGGAGGACGACGGCGCGGGGATTGACTCCGAAAAAATACTGGAGGCTTCCATTCGTTCCGGTGCGGTCAGCGAAGAACAGGCGGCGGTGATGTCCACTCGGGAGCTGAACAACCTGATTTTCATTCCGGGAATCTCCACTGCCAAAGTGACAACGGAAATTTCGGGCCGCGGCGTGGGTATGGATGTGGTGAAAACCAATATATCGGCGCTGGGCGGCATTGTGGAAGTGCAGTCGGAACTGGGCATTGGCACCAAATTCACCATTACCATGCCCGTTACTCTGGCCATTACACCGGCGCTGCTGGTATCGGTGGCAAAGGCCGTTTATGCCATTCCGCTCAATACGGTGGCGGAGGCGATAATGCTCAAGGAAAAAGACATCCACCAGGTTATGAACACCGAAACCATGACCCTGCGCGGGCAGACACTGCCGCTATGCCGTCTGGATTCATTTTTCAATTTTTACAGGCCTGGCCCGCCGCAACCCAATTCCCGGGTGGTGGTCGCCGCGCTGGGACAACGTCGAGTGGGACTGGTGGTGGACGCGCTGGTGGGACAACAGGATGTGATTATCAAACCCCTTGGGCCCGCGATGGCGCAGGCGGGTTGCTTTTCGGGCGTCACCGACATTGGTGACCAGAAACTGGCGCTGGTGCTGGATACCGTTGCGGTGATTGAAGAATTTTTCGCCACAACGGACGATAGCAGCCAGTATGCAGGATAAGGGTATGGCAGCAGGCGATACAACAATTATCAGTTCAAGGCACCCCACAAGTATGCTGGGGCACACCAGACATCCCGCCAGTGTACAACCCGTCTCCTCCGATGAACCCACGATTGGTTTTCTGTGTTTTAATCTGGGTGAGGAAGAGTTTGGTGTGGATTTGAATCTTATCTCGCAGATTGTACAGCCCCCACCGGTGACCGAGGTCCCAAGGACGCGCTCGTACTTCATTGGCGTAGTCTCCATTCGAGGCGGTGTGGTCACACTGGTGGATTTCAGGCAGCTGCTGGGACTCGATCCGGCCATTATTGACAGATCATCGCGCATCCTGTTGTACAACACTCCCAGAGAGCAGTTTGGTATTCTGGTCGATAGGGTAACCCTTGTGCGCCGCGTGCCCGCCAGTACATTCGAGGAAAATCCCGTACTTGAAGAAAACCCGGTTACCGAAAAGGTTATTGGCGTGGTACGTCCGGACAAACACACCCAGGTGACGATTATTGATCTTGAAGAAATAATGCATGAGGCACTGCGATGAGTCTTTCTCTGTTCACCGGATTAAATCGACAGGTGCCCGAGCAGGAGCGGAAAATCGTCAAGTTTTCGGTTGGCAGCATACTGTGCGCTGTGGACATCATGCATGTGCGGGAAATTATTTTGCCCCGCGAAATCTCTCCTTTACCCGCGGATGACCCCAGTGTCATCGGAGTGCTGGATCATCGGGAAGCCGCAATTCCAGTCGTGGATTTGCGCAGGCGATTCAAGGTGAACGATGTACGCCGCGTAAAACAGCGATGGATTATCATTGCAGTGGAGGAAAAAAGTATCGCTCTGGTGGTGGATACGGTGTTCGGTGTGATAACCATTCACAAAAACCAGCGTCGTGACCATTCCGCTCTGGGTTCAACAGACGTTTCGTGGGCATCGGATGTGTTCGGCGATCAGGATGGACTGCTCTTTGAGATAGACCTCGTGATGCTTGCCAATTCCGTCACCGCCAGTTAGAAATGTGACCCAATGTCAATATCCAACGTGCATAACAACTGCTCCCTTTCTATCGATTCGTTCCAGAAACTTCGCGAAATGTTCAACGAGCGGTTTGGAATTCTGTTTAACGATGGCGACAGGTATCTTCTCGAGAGCAGACTCTCGGCCAGGATTCTGGATTTGTCCCTTGACGGTTTTGAAGAATACGCCGACCTTCTTTCCAACACATCTCAGTCCGGAGAACTGGAGTCGGCCATTGAGATGCTCACCAATAATGAAACGTACTTTTTCAGAGAAGACTATCAGTTAAATGCATTTTCCGCTGAGATTCTTCCATCACTTCAGCGTCGCAATGTCCGCAAAAGACATTTGAACATCTGGAGCGCGGGGTGTTCCTCGGGCGAAGAGGTGTATTCCATTGCCATATTCATTGCCGAATCGGAGCTGTTCACCAACTGGAATGTTCGTGTTTTTGGCAGCGATATCAGCTCCAGAATGCTGGCGCGTGCCCGGTCCGGTATCTTCAGTAAATCCGCATTTCGAAATACCTCCGACTATCTTCGCATGAAGTACTTTCGCCGGGTAGGTACGGAATGGGCGCTGAAAAACAGCATCAAGGAGAAATGCAATTTTGCCAAAATCAATCTGCTGGACGCGGCACGAGCGGGGATGCTTGGAAAGTTTGACGCCATATTCTGCCGTAACGTGTTGATGTATTTCGACCGACAGTCCCGAACCGATACCATTGAGCTGTTTCACCGTCATTTAAATGCATCGGGGTATCTTCTGTTGGGGCACACTGAGTCGCTGTTTAATCAGAAGACACCGTTTGCGCCAGTTGAACTTCATAATGCCATGGTCTATCAGAAGCGGGAGGAAGCCTTTGTCTAACGAACCCATTCGCCTGCTGATTATCGATGATTCAGCGTACAACCGCAAAAGCATTGCCGAATTTTTTGACGGCAATGAGAATGTGCAGGTCGTTGGCAAAGCAGCGGATGGCCAGGAAGGGCTGCAGCTGGCCATGAATCTGAAGCCAACGGTGATTACCCTGGATTTGGAGATGCCAAGGCTCGATGGATTTGGGTTTCTTCGCATACTGATGTCCGGGCAACCCACGCCCGTTATTGTGATCAGTTCCCACAGCCAAAAGGAAAATGTGTTTCGCGCGCTGGAGCTGGGGGCCCTGGATTTTGTGGCCAAGCCAAGCACCATGATTTCGCCGGCAATTAAAAAAATTCGGGAAGACGTGGTGCAAAAAGTGATGGCGGCCGGAAAATTCAATGCCATCGCCATGCAGTCCCTCACATCGGGTGACTCTGCCACCGGTATGTTTCCTCTGATGACATTTCCCGAAAAGGACGAAGAGGAAGCCATTGGCAAACCGGCCGAAAAAGTCGTGGTGATTGGCGCTTCCACCGGGGGGCCCGCTTCTTTGACCAAAGTCCTTAGCACCATTCCGGCCCATCTGAACGCTGCCATTGTGATTGCGCAGCATATGCCTGCTCAGTTCACCGCCACGTTTGCAGCGCGGCTCGACCGGCTTTTTCAGTTGCGGGTGCTGGAACTGCAACAGGGAGAAGTATTGAAAAACGGTTCGGTGTACATCAGTCCCGGTGATGCCAATATTAAAATTTCCAGAGTGGCGGAGGGATATTTTGGGGAGAAAGTGCCCCGTTCGCCCAAATGCCGTTATTCTCCCTGTGTGGATCAGATGTTTATTTCGGCGGCCAACGCGGTGCGCGAAAAACTGCTGGCGGTGGTGATGACTGGCATGGGTAACGACGGCGCTGCCGGTTGCGAGGTCATTCATGCGGCAGGAGGATCTGTCATTGTGGAATCCGAGGACACGGCCATTGTGTTTGGAATGCCACAGGCGGTGCTCGAGGCTGGCGTACCCGCCAAAGTGCGTCCTCTGCATATGATTTCCGGCGCCATTAGCGCCTTTAGTCGCAAGAAACCCAAATAAACCCAAAATAGAAGAACGTCGTTTTGTCTGTTGGTTATCGGACCCAAAACGGTGTGCGTGACCTTTTATACCCAGACGTTTTCTTCGGTTTCAAACGCTTCGGGGGTGCCTGGGATAGCCTTTTCGAATCCGGTGCCCCGTCTGGCCAGCACATAGATGCGATTGTTTTCAAGCAAGTCTTCCCACGCTTTTGCCAATTGCGGTTTTTTGGCCGCTTCCAGATGGCGAATCTGCTTCTTAATCTGAATCAATGCGAACGGCAACGCGTCAGCCACATCCTTTCGATATGTCGCCGTATTTCTTAAGCGGGTCATAAACTCCTCAAAATGAGCAAAAACCACTGCCTCGCACACTTCAACGTGTTGTACAAGCCATTCAAATCCTTCGTCTATCTGCTCACTAAAATCCAGAACTCTGTTGATAAGGCGTTGCCCCGCACGGGTTTTGGCCTGCGCGTCTGCGGGGAATCTGCGAAATCCCGCATAGATCAGCAAATCCGCTTTGGTAGAGAAATTTACAAAGCTTTTGGTATGCTTTTTACTCATTTCTCCGGCGCTGCCGATAAAACAGGTTGTTCGCTTATGCGGATCCGTTTTCGCATGCACCACAAATGACGTTGTTCGCTGCAGTGACCCGTTGTTCTGATGGCGCAATTCATTGCTCAGGTGTCTGGCAACGCCCACATTGATGTGGTCAAACACAAAGGGCGCCACATGAAAATGTCCCAGCGTCACATTTTTCAGTTTTACGCCCGCTTTGGTCTGTTGAGCCTTTTCCTGAAGATAATTGTAGGAATCGTTGTAAAAAACCCGCGCGCCATTAGGTCGGCACATTTCCAGAAATGCGGCAGTGTTCAGTGGCGCCGATGATGTTACCGGACAATGGTAATGCCGTCGCAACGCATGCCATCGTTTGTAGCGAGGCAGTGTTTTTGGGATTTTCAGGTTGCGGGTTTCCTTAGCGCCATCTCTCAGCGATTCGTTGTGCCAGAAATACTCGCTTTGTTCGGCCCCCATACCTGGAAAAAAATTGGTCAGGGGCAATCCAAACACTGCGGTTTGAACAAAAAAGATGGTATCGATATCTGCCGCGATAACGGGAAGTTGGGCCATGGACAACGGATTCCCGCGCACATGAAAAACCCTGTCCCGCCGATCGAGACAGCGTCGTATACGATTGCTCTTTGACCTGTCGGACGCCTCATCGTCGTCAGTAATCAGCAGTTCAATCAGCAGACCAATGTCGTCCGCATGATCAAAATGGCTGTGCGACAACAATATACCAGACAATGTGAAACCGCTTTCCACCGCACGCCTCAAAAAGCTGGCCAGCTCCGCGATGCGGGATTTGGCGCGTTTGGATTTCGCATATGAGGCGCGTACTTCCTTACTTGCATCCGCCGGTGGTGAATCTTCTTTTTCCAAAAACCTGGGATGGCATTTGGGCGCATCAATCCATCTGGAATAATGGGTGGGCCATGGATCCACCAGCAGCAATTCCCGGTCAATAAAATTGCAGACAACAAAACCGTATGTGCCCAGGGAAAAAATTTTTTGATGCGTGCCGTTTGAAATATTCAGCGCCAAATGCGCAGTATCCACATCGAGTTGACTGTTCTCTCTTAGAATTCCAAAGATGGATTCACTCCATTGTGAGGTGGCCATAGGCGCTCCTTTCACGAAACAAAAATGAAATCAGATAGACGGCGCAAGTGTATATCGCTCCTTTAAAAACATCAAACCGCTTTTGAAAAATGTCGCAGTTAAGTATTTGGGATTCTTTTGGGCCAAACGTGGTGTTGTCGGTACTGTGTCGACGCAATTCTCTTATGCTTTGGAATCGCGGTTGGTGTTGGGAGAGTTGCAACAGACCACCTATTCTGGAAGGCGGTCTGTTTTTTTTTGAGCGTTATTTATTCCATAGCGTGGCAGCACGCATCTCCCGAACAAATGCATTCAGGGCGCTCTTCATTTCATCAATGTTGTTTCGGTGTGCTTCAATGATTTTGACAACCGCCGATCCGCTGATGGCGCCAGCGGCTCCAGCGCCAATGGATGCAGTCACATGAGCAGGTTTGGAGATGCCAAATCCCACCACTGGCTTTGGCGCACCTGCTTTTTTTAATCCGTCAATCACTGTTGAAAATCCGGTTTGCACGTCTTCGTCGGTTCCAGTCACCCCTTTGCGAGTCACCACATATGTGTACCCACCTGTCAATTGCGCAATTTTTAAGGTGGTTTTTTCATCTGCATTGGGAGGCGCAATAAAAACGGGCAACACACTGTTGGCCTTTGCTGCTGCCACATACGCATCGGCTTCCGCCACGGGCATATCCGCGGTAAGCACCGAATCAATTCCGGAGTTGGCAATGTTTTCAAAATAGGAATTGAGACCAGCACTTATCACCGGATTGCAATAGGTTAGAATGCCGATGGGAATTTCAGGGTACTTGTCGCGCACTTTGCGAATCACTTCAAAACATAGAGACGGTGTGGCGCCGGCTTCCAATGCGCGCACCACCGCGGCTTGAATCACGGGGCCGTCCGCCACCGGGTCGGAAAAGGGAACGCCCAGTTCCAGCGCGTCCGCGCCGGCTTCCACCAACGTTTCAATAATAGTCAGACTGGTTTCAATATCGGGATCGCCCACCACTGCAAATGGAATAAATGCGCCGCGTTTTTGCGAATCCAGTTTTTCAAACATTCGGTCGTATCGATTAGTCATTGGCTTTCCTCCCCTCAAATATAGTGGCCACCGTCTCCATATCCTTGTCTCCGCGACCGGAGAGATTGACCACCAGAATCTGTTCTTTGTTCTTATCCTGGTTGGCCAGCACCATAGCGTATGCCAGCGCGTGGGAGGATTCGAGAGCGGGAATGATGCCTTCCTCACGGCACAGTGCGGTAAACGCGTTAAGCGCCATCTCATCGGTGACACCCACATATTGCGCCCGTCCGGTTTTCATCAGATGGACATGTTCCGGTCCAACCCCGGGGTAATCCAGTCCTGCGGATACCGAATACGATTCGATTATCTGGCCGTCTTTATCCTGCAGAATATGCGTGTATGCGCCATGGAGCACTCCGGGGGTTCCTTTTTGCAGCGACAGGCCATGCTCTTCGGTGTCTCGGCCCAGTCCTTCGGGTTCGGCGCCAATCAGCTGCACTTCATTGTCTTTTATAAACTCATGGAACACGCCAATGGCGTTGGAGCCGCCGCCCACGCAAGCGATGACCGCATCGGGTAGACGTCCTTCCTTCTCTAAAATCTGTTCCCTGGCTTCGATGCCAATGACTTTTTGGAATTCACGCACAATGGTGGGAAACGGATGTGCCCCCGCGGCAGTGCCCAACATGTAGTGGGTGGTTTCGTAGCTGGCCGCCCAATCGCGCATGGCTTCGTTAATAGCGTCCTTTAATGTCTGTGATCCGGTGGTCACGCTCACCACCTCGGCGCCGAGCATTTTCATTCGAAATACATTGGGCTGTTGTCTGGCCACGTCCTTGGCGCCCATGTAGATACGGGTCTCAAAACCAAACAATGCCCCCACCACCGCTGTGGCCACGCCATGCTGACCCGCACCGGTTTCCGCAATCAAACGGCTCTTTCCCATCCGTTTTGCCAATAGTGCCTGTCCCAGTACCTGGTTTGTTTTGTGTGCGCCACCATGGAGTAAATCCTCGCGCTTCAGATAAATACGGGTTTTGGTGTCTTTGCACAGATTGCGACAGCGATACAGTGGCGTTGGCCGTCCGGCATAATCCGCGAGCAACTGCTGCAATTCCTGTTGAAATGATTCATCCTGCCGGGCTTCCAGAAACTGTTCCTCCAGTTGCTCCAGCACCGGATAGAGAATCTGGGGCACATAGGCGCCCCCAAACTCGCCAAATCGACCGCTCTCTTTCATGGTAATCTTCTCCTTATAATCAGCCCGCGATGGACTGGCCTCTAAGCACTTTTAAAAAACTGCCAAGTTTATTCAAATCCTTGTCGCCGGGCGCGCGTTCGATTTTCGAATTCACATCCAGGGCAAACGCCCCAAGCCCGGCGGCCTCTTCCGCGTTCTGGGCGCCAATACCACCGGCTACAATATGATGCTGCACATCCACAGCGCCAAGAAGTGACCAGTTAAACGGCTGGCCACTACCCGCTTCTTTGCCATCGAACAGCATGCGGTCGCCCCCAAAAGCGTCCATTGCAGGTGCGGTATCGGTGACCGCCACGGCTTTCCAGATTTCCACACCCTTAGGCAACGCTTCGCGCAACGCGACCACGTACGCTTCATCCTCCTGTCCGTGAAGCTGGACGGCGAACAATGACAATTCTTTGGCAATGCGCACAACCTCTTCAAGCGGTGCGTCCACGAAGACGCCCACCCAATCCAGCGCCACGCCGGCTTTCACCCGATGCGCCTCTTCGACGCTCACCCCCCGTTTGGATTTTGGAGCAAAAATCAGTCCACCAAAACGAACTCCGGCGTCTTTGATGGCCATAGCCTGCCTGTTGTCCCTTAGCCCACACACCTTGACGCGGCCATAAACCAGTTCTCCGCAGGCCCGGGTTATATCCTGTTGCGCCATCAGCGAGCTGCCCACCAGAAATCCATTAACCAGGTGGCAAAGCCGTTGCACATCCTCATGGGTGGAAATGCCCGACTCGCTGATGACCACTTTGTCGTTGGGCACCAGTGGCGCCACCACTTCGGTGGTGTGCAAATCCACTTTCAGGTTGTCCAGATTGCGGTTATTGATGCCAATGATGCGGGCGCCCAGCGCCAGCGCCCGCTTCAGCTCCGCCTCGTCGCGAACCTCAGTCAGTATGTCCACCCGCAGCGCCGCAGCGGTTTTTGAACACGTGGCGTACTCCTCATCGGAAAGCACGCTCAACATCAGCAGCACCGCATCGGCTCCCGCTTTTCGGGCCTCCACAATCTGAAATGGCTCCAGAAAAAAATCCTTGCACAATACGGGCACTGGAACCGCATTGCGTACTGCCGTCAAGTACGACAGCGACCCCTGAAAATACTTTTCGTCGGTCAACACACTGATGGCGTCTGCAAACCTGGCGTACTCTTTGGCTATGGCCACCGGGTCAAAGTTGGCCCGAATGAGACCTTTGGACGGCGACGCCTTTTTGCACTCAAAAATATATCCCGTGTGCGGCTGGCGCAGCGCGTCTTCGAAACTGCGGTCGCTTTTGGGCACATCATCCAGCGATGGCATGAAGCGACTTGGATATTTGGCATCCAATTCCAGCCGCTTGTCTTCAACAATTCGTTTAAGCACCATGGCTCAACTCCTTGAACTTCTCGACAATCTCAATACATTTGCCGCTTTGCATCACTTCCATGGCCAAAGCCGTTCCCGCTTTGAGACTGTCGGCCTTGCCACATATCCAGGCCAGCGCCCCGGCGTTGATGGCCACCGCTGCGTTGTGGGCTTCCCTGCCTTTGCCCATTAGAATATCCCGCACGATTTGTGTATTTTCCATGGGCTCTCCGCCCCGAATATCGTCGAGAGAATATGTGGTCAATCCCGCATCCGATGGGCTGATTTCCAGCGAGGTCACCTTGCCGTCGTTTAACAGCGCGCAGGTGGTGGTACCGTGAATGGCAATTTCGTCCAAACCGCTGCCGTGGACCACCAGTGCGCTTTTGGTGCCCAGGGCATTGAACACCTCGGCCAGTGTGGTGCACAGCGCGGGATCGTAGACGCCCATGACCTGACAGGTGGGAGCGGCCGGTGACACCAGCGGTCCCAGCAGATTCATCATGGTGCGCATTCCCAGTTTCTTTCGCACCGGTCCCGCATGCCGCAATCCCGCATGGTATGCCGGGGCAAACAGAAAGCAGATGCCCGCTTCATCGAGACACTGGCGTGACACCGCCGCTGTGGCATCCAGTTTAATGCCCAGATTTTCAAAGACATCGGCGGAACCGCACTTCGACGATATGGACCGGTTGCCGTGTTTGGCCACAGGAATCCCCATTCCCGCCACCACCAATGCCGCGACAGTGGAAACATTAATGGTATGGGCGCCGTCGCCACCGGTACCGCAGGAATCGGCAAATTCGTAATCGGGACGCGCAAATGGCAGGGCGCATTTCCTTAAGGCTTTTGCCGCACCGGCGATTTCGGCGGGGGATTCCCCCTTGGTCCGCAGTCCAATGAGCAGGGCGGATATTTCGATGGGATCCATTTCACCCAGCACCATTTTCGTAAACACCTCTGCGGTCTGCGCTTCGGTTAAATCCTGACGATTGGTAATCGGTTCGATATACTGTTTCATTGGCCTCCCCCCTCATGTTTCTGCTGGTGATACGCCATGGCCCATTCCATGATGTTGTCAATGATGATGCCCCCTTCGGGCGTCAGTACCGATTCCGGATGAAACTGCACTCCTTTAAGGGGTCGTGTGCGGTGTTCAATGGCCATGATCATATCCCCGAGGCGCGCCGTCACGTTGAACTGCGTTTCATCCACCTGGCAAATCAGGGAATGATATCGTCCTACCGACAGGGGATTGGGCAGTCCCTTGAGCATCTCGCTCGATGCATCGATTTGCAGCATCGACGATTTGCCGTGTACGATTTCGCCTGCCTGCACTACCTTGCCGCCGCAGGCCTCTGTAATGGACTGCTGTCCCAGGCACACCCCAAAAATTGGCATGTCGGTTTCCTTTTGCACCAGCTCCACACAACAGCCTGCATCTTTGGGAGAGCCCGGTCCCGGCGACAATACCACCAGTGATGGACCGCTAAGGCTTAGATACAGTTCCTTTACTTTGGCCACGCCAATATCATTTCGCCATACCTGCACGTTGCAGTCCCTTTTTTCGAACTCGTCTACCAGGTTAAACACGAACGAGTCAAAGTTATCGATAAACAGGACGTTTAGTTTTTTTGCCGGCATGTCACACCTCCCTCGACAGTGAAATCGCTTTGAGCACCGCGCTGGCTTTGGCTCTGGTCTCGTGGGCCTCGGCCATGGGATCGGAATCAAACACCACCCCCGCACCGGCCCGCACATAGGCCGTATTATCCTTAACCAGCGCTGAGCGGATGATGATGGCTGTATCCATTTCCCCATCTGATGTCAGGTACCCCACCGCCCCGCCATAGGGGCCGCGTTTGTTTTCTTCATTCAGGCGCAGCAATTTGGCGGCCTCAATTTTTGGGGACCCCACAAGCGTGCCCATATTGGCGCTGGCCAGGTAGGCGTGCAGCGCATCCAAATCGTCTTTCAGTTCCCCTTCCACCTGGGAGACCAGGTGCATCACGTGGGAATACCGTTCCGCCACCAGTAGCCGCGATACATAGCGACTGCCCGGTTTGGAAACCCGAGCCACGTCGTTGCGCGCCAAATCCACCAGCATCATGTGCTCCGCCAGTTCTTTTTCATTCAGCTTCAGTTCCGCTTCCAATCGGCCATCCAGGTCCCGGTCGAGCACCCCGTCTTTGCGGTAACCGCGCCGACGCGTTCCGGCGATGGGGCGAATGGACGCCACCAGCGGATTGCCCTCCACCTTCACACTGGTTTCCGGAGAAGATCCAAACAGTGTAAAATCGGGGTGGCTGACGTAAAAGAGGTAGGGACTGGGGTTCAGCTGGCGCAGAACGCTGTAGGCCTTTGCCGCATCGGCACAGGGCGCGCTGAATGTTCTGGAAGGTACAATTTGAAACACGTCCCCCAATACAATGTGTTTTTTCAGTTTTTCCACCAGCGCCGCATATCCCTCGTCGCTTAAATCCGCAGTGGCATCAATGCTCACTTCGTGACCCGCCAGATTTTTCAAATCATGACTGGTTTCCTGGGTCACTGCCGCAACCTTTTGGGCGAAGTCTTCGGCCCTTGCCACATCGGCGCTGTACTGCGCATCGTAGCTGGTGGCATTGTAACCGTGAACGAGCACATATGCCGAATTCTTTTCGTGGTCCACTTTGACGGCCACTTCCGGCAGGTAAAAAACAAAATCGGCAAAATTCAGCGTGTCTTTTTTAGCCTCCGGCAATACCTCGAAATGATCCAGGTGATCATACGAGAAAATCCCCGGCAAGCTCAAACGTCGCTGTTTATCGTCAGTTCCCAGATTCCAGTTGCGAACCAGCACGCGCAGCACATCTGATGGATACACGGCCTTGATACGCGTTAAATCATCGCCCGTAGGGCGCTCCTGTGAAAACGTCAACGTCAGTGTTGATTCGGTTTCGCTCATGGATGCCAGTTTGCCAAGGGCATTTCGGGTGGCCATGAGTGCATTTTTACCGTTAGGCGTCAATGCGGTAATGGAAACGATTCGTCCCCTGGCTTCCACACGCACCGCGTTTTGCACAAACAGCATACTGGCCACATTGTTTTTCCCGTTGCCGTCCATGGATTCGAGCAACACCGCATCGGTCCGGCTCGCAGTCAATGCGGAGAAAATGGTAAACGGGTCCGAACTGAACCGACATTCTCTTAAAACTGTGTACGCTTGCATCCCTTACCTCCAAAAGTGGCGCTGTTTACGAATTCTGAAAATCGATATTAAAAACAGCGCTATACCTCAAACAAAAAAAAAGGCCCACGTTTCGGTGGGCCTTTTAAAAATCTGTTGCAATAAATTTTTTTGATTAACGCAATACAGGCCCGCCCTGACTCACTGAGCCACGCCAAAACCAAAAACTGTTGATCAAAAAATTCATAGCCGCAAGTTACAACCTGTTTTTTGGGATGTCAACCTGTTTGTGGAATCCCCCGTTGCCTTATTCTGCGGCGTCATCCTTTGGCGCGCATTCGGTCAGGATGACAACAATTTCTTCATCTTTTTCAAAATCGGGGATGTACTTATCCGCCGGAAAGAACAGATTCTCCACATCCCTGGACTGATCATCGATGAGTTTGTACTGGCGCCCATCGAACAGCGCCACAAGTTTGCCGGAAATACATTCGCCAATCTGTTTTGCTTCGGCCTCTGGGATGCCCTGACGGATGTAGGCTTCCTCGTAAATCCCCATGAACACTTTTTCCATCAGCTTCCAGCTTCTGGGCAAATACGTTTTGAGACACTCCAGGCGAAACCCTTCCTGATGCTCGGTAAATCTGACTTTTGCCAGGCACGTTTCCTGATTGGCCAGGTGTTCCGTTTCGGACGTGGTGGCCGTATTGTACAAATAGGAACAATCGGTTTCGTTTAAAAATTTAATGGACTTGTCCACAATGCAATTGGTGATGTTTTCCTGATTCGTCTCGTCGAGCACTAAACCCTCGAAGTCGGGTTTCATGAGTTTCGATATTTCCGTTGCGAAATAGTCCCTTGCTTCATCCCAGCCCGATCCAGTGGCGTTTTTCACCGCGACTTCTGCAGAAGGCGCAAGAAATTTAAAGGCAATAATAGCGACAACGGCCACAGCGGTACCGACACCGCCCAATATTTTTTTCATGGTATCCTCCAAAAAAAATTGAATACCGAAAACTAGCAGGATTCTGAAGTCAGCGCCAGTGTCTGTGCATCTTTTAGCGAAAGGGAAACTCAATGGCATTGGGCTGTTTAGAGGTATTGCCGATTCTGTTCGTCATTTGATAATGTTGGAATTAAATACCGTGTTTATGCGTTGTCATCATTTGCATCTTTGCAGCAATGTTTTATAACGTTATCATAGATAACTGCGTTGCTGGCGGGACACTCTCAAACAGGGGAATCAGTGTGAGACAACAGGCTTCTTTACTTAATATGACCCCAGGAACCATCCTGGATAAAAAATATCGCATTGACGATGTTATCGGCAGCGGCGGCATGGGACATGTATATCGGGCCACCAATATTATTCTGAAACGGGAGGTGGCCGTTAAGACCCTTCAAGTCCACAAAGGCAGTGATGACGCGGCGTTGCACCGCTTTCATCAGGAAGCGCAAATCGCTGCTTCCATCGGTCATGACAATATTTGCGAAGTGATTGACTTCGGAACCCATCATCCCGATGATGGCGATTTCGACGTTTACTATTTGATTATGCCCCTTTTGAATGGGCAGTCGCTGGGCCAGTGGTTTGATTCGTGGGTGGGTCCCAGCCCCCCTCTTTTTGTTGATATTATTGCGCAGACACTGCTTGGGTTACACGCGGCTCACCAAAAAAAAATTGTGCACCGGGACATGAAACCGGACAATATTTTTATTACCCATATTGGAGATAGAGACAATTTCGTCAAACTGCTCGATTTTGGTATCTCCAAATACCTCGAGTCGGATGCGGCGCTCAGTCTGACTCAGACCGGCATCGCCATGGGGACTCCGTTGTATATGGCGCCCGAGCAGGCCAAAGGGTCGCGATATATCGATCATACTGCCGATATTTACTCCGTTGGCGTGGTGTTGTACGAAGGTTTTGTGGGCCAGCTTCCCTACACCGGTGACAATTTCAACGACGTCCTGCTGAAAATTGCCACCAAACCGTTTCCCGCGCCCCGCAGAGTCAATCCGGATGTGCCGCTGGAAATTGAGGCGGTTATCCTAAAAGCCATGTCGAAGTCCAGTAAGGACAGGTATACCTCGGCGCTGCAGATGCGGCACGCTCTGCTGCGTGCTGCGGCGGCGGCCAATATTGACGATCGAAAATCGTTTGTCTATCCCAGCTCCATTCCGCCAGGACCCAGAATTCCCGCTGTCAAAACGGTCAGTATCGAACCTACGGTCACCTCGGGCGCCCATCGCCGCTACATTGAGGCAAAACTGCGGGAAGTCACGGGGATGACTCAGGTGTCACAGACTGATGTGGCCCGCCCAGCGGTGGAATCGTCAAGAGGAACATTCACGTTGCTTATCGGAATTATTATTGTTTCTCTGGTGGTGGCGCTGGTGGGGGTGGCGTTTATTCTGAGCACTCAACGCACTAAAACCAATCATGCCAACATCGTGCCGGTGTCTCCCACTCTGTTAGACGACACCACATCAAACGGAGCGGTTGTTGTTGTTCCCGCCGCATCTCCGGGATTAGAGAAAGGGGCAGTGCTGCCACCCACTGTTGAGCTTCCGGAAGTGCGGCACATAAATGGCGAGGGGCCAGATGTCACGGCACCAGAGGATGGCGACAATCGGGCGGTCAGTGGGGCGAGTCAAAAATCACCAGCTGCCAGCAACAAAAAAAGCAAAGCGTCCAGTCGTGGGGTGAAGGGCCCGGCAATTAAAGTCCATTCGACGACTTCAGACCGAAAAGCATCGTCAACGGCAGCCGGCGCGTCGGCCAAAACACAGGATGCCACCCGCGACCGATTCATCGAACGGGACGTGGACAGCATTTTCGATTGAAATAGCTATCCGTTACAGCGCGTCTGTCATTTCACAGCCCCGGTTTCAGGGGGGATTCTGTGGGTCGGGATTCCCGTTCACGGGGAAAATTGTCGATGACTTCACGTACTGCAGCGCCAAGCAGGTTCATTCGCAGGGGTTTGACCAGCACTTTATGTATACCGAATTGGTCCAGATTTTCCCGGTCGACGTCGGTGGCATAGCCGGTGTACAGCAGGATGGGTAAATCGGGGCGAATGGACGAAATCTCCTTCGAAAGTTCCATTCCTCCCATTTCGGGCATGGCCTGATCCGTGATCACCAGGTCAAAGGCCGATGGGTTCTGTCTGAACAGTTCGAGTGCTTCAACACCGGAACGGCTGGTGGTCAGCTTATAGCCCGCTTTGGAAAGGATGCGCTCGCTTACCGCCAGGATGTCGGCTTCGTCATCCACATACAGAATATGTTCGGTACCGGCGGGCAAGGTGTCGGTGGCGGCGGATGGGCTCAATGATTCATCGTCACTTGAAACGGGGTAATATACCTGAAACTCCGTGCCCACCCCTTCCTCGGTTTCAATGCGAATAAAACCACCACTGCTTTTCACAATACCGTGGACAATGGCCAATCCCAGCCCAGTGCCGCGACCGATGCTTTTAGTGGTAAAATAGGGTTCAAATATTTTGTCCAGGATGTCTATGGAAATCCCCGTTCCCGTATCCGTCACAGCCAGTTCCACATAATCGCCTGGAGGAATCTGTGGTTCATTTTTAAGGTCGTCCCGACTCAACAGCACCCGCTGCAGCGAAATGGTCAACCTGCCCCCTGTATCTTCCATGGCGTGGCAGGCATTGGTATATAGATTCATCAAAACCTGGTGAAACTGTGTGGGATCTGCGTTTACCGAGCTGGCGCTCTCGAGAATTTCTTCTTTGATTTCAATATTAGCTGGAGCAGATGTTCGCAGCAGTTTAATGGTTTCCCTTAGCACTGTGGCGGGTAAAAAGAACGTGCGCGTGCCTTCGGATTGGCGACTGAATGCCAGAATCTGTCGTACCAGGGATTTGGCCCGGTCTCCTGCGGACAGGACGTGTTCCATATGGGATTTCAAATGGGGCGTCTGTTTAACTTCGTCGAAAACCAGCTCGGAAAAACCGATGATGGTGGACAGAATATTATTAAAATCGTTGGCAATACCCGCGGCGAGAGTGCCAATGGCTTCCATTTTCAGGGCCTGACGCAACTGCGCCTCCAATTCCTTTCGCTCGTGCTCCACGCGCTTTCGCTCGGAAATGTTGCGACCAACGGCAATTATGTAGCTTGTCTGTTCCGAATTTTCCTCGGTCATTACCGATACCACATATTCCATGGGAATCTGCACGCCGCTACGGGATAAAAAGGTAAGTTCCAGCGTTCCCCTTTGCAGCGTCATGAGCGCATCCATTTTTTTCAGCACCGAATCCAGCTCTTTGGGTTGAACCCAGTCGTGGGGGATGCGCGTGTTTTGAATTTCTTCATCGCTGATACCGCTTGCCGCTCGAAACGCTTCATTCCATCGAATCGGTTTTCCCGAAACCGGTTCAAATACGAGGAACACATCCTGTTGCGCATCCAATGCGGTGTCGGTGAACGCTTTTTCTTTGCGCAATGCCACCTCCGCCTGAATGCGTTCTTTCATTTCATTCATGATATCGCTGAAACTTCGTGCAGTAATCAGGCTAATCACATAGAGCAGCGTCATACCAGGATGCACCGAGACCAGGCCGCTGAACATTCGGGTTGTTCCAGGGTCGTTTTCGGTGAACAGCATCGGGATGATGAACGCCAGAACCACCATGGCGGAATTTACAGTGGTGGCCACCGCTATTCCATAACGCAGCGCGCTCCACAGCGAAAAAACACCGTACAAAAACCAGTATTTTTCGAACGGCATGGTCGCACTGAGCGCGGCGACACCTGAACACAGAGCGGCCAATTCCCAAAATGAAGCGGGTTTCGTTCGTTTGGAGGGAATCCATGCGGGCCGACGAGCACCCACTGTGAGCGACCACCTGCGCTCTTCGAGAAACGGTGTGCTGAAAATGAACAGTGGCGAAGCAATGGCCAGGGTGCTGAACACATCTTCGATATACGCCCACCATGCCACCCACATAAATCGTTTTGTAAACAATCCCAATTCCATGTTTTCTGTGTTAAACAGTCCCGTCACCGTGAAGATGAGGGGAACAAGCACCCCCAAAAGGAACCATGCAACGGTGTTCGCGGTGTCCGGCAACCAGCATTTGCCTTTGAACAACCGCGTGAAAAGCAGCCAGGATGTGAATACGGCAGTCACTTCGGGAAGTGCTCTGTAAAGCCAGGTCGTTGGCTCATCCACCCCCAGCAGGAAGGCGCTGGCGACGGCGTTTACATACAATCCAAGGAGCACTCTTGGACCCCACCAGTGAATCATTGTCATTGCAATGGGCAATGACAAATACCAGATGGACACAGGGGAGGGCGCTCCCATCAATGCTACCAGACGGGTGGCCAGATGAAAAATCAGCAGGGGCACTATCCAGGTCCACAGAGGCAGCTGACCTGGAGCGCCATTTTGATCTATTACGCGTCGCATATTTGTGGTGAGTATACCAGTTTCCAAATATGAAGCAGGTTTTTTGTGAGTATTTTGTATTTTTTCCCAAATGACATAACTCATGATAGTTCGATATGCAGCTCTCCCGTTTCAGCAAAAATGAAGCACGGAAACGATTGGCACCGATTCAATTTCATCGATATTCTGGAACATTCCGGCATTTTCCAGTATAGCGCCGTCGGCCAGTCTGAACGCATGGCATCTCGCACGGACCGTTGAACGTGTTGCACGGAACGCACCTCAGTGACGCTCATCGTTAAAACTTCATTGGCCGATCATAAAGTACTCATCAGCCACCGAATCGTTCCATAAATATTCTCCTCAAGTTAATTTTTTTGGTTATCGAAGTTATTTTATATCCGCAGCCAAACTCCGAAATCCATTTTTATGGTTGCCCTGGCGAGGGCAAATGGCCCATCATTTTCGGTCATAGCGGCCGCAAACCGCATAAAGTTCCATCACCTGTGCCATATCCTCCGAAAATTGACATCTTTCCTGCCGCTGGTGGGCAAAGTATGCACCGCTTGTTCTGGCCACGTCCGACGATGTGGCCAGATACAATGGGGTGGCGGCTCCCTGCGCCGGGGATTCATGACCCCCAAATCCCAGGTCCCGCGATACTTTGCTGCGAACGTCGCCGGGATGACATGCGTTCACCGTAATTCCATGGGCGTCAAAATGCATGGCAAACGCCCGGCTCAGCATGCGGTCGGCCTGTTTGGATTGCCGATACACGCTGTCGTTGTCATATGGGCGTTTTGTAAACTCCAAATCGTCGAGACGCAGGCCCCCTGCCCAGTAACTGGCCACGTTCACAATCCGCGCGGGCGCAGACTGGGTCAGCACGTCCGCAAACGCGTTCATCATGCGAAAATAGGCGAGTACATTGGTGGCAAATTGCATTTCAATGCCTTCCGCATTCAGAGTTCGTTGCCTGGGGCAGGTGGCGGCGTTATTTACCAGTACGTGAAGCGGTCCCGACCAGCTGTCCGCCAGGGCCAGAATATCCCGGTGCACCGACAAATCACATGTTTTGTACGAAATGGGCGCCGAAGCGTTGGTTTCGAGTGCGGACACAACGCGTTTTCCCTGACTGTCGGAACGCACCACCACCGTTACGGCAAATCCCTTTTTAAGCAGGCCTTCGGCAATGGCCTGACCAATGGCCCCGGCGCCCCCGGTGACCAGGGCCACAGGATATGTTTCGTCCATAGTTTTCATATTGACATTTATAAGGTGTATACTCGCAAACGTCGACACCTCCATGGTTTTTTTTGCGGCAGGTGCGGATGGAGCCGCCAAGGCGAACATTGGTTCAAATCAACGGGTGGTTAAACATCCTCGCGTCGCAGGCCAGCCACATGGGTATCGAAATCGAGCACTTCCAGATTCTGCTGATGCATGATTGAAACAAATCTATTGGCATCCGCCGAATTCTCAAACAGGGCTACCACAGCATCCCCCCCACCGGCGCCGGACGGTTTGGATGCACCGTCACAAGCCGTGGCCACCGTTGCAATGGATTTCATTTGCTCCGTAACGATGTCAATATGGGCCGCTGTTCCCAGTGCCAGAAGCGCATCCCCATACTGCCGCGTGAGGGCGATCAGTTTCGGGGCCCCGCCACAGCAAAACTCATGAGCCAATTGATGGGCCAGCGTCACCAACCGCCCCATCTCGCTGGCATATACCTCGGGTTGTCGCAATTTCAGCGCCCGCACCTCTTCCATCAGTGAGACCGTGGAAGCGGATTTTCCGGTCCAGATAAAGACCTTCCTGATTTGTGACACTGTCGATTGAATCACCGGTTGATTGTGAGAGAAAATGATGGTGCCGCCATAAACCGACGTCGCCACATCCGCTCCGGAACCGCTGCCGTTCTGATAGGTGCGATGCGCGTCGGTGGCCACCTGGCAAATGGTGTCGCGATGGTCATTTATGGTCAGACCGGCCCACTCAAATAAAGCCCCGGTGGCAGAGGCGGACACTGCGGCAGAGGAGCCAATTCCCAGTTTGTGATTGCCCACCGAAAATCCCCTGCTGTCTATTTCGATATTGGGAAGCTGCCCCGCGTTGGCGCCGGTTCGATAGTACAGAAACTGCGCCACCGCATCTCTCACATCTTTGAGCAATTTAGACTGGGGAATATTATCGCGCACCGTTGTGGCGGTAACGCGACGGCCCACAGACGAAATCACGGCTTCTGCCCCTTCGAGAACGGCATACTCGCCACTCAGAAACAATTTTCCCGGTGCACTGACTGAAATTCCGTACATTACATCACCACTCTATATCCTGCATCCGCGAATTTCCGTTTCATTTCCTCTCTTTGCCCTTCTTCTGCCAGCAGCGCTATGGCACAGCCGCCGCCCCCGCCGCCAGTGAGTTTGGCGCCCAGTGCCCCGGCGTTGAGTGCGAGCTGGCAAATATGGTCCAGCGCATCTGTGGACATGTCAAACCAGCAAAGCGCATCCTGAACCTCATTCATCGCCTTTCCCAATGCCGCGGTGTCCTTTGACATCAGCGCGTCAACGCCGACGCGGACCATGTCCTGAATGCGTTTGAGCTGGCTGGAGGCGAGCCGATGGGTCTGCAACCGCCGTTCGAATTTCAATACGGTGTCCCGGGTGGCGCCGGGGGCGCCGGAATGTATCACCATCAGTGAGGGAATTGGCGCAGCCAGGGGCTGGTAGCCTCGTTTGCGATGGTACACGCCACAACCGGTTCGGGCCACCGCTCGGATATCAACGCCGGATGAATTGTGATGAAATACATTCTCAAACGAAAGAACAGCATTAAAAATCAGCTCTTCGTCAGCATCCAGATTCAGCAGTCCACAGGTGGCTCGCGCACAGGCCATTCCCAGGGACGCAGATGCGCCGAGGCCGGCGCGTGATGGAATATCGGCATTTACTTTAAACGCAATGCGCGCACCGCGACATTCCAGAATGTCAAACATGCGGCCAAACGCCTCGCACAATTTTTGCAAAATGTCGCGGTTGGACAGGGACCAGTCGGGGATGGAAACCGAAAATTCATCGGCCTGCGTTGCGGTGGCGCTAAGGCCTGTCTGCAGTCCAACCACCAACGCATCTGTGCCATGGACGACCCCGTGTTCCCCCAAAAGAATCACCTTGCTGCCGGCGTGTCCGGTATATGCCGTCATCACGCTTCCCTGAATGCCAGCAAGCGGGACAGCCACAACAGAAACGCCCCCCCGTCTTCCCGAAACGTCAGAGCCTCAAGCGACGTCTCCACCGTTTTAAACAACTCACTGATATGGGCTTCGCTGCTCCCTTTGGCGCCGGATTTTTCTATCAATGCCAGCGCGGATGCAATATCAGATTCACTCATATTCTTTTTTTCCAACAGATGTTTGAGCGCCGTGGCATTCGATTCATCGAGATGTTTCAGTGCATTTTCCATAAGTAATGTGTGTTTGTTGTTTTTCACATCGCTGCCCACTGGTTTGCCCACCACAGTGCTATCACCGAACACACCGATCAAATCATCCCGATACTGAAACGCGATGCCAAGGGGTCTTGCCAGTTCCGCCATATGCCGCACCTCCGTTTCGCTCGCTCCTCCGAGCACAGCGCCACAGCACAGCGGACCAATGGTGGTATAACTGGCTGTTTTGCGCTGAACGATTTCGTCGGGCGCTGCATTCCCAATCAAATCAAGGGATTGTCCAAATATGACATCCATATGCATTCTTGAAAAAATTTCCTGCACACGTCGGCGTTTCTCTGCAGTACAATCCAATCTCGCCAGCAGCCATTCGCATACAGCGCAGGCCAAATCGCCAGCCAGGATACCCAGGTGGATACCCAGTTCCCGATTGCCGGTTTTCTGCTGCAGGCTCGCATGCACCGAGGGGCCACCGCGGCGCACTGGGTCGTTGTCCATGATGTCGTCGTGAATGAGGAAATAACTTTGCAGCATTTCCATGGCGCAGGCCGAATCCAGCAACGCATTGTCGTTTAGCGCATTGTCGCTGAAAAGTTCATATCCCGCTACCATCAGCGCGGGCCGCAGTCGTTTGCCCCCCCGCAGCGTCAGTGCCTCGATTTCCGTGGTGATTTCCAGAGGCGGTACGGGATAAAATAAGTCTTTTTGCTCAATATCAAACACAGATTGAAACACGATTTTCAGCCGGTCTTGAACAGCTTGTGCGATGCGATTCAGTTTGATCTTCATGGTAACCTGGGGTGTGTTGAGGTTTACTTCTTTCCGGATGACGGGGAGATGTGCCCCTCTTTCCAGAATCGAAGCAGAATGTATCCCCAGGATGCCGCAACGCCCAGCCAGCAAACGACGATGGATGGAAACAGCGACGTGGCTGTCCAGCTGCGCAGATTGACGTTATTGTGGTACTGGTCGAACGTTCCCAGGAGAGTGAATTTGTTGGCGCCGACGATAAACAGGCTTACCAGCCCGAATCCCAAAAAAACAAGAAAAATGAGCGAAACCCAGTCGCTGTTGCCACGGGCCGAAAAATATCCCACCAGATATCCCATGGTGGCCGCCACCGGGTAAAGCACCAGCGCCATGGCAGTGAGTCCGGCGGGGATGCTGCGGGTATCCACCAGGTACATCCAGGACCAGTCCGGGTAAAATCCGTTGAAATAAATTCCCACGGGAAGAAAAATCATAATCTCCAGCATTATCAATGCGATGAAATATCGACTGGAAAACACCGGACGCTGCAGGCTGCGAATTTGAACCCTTGCAGCCCAGGCAACGGATGCGCCAACCAGCATGTTTACAATAATCAGTCCGGGTATGGTCATAATTTCTGATATCCTGAAATTTCCGCGCTAAACCTGATTTAATAACAAATTAGATCGAAAGAGAAAAGTCGGCAATCCGATGACCCAAAAAAATCACCATCCGACAGCATTTATCTGTCAGTGATGTGCCAGGGTTACTTCTCTGGCAACGGTTTGCCAGGGACACACACGCCGAGCCCCTGCCACGTGCTGTCGATAATCAGTCCGTTGAGCCCTGTCACCTCGTCTTCCAGCTCGGCGCCCATCGCGCAGTGGTAGCGATCCCGACAGTCTTTGTCTTTTTTGCACTTTCTAAGGCAGTACGTGCGGGTCCGATTGGGCGCCATCCGTGCGTAGAGCCCCTGGGATTCTGAAGAATCCGAATCCGCTTCGAAATTCGGCGACGGTGTGGTGAATTCCGCGCAAACCGCCTCGCTGGGACATTCGTCCGGGGAGCAGGTAATGATGAGACAATACCCGCCCGGCTGTGTTCCGTCACATGTGCGATCACCATCCACAGAGCAATTCATGTCTCTACTACAGGAGTCACCGATTTCTTTGGCACAGCCAAACAACATGAAACAACTAATAAAAATTATGCTCACATACTTCATCGCGCGCACCATAGCATTGAAATAAATTCGAGGAAATAAATTCGTGGGAAAACTTTCTAAAACTCTCTCTTAAACATTTCAGGCCGCGATTATGAGGGGGTGTCAGCCCTTCGTTAATAAAATCTAGTTACGAAACTAAAATGATTTAGGACTAAACTTTACACGTTGTGCTTTAAAATGAATCCTGATAAACCCTCAAATTCGAAAATTAAGTACGACACCGAATTGTGTGCTCAACTTTAACACCAACTTTGGAGGATTAATATGACTAACCTGAAAGGCAAAGCCTGTTTCGTGATTCCTCACTGGAGAGACGAAAACAACATTACCAAAACCTATCTCGATGAGACTATGGATACCATCTTCAATCAAACCGACAGCGACTGGCACTGCGTTATTATCGATGACGTTTCCCCCTGCAAGGAAGCTGTGGATTATCTCGAAGAAGTAAAAGCCAAGGCGCCTGAGAAAATCACCATCATTAAACAGACTGTGAATGCCGGCCCCGGACATTGCCGTAACGTGGGTATCCGCTTTGCCTATGAAAACAATGCAGATTTTGTTGTATTCATCGATGCGGACGACCTGTCTGATCTCAAACGCGTCGAAGTGGCCCGCAAAGTGTTTGCCGCCGATCCCGAGGCGTCCGTGGTATACTCCACATTTAAAGTAATCGATGAGAACAGCAAAGAAGTGGAATGGGACAACCTGTCGGGATCCATTCAGGAAATCATCGAAGGTCACCAGGGCAATCCCCCTCAGGGAATCAATGCCTGGATCGAAATTGGTACCGAAAAAGGATACACCAACCTCACCAGCGCCACCTGTGTTCGCACCGATGTGGCCTACAAATACCCCTTCCCACCGGAAAAGGTATCTGAAGACAGTCACTGCTGGATGCGTTACTCCGCTGGCGGCGGTAAATTCGTTTACAATGGTGAAATTCCCACCATGTATCGGATTCCCCAGAACACTGCCGGTTCCGCTTCCCGCTCCCGCGAAGGCGGCCGTCGTGCTTTCTACGAGACCAAAATCCGTGTGGATACCGATGGTTTCGTGCGCGCCATCGAAATCGCGTTGACCAACGGCAAAATTAAAGTGGAAGAGCGCGATGAGCTGATGATCAAATTCTCTCTCAAACTGGGTGAAACCATGAGACGGGAAGATCAGATGGATCTGGCGCTGGGCGAAGTGAACATCGCCAAAGCCATCAACGCCGACCTCACCAAAACCTGGGTTGAAAAAATGGGATTCGCCGGCTGGGCGATGAAAGCGTTCGAGTAGAGCGGCCCCCTAAATTCCCCGGAATATGCCCCTTTTTCCAATAATTATCTAGAAAAGCAGTGACGTTAGCAACGTCCACAGGCCACTTTGGCCGCCTTTGGCCGTAGCGGCTACAGGACTCATCTGACAGGACGTGCCTTCTTCCAATTCTCTGGTGTCATAAAGGGCCAGCGCGCCGTAAATGTCGTCTTCGTGAAGAACACTTACCTTTCTGGTGTGCAGGTTGACGGTGGGAAACATAACTGCCTTGTCGATGTCGGAATGGGTCAGGCCAAGAAAATGACCCACCTCATGCAGGACCACGTGTTTGAAATCCAGACCGTCTTCGGCGTCCTCGAACTTCCAGTTGCCCGCTTCCAGATAAAATACAATATCACCGTCAAAAATTTCTCCGGAGGACTGAGAGTAAGTGATGGAGGCGTTGCCACCTGCCTCTTCGTTTCCGGTGTCCCGGTTGCTTTTTACGGTGATGCAGTTGGTATTGGCGCCACCCGATGCATATCCCGGTTCGCAGTCGGCGTAAACGAAATTGACCTGCAGTTTAATGTCCGCTTCGTGCAACCATGTATAAAATGCATCCTCCACGGCGTAATAGACCTTATCTGATGGCCCCAGCATTTCCAGGGTTGGACTCAGATATACATCTATCTCGTCGGATTCCCATTTGACGAGCTCGCCATACTTGGTGCTGCGTACTGTGAATGCGTTAACTGAGAGCGTGTAAAGAAATACTGCAGTGAAAAAGAATAACGTTTTCATCATCCGTGATCCTTGTGTGTCATTGCGAGATCCGTCTCGCGTGACTTTTAGAACGCAAACTCTCTGCCAACACTGAAATTTTCATAATATACTGAAATTATTGCATATCCATTCTGGAAATACTGGTAAAACAGGGTGCTATCTGACTCAATTCGATGGTCAAACGGGTCACTTGAACCCCTTCAAAAAAAGGATGCGTTTTTTATTGACTGACTGGTCAGTCGGAATTAAACTTTAAACTGACTGATTAGTCGGAAAAAAACAGGAGACTAAAAATGGCGCCAAAAATTGTGGACAGGGAAATGAGACGAATGGAGATTGCCGGCGCCGCCGGCGTACTGTTTGGCAAATATGGATTTGATAAAGTGACCATCGATGATGTGGCCGAAGCTGCCGGTATCGGAAAAGGCACAGTTTACGAGTACTTCAAAAACAAAGAGGAGCTTATTCACGGGGCGTTCGAAATAATGTTGTCGCACATGGGAACAGAAATTGAAAAATCGGTGGATTTGACTCTGACGCCCCTGGAGGCATTGAAAAGCTCCACATATGCGATGGTTGATGTGCTGGAGCACGTGGGGGAACAGTACGGGTTCTTCCTGGAATACATGTTGCTGCTCAACCGTGGAAAGGGCAACCTGGCGCTGCTGCAGAATATGTTTCAGGAATATCGAAGTATGATAGCCGGCCTGCTGGAAGCCGGCATCGATGCACATCAGGTGCGATCGGATATCGATACGGCATCGGTGGCGGCCGCATTTGCCGCATGGCTCGATGGCGCAATCTTTCACTGGATGATTCTGCCCACACCAGGGATGAAAACCATGGCCACCGCCTTTTGGGATGCCTTTGTGCAAGGGGTGGCTTTAAAAAGGGAGGAATAGGCATGCGAGAACGACTGTATGATCGCCTCGTCCAACTGGTGTCCACCAAACCCTGGTGGGTGCTGTTGGGCGCCTTTGTCTTGCTGATTGCCAGCGGCGTAATTGTGGAACTTCGCGGACTCAAGATGGAAACCCGTATTCTCGATTTGCTTCCCAAAACCGATGCGGCCGCCGTTGAATACAATGATATCCTGAAACAATATGACTCGGCCTCTCAGATTATTATTGGTGTCAAAGGAGGCCGTCGGGAAGACAAAATCGCGTTTATCGACAGGTTGGAACCGAGGCTGTCCAAAGTGACCTATACCAGCGGGGAAACCGGAAAAACAGCGCCCTACGTGAAACACGCTGTTTTAAAACTGGATACCGACTATCTTACGAAGCATGGACTCATGCTGACCACCCACTCGGACCTCGAAAATCTGGAGCCACTATTTTCCAATCTGGAAATGGCGGACCTGCTCACCGCCTACAACGAATTTCTGGAAATGGAATACATTGAAGACAGCGCGGCGGTCACCGAGCGCGAGAAGGAAGACGGCGCCATTTCCAATTTAAAAGCCATCGTTAAGTGGTTGGAAGGGGTTACCAAAGCCACCCCAAAAGAGCGGGCCAGCCATGCTGAGAATGCCGTGGATGCCATGACCATCGGCGATCAGTACATGTTCTCTCAGGATGAGTCTATTCTTATCGCCATGGTCGTGCCCACCATCTCCATCGACAAAATGGAAGAAACAATGGATGGCGCCAAATCGCTTCGCCGGCAGGTGCGTCTGGTGCAGAAGGATTTTCCGGATTTGAACATTCGAATGACCGGAATGCCTGTTCTGTCGCTGGAGGAAATGGAGGTGACTCAGCAGGATATGGGCTTTGGAACCCTCTGGTCCCTGGTGTTGATTCTGGTGCTGTTCATTGTGGCGTTTCGCATGTGGTCCGCGCCCCTTCTGGCCATCATTAATTTAATGACCGGCATTGTCTGGACGCTTCCTTTGATTGCGCTGGCATTTGGCCGGCTCAACCTGATGACCACCATGTTCGCCATTCATCTCAACGCCGCGTATGCCGAAGCCCGCGCCCGATACGACAACGCAACGGAAAGTATTCGCGCCATGTACGCCAGCTGTGGCAATGGAGTGGTGACGGGGGCGCTGACCACCGCCACCGCCTTTGTGGTGCTGGCTTTCACGGGGCTGGATGCGTTTATCGAACTGGGTGTGGTGCTTGCCGGGGGCATTGTGCTGACACTGATTTCGTCAATGACCGTGTTGCCGGCCATGTACGTGGTTGCCGATAGAATTCGCCAGAAAGTGACAAGGAACTCAAACCGCAAAAGGGCATCCGGCGTGCCCATTCCCCTGCTGGGAAAAGGCGGAGAGGCGGTGATGCGACGGCCTGTGGCTATTTCGGTAGTAGTGGTGTTTGTCCTGGTGACTGTATTTTTCGCGTGGAAGGCCAAAGGTGCGTCATTTGAATCCAACATGCTGGAAATCGAGCCGGCGGATATGCCATCCGTACTGCTGCATCGGGAAATCCTTAGAGAGTTTGAAATCAATCCCGATTTTGCCATGGTGAGTGTGCCCACCGTTGATGACGCCCGTAAAATTACCGATCGCATTAAAAAGAACCGTCTGGTGGGCCAGGTGGACAGTATCTCTCAGTACGTACCGTCGGCGCAGCAACAGAAACGTCGTACGCCGGTAATACGCGCCATCGCCCAAAATGCGGAGGCCTGGGTGCCATCCAGGCTGACGCGAGGGTTGCCCACCGGCGGTGCAATGGCCCCTTTTCCAAATTACCAGCTACAGGAAAAAATTTCCGATGAAGAAAAAGAGCGACTGCTTTTGGAGATGGAGCGACTCAACAAAAATATATTGGAGATTGGTCAGTTTGCATATCTGTCCATGAAAAACCGATTGGCACGACAATGCACCGAATTGAGTGGTGGAAAGGACCGGCAGTTTTCGAAAATCATCAATCTGAAAAAACAGTTCGAAACCGATGCGCATCTGAAGACACACGTGGCCAATTGGCAGCGGGCGTATATTCCCATGCTGGCCGAGCGACTGACTGAAATGGCCAGTGTGGAACCGCTGTCGGTGGATAAACTGCCCACCAAAATTCGCGATCGGTTTGTGAGCCACAAAGGGGAAAACCTGGTGACCATCTACGCCGCCGTGGACCTGTGGGACGGCAACAAAATGACACTCTTTAACAAGGCCACTGAAAAAATTTCAAATGGGGTCACAGGCACTGTGGTATTGATGGACCGACTCATCACGCTTATCGGCGAAAAGGGAATCCTCGCTATTTTCCTGGCGCTGGGCGCTGTATTTGTGATTCTGCTCCTTGACTTTCGCCACTTGGGATATGCGCTGGTGGGGATGCTGCCCCTGTTATTGGGTTTTGCATGGATGGTGGGCATTTTTACTTTGATTGGACACAAATTCGACGTGGCCAATGTGATGGCGCTGCCCCTTATTCTGGGTATTGGCATTGATGACGCTGTGCACATTCTGCACGGCATTCAAAACCGCGGCATCCAGAATTTGCCCCACGTGCTCAAACACACCGGACGCGCCCTGGTGCTCACCTCGATGACTACCGCCATCGCGTTTGGTTCCATTGCGGACGCGGCCCACAGGGGCCTTGCCGGTATGGGAATACTGCTCACTCTGGGCGTCATCTGCTGTCTGGTCATTTCGATTGCATTTTTACCGGCAGTGGCAGCGCTAATTTTTAAAAAACAGGAGGTGGAAAAATGAAACGCTTTAAAAGACAACCATCACGGTATGTATCCATTTCAATCGCATTGGCGGTAATCTTTGCTTCCGCGGCAGTTGTTGGTGGCAAGCCACCGTTCAGTGCGGCGGACATTCTGCAAAAGGTCGATGACGAAGCACGGGCGGACACCACCAAAATATATCTGACCCAAACGGTCTATTCGCCCACAGGTGATCAGCGCAGTTTTAAAATGGTGTCGTACACTAAAGACGACAACGAAAAGGGCCTTACCGAATACCTGGCGCCGTCCCAGGTCAAGGGTATGAAAATCTTAACGCTGAACAGTGGCGACGATATTTGGAGCTATTTTCCATCGACCAATCGCGTTCGAAAAATTGCATCATCCGCGCGCAATCGAAAAGTGCAGGGCAGCGATTTCTCATACGACGACATGGCCATGGGAAAAATGGCAAAATCCTGGAAAGGCACCCTCCAGGGCGAGGAAAAGCTGAACGAGACCTTGTGTTACAAACTCGTTTTGACGCCTACGGAAAAAGGTCCCAAAAGCTACAAAAAGACAACTGTGTGGATTTCAAAAACAGACTTCACCACATTGCGGGTATTGTATTTCGACAAATACGGTGAGCAGAGCAAGCAGCTGGACATGTCGGATTATCGGGATGTCAAAGGTGTGAAAGTACCGTTCCTCTACACGATGACGAGCCTGGTCGATGGTGGTAAAACAGTAATGAAAGTGGCCCATGCCGAGGTAAACATAAAATTGTCGGATTCGCTTTTCACCGAAACAGGACTAAAAAAATGACAGGTCGTACTTTTATAAACCTGCTAATGTTGACGCAACTGCTTTTTCTTTTGTCACCTCCTGCCGTGGCTTTTGATGAAGATGCATTTATTTCAGGGGAGTACGATAATGATACGCCATCAGCTGAGTCAGACCAGAAAGGCGGCGAGTCCTCAAAGGAGAGTAACGCCGACGCACCGGAGGAGACAGCCAGGACCGAGATAGCGAGCGGTCCTGCGTTCTCGGGACGATTCGAAAATCAGCTGACGCTGCTGGCCATGAAAGACGACACCGATAAAGTCCAAAAACACGTATACGATTACTTGCTGATTCAATTGGATATGGACGCGGCGCTGGCAAAAAATATTGAACTTAAAGCCGATGGCGTAGCCCGCATTTTTGCAGGGGATGCGCAGTTTGGCATGTCCGAAATCGTTCCGCCTCGGACAACCGGACGGGCGTTGCAGCAGAACCCCGCTTTGGCGGCATTGTTGATGACCCCTTACGCTTTTGAAAATCGCGCCTGGCTCGACAACGCGTATGTAAAAATACCCGTTGGCAATTTTTTGCTGACAATAGGAAAGCAGCCTCTTGGACAGGGAGCGGGATATGTGTGGAACCCCACCGACGTGTTTGTTCAAAAGGACATGCTGGACCCAACTTACCAGCAGGAGGGCATTGTGGCGGCACGACTGGTGGTGCCCATGGGCCGCACATCCTTCGACTTTGTGGCGGCATCGCCAGACAACGATTTTGACAACTGGGTGGGAGGCGGCCGGTTTCAATTTCCCCTTGGGCCGGTTCAGTTTTCCGTTGTAGCCTACCACACCCGAACGCAGATGATTAATGTGCAAAATGCATTGAATGGAACACCCATGACCAACCATATGCGCCTGATGATGGGCGGAGATGCAGTAATCGATTTTGAGGGCGTTCGGCTTTGGGGCGAGGCCGCATATAATCAGGTAAAGAACGAAAAAAACTATACCGAAGCCGAAGGCGGCCTGGAGTACTATTTTCCATTCGAAACTCACCTGATGGTCGAATACTTTTACTATGGCCGTGGCCCACTGCAGCAAAACGGCAGTTACGATTTAAACAGCTGGATAAACGTTCTCGAAGGCCAATTAAAAATGCTGGGTCGCCATTTTCTGTTCGAATCATTGGAACATCCCGTGGCAGACTTCTGGTCCATTGGTCTGTCATCCTTTCAGGCGCTCAGCGATGGATCGGCTATGGTTGAAGCCGACATCAAGTGGGATTTTACTGAAGACGCTCAAATGTGGTTCATGGTCGCCAAAGGCTTTGGCGGCCGCGAAGACTTTCTCGCCAACAGCCTCCAAAGCTGGCTACGTCTCACCATGTACTATTGACCCTAACATTGCAAACATTTGAGCCTGTTTTGAATTTGCAGCGATGAAGTCCGAAACGCGAGGGTCAAAAGTGTTTGGACAGGCTGCGTCATTGACGGCAGCTTCTGCTCCCAGAGCTTTCATGTAATAAAAGACGTCGCGACGAAACGCTTTTTCCGCGTTCATTGTCAGCGTGAGTTCTCCCTGTGGGCGGGTAATTTCTGCTGCAGTGTGCAAAAAATGCTGACGGAACGTTCCCAGACTTTGAAAATGCCAGTGCGCAGGTCGCTTTGGCATTGTTTTTCTGTGCTGCTTGCCTTCGCCGAATATTTTTTTTTTCAGCTTTGGAACTCTCTCAAATCGCGCCGAGCGGGTGAATTGCGCATGGCATTGATCAAGGGTGGAAAAAAAGACCTCATTGTAGTAGGCACTGTCAATGCGGCTTTCCATGACAACCCCTGCAAGTTCCCTGTGCAAATCGAGCAATGTGCGTCTGATGTATTACGCCGCGCCGTTGGAATCGTGAACGTTGCCGCTCCTGTGATGAAAATCGTAAAACACGCCGGTCTGAGATATGGTGGCAAACAGCGGATAATAACTGCGCGGCCTTTTTTCTGTTTGTTGAATCCAACAGCAGTGCCTTCCGCGTGGCCTTTGGTCGACTGCACCGAACCGTCGAAATCCACTGTAACGCGACTGAGCCCTTCAGCGCGAAGCCTTTCAACGCACATCCTGCGCAGCAGGGCTTGCAGATTTTCAACAGCGACGCTGTCGGCATGACGGAGATTTCGCGATACAGTAGACGCATCCGG